>JAILRB010000010.1 GCA_024698585.1 Eubacterium sp.
TGTTGTCATTTTTAGTAATGTATCTTCTCCATCTTCCTCAAAGTTAACTAATAATGCTGCAACACAACCTCGAATATATGAGTCCTGATTTTTGCACATTTTTACCAAACGTTCCAAATCCTCTTTTTCTGCTTTACCCGATTCAACTCTTTCTTCTATTTCGTTTATTATCCGCTCTTTTTCTTCATAACACATGGTTATTATTCCTCTATTTTTTGTAGCCAGGTTCTAGATATCTCCATTTCTTTCGTTTTAGCATTATATTTTAAATCAACCAATAGATTTCCTATTTCCTTTTCTCCTAAAACTATTCGTAGAGGAAGCACAATACCATTTTCTTTGCTTGCTTTTTTAAAATAGTCATATTCCGCATACCCCTGTTCCCATTTTTCTGCCATCAAAAATTTTATTTCTGCCGGGATTCCTTCTTTTAAATTGACCTTTCCATTTTTATACGCGTAGCCAAATTTTTCGCTTTCCAACTCGCTTTCTTTATAGTCCCAATCTAGCAAAGATATCGTTTCATCATACGAAAAATCTCGTCCTTTTACCTTAATCTTATAATCATCTATTAATTCGATATCAAAACCATCTCGTTCTAATTCTGCAGACTGCACATTACTATACATCTTTTTCAGTTCATTTTGGTCATATGTATACATATTCCAAATCAAAGATCTATTTGGTTCATTGGAATAAATTATTTCATCCTGTCCATCACCGGTAATATCACACAAATTTATTTGCTCATCTTTACCATCGCACGCAACCATATCCGTCTGTATCAAATAACTTTCTTTTTGATTATAATCTAGTACGGCAATATATTCGTAGTTATTATCTTTTTTCCCCTCATTGATTGCCAAAACCAGATTCTTCCCACTCCCTGTAATATTTCCAACTTCATAATTGGTAATAAACACTTCATTCTTAAAACCAAGGAATGATAAATCATAGTTAGTTTCTTCTCCAGCTTTCTCACGTGAATGCAAGATTACATTTGCTTCACCATTTACGCTCTTTGGATCCGGAACAATGTAACCATTATCTCTTTCTGAGATCTCATGAATTGTGAAACTATTCTTATTAACTTCTTTCTGAACTGCTGAACTATCACTATTATTGCAACCTACGAATTGTAGTAAAACCGCAAGAGTCAGAATGCATATCATTATTTTACTTTTCATTGTTTTGCTATAGTCACTAATTTATAAAATAAGTTGACTATGTCCTCCTTTCACTTAATCATTTAGACATTTCCCTGTTCCTTTATAACACTTCTTTCCTCTTTTTTTATTTGTTTTCTAAAGCCGTTTACCTTTTTATATTTCCAACCATATCTTTTCCCTTTGAAAAAACTCTTGAACTTGGCGCTGAAGACTCAAATAGAATTATTTCCCAACTTCCCACTTGACTCATATTTCCAATTCTGTGCTTTGATTTAACAACATCATTTTTAGGCGGAGTAATACCTTTCATTTTCCATGCTGCATAAATTGAAACTTCTCCAATTGCCATTTGTGGTCCTACTTCTCCTACAACACAATATAAATAGCTTGCTCTCCCCTATAACTGTCTTGAGACATAAATCTTTGGTCTTCTGGACTATAATATCTTGCATTCAAATAATATAATCCCGTCAGTTCATCATATATTCCACTTGTATAACATATTTCATTATAAAAATCTGCATCACCATACTTCGCCGTTGTTCCATAATCATCGTGCTGATAACTAACCACTCCGTTTCCGTCTTCATTAACAATATTCGTTACACTAATTTCAATGTCTTTATTATAGAAGAATGCGTGCTGTCCATTATCATAATGAATTGTAGCTATAATATTATCTTTTGGTCCAATAATATTCTGACACTTTTTATTTCCATTCTCATCTGTTGTATATAATAATACTCCATTCTGATAGTAGAAGAAAGTGGTTTGTCCATTTTCAGTCCTAGAAATTCGTTTACCATCATAATTATAAGTGTTTTCTTGAGTATATTGGATTGGCCCACTTGTACCACCAGTCCTAGCCGTTACTTTTGTTAACTGATTATTCGAATCATATTCCTTTTGGATCGTCTCACTTATTGTTGGAACATGTTCCATCTTCTGCTCTAATATCTCATTTCCGTTTCCATCATAACCATAAAACATCAAATAATTTTGTATTCCATTACTGGATACAGAACTTTGAACCAATTGATTTAACGCATTATACGTATTGGTTGTTGTAACTCCATCCTCTACTTTTTGCGTACAATTTCCAACTTTATCATACGTATATGCTGTATTTTTCTCTGCCTGTGTAATATTATTTGTTACCTTTGATGTTTTCAGACGATTTAAATTATCATAAGTATATAATCTTGTTTCATTAACTTTTTCTGACTGGTTGCTTGGGTAATTATTTATGATTCCTTCACTTATAATATTACTATTTTTATCATATGTATATGTGTGATTTTCTAAAATTGTATTCAGATTTCCACTGTCTGAAATAGTAATGCTTGTCACTCTATCAAACACATCATAAGAATATGACTTATTAATGTATTCGTTAGTACCCTGTAAAAATTTTCTATAATCTTTTATTGTCTTAATATCACCATTATTATAATAGACATAACTACGAATACCAGACTCAGGGAAATCACCTTTTACGTTAGAGTTTCTATATTTCTTCTTGCTTCCACCCATCGGAACGATTTCTATAATTTAGGTGGTTTTTTCCTTCCTCGGGTGCTTCCACTTTCCACCTATAATAACCCTCTTGCTCTCACAGGTGGATTAATCATCAACTAGCACTTAATCTTTTTCACCTATTTCTCGCTTTATCCTCTAATAGATGAATTTCCCCAATAACCACAACTCTTTTTCTCCACCTATTTTTCGCGTTATCTTAAACCAGGTGGAACTCCACCAAAATTCATACGAAATCCTCCACCTATGCGTAGACTTCTGCCTGATTAGGTGGATTCAATTACGATACTCCCCCAAAAAAATAGAAAAGAACCATTTCGACAAAACGGTTCTTTTCTTTCAATTAATAATACTACCGCATCCTACAGATGCAATACTCTTTCCTTAATTTCCTGGGTTCTTCCCTGATTCCAGAACTGTGTTCCGATGTATCCGCAGGTACGACGAGCCACGCTCATCTTATCCTGATTTCTGTTTCCACAGCTAGGGCATTCCCAAAGTAGCTTACCGGATTCTTCGTCTTCTACAATCTGGATTTCTCCATTGTATCCACAGCATTCGCAGTAATCTGATTTTGTGTTCAACTCTGCATACATAATGTTATCATAGATAAACTTCATAACTTCGATAACAGCTTCGATATTATCCTGAAGATTTGGAACCTCTACATAACTAATGGCTCCACCTGGAGAAAGTTTCTGGAATTCAGATTCAAACTTCAATTTGCTGAATGCATCAATTGGTTCTGTAACGTGAACATGATAACTGTTTGTGATGTAGTTCTTATCTGTTACACCCTTAATGACACCAAATCTCTTCTGGAGACATTTCGCAAATTTATATGTTGTAGATTCCATCGGTGTACCGTAAACGGAATAGCTGATGTTTTCTGCTGCTTTCCATTCAGCACACTTGTCATTTAACTTCTGCATAACCTGAAGTGCAAACTGTTTTGCATCAGGATCTGTATGAGATTTCCCGGTCATTCGAACACACATCTCATAGAGTCCGGCATATCCCAATGAAATTGTGGAGTAGCCGTTAAACAATAATTTATCAATGGTTTCACCCTTCTTTAAACGTGCCAACGCACCATTCTGCCAAAGAATCGGTGCAACGTCAGATGGGGTTCCAAGCAATCTTTCATGACGGCAACGCAGTGCTCTATGACAAAGTTCCAGTCTTTCTTCAAGAATCTTCCAGAACAAGTCCATATCGCCGTTTGAAGAACAAGCCACGTCTACTAAGTTAATTGTTACTACCCCCTGATTGAATCTTCCGTAGAATTTGTAGCTTCCATCAGGTTTTCTCTGGCTGTCTTCTACTGTCAGGAAGGAACGGCAACCCATACAGGTATAAACATTGCCATTCTTCATCTGCTTCATTACCTTGGCAGAAATATAATCCGGTACCATTCTCTTAGCGGTACACTGAGCAGCAAGCTCTGTTAAGTACCAGTATTTAGAGTCCGGCGTTACATTATCTTCATCTAATACATAAATAATCTTAGGGAATGCCGGTGTAATCCAAACGCCTTTTTCGTTCTTAACACCTTTCATTCTCTGCTTCAATGTTTCTTCAATGATTGCAGCTAAATCGTCTCTGGTCTGTCCTTCCGGCACTTCGTCCAAGTACATGAACATCGTTACGAATGGTGCCTGACCATTACAAGTCATTAATGTGATAAGCTGATACTGAATAGTCTGAATACCACGATTAATTTCATCTTTCAAACGTCTTTCCACAATCTGCTTCACCTGATCATCGGTGTAGTTCATTCCGATTTCTTCACTCTCAGCCTGAACTTCTTTTGTGATTTTTTCTCTGGAAACCTGAACAAACGGTGCAAGGTGGGACAATGAGAAGGACTGTCCACCATACTGGTTGCTGGCTACCTGTGCAACAATCTGTGTTGTTACATTACATGCAGTATAAAAACTGTGAGGTGAATCAATCTTTGTTTCTGAAATACATGTTCCGTTCTGTAACATGTCTTCTAAGTCAATCAGATCACAGTTATGTTCTTTCTGTGCAAAATAATCAGAGTCATGAAAATGAATAATTCCCTGTTCATGTGCCTGTACAATGTCTTCCGGAAGTAAGATACGTTTTGTTAAATCCTTGCTGACTTCCCCTGCCATGTAGTCACGCTGTGTCGAGTTAATGGTCGGATTCTTATTGGAATTCTCCTGCTTTACTTCTTCGTTATTCTGGTTAATCAATGAAAAGATTGTTTCATCTGTCGTATTCGCTTTTCTGGCAAGCTCACGGTTATAACGATAACGCACATACTTCTGTGCTACTTCATAACCACGCATCTCCATGATACCACGCTCAACCATGTCCTGAATGTCTTCCACGGCTACCGCATGATTAGACTGGAGAATCTGAGATTCCACATTTTTTCCAACAGCACTGATCTGATACTCATTCATTTTGTAAATCGGATCAATTTCGTTATTTGCCTTTCTAATAGCGTTCAAAATCTTGTTTACGTCAAAAGTTACCTCTTCACCATTTCTCTTAATAACTTTTTGTACTTTCGTAGTTTCCATTTTTTCCTCCTAAAAACACACAATCACCATTAAATAAGGGATTCTTCCCTGATCCCATCGTTTCTTTATCACTTTTCCTTCAAAAAGCACTATATCTTGTGTTTGCAAAACGTATTATAGCACAATATCTTCCATTTTGTACAGTGATAAATGCAACAAAAACGAAAAAAATTGTGCTATTTTTTAACCTAAAAACGTTTTTTCCCCGATAAATCCAAGGGAAAAGATTTTACAAAAAATTTTCAATTGTTTTTTCTACACTTCCATGCCTTTTTCCAATTCGTGAAACTGCGAAAAAATCTTGCGAATCATCAATAAAGATGCCGCTGCTGACAAAAAGTCTGAAATCGGCGCCGTGAACATAATTCCATTAATTCCCTCCTCGCCGAAATGCATAAACAACATCGGCATAACAATTAATAATGGAAGGAAAAAGATAATCTGTCTGGTCAATGATAAGAACGCTCCCTTGTTTGGTTCTCCTATGGCCGTACAGAAAGTTGACGTAATCGGCTGGATTCCATTTAAAAATGTCATAAATAAGAAAATACGGAAGAACTTTTCCGCAAAGAGAAAGTATGCGTCACTTCCTCCACCAAAGATTCCAATAATCTGTATCGGAAATAGCTGGAAAATCAAAAATGCAATACTGGACACCACCGTGTTCGTGATGCATGCAATTTTGTATGCCTTTCTGACCCTTGCAAACTGATTAGCTCCACGGTTAAAGGATGCAATCGGCTGCATTCCCTGGGAGACACCAATACAAATGGAAAAGTAAACCTGATTTACCTTCATAATAATTCCCACACAGGCCAACGGGATTTCCTGTCCGAAACTGGAAAGTGCGCCATAGTGCGCCAGGGATTTATTCATAACAATCTGAACCACCATAATTGCCAACTGATTCAGACATTGTGCCATTCCAAGATGAACGGTTTTAAAAACAATTGACCGCTGTGGTACCAGATACCTCTTTTCAATCGTTGCGGTTTTATAATGAACCAGATAATAAACCACCATACTAAAGGACAATACCTGACCAATGACAGTGGCTGTAGCTGCTCCGGTCATTCCCCAACCGAATCGCATGACAAACAGATAGTCCAGAATTACATTACAGAATGCCCCTGCCACATTGCAAATCATAGAGTAGCGTGGGCTTCCATCCGCACGAATCAGATGTGCCCCACCGGCAGAAAGAATTGCAAACGGAAATCCTAGGGCAAGAACCCTGACATATTCTACACTGTACCCAAGGACTGAATGTGCTCCTGCTGAATCCGGTGCACCGAATAACACCAAGATTGGTTTCAGAAACACTGAAGTGACAATTGTAACCAGAATTCCAATGGAAAACATCATAGTAATGGCGTTGCCTACGAAATGGATTGCCTTCTCTTTATTGCCCGCTCCCATATTCAGGTTAAAGCCAGCCGCACCACCGATTCCGAAGGCTAACGCCGTAGCAATGCAGAGTGTGGTCAGCGGGAAGGAAATATTTGTTGCAGCATTTCCTAACGGTCCAACGGTTCTTCCAATAAAGAACTGATCGACAATATTATAAAAGGACATCACCAGCATAGAAATAATACTTGGAATCGCAAACTTGCGAATCAACGTTCCGACCGGTTCTGTTCCCAATGGATTATTAATCTTTTTTTCGTTCATTTCTTCTATCCTCTTTCTTTTTTCAGCATTAACTATAATAATACGAATCGTTTTTTAATTCCACATAAATTTTATAAAAAATGTTTCTTTCTGAAACTTGTGTCTATCTTCTTCCTTATGTTATACTGAGCGAAGAAATTGAATCACAAGGGAGAACATTATGAGAGGTTTATATTCCAGCAAAGCGGAAATACGGCATAAAGTATTTACGGAAATTGCAAAGATGGCTTTTGAGGATTCCCCTCTTTCTAAAATAGAAGATTTACCTTACGAAATTGTTCCGGGAGAAATCGGAAAATATTACGATAACATCTTTTTGGAACGTGCTATTGTAGGGGAGCGTCTGCGAGCGACCATGGGACTGCCGATTCGAAAAATGTCAGAACATGCACCGCTCTCTGAAGGAATTGATGCCAGTGCTATTGACGAAAAATATTATGATCCACCATTGATTAACATTATTAAATTCGCCTGTCATGCCTGCCCACATAATAAAGTGTTTATTACGGATGCATGTCAGGGATGTATTGAACATCCTTGTATCGAGGTTTGTCCGAAAGATGCCATTCATATGGAAAACGGGCGTTCCGTCATTGATCAGGAGAAATGTATTAAATGTGGAAAATGTTTAAAGGCTTGTCCTTACAGTGCCATTATCAAGCAGGAACGCCCTTGCGTGAAAGCCTGCGGAATGAATGCCATTGGCAGTGACGAATATGGACGAGCTGATATTGATTATGATAAATGTGTTTCCTGTGGAATGTGTCTGGTTAGTTGCCCGTTTAGTGCCATTGTTGATAAAAGTCAGATTTATCAGACCGTGTTGGCACTAAAAAGTGACACTCCGATTTATGCAGCCATTGCTCCATCGTTTATTCATCAGTTTGGTAGCAAGGCGACTCCGGAACTGGTACGTGCCGGCTTAAAGGCACTTGGATTCGAGGACATGATTGAAGTCGCTATTGGTGCAGACCTCTGTGCCATTCAGGAAGCAGAAGATTTTCTGACCAATGTTCCTTCCAAACAGAAATGGATGGGAACCTCCTGTTGTCCGGCTTGGTCCGTTATGGCAAAGAAAACATTGCCGGAATATGCAGATTACATTTCCATGTCATTGACTCCAATGGTTTTAACAGCCAGAGTAATCAAGAAGGAACATCCGGATTGTAAAGTAGTATTCATCGGACCTTGTGCCGCAAAGAAACTGGAAGCCAGTCGTCGTTCCGTTCGAAGCGAAGTCGATTTCGTGCTAACCTTCGAAGAAACTATGGGACTATTTGAGGCAAAAGGCATCAATGTGGAAAAACTGGAGCCGGAACAATCCGTGCAACAGTCCAGTTCTTACGGGAAGGGCTTTGCAGCCAGCGGTGGTGTGGCAAAAGCCGTGGTAAAGGTAATTCAGGAGATGGCACCGGAACGGGAAATCCATACGGTCAATGCTGAAGGATTAGCAGAGTGTAAGAAAATGCTGATGCTGGCGAAAGCCGGAAAGTATGACGGCTACCTTTTAGAGGGAATGGCTTGTCCCGGCGGTTGTATTGGTGGGGCCGGCGTGTTAAAGGATGTGCGTCGTGCAAGAGTCCATTTGGAACATGACATGGAACGTTCTGAAAAAACATCCCCAGATGAGTCTGAATATATCCAGTATTTAGATTTAATCACGTCGGAAGAATAAAGGAGATAAATTATGAAATTAAATACAAAACAAATTGTTGTGACGGTACTTTTACTGGCACTAAGCTTTTTAATTATTCGTTTTTTGAAAATCCCTGGATTAGAAGTTGCCGGTTATCGTATTTCTGCCAAAGACATCCTCATTAATCTAATTCTGATTTTAGGAACTTTGTACTGCGGAATCTTTGGAGGAATTATTTTATCCATTATGGCACCAATTATTTCTTTTGTAATTTCCAACGGAGGTTTTATTGCTTCTGTTCCTGCAATTTTACCATGCATTATGGTGGGAAATATTATTTTAGTTTTGTCAGCATGGTTCATTCGTGGAAAGAAAAATGAGTTAAATCTTTTACCACTGGTGTTATCCGTAGGTGCGGTATGTAAATACCTCTGTATGAGACTTTTGGTGATTAGTTGGATTATACCAACTTGGAAATCTTCCATGACCAAGATTCAGGTCAATACAGTGCAGAATATGTTCCATATTGCTCCACTGTTTACCACACTTTTTGGAGTCTTTCTGGCATGTGTAATCTGGCCACCGTTAAAACTGGTTGTTAAAAATTCAAAATAAAAGAAACAGACCCGCATTGGAAATAACCAATGCGGGTTCTTTACTTCTGTATAGTTTATTAAACTTCTAGTGCATTACTGAAATAATACTTTTCTATAATCCGGATTGCACAATTTCAATATTTTTTCATATAAATAGTTGTGCTGAGCTTCCGTATTCACCATTTCTTTCTGATAGAGCTCATCTGCAATACTATAAATTGTTTTCGTGTGGACATCACTATAAACGATAATTGTTTCTGACATTCTTTCCATTCATTCTCTGTTTAATTCGCTATTTTATCAAGTCCCAATACGTTAATCAATAATACCATAGACATTCCATAATAAGTTACCACTGCAACCAAATCGTTCATGGTCGAAATCAGCGGACCGGATGCAACTGCCGGATCCACCTTTAACTTTGTAAAGATAATCGGAACAATGGCTCCGACAAAGCTTGAAATAATCATTGCCACCCAAAGCGCACAACCAATACACCCTGCCATGGCAAAGGCTGATGAGAAAATAAATCCCTTAATGAAATGAATATACATTCCCGTTACCACAAAGGAAATCAATCCCACAATCAACCCATTGCAGAATCCGATACGCATCTCCTTGAAAATAAATCCAACCTGTTGGGATGTAGTCAATTCTTCATCCATCAGCACACGAATGGTAACCGCTAGGGTCTGGGTTCCAACATTTCCGGACATTCCCAAAATTACCGACTGGAAAAATACAATGGTGGGAATCCCTGCAATGACCCCTTCAAAGGTTCCTGTTACTGTGGCAACAATCATTCCTAAGAACAACAATACAATCAACCATGGGGTACGCTTTCTCAAGCTGGCAAGCAAAGGCTCTTCCAAATCTTCTTCTTCACTCAAACCAGCTAACTTTGCATAATCCTCACCCATCTCTTCATCGACAATCTCAGTCATATCCTGAGAGGTAATGACACCAAGAATATGTTTTTCATTATCCAGTACCGGTATGGAATCTTCCGAGTAATCCTTCAAATCTTCGATAACATCATCTATGGTTTCATGGTCGTACACGAACGGATACGATGTCGTAACCAAGGCTTCTAAATCATCATATTTTCTGGCAATGATTAAATCCGTCAGATCAATGGCACCGTAAAAAGTCCCGTCATCCTTTAACACATATAATGTGGTGATATTATCATTATCTGCCGCCTGACTCACCATGCTTTTCATTGCCTGCGGAATGGTCAATCCTAACTCTAGGGTAACAAAATTCGTCGTCATCTTACTACCAATTTCATTATCACCATAGGACTGAATCAAATCAATATCTTCCCTGGCTTCTTCTTCCATCAACTGGATTAAGGCCTCACTCTTCTCGTCTTCCAGTTCTTCCAGGATATCTACCGCATCATCCGGTTCCATGTTTTCCAAAATGTCTGCGGCCAGTTCTTCATCTAATTCTTCAATAAATTCTTCCGGATCGTCTAAATATGCAAAGACCTCAGAAACGCGGTCAAGACCTAATACGGAATACAGTTTCCGTCGTTCCTGTCGATCCAAATCTTCCAAAACTGCTGCGATATCATTTTCATGATAATCATCCAGTCTCTCTTTTTTTACTTCCGGAGACTCATCGCCACGAATAATCTGCATGATTTCTTCTTCGTAGTCATCCCTCTCCGGAACTTCAACAACGATGTTTTCTTCCACATCCTGATTACTTTCAGAAAGCTGTTCTTCCGCGGTAATCGGTTCCATCTGTTCTTCTAATTCTTTTAATTCCTTATTCACTATAACTCTCCCTTCCGCACACACTTTCCATAAAAAGAAAAGGCGTGCTCATATTACCTTTTTTCTTTGGTAATTTGGGCGCGCTTATAATGAAAACTATATCTATGAAACATGAAACGGATACATTACGCCAGTTTCATCGATATACTTTTCATTATTATAATATCGCCCGAGACTGTCGCCACTATCCATTTCATTCACCTCTTTCTTTTATAAATTTTAGTCCTGCCATTTCAGGATGGAGCAGATTCCATAAATCAGAGATACTACCAATACCGCTCCAATGGCAAAAAGATTTACCGTCAGGTCATGTCCTAATGCATAAGAATACAGACCCAATCCGGAAAATACAGAAATGATTGGACAATTAATCACAATCAATCCGTAAACCAATTCCCGCACTCTTCCATATCCATCTCGTTTTAGCAAACTAAAACTACTCAGACCATGCAACGCAATAATCATTAAAGGGATTACAAACACTGCAAACCACTTCGACTGATATGCCGTAGGATTTCCACTCCAGTCAAAACTGGTAGCCATCTGCGCCGGCAGTTTGTTCCAAAGAATCACACCGGCAATGATTGGTAATATACATATCAAACCTGTAAAAATGATGAGCCCTTTCTTTAACTTCAACTACTCTTCCTCCAATGGCGGAACGTCAACACATTCCTCATTCTTTACTTTTCCGGTAGCCCATGCACTTCCAACATCACATCTTCCGTGATGGTGGACAGAAAGCATTTCTCCCGCTTCAACATCTTCAGAAACACGAACGCGAACCCGTGCCTCTCCCTTTTCAATCTTGCCATCAAGCATTGCGATTAAATCTTCAATTTCTTTTTCTGAAGCCATAGCACTTCCTCCTGTACACTGTGCTCCTTCCAAGGGAAGGAATTGTCCATCATTTTACTCCTTTGGTATTGTAACAAAACTTTTTAAGAATTGCCACCCATAACTTAATAAAAAAGTTTATTTTCTTCTATTAAATGATATCCCTCCTGATCCAGGCGGACAACAATCACACCACAATTGGACTGTAATCCTCCGGACCAAAATTGTTCTATACCGTGTTGCAACACATGACACATAATGGACTTATTCATTGCCCCATGTCCCACAATCATAATTCGCTCCAGTTGTTCCTTTTGCGGTTCAATGACTTCCTCCATAAACTGCTTTGTTCTTTCACAAAGTTCCTCCAGTTCTTCCCCGTCTCCACTGGCACGATATTTCTCCGGTTCCGAAAAAAAGAAACGAAAGAATTGACTTTCGTCCTTTTGTAACTCCATTCCATTCTGTCCTTCATAATCGCCGAAGTCAATCTCCTGCAAACGTTTATCGGTAATCAATGGAATCTCTCTGCCTTCCCCGATAATCTGTGCTGTTTCCAATGCTCGTTTTAGCGGAGAACTGTAAATTTTGTCAAAATGAATTTCCCGTAATCCTTCTGCTGTTTTTCTTGCCAGCATTCTTCCTGCTTCATTCAGTTCCTTATCCACACTTCCCTGAAGCTTCTTTTTTTCATTCCACGGCGTGGTGCCGTGACGTATAATATATATTTCCATAATAATTTCCTAATAAAAGTTTTTATAAAATGCCTTTCTTCGATCCTGCTTCATCGGAAACTTTTCCCGATACACCTGAACATCATTGTCCAAATCCATAATATGCATTCCGGCATCTTCCTTCAGATCCAGAACCACGGTTCCATCCGGTGCAATGACTTTTCCATGTCCGGAATAAACAGTGTCCTCCTGCGTTCCGGTACAATTGACTCCTAAGATATAGGATTGGTTTTCAATGGCCCGTGCCTGAAGCAATGCATCCCATTGTGCCACTCGTACTTTAGGCCAGTTTGCTGCAACGATGATGGCATCTGCTTCCTCAGATAATCTTTGATACAATTCCGGAAACCGCAAGTCATAACAAATGGTAATTCCGAAAGTCATCCCCTGATACTGAAAAAAGCTGATTGCCTGTCCCTTGGTAAATACCTCATCTTCCCCTGCGAAACTAAATGGATGAATTTTAATATAATCTCCCAGAGTTTTCCCGCTGGCATCGACTACTGTATAATGGTTCTCACAGTTCTTCTGATGCTTTACCCAGCCGAAGCCGATGGCAACCTGATACTTTTCAGCAAGCTGCTTCATCACATTCACAGTCTCCATCTGTTCTTCGCCGGTTTTTAATGTATTCATAGAAAATCCGGTAAAACTCATTTCCGGGAACAGAATGAGATCCACCTTTTGGTCGGACGCTTCCTTTATGTATCCTTCCGCCGTTTTCAGGTTTTCTTCCTTGCATTCATACTGAATCTGCAACTGACACAATGCAATCTTCATAAGTATCTCCTATTCCTTATTGCCTTTTGTAATATATGCAGCCACCTCGTCAATATCGTCGGAAAAGAGAATTTTATTCATATCGTCCTTTTCCATAAATCCTTCCTGTCCCATCAAAAGAAGCATTGCTCTCAGTGGCTCATAAAATTCCTTTGTATTATATAAAACGCATGGTTCGTTTAATTCACGAATTCGAATAAACATAATGATTTCTGAGATTTCATCCAGGGTTCCCGGACCACCCGGCAACGCAATAAATGCATCACTGAGTTCAATCATTTTATTTCTTCGTTCACTCATGCTATGGGTATCGATGATTTCTGTGATTCCATCATGACGCTGTTCCCTGATAAACAAAATGTCCGGAATCACCCCAATCACCTTTCCGCCTAATTCCAATACGGTGTTTGCAACGACTCCCATCAGCCCCACATTTCCACCGCCGTAAATTAATGTATGTCCGTTTTCTGCAATCCATTTTCCGACAGTTCTCGCTGCCTCTTCGTAAACAGGATCTTTTCCTTTTGCTGCTCCGCAATATACGGCTATATTCATATTTCATCCTCCCGATTGCTTTTTCTGTTTAATTGATTATATGTGTTTCTCTCATTTCTTATGAAAAGGAAGTAATCATTTTACTACTCTTCTATTTTACTCGAAATTTTCCCACAGTAAATATACAAAAAGAAAAAAGAGTATTTAATCCCTCACCTCATTCCGAAGCAAACGACAAAATACTCTTTTTCCTTATATGAAAATTATAAATCTTTTCCTGTTAACATTTTATAAGATTGTAAGTACTTTTCGATGGTCTTATCAACAATTTCCTGTGGAAGTGTCCAGTTATGACCTTCGTTACTCTTTAACCAATCTCTTGCAAACTGCTTATCAAAGGATGGCTGTCCGTGTCCTGCTTCGTATCCGTCTGCTGGCCAGAAACGTGAACTATCCGGTGTAAGCATTTCATCACCAATTACAATGTTTCCTTCTTCATCCAGACCAAATTCAAATTTTGTATCTGCAATGATGATTCCTTTTTCTAATGCATAATCTGCACATTTCTTATAAAGAGCGATGGTATAATCACGAAGTTTTGCAGCATATTCTTCACCTTTTCCAGGAAATTCTTTTTCAAGAACTTCGATACTTCTCTCATAAGATATATTTTCATCATGATCACCAATTTCAGCCTTAGTAGAAGGTGTGTAGATTGGTTCCGGAAGCTTGTCAGATTCCTGAAGACCTTCTGGTAACTTAATTCCACAAACAGTTCCGTTTTCCTGATAGCTTGCCCAACCACTACCTGTGATATATCCACGAACGATACATTCGATTGGAAGCATCTGTAACTTTCTGCACATCATGCTGTTTCCATCAAACTTGTCCTGCTGGAAGAATTCAGGCATATCCTTAACATCTACAGAAATCATGTGATTTGGAAGAATATCTTCTGTCATGTCAAACCAGAACTTTGACATCTGAGTCAGTACTGTTCCCTTCTTTGTAACTTCATTGTTCAAAATTACATCGAAACAGCTGATTCTGTCTGTAGCTACCATGATTAGGTTATCACCATTATCATAGATTTCACGAACTTTTCCCTCTTTAATAGGCTTTAATTCTGTCATTTGTTTTACCTCTCTTCTTATTCAATTATTGATTCAATAACTTCTGTGCCACCACAAGTGACAAAAAGAATTATAACACGATTCTTTCAGAAAACAACCTTTGTTTTCGATTCTTTATGAAATAAAACCTTTCACAAATACTTCAATTCCGATAAAGATTAAAATGCTGCCCCCTAAAATCATTGCCTTGTTTGCCAATAGCATTCCAAACTTTTTTCCTATCTTTAAGCCAATCATACAGATTACAAAGGTAACCCCACCAATAATCAGACAACAAATCACAACCCGTGGCACGGAAAATCCCACAATGGTAAATCCCGCAGAAAGAGCATCAATGGATGTGGCTATCCCCTGCGCAAACAACGCCATCATTCCTACGGCCTCCACCTCTTCTTCTGCTTCATTTTTAATTCCTTCCACAAGCATTTTTCCACCAATGAAACTTAACAGTATCAATGCAATCCATGGAATGAATTTTTCCAACACCGAAAAATACTGTACGCCGGTATAAACGAGAACCCATCCAATCAGCGGCATCAGTAACTGAAATCCCGCAAAGGTTCCGGCAATCATCACCATACGTTTTCTTCTCATCTTCGGTTCATTGAGTCCATTGCCCACAGAGACGGAAAAGGCATCCATTGCCAATCCGATTCCCAGCAAAACACTGTTCCCATAGAACATAATCAACTCATGCATTTCCTTCACCTGTCTTTCGTATGAAATCACTCTAGGCATTATAGCACAAGGTGTGATAAAATGTACAACAGTTTAGTACGAATCATTTAGGAGATTGAAATGTTACCAGAGAAGTTTTTAGAACGAATGAAAGAAAACCTAGGGGATGCGTTCGACGCTTTTATGAAAAGCTATGACAATCCATCTTATAAATCACTGCGTCTTAACACCTTAAAGGCTGACCAGATGTTTCTTGATTTCATTGCTGACTGGAATCTTGAAGCTGTTCCTTGGTGTAAGGAAGGCTACTATTACGAAGAATCCCTGCAACCGGGAAAACATCCCTATCACGAAGCCGGAATCTATTACATTCAGGAAGCCAGCGCCATGCTTCCGGCAGTACTTTTAGATGCGAAGCCGGGAGAAACGGTTTTGGATTTATGCGCTGCTCCCGGAGGAAAGACTACAGAGATTGCTTCCTCCATGCAGGGGCAGGGCATTTTAATCTGTAACGAGATTATTCCAAGCCGTGCCAAGATTCTTTCTGAAAATGTGGAACGTATGGGCATCCAGAACGCCATTGTAACCAATGCGGATTCTGAAACACTTGCCAATAAATTCCCAGAATATTTCGACCGCATCATGGTGGATGCTCCTTGTTCCGGCGAAGGAATGTTTCGAAAGAATTCTGACGCCTGTGACGAATGGAGTCCGGAAAATGTTCAGCTTTGTGCAGACCGTCAGTTAGAAATCTTAGAAAACGCCGCAAAGATGTTAAAATCCGGTGGACGAATCGTTTACTCCACCTGCACGTTTGCTCCAGCAGAAAACGAAGGAACCGTTTGTGCCTTTCTAAATGCACATCCGGAATTTTCTTTGGTTCCTCCAAACATCTCTCTCGATGTCTTTGACGGTGGTCATCCGGAATGGGTTTCTTCCAACGACCATGAAGTCACTGAGCACTGTATTCGCCTCTGGCCTCATCGCCTGAAAGGAGAAGGTCATTTTGTCGCAGTTTTTGAAAAGCATTCCGAGTCTGCGGATGTACGTAAAGTGAAACCTGAAAAAGGAATCAATCCGAAAGAGTTAAAAGATTATCTATCTTTTGAAAAGAATTATTTAAATAGAAAGTTTCAGGGAACCTTTGTGAAATTCGGTGATCAGTTATACCTACTTCCGGAAAACGCTCCTATGCTTAAAGGCATCAAGGTTCTTCGACCGGGACTTCATTTAGGAACCTTCCTAAAGAACCGCTTTGAACCATCCCATGCCCTGGCACTTTCCCTGAATCGGGAAGCTGTCCGTTTTTCCACAGACATTGATTTGGAAACCGCAAAGCAGTATCTGAATGGTCAGACCTTTTCCACTGAGGGTGAAAAAGGCTGGCATCTCATTACCGTAAACGGTTACTCTCTGGGCTGGGGAAAACTTGCCGGCGGCATTATGAAGAATCATTATCCGAAGGGATTACGGAAAAATTATTAGGAGGGCTTTTGGTCCTCCTAAACTTTACCCTGTGTTTGACACTTTTAGACTTCATAGGGTACGGTATCATTTTACATATTCTAGGAACCTACCCTGCATTCCACATTTTTTTATTTTATATGGTATATTCAAACTTCTCTTTTTGTATATAAGAGCCCTATATTTTGATTTTTTTCATTTTATAGGGTACATCAAAAATTCCCTTTTTTCTTTTTTGTACCCTATACCCACCACTTTTTCAATTCATATGGTACACCACTACTTATCGCTTTCTCAAAACGTACCTTACCTCCACCACTTTTCAATTTCATATGGTACACCGTCACTTTTCACATCCCTAAAACGTACCCTATATCCACCACTTTTCGATTTCATAAGGTATGCCCCTACTTTTCGACCGCAAAAGGTGTACCCTAAACATAAAAAATTTTAATCTATAAGGTAACTCCTTAGCAAAATGTAATCATCCCCCTCTCCCCGACTTATATTCCACAAAAAAAGTTGCGCCTAAGCGCAACTTTTTTAATGCTGTACACGATTCATATAGAAATCCCACTCCACTATCACTTTTTCCGCTTTCACTTTCAGTGTATAGGAATCGGAAGCGGTATTAAAATCACTTTCATCCACAAATTCCAGAGCCAGGATGTATTCATTCTCCTCATCTTTTACTTCATAAAGGTAAGCCCCTTCAATTTTTTTCAGTAATGCTGAAACTTCATCTTCCGATAAAACGGTATCCGGGATT
Organism: Eubacterium sp.; assembly: GCA_024698585.1. Taxonomy (GTDB): domain Bacteria; phylum Bacillota; class Clostridia; order Lachnospirales; family Lachnospiraceae; genus Eubacterium_G. The sequence continues at coordinate 17,838 of JAILRB010000010.1, forward strand.
TCCTTAATTAATACATCATCTGCATTATAGTATTTAAATCCATCTTTCACACCGGAAGTAATGGTTCCGCCAATGAAGCGGATTTCCGTTGTTCCTGCATAGCTTTCGGTGAAGTTTGTGTTTTGTGAATTTTCCGGTCGCACAATCAAAGCTTCTACCTGAAAGCGTATTCCTTCCAGACTAACTTCTGCCTCAACCACCTGACAATCCTGAAATGAAAAATGATTGATTTCATCTACTGCTTTAAATTTCATCGTTTCCTCCAATCAACAGCAAAGCCGCACTGTAAATTGCGACTTTGTATGTTTTAACTTTTATTTTGTAATAACCGGTTTTCCTTCTGCATCAAGTAATGGTGTCAGTCCACCTGCTGATCCACTGGCCAACCATAAGTAATTTACTCCTGTTTCTTTATCTACCAGGACTAAGCGCAGTCCTGAAAATTTCATGCTAGATCCTTCCTTTAATACTACCTCAAATCTTTCCTGATTCTTTGCCATAATTCATGTCCTCCTATTATTGTTATATTTTATTCTTCCCAGAACAATTCATCCAGGGTCTTATCTAATGTTTTACATATTGCAATGCACAAGTTAATGGTTGGATTATAATCCCCTTTTTCAATAGAGCTGATGGTCTGCCGAGAGACTCCGACCAAATCAGCCAATTCCTGCTGGGATAAATCCCTGCCAGCTCTTGCTGCCTTTAATCTTAAATTTTTCATATTAATCCACCTCTCTTTTATCCATGCATTTCTTTATAAGAATCATAAATACAATGAGAAGCATTAATACACCGCAAGTCAAATTTACCGACATAAGACCTACTTTTCCATCCTCTAAGACATTTCCCTTCGCATACTGTGTAATTCCACCTGCCAGATTAATGAGAGCAATAATGATAAAAGAAATTATGACTCTCCCTGGTTTTTCGTTCAATCCTAAATATGCTTCGTGAAAAATACTGTATCCAGCATACACTAAAATTCCAAGAGCTACAATGACAAATACAAATGCTTCCGGTTTAAAAAAGCGATTAATCTGCTCTGAGAAAATCGTATAAACTGCATTTCCTATCATTACCGTGAAAAAACTATACTTATAGGCGATTCCGCGGATTGCATTTTGCCGTTCATCATATTTCGCTTTCATTCCTGAATCTTTATGCACGAACTTCAATAAAGCAAAAACCAATGCCAAACCAAAAAGCACACCAACTGCAACTCCATAATAATATCCACTCATATCGACACCTCCTTAAAATCGTTTTGCTTTCTTTAATCATAATATACTCTTATTTTTACATCTTGTCAACTATATTTTACATTTTTCTTTTCAGAAATGATTTTTGCTATTTTCCTTTTCTTTCTTTCTTTTGTAAATTACTGGATTCACCGGGATATGAATTGACTATTCAAAAAAAATTTTAAAAAAAATGGAACGTTGTTTCACCTCGAAACAACGCTCCTCTTTTCTATAAACATTTCTTATATGCTGTTGGCAATGCAATCCTCTCTTCCAAGTCCGCTTCCGAAACCCATTGAAAGTTCTTATTCTTCTTTTTGCATTTCACAATATAACATTGCATATGCCATTCAATATGGGTGAAAATATGCTTGACCTTTTTCCCCTTTGCCACGGAGATTTGGTCCAATCCCTGTTCAGACAGCCATCCTTCTATTTCTGCCGGTTTCAGTTTTTGTTCCACATTCGGCAGCTTCCATAACCCAGCTAACAATCCGGTATCTTCCCCTTTTTCAATGGCCATTTCCTCTTTGCAGTGAAGAAGGAATACCGTCTTGTCAATTTTCTTTCGCTTCGGCTTTTCTTTTTTCACCGGATACTTTTCCCATGTTCCGTTCTGAAATGCCTTACAGCCATCTTTTAGCGGACATTCCTCGCATTTCGGTGAACCATTTGGCACACAGATCATTGCTCCTAATTCCATCAGGCTTTGGGTAAATTCACTACACTTTCCTTCCGGGTATACTTCCTCTAGCTGCGTTGCCATTTCCCGTCGGAATTTTTCATCCATAATGTCTCTGGGGTTTTCATCGAGTCGTGTGATGACCCGAAGAACATTTCCGTCCACTGCTGCCCTAGGTAATCCAAAGGCAATGGAGCTGATGGAACCCACGGTATATTTTCCAATTCCGGGCAAAGCCAACAGTTTCTTGTAGTCCTGTGGAAACTCCCCGTCATATTCCTCGCAGACAATCTCTGCGGTTTTCTTTAAGTTTCTTGCCCTGGAATAGTACCCCAGGCCTTCCCACAGTTTCAAAACTACTGATTCCTCTGCTTTTGCCAGATCCCATACGGTAGGCAGTGCTTCCATAAACCGATTAAAATATGCAATCACGGCTTCTACCCTTGTCTGCTGCAGCATAATCTCAGAAACCCATACCCGATAAGGGTCTGCATTTTCTCTCCAAGGAAGAACCCTGGCACTTTTTTCATACCAGGAAACCAGTGGTTCCACAATCCATTGATAACTATCCTCTTGCTTTTTCATGATTTTTCCTCTTAAAATTCTATTTCGATTTCCGGTTCTATTTTTCTGCCTAGAAAATCCTTATGAAATCCTTCGTCTAACACACCGCCGTCGATAGCACTGCTGAAATTATCAATGAGATACAATGCCTTCATAACAGACTGTTCCATTAACTCATATAAGTGATCTGTTTCTTTTCTGCACTTCTCATTTCGATCCGGCAAAATAGCCTGCTGAAAAATCCGGTTTGGTCGATTCTGCTTTTTCAGAACAAACTGAACCAACGCTCTCTTCACCGGACGAGGAATATAATAAAGTGCCTTAGTTCTTCTCATGCGCTTCAAAGCACTTTGCACCTTGATAACTGTCATGTCCTCATCATAAAATGGCTCCATACATTCTGCCACTGCCAGGCTGGTAGGAACCAGTTTTGCCAGTTTAAAGCGGTTTGGAATCTGCTGATCCTGAAGCAGATTCATGTAATCAAAATCACACTCGATTTCCGCATGACTACACCCGGTCTCCTTTTCCGCTTCGCCAATATATGGATGGCATTCACTGTCTAAAACAAAATGAAGGATAAAGCCTAATGCATAACTGTATTCTCTGCTTTCCTTTCCATGCATGCGAACCACTTCCACTGCATTTTTCATAAATTCATAAGCATCCTGACGATGGAGTTTATATCCCTTTCTTCGATATTTATCTTCTTTTCTTTCCTTGTAGAAGAAAAGATAATCCGGTCCCTGCAATCCAATCTGAAAAGATTGATAATATTGTCTGACAATTTTTCGTTCTTCTTTCGGCATTTTTTCCAATACCATATCCCCAAATTTATCATGTGCATAAATCGATGGCATGCTTCATTCCTCCCTTTCTAATTCATAATAATCCAACGATAGCCTTTTTCACTTTCAGAATTTTTAAACTTTACGCCCATAGAAATCCTTGTGGAATTCCTCTGACAACATTCCACCTTCACAAGCCAAGCTGAAATTATCAATCAACTCTACTCCCTTTGGAACTGTCTTCTTTAAAATACGGTATAAACGTTTCACTTGCTTCCTACACTTCTTATTTGGTCGTGGTAACATCACATGACCTTTCAATTTCTTATGTTGAAAACTTCCATAGATAATCATATCAAGACCAGCTCTTTTCAGAAAACCGGGAGCAAATAAGATTTCCTTCATTTTCTTCATCCATTCCATAGCTTTCCCAATTTCTTCTAAAGTAAGTTTCACATAAAACGGTTGCATCGCCTCAACAATCTTTTGTCCCGTGGGAACAAGTTCCGCAGAAGGATATTTATGGGGAACATATCTGTCATGCATTAAAAGAAGCTGTTCAAAATCCCCTTCTATTTCCGCATGACCACATCCGGTTTCTACCATTGCCTCTGCCACATAAGGATGACAGCTGGAATCCAGTGAAAAATGGCAAATATATCCTAAAATATAACTATACTGCGGGCTATCCTTTCCATACGTTCGAACCACATCAAGCGCCTGTTCCATAAATTGATAACAATCCATGCGATGATAGTATTTTCCCATTTTACTGATTTTATTTTTAAACAGTGGGTGATAAAAAAACAAGAAATCCGGTCCCTGAAGTCCGATACGGTATTCATCCGAATATTTCCTGATAATCTCTTTTTCCGAATCCGGCAGGTTTTCTAAAACCATGGCGCCAAACTTTTCATGTGCATAAATTGACGGCATTTTTCTCCCTTCCTTTCATTCTCTTCAATGGTATTATTCTACCAAAAAACAGGCCCAGTAACAACTGAGCCTGTAGAATCAATTCTTTTATATTCCCGATTCTTAATCTGCTAAAAATGATTATCTTTTTACAAAGTATTCATCATACCAAACAAGGAAGGTGTAAATCGTCCAAACCTTTCTCCATAAATCAGAATCTCCTGCAACATAATCATCAAAAATTTTATTGATTTCATCAACATTAAAGAACTTTGCAGCAATCTCACTTTGGAACATTGCCTTCACATCCTGATTATAGCGGCTGTCTGCCATCCAGATACGGATTGGAACGATGAATCCCAATTTCTTACGGAATGCAATTTCTTCCGGCAATACCTTTGCTGCTGCCGTACGGAACGCCACCTTGTTCTGTTCTTCATTGACTTTATATTTCGATGGCATACGAGATGCAATATCAAAGATTCTTCGGTCGGTTAACGGCATTCTGATTTCAAGTCCTGCTGCAGTACTCATCTTATCTACATTTAAGTAAATATCCCCTTCCAGCCAAATCTGAATATCTACATTTGACATCTTTGCAAGCGGATCTAAATCTTCTGTTTCTGCGTAAATATCCTTTACCAAATCAATCGGTAAAATACCTTCTTTATAATTTTTCAAAATCTGCTTCTTTTCATCTTCCTTCATGATGTTGGTATTTCCAACATAGAACGTCTTTAAGTTATCCCCGTAACGTTCTGCGTTACGATACATATTATATCCGCCAAAGAATTCGTCTGCACCTTCTCCGGAATAGCAGAGTTTCGTATGCTTTGCTGTTTCATTACATGCGATGGTAAACGCAATGGCAGAAGCATCTCCTAACGGCTGTTCCATATTATACATTACGTAAGGAACAATCTCAAAATATTCTTCCGGTGTGATGAGACATCTTTCATTTTCTCTCCCTAAAATATCTGCAGTCTGCTTAGCAAGTCCGGACTCATCAAATCGTTCATCCTCATAACCACAGGAGCCGGTTCTCTTCGCATCAGACATTGCCAATACATAAGAAGAATCCACGCCACCGGATAAGAAGGATTCTGCCACTTCATTGTCTTCCTTCACTTCCGGGAAAATCTCCTGGATTGTTGTATGAATCTCATCCGCCCAGTCTTCCAAAGACTTACTCTCGTCCGGATGGAATTCCGGTGTGAAATATCTTTCTATGGTAATCTTTCCATCTTTCCAGATCAGATATCTGCCCGGAAGAAGTTTCTTCACCCCTTGAAAGAATGTATCTTCTCCTGCCACATAAGTCAGACTCAGATAAAGCTGAAGCATATCTTCATTGAGTTCTTTTTCAAAGCCTTCCTGTTCCATAATCTGACGAATCATGGTTCCGTAAAGAATGTTTCCATCCTTTGTCACATAATAATAAAAAGGCTTTGTTCCAAACTGGTCTCTCAAACAGAACAACTGCTGTGCTTCCTCATCCCATAATGCGAAAGCAAACATTCCATGCATATGGTTTGCCATTTCTGTTCCCCAAGTTTCATAAGCCTTTATCAAAATCTTTGGTTCTCTTTCCTCTCTGGAAAGGGTAGTGTCAATACCAAGTTCTTCGCATAACGCCTTCCAATTTCGAATGTGTCCTCTGTATTCTTTTACTGTTATCATATTAGTTCCTTTCTTTGGACCGCGATTCACGCTCCTTCTTAATCTCTTTTATCATAATAACCCTCCGCAAATCCATCTGCAAGAGAATTCTATCATACATCTAAATTTAATTGTCCACGAACCTGATTCAGTCTTGTCTCAAATTCAACAAAAAAATCAGTCACGTAAGGGGTCTGGTAAAAACTACGCAAAAGAAACATGGTCAGGACCTGCAGTTGTTCCGCGGTTAATTCCTGAAGATGCTGCTCACAGTCCTTCAAAAATCCGTGCCACAAGGTAATATATCGTTCATATCCTTTCAAGTCCGGAATCCCCAACCACTTCTTTACTTTTACTTTTCCTTTATTCGCCACCGGGCACTCATGAATCTGAAGGAAATATTGAAATCCCTCATCCCCATAAACCCTGCCTAAAGGAAACATTCTGCAGATTCCCGGTCGAAAGGCATGAATGCTGCAACGTCCTTCCTGGTTCAAAAAACCACACTGTTCCTTCGCTCCACTCATTTTCAGATTCGGAAGAATCAGACCATCCACCATATTCAGTTCAATGTACTGATTCAGCAATCCCTGAAAGTCCGTCTGTAATCCATTGCAAAGCTGATGAATGTCATAGGGATCCAATACAATGGATTCTCCCATTCCACTACAGCAGGCAGAACACCCCACACAATCATGACAGTCTGCTTTCACCATATCATTGGCCGTATATAATTTTCCGTCTGAGATTTCTTTTAAATCAATGTCTCTTTTCATTCGCTTTTCCTTTTAGTCACTAATGTCAATGTCCAGTGAAATGATGAACTCGTAATCCGGATACAGTTCCTTCAGTCTGCTCACCACCTGACGATGAATTTCATTGCGGTCCTTCGCCTCAAAACTAATAACCATATCAAAACTCATTTCCATGCTCTCATCATCAATGTGAAATCCATGCATCTGAAGAACATGTTCATAGGAGCATACCACTTCATTGACTTCATTTTTAATTCGTTCGATTTCTTCATCTAAAGTATTTAAAGAATAAATGCCGATGCCTTCTAACATGACACCATGCTCCTGAAATACCTTCTTTGCAATATTTCTTTCCAATCGATCCAGTTTCGGAATCGTATAAGTATCCGGCACTTCAATATGTACGGAGCCTACCAGTTTAGTCGGTCCATAGTTATGAAGAATCAAATCATAGGCACCATTTACATCCTCAAATTCCAGAATGGTCTGACGCACCTTCTGGGTAATATCCTTATCAATTCGCTGTCCGATAATCTGGGACAATGTATCCTGAATCATTTCGATTCCCGCTTTAATAATAATGATGGAAATCACTGCCGCAAGCCAGGCTTCTGTAGAAAAGTCGCAGACAATAAAAATGATAGCTGCAACAATGGTTGAAGAAGAAATTACTGCATCAAGAAGGGCATCCTTTCCGGAAGCTATTAACGCATCTGAGTTCACACGCTCTCCTACTTTTTTCACATAAAGTCCTAAGATAATCTTTGTCACAACGGCAACCGCAATGATTCCCAATCCAATCCAGGAATAATGTGGTTTCGTTGGATGAATGATTTTATCAACGGATTTCACGGATGCGGTCAAACCGGCATAAAGAATAATCACCGCAATAATCAATGCACTGATGTATTCAATTCTTCCGTGTCCCAATGGATGTTTTTTATCCGGCTTTTTTCCTGCCAGTTTCGCACCGATAATAGTAATCGTGGAAGATAGTGCATCACTTAAGTTATTTACAGCATCTAAAACAATGGCAATAGAACCGGATAACGCTCCAATGACTGCCTTAAATGCCGAAAGCAATATGTTTGTAATAATGCCGATAATACTCGTCTTAATAATCTGCTTCTGTCGATCCATAACCATTCTCCTATCCTAAATGTTCTTCTAATATTTCTACTGCATGTTTCACACAATCATCACAGGAACATAATACTCTTCCTGTCTCGATTCCCTTTAATTCCTTACAAATAGTAGCCCCTGCCCGGTCTCCAAATTCTTTCAGGATGGTTCGCGCCTCTGCACCAACCGGTCTGCCGTCATACTTTAACATTCCCAATACCATCTGTGCACCGCAAAGAGCACCACAGGTCGCTTCCATACAACCCATTCCTGCACCAAATGCGGCTCCTAATCCACGGAGTTCTTCTTCACTCATATTTAGTCGGTCTGCATATACTAAGAGCACGGACTGACAACAATTATTTCTTCCCTGATTATATTCTACTGCTTTTTTTGCTCGTTCCATATTTTCCTCCAAAAGTTAGACCGTTCCCTACCGGAAACGGTCTTTTGTATTTTCTTTCCAATTAATAACCAATCTTATCACAGAAGGCCTGCACTTCTGACTCATGTTTTTTATCCACATGAATACTTAAAAACGTATCGCCGATATAACAAATATAGTAGTATTCATTTTTCACCTTAACCCGGTAAGATTCATAACTGCTGGTGTCAATGAATGTGGCATTTCCGCCCTGTGCTTCTGCTTCCAATCTTTTCTTGTTCTTTCCGAATAAGGATTTCGCACTCTGCTGGCTGTCCAATGCAAAGAAATAGACACTCCATCCAGCTTCATGTTCTGCAAGCGTAGCCTTTTTAATTTTCGAGTTATCGGAATAATCACTGGTAACATCGTCACATTTCAAGCCACTTCCTTCTGCCTGAGAAATGAATTCATCGGAAGTAATCGCATCCTTCTTTACCGTACATCCTGTCATCATCATCAGTGTTAAAATAAATGCCCCAAATAATAAAATTTTTCTCTTCATGCGTTGTCCTCCGTTCGTATATTCTGTTACTATTTATCATACAATGTTTTGGCAAAATACACAATTGTAATAACGTTTTTATTTAAATCTTTTCTGTATGATTTTTGCCATCTTTCGGAACATAAATCGTCGAAACCGTTTCGCTTGTTTTGGGTTTGGATCACGGTCGTCAAATATATGAAAGCTTGGGTTCTGCATTTTCCTTGTCATAGAACAATAAAAGTGCAATTTCATTCAATTGCACTTTTAAAATTCTATCTAATATTTCATTTTTTTAGCAAATTCACGAATGTCTGTTTCGTACTTTTCATCTCCCATTGCATAGAGAATTGAGTCTTCAATATAACTCATGTAAATAAACTCTCCCGCTTCTGATGTATACATCCGCTTATAATTTCCCGCTTCAACAGATTTTTCCATTCCGGTAGGTGCTTCTGTGGTGTAATCCTTATTACTTTTTTCAAATTCACTTTTTGCAATTTCCGGACCGGTATACTTCACAAAAACAACCTTCCATCCATCCGGATGAGTAGCAACCGTAGCTTCCAAAACACCTTCTTCCGTGGTGTCTTCTTCCGAACTTGGTTCAATGGCATGAAAATCTTTACTAACATCCTTGATTTCCATACTTTCTTCTTCCGCGGTTTTAATAAATCGTTCTGTTCCCACCGGGTCCTTTTTCAACTGTAAACACCCTGTTAAAGCCATGACCGTTGCCATTACAACTGCCAGAATCTTTCCTGTTCTTTTCATGCTGGTTCTCCTTTGTATTTCTGCATTGTAGAATACTATAATTTATGGAAAAAATCAAATGAATCAATTGTCTTTTCCTTCGTTAAGATTTAAAATAAACTCAAAAGATTTTTAACGGATTTTAACCATCAGTCAGAGATAACGGAGGTGCTTTATGCAATATCGCAAAGACAAACAAAATCAGGACATATCCATCTTAGGCTATGGATGCATGCGCTTTTCCAGAAAGGGACTTGGAATTGATTTAGAAAAGACAGAAAAGGAATTAATGTATGCCATTGAACACGGCGTGAACTATTTAGACACTGCCTATATTTATCCCGGCAGCGAAACTGCCGTCGGAGAAATATTAGAGAGAAATCAGTGCCGTGACCGGGTTTACCTTGCCACGAAACTTCCTCAGTATTTAATTAAATCCCGTGCCGCTTTGGATAAGTATTTCAATGAACAATTATCCCGATTGAAAACAGATTATATTGATTATTATCTGATGCATATGCTGACAGACGTTGCCGCTTGGGAAAAATTAAAAAAGCTCGGCATTGAGGAATGGATTCTCGAGAAAAAGCAGTCCGGTCAGATCCGAAATCTTGGCTTTTCCTATCATGGAAACAGCGACATGTTTTTGAAGATATTGGATGATTATCCATGGGATTTCTGTCAGATTCAGTATAATTATCTGGACGAACACAGTCAGGCCGGTCGAAAAGGTCTGATGGCTGCTGCGGAAAAGAATATTCCGGTCATTATTATGGAACCGTTACGTGGCGGAAAGCTGGTGGGACTGATGCCAGACTCCGGAAAGAAGCTGATTAAAGAACATCCGAAGCAATGGACAGCTGCCGAATGGGCCTTCCGCTGGCTTTGGAATCAGCCACAGGTCACCTGTGTATTGTCCGGAATGAATTCCCTGGAAATGGTGGAGGAAAATATCCGGATTGCTTCTAACTGTGAAGTTGATGAATTCACACCGGAAGACTTTGCATTTATTGAAACGGTAAAAACGGAAATCAATCAGAAAACAAAAGTGGGATGTACCGGATGTGGTTATTGCATGCCATGTCCAATGGGAATTGACATTCCGACAGCATTTAAATGCTATAACCAGATGTATACGGAAAATAAAAAATCCGGTCGAGGTGAATATCTCCAGATTGTTGCTTTACAAAAAGAAATGGCGGACCTTGGAAAATGTATTGAATGTGGAAAATGTGAAGGACATTGTCCACAGCATTTGCCGATTCGTCAGCATATCAAGGAGGCCAGAAAAGCATTGACCCCTTGGCACTATCGTCTTGCCATAAAAGTGGTCCGAAAGTTTAAATTTTGGTAATAAGAACGGGTACTATGACATTGTCATAATACCCGTTTTCTTTATGCATTCTTTAAGATTTCCGCTAATTTCTTTTCAAACTTAGGCGTCCACCAGCTCACATATCCTGTCTTTGTCGGATGAATGGAATCCTTCATATAAGTCTTGTATTGAGCCGTTCCCAGCACGCTACTCATCTGGTCGTCTCCCCATAAATCCACTAATCCGATCTTCCACTTGTTCACAATCTGATATAATCCCTGAACCATTTTTTCGTATGGAACACTTTCATATTTTGTTCCGGTATAAAAAACTACCGGGCAGTTCCATGTATCTTTTGCATAGGCAATAATTGTTTCCATTGCCCCCATAACCGTCTTGTCATTAAATGCAGCCAAATCCATTCCGGAAGCAAGCGTTCCCAACTCCTTATTCTGGGATGCATCATTGGTTGATAACTGAACCACAAACAAATCAATCTTCATATCCGGACGAATATCATGTTTCATTCGTGCTACATAAGAAGTCCCATCTTCATTCACTAACGTCGTTCCTGAAATCGCATATTTATAGCAAGTGGTATTTTTATGTCGGCGGCTGATTTCATCTGCCATGGAATAACCATCCGAACCATAGCCATAGGTTACAGAAGACCCTAACCATACAATGGTTTTTCCGGATAAAACGTCACTGGCATCTGTTTTTTCATTTTTCAAAACGCCTCCATCATAGCCTACCGGCACCTTTTCTCCTGCCGGATACAATGAAAGATTTCCAATCATCGGAAGATTGGAAGTAATTCTCTTCCCGGATATTTTAGAGAATCCAATGTTTCCGATAACCTTTACCGTATCTCCACGCTTCAGGGTAATATTCCTTCCCATCAAAAATCTTCCCATGGAAAGATCAAATCCCTTTTTCACAGCTGCCGGAATACAATAATGTTCTTTTCCGTTTACCGTAATGGAATACATGGTTTCTCCGGCAACATATCCTGCCTTTCCAATTTCAAGATATACATCAAAAGTTCCATTCACTCCGGAAGGAACCGTATATGTGGCACCGGCATCCGTTACCATGTCTGTAATCACATCCATGGACGAATCATATACCGGCATTTTATAAATTTCCTTTTCTCCGCCTCTGGAAAGCTTTGCTGCAGAGGCTTTTAATACTGCCACTGCCTTGGAATCATCCACGCGCTTTACCGGTGTTTCTTCCTTCTTTTTTACCTTAACAGTCAGTTTCAGTTTCTTTGTGACAACCTTCTTATCCTGCTTGATTTTCAATGTCACCGTCACTTTCGCACTTCCCTTTTTCAAGCCTTTTACTTTAAATCTTGTCTTTGAGATTTTGCTCACCTTAACAATTTTCTTCGCAGAAGACTGTAGTTTTACTTTTTTAATCTTCTTTGCCGAAACATTCTTTACCGAAATCTTCTTCGTGCTACCTACCGTAATCTTCACGGTCTTTTTCGACAGTTTTACTGTTTTCGCATAAGCCTTGTTCGAAACACCGATACTCAATGCCATAATGACAAGGAACATCACTGTTTTTGTAATTATTTTCCTTTTTCCCATCTTCCTTTCAATCCTCCTGAACAACTTTTATTCCACTTCATACTACCATAGATTTTCCTTGTAAAAAAGTTCTTTTTTGTGTATGATTATTGGTAGAGATTATGATAAGAACGTGATAAGGAATCCCGCATTCCATTGAATGGATTTTGCGAAAAAAGGAGATTAAATGAATTATAAAATATACGATAACCATTCCGAGGAATGGATTTTATTAATCCACGGATTAGGCGGAAGCATTAATACTTGGAAGTATCAAATCAAATTCTTAAAAAAATACAATATTATTGCTGTGGATTTAGAAGGTCATGGTGGGTCTACCATTGAAAGACATCGCCATTTATTGACCCGCTCTGCATCTAGTATCAATGAGATTCTGGAAGCTGAGAACATCCATCAGGTACATATTCTTTCCATGTCCTTAGGAACAATTGTTGCTTTGGAATATGCTTATCTTTATCCGGAAAAAGTAAAATCCATTATTCTTGCAGGATGTGTGATGAGTTTACACCTTGGCTGGAAAACATTATTAGCTTTTGTGGAAGGTTTTAAATACGTGATTCCCAAAAAATATTTTTATCCAATGTTTGCCAATCTTATGATGCCAAGAAAGAATCATAAATTATCTAGAGAATTCTTTATCAAAGAATCCTTAAAAATGAAATCCGTGGCATTTCGTATGTGGCTCTCAGAATATTTTAAGACACAATTTACCTTTCATAAATATGTAAAGGTAATTACTGAAAACCATTTGCCTGTATGTTTGATTTCCGGGCAGGAAGATTACTTTTTTGCTAAAGGTGTCAAAAAAACTCACAAGAAACTCAAGGAAGCAAGATTACAGTTCATCGAAAAGTGTGGACATGTCTGCAGTATTGAACGATACGAAACCTTTAATAATCTTGTGGTAAACTTCATCAACGAATTAAACATCACTGAAAAAGTAACAGGGATGTCTCACTAAACATTAATAGGCTCCCTTCCAAGTAGCAAGTGAATGATTTTAAATCACTTACTATCTGGAAGGGAGCCTATCTTTTTCTACGACTTATCCTTCGATTACCTGATTGTCTTCTGTGATATTCTTGTCTCCATGGTTACTTTCTTCCTCGGTTGAATCTTTCTTTTCATAGATTACTGCCATTACAATAAATCCAATTCCTGCAACAAGGAAGTAACACCACCATGGCATTTCTGACCAATATTCTTTTGTTGCAATTAATACTTCAATCACTAACATCACAAGTCCTGTAATCCACTGGTACTTACGATTTTTATATATTCCCCAGAACATAATCAGTAGAAATGTTACAATATGTACGGAAATACAAACGGTATTATGTTCGCCACCTATACTATGTGCTAATAAGATTCCCATTGGAACAAATAAACCAATTCGCTGGACTGTAGCTCTCACGTTCTTATATCCACGCCAAGCAAAACTGAAAAATCCCGTTCCTAAAAAGATTGCCATGGCAATCCATTCCGGATAATATACTTCCTCCATTGGGATATAATGTAATGGCATCAGGCAAAAAGCTAATGTTGCCACACCGACTCCGATGGAACGAACCCAAATCTTTTCCGGCATAAACTTCACAAATTCAGCAGCTGTCAAAACGAGTAACGCCACATAAGCTAAAAATGGGATGATACTAATTTCAGCCACACCTTGCAGGGATAACTCCGTCTTTCCAAGTTTTAAATATAACAATGCAATCTGCATGATTCCCTGATAAATTCCTATGTGAAGCAAGACCTTTTCCTTTTTATCAAGTCCCCACTTAATCCATAATACTACGGCACAAACAAGAGGATATGGAAGCAATGTATTATAATCATTCACGTTTCCAAAAACAAATTCCGCAAATTCAATGGCCATTCCTACAAATCCCAATATATACAGAATTTCCTTTTCCTTCATTACAATCTGTGCAGCCATCAAAATGCTGAAAATGATAAAAACAACTTCATAAACATTTAAATGAATGATTCGATTGAGATCAAGTAACAGGGTTCCAAGAAATATACACCACCCTGCGTTCTTAAAAAGCTTAATGTTTTCTTCCTGTAATTTTCCTAACAAATCTTTTACCATATAGAGGGCAATTACTAAAGAACCTGCCAAAAACGGTGCCACCAATAATACCGGTCTGGAATAATTAAAGATTCCTCCAAAAGCCATTTCCTGAGAATTCCCGGAAATCAACTGATCAAATTCCTGTTCTGTCAGTTCCCCGGAAAATGCGTACATCACAAATCCTTCTGCCACTTTTCCAATCCAGTTTGGAAAAAAGATTAATGTCAAGTGGAAGAAACATGCAATAAACTGTACTCTTGCTAAAATCAATAATGTCTTCTGGATCATTGGTTCTGCTTCAAATAACCGATTCTTATGCTTGCAAAGAAAACTTAATCCGATCAAAATCACAGCCCATGAAATCAATAAAATGTTTACTTCGTTCCCTGCTTCTGCATTTAATGAAATCGTAAAACTATCAACTAATATGGTTGCCAGAATAAAATCCAAAAAGGATTTTTCTCTTGCAATTTTCACAATGATAAATGCCAATGCAATCAATAATGAAACAGATACGGAAAACTGGAAATTACCAGCCGTATAATTGCTAAGAAGCATATATCCTAAAAATGCCGTTGCAGCCACCCCTAAATAGTAAAGGCACACTGCCGTTTTCTGTAATTGCAATTTTTGTTTAACATAATAATGACCTGCAAACAACAGAATCATTGGAATAAATAAACATAATTCCTTAACTTCATTGCTAAAACTTCCCCAGGAGCTTGTGACAAAAAATCCTCCGGATAAGATAATCAATAGCACTCCAATTGCCATAAAAATATTCGCACTATTTTTCTTGCTGTTCATCGTTTTAATCCTCACTTCCTAAACAATCTTTCATCAGTCTCAACGGTTTTCTGATGTGAATTATTGTTTGTAAGTTCATTAAACCAAAAAACAGAAAGTACTCCTAGATGCCATCTGTCACAAAATCCGAAAATTCGTCATGACAATTGTCATAAACTGGAAAAACTTTAACTACTGAATAATGTCTATCACTTCACCGATATACATATCATGAGCATCATTATCTGCATAAAACTGTGCTCTGATTTCATCTGACATCAAATCCATATCAATTCTTTGCATAAACAGTTTCTTACAAACTAAAGTAATTTCTGCTTCTTCAAAGGTAACTCCTTTTTCCAGGAACTTTGCCTTCAATCCGGATTCCGTCATCTTATCCATATCACGACCGGACTTAGACCCCAAAACTCCTAACACTTTTTTATAGTCTTCCGGATAAAAACTAATGGTAAAATAGTCTCCATGATCTAAAAACTCGTGGGTGTATCTGGATTCTCTCACATAGGCGGTAACCACCGGTTTATTCCAAAGAGTTCCCATCTCGCCCCAGCTAATGGTCATCGTGTTAAACTTTTTCTGATCACCTGCAGTAAGCAATGCCCATTCGCTATTTAATTTGTTAAAAATATCTACCTTAAATTTCATAATACTACGCTCCTTTTATGCTATATATCTGATTTAGTATTCCGGTTCAACTTCTTCCAACCCACTCAGTTAACTCCATTATATCAAAATCTTATTAAGATTACCAATAGCAAGAAAGCCGGCGAACTCCAAGTTTCGCCGGCTTTTATTCCGTATTACTATTTTAATTTTACGATTTCATTATTCCAATCATAATCAACTTCTTTGTAAGAAGAATCTACCACCTTCAGAATATTTTCGTAAAGGTAATTATGCCATGTTTTGTTTCTCATCTTCTGATTCTGATACAATACCTCGCTGATTGCGAAAATCGTATAGGAATCCACATCGCTGTAAACAATAGTTCCATCTTCTAACACAACATAAGTTCTCGCCTTATAAGTTGCTTCAAATTCCTTCTTTGAGCCACCATTGGCAAATAACATGGTAATTGCAAAATAAGTTCTGTTCGGGTCTGCAGTTTCCAGAGAAAGTGTTGGTGCATTGGTTAAATCATAATTTCTCACAAAATAATTTTTTCCACCAACTTTAATATCTTTATCAGTTACGTCGTTTTCCTGACCATTCACTTTCGCTAAAGCATACACAATTCCTCTGCCCACAACCTGCTTTCCATTCACTGTTTTCGGAACGGAACCAACGGTTCTTGCGCCGCCTGAAATTGCATTAATCTGATAACCTTCTACCTTAACGTCATCACTGACTCTAATTATATTTGCTTCATCTAATTCACCGGCACTTGCCTTGAAATAACGACTATTTAAATCGACATCAATAACATTCGTTCCTGAAATAAACGGAGAGCCTTCTACCTGTTTTGGATTCAAATCATCGGCATCATATTCTACATCAATCTGTTCTCCATTTTTTGGCTGCACTTTAATTGCGGTATTCTCACCTCTCTGGATTCCATATCCACCACCGATGGCTACTGCGCCCTCTCTGGTGCATGTATTTTGAACAATGACTGTTCCGCCATTAATTGTCAGGCTTCCACCATTTCCACCGGTTTCATTACCATCATCAAAGTCCTCTGCGAAACCACCACCAATGGTGCAATAACTCTGCGCTGTGATAGCTGTCAAGGTTCCACCATTGACTGTGATATCACAACCGTCCCCACCTTTTTTCGTGGAAAGACCACCACCGATTGCTGTTCCTAAATTACTGTTAACAGTTACATTTCCTCCATTCATAAGGAATGTTCCACCGTTTCCACCGCTTTCATTACCGTTTCCGCCACCGATTCCGGCACCACTTCCTTTAGAATTAATGGTAACTGTTCCTCCATTAATCGTCAGATTCGCTCCATCTCCTCCGACTTCCGTATCGTTTGCTCCACCAATCCCTACGCCTTGTTCTGTTTCGATATTAACTACTCCGTCATTAATGATAACAGTTCCGCCGTTACAGTTTTTTCCATATCCGGTTCCAATTCCGGAACCAAATGTCGATGAAGCATTAACGGTTCCACCGTCAATGACTACCTTACAACCATCCACTTCGGCACCTGACCCAATTGCCGCACCAAGTTTTGAATACGCATTTACAGTAGCTTCCTGAATAGTTATTTCTGCACAGTTTTCTCCTGATTCATCAGGAAAGCCACCACCAATGGCTGCCGCTGCACCATTTGTTTCTGCATTAACAGTTCCCTCACCGGCAATGGTTAGCTTAGAATCTTTTGCTACATAAATACCAAATCCTACCGATGCCACGAAAGAACTTTCTGTGTTTTTCGGAAATACCAATGTAACATCCGCATCTGAATTAATCAAAACACACTCCGATGACATATTGATATGAACATCAGAAAATGTAACCGTTCCCGTTGTATCACTCTCAATAATAATTCTCTGTTCTGTTTCTGTGACGCCTTCTTGCATTGCTACGTTAACCTGACTATCGGAACTAATGTATAAAGCGCTTTCGTCTCCATCCACATCCTCAATGTCTCCGGTGACAACGTAGTCACCAATCAAAACACTGTTTTCCTCTGCCTGAACTGGCACTACCGGAAGCACCATTGCAGCTGTCAGAACCAATGCCTGTACTCTCTTGAAATTTTTCTTTCTCATCTCTAATCCCTTTCTTTTCATCATATAATTGTTTTTCATAAAAAAAGCCCATTTTCCTTCACAGCACATTCAGTGCCTTAAGTAAATATAGGCTTTCTATTCTAATTTTATCGCAGTTTTCATATCCCCATTCCCCCTTTTTTTCTGTTTGTCATTGTACCACATTTGCTTAGAAATGTTCAATATTTTTTCAATATTTCTCCTTTATCCATTATTTGATTTGAATTATGAAAAAACCCAAAGAAGAATCGTTTAAACAAACGATTCTTCTTCAATAATATTTTCACTTCTTATTTCTTCACCTTTACCTGTTTCACTTTCGACCACTTCCCCCAGTTCTTTGCTTTTCCTTTCATGCGGTACGCCCGTGCTTTTACATAAAGTACCTTTGCATTCACCAGTTTCTTTCCGGAAACCTTGAAGCTGGTCTTGGAAAAGCACTTTGTAATGGTCTTTGATTTTTTGAACTTCTTATTCAAAGAAACTTTCACCTGGTATCCTTTAACACCTTTGATTTTCTTTAAAGTAATCTTTGCACTTTTGGCTTTCCGATTCTTCTTTACCACTTTTTTCACAACGACTTGTGCCACTTTCTCTGAGACGGTAGCTGTCTGTTTTGCTGTGGTTTCTTCCGGTCGAACTGTAATCGGACTGCTGATAATCTTATTGGTACCTGCCGGAATTGTCACCGGACAATTATTTCCCTTATTGACTTCCCCGGAAAATGTACTCTTAATCCTACTACCATAAATAACATCTCCATACGGACAATTTGCATAAGTTAATCCGTCATATTGGATGCTCTTGGTAGAATTCTTATTTTCATATTTAATCACTGCTCCCGGATTGTTTCCAGAAGTTGTTTGTCCGTCAATACCACATCCAAGCACTGTTGTATTATGAAATACAATGCCCGATGGACTATTGGAAATCTTAATCGCATCATGCTGTGCATTGTAAATGTAAGTATTGGTGAAGGAAAGATGATTGACACTTCCTGAAATATCAATGGCACCTAGCGGACTGTTCCAGGAATCAGAAGCCGTTCCGCAGCGTACCAAAATATTATTTGCTATTTCGATTCCCTGGTTATTCGAATATTTATAACCATCAAAGTTCGTATTTAAATGAATCCCGGATGCCATAAAGGTGTCTGCAATATAATTATTGTAAATCTTGTGATTGTTTCCTCCATATACGGCAATGGCTCCTGCTCTCCAGATGAAATCAATGGTGTTATAGCAAAATACATTTCCTGATTCATCTTTAGCACCAAGGTAGTTATTGTTCCACATTGCCAGTCCATCGTCACCATTATTTCGGATGCTACAGTTATATACGGTGGCATTGGAGGTTCCCTGACAGAAATTCACACCATCGGCGAAATTGTTGCGGATTCTACAGTTTGCAATCAGAAGACTATCGGAATAATCTACCGGGCTGCCATAATCTGCAAGCCAGAATCCACATTCAAAATGATCCTCCCAGATGTCATGAATATAGCAGTTCTTCCACACATCCTTGAAACATTTATAGTTCGCATTCTGGTTATATCTGGATCGTAGCTTTGACTGAATATACATATGACAGAACTCCACATTCTCAGCCATATTTCCGGAGATTCCGCCTTTTCCACTTCCGGACTGGGTAAACTGGATATTCGTATACCAGATTCCTGCACCAATAATTTTAATATCTGATGCATTGACATTCCACACCTGACCAATTCTGTAAGTTCCTCGCGGAATATAGACATCTTTTCCGTCTTTCTTTGCCTGAGTGATACATTTAGTAATTGCACCATAATCATCGTACTGATCTGTTCCATCTGCACCATAGTCTGCAATTGAGTATGCATTGGCAGGCTTCTTGATTTCTGCCGGGATTTCTTCGATTTCCAGGAAATCCACTCCATACTCTAAGGTATCTTTTCCATTGTGCTGTACTCGAATCACGTCACCTTTCTTTAATGCAGTACTTAAACGAAAATGCACTTCATCGAAAGCAAAACAGGCTGTGGTTCCAGATACGGGAGCATCCTTTGGACTTCCGGAAGGATTCGAAGCATTTGGTGCTTCAAAGTATTGCCACATATAGTACGAAGTTAGATTGACCGTCTGGACTTTTTTTCCGTTCAAATAAACGTCCAATGATCCTTCCCTTCCCATTCCATCACTGCTATCCGGTAAAGTGAAACGCATGGTAACACCTGCTCCTGTTGTGTTTACCTGCCACTGTGCATAAGCATCTCTTTTCGGCAAACGAATGTATGATTGCTCCGAAGCCTGACTTGCAATATTATTTTTAGCAAAATCCGTCGAAATCGCAAGCTTTGCTCCGTTTCCAAGTGTCGCTGCCTTTGAATCATAGCGGGTGTACGGCATTGTTGCTCCAATCTTTGCGGTTTCAGCAACCGTTTCCGGCACCTGAACACGATTTGTAGCCTCAACCACCTTTTCCCCTGTGCTCATCAAAATTTCTCCCATTAGCAATGTTGTTGCCATAATATAGACAATCCCTTTCTTCCAGTTCATTTTTCTTCCTTCCTTAAAGTCAGATAAGATGGCAGTCGCATTGTGGACCACCACCTTATTCCTTTCATTTTATTTTTTTGTCATTTTAACTTTCTTAACTTTTGACCAGTCACCGAAAACCTTGGTGCCCTTTTTATCAACTGCGAAAGCTCTTACTCGAACAAATAATTTCTTACATTTCTTTAATTTCTTAGAAGTTACCTTAACGGAAACTTTCTTCACGTTGCTTAATTTCTTAACTGCTTTTTTGTTCTTTTTAGCATCTTTCTTTGACTTGTAAACCGCTACTTCATATCCATTTGCACCATTCACTTTATCGAATGATACCTTAACAGTCTTTGCAGATTTTTTCTTTGTAGCTTTCTTCACTGCCACCTTAGCAGGTTTCTTAACTTCTGCTGTTGCAGCTGTTGTCTTCTGTCCGTTTTCTTTTGTTGTTGTTTCAGTTGGCATAACATCAATTTCGCACAGATCAGCTTTGGTAGAAAGTCTTGCCATACCAATACGGAAGCTGAATTCCTTTACGTCTTCGCCATATCCGGCATGCATATGAACACCATTATATTTTCCTAAATCAATTCCTGATTTCTCAAGATCAATTACAACCGTCGTTCCCTTGCCACCATCTAATGGAATCTCACTGCCATCTGCTGTTTCAAAGTAAATTGTCTGTCCTTCTTTATTAAACCACCATGGTCCATCAAGTACTTCATCATTTCCTTGATTATTTGTGAATGCAAATTGGAAACGAATTGATGTAATGTCTCCGGCATAAGTAAGAATCAAATATTTGTAATCTGAGGTTGGCTCCTTTAATGTTGCATATCCGCCATACTTATATCCCTGTTTGATGGTTCCAAAGTTCTTAATCATGGCACTCATGCCATTTTCGTCACCGTTTAAAATGATATCCTGTAATGTTGAAGGATCAACCGGTGCTGTATATTTTGCTAATAACTGAGCATCTGTAATTTCAAAGTTTCCATTATCTGCTGTCTGATGTACATGAATTCCATCAATTGACTTTGTCACATCTACTCCTGATGCTTCTAAATCAATAATAACGGTCTGCGCTTCTTCTGTAGGTGCCGGAACATTTTCTCCATCAACGGTCTTAAACTGGCCACCATAAGGTGTAGCGAAACCAATTGTAGAACCTCCTACAAACTCGAAACGTAAATCATTAAATGCTGTTGTATCTCCCTTATAAGTCAGCTTAAGATACTTATATCCTGCCGGTGCCCCAACGTATACATAACCTAAATATTCGTATGGGTAACCTTCATCGCCTTGTTTCTTTGTGGAAATCCATTCCTTAATCATTGGCGAACCATCGTCATTTAATGTAATCGGGTCCAATGATGGAGTTTCGTCACCTGTTGTTTCTTCTCCTGTTGTTTCTTCTGGCATTGTATCAACTGCCTTAATTTCAGAAGATGAAGATAATCTTACATAACCGATATTTAATGTTCCCGGTCCGTAATGCATATCCATTGCATCAAAATTATCTAATTCAATTCCTGAAGCATTCAAATCAATTACTACAGTATTCTCTGTTTCCGTTGCCAAAGTTGGTTCTCCAACAAAGGTTACATGTTTATTCGTTGCCTCATTCTTTGTCTGATCCATCCAATAAAATGTATTGTCTCTGGCATCGCCTTTTACAAATTGTAATCTTAAATTTGTAATATCTCCTGTATAGGTAATAAACATATATCGATAGTCGGAACCAGCTCCACAAAGCCATCCATAATTATATGCATATTCAGCAACTGTTCCAAAGTTTTTCACAGCACCATCTACAAAAATATCATCTACATCTGCCTTTACTGTTGTTTTGCTAATGCCGGTGAAGGTTGTAAATACCATCGCTAAAGCACAAACATATGCCACTATTTTCTTTACTAATTTACTATTCATAAAAAACCTCAATCCTTTCTCATATGATTATTTTCATATGATTATTCTTTAATCTTTCTTGAACCAATAAATGCTACGGCTGCCACTGCAATGCCACCAAGTGCAATAAAGATTGGATAACTTGACGAACCGGTCTGTGGTGCATCTGTTGCTCCACCTGCAGTACCCGCTGTTCCGGCTGATGAGCCATTGGCACCACTTCCTGCTGTGCTCTTGGAAGCACTGGTGCTTGCTCCGTCATCACCTGATCCGGAATTGGATTTCTTTGTTTTTGTGGAACCTGAATTTCCGCTAGCATTTGGGTCACTTGTCTTAAATCTAGCATCAGTAATGGTAAAAGAGCCCTCCTGCATATTCGGATCTAAATAATGAAGATGCATTCCTCTGAATTCTCCGATGTCAATTCCGATTGCTGCTAAATCCAATGTAATAGTTGTTTCCTTGCTAGGTGTTAATGGAATTTCACTTCCATCAACTGTCTGAAATACTAAAGTCTGTCCATCCGGATTAAACCAGTATGGTCCTTCATTGGAATCGTCTTCTCTGTTAAATTCAATTCTTAAGCAACTGATGTCTCCCTTATAGGTAATCTGGAGATATTTATAATCCGACGTTGCTTCCTTTGTTGTCGCAAATCCAAGATATTTGTACTCTGAACCGCTAGCCTTATATTCACCAATCAGGGAACTGGCTCCTCCGTCTCCGTCCAACACAATATCATCTGCTGCAAATGCCATTGTGTGCATGCTAATCGTTAATGCTAATACACCGGCAATGGCTGCCACTTTCTTAAAAATCTTCCTCATTTTCATTTCACTCCTATCCTCTTATTACATTGATTTCCGTCCTAAACCCAAACAGGTTTAACGTTCAACGTTTAACGTTAAACTAATGGTATCACGAGGGATTTTTTTTGTCCACATTCGTTTTCACTAAAAAACCAAATCTTTTTTGTATACTTTATACAAAAAAACGTTTCGTTTTCCATTTTTATTAAACACTTCCCCCATATCCGTTGAAAAATAGAATTGAACCTTTTATAATGCACTTACGACAAACTAACAGGAGTACAGAAATGAAACAAAATCGCAAGAAAAAACTTCGAGTTTTTCTCACTATTTCTTCCCTTCTGCTTCTTGTAGGGTGTAGTTTATTTCTCCTTTATTATCTGGTACTTCAACCCTATCACTCCAGAAAAGTGAATGAAAAATATCGGGAGATTTACTATTCATACAAGGAAGATGAATCAGCCACCCCACCGGCAAAGGAAAAAGAAAGTGAGTCTCAATCTTTTGACATTAATCCGGATTCAAATTATAAGAATAACGCCAAAGATGAAGACGGCGTTCTGCTGAAATTTAAGAAATTGATTGCCTATAACGAAGATATTCGCGGATGGTTAACCATTCCCGGAACTAAAATTGATTATCCGGTGATGCAGGATTACCACGGTGCTGACTTTTATCTGGAACATGACTTTGAAGGTCACAAAGATAAAAATGGTTGTCTTTATTTAGACGGACACAGTTCCATTGAAATTCCAAGCACGAATCTGGTCATCCACGGTCATAACATGAATTCCACCCATATGATGTTTTACGAGCTTCCGAATTACAAAAATCTGGAATTCTACCAGAAGCATCCGGTCATTACCTTTGATACGTTATATAAGAATTCAAAATGGAAGATTATCTCCTTTATGCGGGTTTCCGGAACCATGGAAAAAAATACAAATTTTAATTATCTGACCGGAATGTTTTATGAGAAAGATGATTTTCTCAATTTCCTCTATGAGATTGAAAGTCGTTCTCTCTATCACTGCCCGGTAGATGTGAATGAAAAGGATCATTTGTTAATGCTATCCACTTGCTCTTACGAATTTGATAATTGCAGAACCGTAGTTGTAGCCAGACGACTTCGAAAAGGAGAGTCGGAGAAAGTAGAGACAAATAAGGCCTATGTCAGAAAAGATGTTCTTTATCCGGACGAATGGTATCACCAATACGGTGGAAAATCACCAATCCATACAAGTTTTACCGATGCCCTGGCCTTTGGAGAAATTGATTGGTATGACGGAAAAAAAGTTGCAAATAGCCCAATCGGGCAACGGTATACACTGGAGAATCATCTGATTTACGAGATAACTTCACTGAACACTGTAAAATTTATCGGCTCGGATGATGCAAAAAAGAATACTCTTGTTATCCCGAAAGAAATAGACATTAACGGACGGACATTTGATGTTACTGAAGTTTCACCCGACGCCTTTCAAGAGCTTAATCATTTAGAGAAGGTTTCTTTCGAAGGAAATGTAAAGCAGATACCAAACAATGCATTTCGTTCCTGTAAACAATTAACTTCTGTTATCTTAGGAGATAACATTGAGACCATTGGTAACAAAGCTTTTTTTAACATTTCCGAATTAAAGAAGATTAAAATCACTTCTAAGTCACTTCATGTAATTGGTGAAAAAGCATTTACAAAAACCGGTGAAAAAATAAAAATCAGTCTTCCAAAATCGAAAATGAAGAGTTATCGTAAATTATTAGAGCAGGCAGGAATATCAACTGATGCCAAATATTTAAAGCTTGATTAATCCAACAAACGGGCAGCAAAATTGCTGCCCGTTTGTTTTATATCTCTTTTTACCCCCACATAGGATATTCTTTAAACTGCTGATGTTCAACATCCAAATCATCATACTCAACCTGTCTTATGTTAATCCAACCGTATGATCCATTGCTGGCTTTCACATAAGCATTAGCAGCGGATACTTCTTTTCTACCACCTACTGTCGTTATCTTATATGAAACTTTTAAAATCTGAATTTTCATATTTTTCTTAAAAATCAACTGTTCCTCACCGGTACATTCCTCGTTATCATATACCTTAACGTTTTCCTTTAAAACATACTGATACTTCCGTGAAAATTTATTAAGGACAAAGCTTCCATTTGTCACCTTAACCAGTTTTCCTGATTTTAGTTGAAAAATAATTTTAGCAAAAAAGCTTCCAATATTGACTCTACAAGGGGTATCAGCCTCTATCGTTACGAATCCCTTTCCGTTTGTGGAAATCTTATCCAATCTATAAATGCTCATTTCACCAAAGGATTTATTGAAATTGATTAATCGTTTTAACTTTCCATCCTTATAAGAAAAAATCCCAGCTTTATTAGATAAACACTGACTATCTGTCTGTGCATAAAAAACCAACGCTGTTCCTTTTGATTTTTTATCGATATCCATTGTCTTACAACGAAGTTCGAACCCTTTCTGCTTTGCTACTTTTTTCCCATTAATATACATTGAATAAATCACAAAATCTTCTCTCTTTTTGTCCTGTTTCGTTTTGATCTGAACTTTTTCTTTTCCTTTTTTCCCATCCAGGTTAATTTTATAAACCTTATTTTCCTTAAGCTGTTTCGCCTGAACCGAATTGGTTGTTCCTAATACACCAACAGCGGCTACGATTGCCACAAATCCCAGCACCTTCATCATTTTCTTGTTTAATTGTTTCATCTCTTTTATTTCCTTTCTTTATTCTTTCTACATTTGTAAAATTCGAGCTCATGTTTATTCTACATTCGTAGAATTTATTTGTCAATACTTTTTTCTGCTTTTGTAGAAAGTTTTTTTAAAAACAAAAATCCTCTCATTTCACGCTATGAAATGAGAGGAGTATCTCTGATTTACCTGTTATTTATCATTAGAGTAAATTTCGAGTTCTGCAATCTGTCCACCGTTTGCACCGGTGTTCTTTGTGATTTCCACCTGAACGTACTGTGTCTTTACGTTCCCAAAATCTTTTAAGATAATTTCATTTCCGGTCTTTGGATCAAAATCATAGTCCTTCTCCGGAATCAAATCCTTCCATGCTTTTCCGTCATCACTGGTCTTTACAGAAAGGGTCTGGGTTCTTGGTCCCCAAATGGTATCCGGACATAAGCCAATTCGAATGGTATGAATGGTATATGCCTGTTCCAGTTTCACATTAATCTGACTCGGACCGCTTGTTCCACCTTCCCAGTAGGAAGCTGATTCTCTTCGTCCGTCAATTGCATTGGCAGCCGGATATACATCGGTATAACCATTATCTGTTGCAGTTCCCTTTAATGCCACATTGGTTCCGTCAATCTTTGGAGCCACATATTCTTCCACCTTGAACAAATCATTTTCCATGGCTTCCTTCTGGTCCGGAGCCTTCACTTCCTTGATGTTCTTTCCGGAACCTGATGCAGGAGATGTGCCCATGATAATGACAATCTGCATGATTGATAGAGCAATCGCCAGTACTGCGATCAATATTAATCCTTTTTTCTTCATAACAAACCTCCTACTTTACTACGATATTTTCTGTGGAAAGTGGATTGATTACAAATCCGCCTTCTTCCGGTGATTTAATCTCTTTTCCCTTGATTTTCAGTCCTTGAATTGTCACATTGGTTACCTTGTGTTGTTCGTCATAACCTTCTACCTTTGATGGCAGGGAGTCATTGCCGTAAAGCACTTCAAAACCATCCACGGTAATATTTGAAATCTGTCCACGTTCCCTTGTGGCTGACCAGGATGAATTCTGAACAATACCCAAATCAATGAGCTGCGGTGTTCCGTCACCCTGCCCTACGCTGGCATCTTCCACCACAATGTTTTTATATTTAATATTTGTCACAAGGGCATCGTCTGCATTATGAATGGACAATACCGGCTTATGGAAGTTATGAAGTACGGTGATGTTTTCAAAGGAAATATCTTCGATCTTGGAGTTTTCCTTCTGTCCCTTGTTTGTTTCATAACCAATTTCCATGGACTGCGCTAAATCTGTCCAAATCTGTACATTATCAAATTTAATATTGGTACTGTTTTCATCATAGTTCTTTACAACCAGAGAATCATCCCAGGAACGAACAAAACTGTTCTTTACTTTAAAACTCTTACAAGACTGTAAGGAGATTCCGTCTCCGTTTGGTCTGGAGCTAATGATCTTTAAGTTATCGATTTTTCCTCCAATGGTATCGTATGCCTGGAATACCCATGCATTGGCATTCAATGCACAAACACCTTCTACAGTCACATTAGTACAGTTATCAAATTTTAACGGAATTCTAGGAGATCTTCCCTTCCATCCACGAATCATGGAACCATCGATAATTCCACGTCCATAAACCTTAACATTGGATGCAAAGTTTGCATTTACAATTCCATGTACCACCGCACCACCGGCAATGTATACAGAATCGCCGTCCTGCAATACAATGTTTTCAATATTCCATTCACCCGGTCCGATGTACATCACGTTTTCATCATCCGGACTTGGAGCATCCTCATCAATTTCATTTGCAAAAATGTGCACTGCACGTTTTACGTTCTTATTAAATTCCACAGTATATGTATCCGGGGTATCAATGTAAAAAGTTACACGATGATTCTTTACATCAATTTCCGGTTTGATATCATACTTTAACGGACGAATGGTCACTGCCTTTAAGTCAATATCCTTTACTTCCACAGACACCTGAACCGTTCCATCAAAATCAAAATAAGTAATTGGTGTTCTTTCCTGTGCAGGATAATAATCGGTCTTCCATGTGTGAGTATTGTTTACATGAGTATCATACACATAGCTTTCTTTGCCATTGACTTTAACAACCGTGTCCACACAATGAGTAATCGCATATTCCTCGAATTCGCGGTCATCTTCAGATAAGCTGTCTAAGTCTTCCCTGGTGGAATCCTTTAATGATTTCGGTCCTTCATAGAGAACTACCTTACTGTTTTCCGCCTTACTCTTCTGCTGCATCTTTTGAATGGCTGAAGGCATCTGCATTGCTGAGCAGACAATTCCTACAATGAGAAAATAGAGTGCGACCCAACCAATCACAAATCCGGCTCTTCCCCCCAGTCTCTTTGACTGCTTCGTTTCCTGCTTTGTATCTTTTACCATAATATTTCCCTCCATTGATTTACTGTGGCAAGATTTTCTGAATCATAATCAGCACCTAACTCTGCATGATGCGGACCTACGCCTAAAGACTTCATTCCACCGTTCTTTGCCGCTTCCACACCTGCTGCTGCATCTTCTACCACCAGACAATCTTCCGGTGACAGTTCCAGTTTCTTTGCTGCAACTAAAAACACTTCCGGATCCGGTTTTGATTTTGTCACATCCAGACCACAACTGATTTTGTCAATCAACGGAAGCAGTCCTGTTTTTTCCAGAATCAGCGGTGCATTCTTGCTTGCTGATCCAACCGCCGTTAAGATGCCTTTTTCATGAAGCATCTGCAAGGTTTCTGTTGCTCCCGGAAGGAGTGCTGAATCATCTAAGTCATTCAACATATCCACATAATATCCGTTCTTTCTGTCAGCGAGTTCCACCTTTTCCTCCTCACTAAATTGTTTATCGGATTTTTCCAAAACAATTTCCAGGGAAGCCATTCTGCTCACGCCTCTTTGTCTGACATTATCCGCTCTGGTAAAGGTGGTAATGCCTAATTCATCTGCCAGACGTTTCCAAGCCTGAAAATGTAATTCATCTGTGGAGACCAGTACTCCGTCCAAGTCAAAAATTACTCCCTTCATTTTTCCTCTTACCTTTCTCTGCTATTGCAATTTTTTATATAAATGTTAATATATAACTATATGATTTAACGTTTTACCTCGAAAGGATTTACTATGGTTACAATTAAAGACATTGCTGCTGCCACCGGGGTCAGCGCAACAACGGTTTCGAACGTGATCAATGGGAAAACCGGTCGTGTTTCCGCACAGACCATTCAGAAAATTAACGAGGCCATTGAACAGCTTGGTTATGTTCCAAATATGTCTGCCCGTTCCCTGGTGTCACATTCATCCAAAGTGATTGGATTCATCAATCACGTTTTAACGATAAAAGGGTCTAACTTTATGGAAGATCCTTTTCTTTCAAAATTTTTAGGAATTCTGGAACAGGTTCTCCGGGAAAACGGTTATTATCTGATGATTCGTACCGCAGAGACTCCTGAAGAAATCGAATCCTTTCTTCGTACCTGGGACATCGACGGATTGTTCTTAGCCGGTATTTTCCAGGACGATTTTTTTGAGTCCATTAAGGCTCAGAAGTTACCAACCGTATTGGTTGACAGTTACGTTCATCAGGCCGACATCTGTAACGTTGGTTTAGAAGATTTCGGTGGAAGCAACATGGCCACAAAATATCTGATTGAAAAAGGTCATAAAAAAATTGCTTTTGCCTCTCCTAAAATCCAGAACGGCGGCGTATTGATGGAACGTTATCTTGGTTATAAAGCGGCTCTCACGGAAGCTTCTATTCCATTCGATTCCGAATTAGTTTTTGAATGCGGAATGGATTTAGAGCATACCCAGCAGATTGCCGATTATATGGTGGCTCATCCGGATGTTACCGCCATTGTTACCACTGCCGATTTCCTTGCCGGAAATATTATGGCAAACCTGAATAAACGTGGCGTTCGTATTCCGGAAGACATTTCCGTAATGGGATTTGACGATTTAAATATCTGTACCATCATGAATCCTCAGCTTTCCACCATCCATCAGGATATGGAACTGAAAGGACGTCTTGCGGTAAAACTGATGTTAGAGCTCCTAAATGGAGAAACACCAAGTCCGACGGAAGTCATTCTTCCAACCACCATTGTGGAACGTGATAGTGTAAGAAGCCTTAACTAAGGCTTCTTATTTTTTGCACACTGACCTGTTCCTGACTGATTTCTATCTCGTACTTTTCGTTCTCATAGCAAACACGGAATTTCATCCCTTTCCAATGTGCCGGTAAATTCGGTTTTACCGTCACCTGATGATTCTCAAAACGTAGTCCCGCAAATCCTCTCAATGCCACCATATAAGCGCCTCCTGCTGCTGCGGGATGGGTTCCGCCGATATAAACCAGTCCTGCCCATTCCTTCCCGCCGCCCTGTAAATCTGCCGAAGCGGATTTCAGAAACAGCGGAAATGCCTTTTCCGGCATATTACAGCGGCAGGCAAGCATTGCATACATACAAGCACTTAAGGAGGAACCATGTTCGGTTCTTGGCTCATAATACTTCCAGTTCGCTAGCAAAGTATTTTCTGTGACATCCTGCGGAAACAGGGATAACCATGTCACCACATCGGCCTGTTTGATAATCTGAGTATGGGATGCAACACCATAAGCTCCGCCCCAATACTCTTTCGGACTAAGCAGTCTGCTTCGAACTTCCTCAACGGTGGTATCTTCTAAATCGAAATATCCATCAAACTGCGGGATAATCCGCTGTTCATTCGGCATTGGAATATAAATCTTTTCATAAGCATCCTGAAATGCTTTTTCCAATTGTTCCATTTCTGCCTGATCCATATTTTTTAAGAACCGTTCCGGTTCACTCTTCGCTTTTTTAATTAATTCCACAGCAGCCTGAAAAGTAAACTTTGCCATACGATTTGTGTATCCGTTATTGTTGACACGTTCGTGATATTCATCCGGACCAATCACATCATGAATTTCGTATTTCTCACTACCAACTTTTTGCTGCAACAAGTCATAATAGAATTTCCCACACTCGATAATGGTTTCTGCTCCACCCTCTATTAAAATGGAGTCGTCCTTGGTGAAATCAACATATCGGCAAATTCCATAAACAACTGCTGCGGAAATATGAACCTGTTTATCACGGAAAAATGTTCGCATCGGTCTCTTGGTGAAGACGTCAGTCACATTGTAATCTGAGCACGCATCAAATCCGCCTTCCTGACTTTCCCAGGCGTAAAATGCACCCTGATATCCGTATTCTTTTGCTTTCTTTTTTGCACCATCCAAAGTATCAATTCGGTATCGCATCAATGTTTTTGCCACAGCCGGATTTGTCATCAGGAAAAAGTCCAGCATGAACATTTCCGTATCCCAGAACACAGCACCCTTATAGGTCTGTCCAGATAATCCTCTGGCTGCAATGGACATACTTTCTGCATGTCTCGGTGCAATACTCATTAAATGATATTCTGAATAGTTTAATGCTTCCATGGACCTGTCATCCCCATCAATGAGGACTTCTGCATCCTCCCAAAGTTTTTCCCAGGATTCTTTCTGTTCGCTAAGCATTGCCTCGTATCCCTGGTTCAGTGCTCTGCTGACCGCCTCTTTGGCAGCTTTATAGCAATCCTTGGTATCCTTTGAAGTGTATACCGCAAAAAACTTTTCCACACAGTATTCACGGTCTATATCCGTAATGAAACTCACAATTCTAAGAGACTTCATTCGTTCCTGATATAATTTCTTTTCACAAGGAAAATCCGTCTTTTCATCTGCCACAACCGAAACCTGATATTCCTTTTCTTCGGATGTTGCAGTAATGTTCAGCATGGACTCCTCATCCATGGAAACCTTCTTGTAATGGGGTCCGTTAATGTCCCAAACATCCGAATCAATTCCTGTAATCAGGTTAATATCCGCATGGAAGTTTGCCCGAATGGTAAAGCGCATAGCTCCCACATGAATCTGTTCCATACTAACAAATCTTTCACAAACCAGGGTGACTTCTCCACGACCTGTCTTAAAAACCGTTTCCCGTTTGAAAATACCATGTCGATAGTCTAACTCCACGCTGTGGCTCTTTGGCTCCTCT
Source organism: Eubacterium sp. (assembly GCA_024698585.1). Classification (GTDB taxonomy): domain Bacteria; phylum Bacillota; class Clostridia; order Lachnospirales; family Lachnospiraceae; genus Eubacterium_G. The sequence goes on from JAILRB010000010.1 coordinate 49,821, forward strand.
TCCGGAAGTCGATATGGCTTTCCATCAATCTCCAAATAGCCAAAAAAACCATTGGGTGCGTTTAACGGTTCTCTCCAGGAATCTCCTACTTGATCGTAAATTCCTGCCAGATTCACTGCCACCAGCTGTTCCTTTTCAAACTCTTCCAAAGTTCCTCGAACACCCATATATCCGTTTCCGATTAAAAATCGATTTCCCAATTCTGCTATTTTGTTGTAGTCAAATCCGTCTTTTCGAATTTTCCAATTAATCATCCTACTCTCCCATAAAACCTCTTTATGCCTGGTAAGGGCATGTATAGACGTCTTGATTCAGTACTACCGGTTCTCCGTAAACCGTTAAGGAAACCGGTAATCCTTTTTCGGTTTTGATTTCAATTTTTTCCTTTGTCACATGAACTTCAATGGTTTCATTCTGATAGTTAATTCTAAAGGTATAACCTGTCCAGTTTTCCGGAATGGATGGATTTAAGGATATGCCCTCTCCATCGGTTCTCAGACCACCAAAGCCATAAATGATATTCATCCACGCTGCTGCAATGGACGTGGTATGTAACCCTTCCCGGGTGTTTCTGTTATAATTGTCCAAATCCATTCTTGTGGCAAAGCCAAAGAAATCATAAGCTTCCTGATGTCTTCCTAACTGAGAAGCAAGAATGGAATGTACGGATGGAGAAAGAGAGCTCTCATGAATACAACGATGTTCATAGTATTCATAATTTGCCTTTAACTGTTCCATCGTAAACTTGGAATTAAACAGCAGCATCAGCATTAACACATCCGGCTGTTTAATCATGTCATTTCGATAAATTCTGTCGTAAGTCCAGTGATGATACAATGGGAAATCCTCTACCGGAATTTCATCCACTTCCACATGCGGTAATTTAAAGAAACCTTCATGCTGTTCGAAAAGCTTGGTATCTTCATGGTATGGAATATCCATTTTTTCAGACATTTCAGCCCATGCTACCGCTTCCGTGTTTTCAAAGTGGATTGCTTCCACCACCTTCTGATAAGCCGCTGCATCTTCCTGTTCGATTTCTCCTAATTTCTTTAATGTATAATCAAAAGTAAACTTCGCCATATAATTGGTATAACAGTTATTGTTTACCATCATCTGGAACTCATCCGGTCCCATGACACAATAGAATCCGTACTTTCCTTCTGCGGAATAATCACCACGGGTGGCAAGCATTCTACAGATTTCAATCAACATCTCTAAGCCGTACTTCTTGATGAATTCCTGATCCTGGAATACTTTTTCATAGAACCAGATTCCGTATGCCACGGCCGTGGATGCCTGAAGCTGTAAGCTGGCATGCTGCCAAAGGTTACAGCACTCCTTACCACTAATGGTGGCAATTGGATAAAATGCGCCTTTACAATCCAGCATCTTTGCACGTTCTCTGGCTTCATCCAATGTCTTATATCGAAAGTACAATAAGTTCTTTGCTGCTTCCTGATTATTGAACAGGAAGAACGGTAAACAATATGTTTCTGTATCCCAGAATGCATTTCCATTGTATGCTTCTCCGGTTAATCCCTTGGCACCAATGTTTGTTCCCTTCACTGCACCGTGGTAGGTCTGGAACATCTGGAAAATACAAAAACGAATTCCCTGCTGGTTCTCGTCGTCCCCTTCAATGATGATGTCAGAGTGTTTCCAGACTTCATCCCAGAATTTCACGGTTTCACGGAATAAGGAATCCACATCCTTTCCGTCATCAATCTGTGCAATTTTTTCTTCATATTCTTCTTCACTATCACCATCTTTCAAGGTGATGTTTTTCACTAATTTTATAACTTCAATTTTAGAACCATCCTGGAATTCAAAATCCATCTGTGCCGCAACACTCTTTTCCCGGAGGACTTCCTTTACATTCGTACAATCTGCAAAAATCTTTGCACTGCTGTATACTTTCTTTCCTGTATGGATCGTTGTTCCTTCGATGGAAAGTTTAATTTCCTCGTTGGAGGAAACATTTTCTCTTCCGCATTCCCAAAGGTTTTCATCTGTCATCTGATGCTTTTCCGAAAAATCCAGTCCACTGGTAATTTGAATGGTACCGTTTCCCTGAAGTGTCTCTACGGTGATTTTCTGTACCGCACATTCTACTTCTGTCATGGAAAGAAAACGTTCAAATGTCAGTCGGAGTTTCTTTCCTGATTTGGTATTCCACACAAAACTTCTGGTAAGCATTCCGGTTTTCAAATCAAGCACTCGCTGAAAGTCTTCCATATCCGCCGTGGCTAAATCAAGCTGTTCGCCATCTACTTCCACACGGGTATACAACCAGTTTACGGAATTTACCATATATTCGGTAAAATCCACGATACCTTTGTAATGTCCATAATCCGGTTCTGTCTGTTCATAAATTCCGTTAAAATAACTGCCAATCAGTTTCTTTCCTGAATAACCTTCTTCAAAAAATCCTCTGATGCCCATATATTCATTACCCAAGGAAAAAATAGATTCTGCTACTTCTCCATATTCGGGATTATATCCATGTTCAATTATTTTCCATTGATCTGTTTCAAAATATTTGTCTGCTACTTTTGCCATAATATCCTCCGAACAATTTCTGTTTGAGTTTTATTTTTTGATTGCCGGAAGCGAGGAGATGCAACCGGCAATCCAATGGGTTCAATGATTATCCTTTTACTGCTCCACCAGCAGCTCCATCAGTAATCTTCTTCTGGAAAATCATAAAGATAATTGTTGGTGGAATAATTGAGAAGGTAATGGCACGAATCATATCAATTGGTGTCGTTCTGGAGGTCGTATATGAATACAGCTTCACCATTACCGTTTCTTTTCCTGAACCATTTAATACAAGGTATGGTAACAGGAAGTCTGACCAGGCTGCTGTCACTGCAAAAATCACGATAACCATGATAATTGGTTTTGACATTGGCAATACAATCTTGTAGAAAATCTGCAATGCATTACAGCCATCTATCTTTGCGGCTTCAATCAATTCTTTCGGAAGCCCTTCGAAAAATTCCTTAAATAAAATTACATAAAATGCGTTTGCTCCATAACATAACCACAATGGAATAAAGGAATTGTTTAAGTCCAATCGGTTAATGTTTACAAACAGCGCTACGATACTGGTTGTTGCCGGAATCAAAAGACTCCACATAACCAAACCGTTAATAATCTTGTATCCCTTTGGTTTCAAGATGGCCAAGGCATATGCAAGAATTCCATTGAAGATAATGGCACAGATTACGGCACCAATTACCATGATAAAGGAGTTCTTGTAGTAAACGAAGAAGTGAAGTTTATCCCATGTTTCCTTGAATCCTTCAAAGCTAAAGCTTTTCGGGAACAACTCTGTGGAATTTAATAATCCCTTCAAATCCTTGAATCCTGACAGCATTACCCAGATTGCCGGGAATACTGCAACCACACCAAATATGATACATACCAACATGATCAGGAGGCATATGATTTTTACTCTGATGGACTTCACATCAAAGCCGCGAATCGCGCCGTCTGTTTTGTCCGCATATTTCTTAAAAAACATCCTTTTCCCTCCTAATATTCGTCTTTACTCTTTGTCAGCTTCATATACAATCCGCTTAAGAGAATTAATACAATACAAATGATTACTGAAAGTGCTGCTGCACATGGATAGTTATAATCTCTAAATGCATATCGGTAAACTAAAAGCATAATGGATAGGCTGGCATTGTTTGGTCCACCGTTTGTCAGAACCAATGGTTCGTATAAAATCTGGAACACTGCAATGACCTGCAAAATCAACATTGTCTTTCCTAAGCTTAAGATACACGGAATTGTGATATGGAAAATTCTCTGGAACACCCCTGCGCCATCAATGGCTGCAGCTTCATAATATTCCGGATTAATTCCACTAATTCCTGCCATGTAAATCAGTGCCGTAGATCCGGCTCCTTTCCAGGTCAGGGCAATGACAATCAATGGTACTACCATTGCTGCATTATTAAGCCATACCTGTGGTTCCACGCCAATCTTTGCCAACAGAATGTTTAACACACCTGTTTCTCCCGGCTTGAAGAAATATACCCACATTAATGACACTGCCATTCCGGGAATCATATTTGGAAAATAGATTGCTGTTCGAAACAATCCCTTTCCGTGAACTGTTTCAGTAATGAAAACTGCCAATATGATTGGTACCATGAATCCGATTACCAAGGACCAGCCAATATACTTAAAGGTATTCATAAATGCATCCTTAAAATCTACATTGTTAAATACACTGACATAATTATCAAATCCAACGAATTCCTGTAATTCCACCCCTCTGGCAGAGTACAAAGACATTCTGACACTTTCCAGCAATGGTTCCCAAACAAAGAAGGCAAATAATACTAATGCAGGAAGCATAATACACCATCCGATGAGATCATTCTTTGTAAACTTTTTCTTCTTTACAACCCTTGCGTCTTTCTTTGCTTTCAATTTCGGGTTCCTCCTTTTTACTCCTTTAACATACATGCCCCATTTTCAGGGGCACATACATTGAAAGGGGATTATTTATGATATTTACTATCTAAAATCTTCTGATAGTTTTCGTTTGCAGTATCCATTAATTTCTGAATGTCACAGTCTTTGTTTGTTACAACATCCTGAAGAACATTGGTAAGCTGTGCGTACATTTCCTGTGTTTCACCTGGTTCTTCTGATCTTAAGTTTCCTTCTTTTCCTGTTGTATCAAAGTAGCTGCTGTATAATCTTTCGTCAACATTCTTGTATTCTTCCAATACTTTCTGTTCTGCTTCCAGTCTGTCTTCATTAATCCAACATGGGAATGGTTTAATTACAGGAACGCCATTGTTCTTTCTCTTTGCTGCGTCAGCCTGAAGTCCCTGAATCATTGTGTCGTTTACATCCGGTGTTCTACCCATTACTTCTAAGAAGTCTAATGCTGCATTAATTTCTTCTTTTGTAGCATCCTTAGAGAACATATATGGTGTACCACCTGTTAAGGAGTACTGATCTCCGTTTGGTCCGGCAGGGATTGCACACATAGCAAGCTTATCTGTCGCAAGTCCGTTAACCTGCGTTGGCTTATCTACTGCATCGTTTGCTGCGATGTACATTGCACATGCATCTGTTCCAATCTGCTGGAATCCTGAATCCCAGTTTTCAGCAGTTGGGTCTGCTGTTAATACGTCATACTTCCACTTTAAGTCATATACATACTTCATTGCTTCTACAGCTTCTTTAGAATTTAAGTTTGATGTATAGGTTCCATCGCCATTGTCTTTACAAAGTGTTGCGCCAAATGCCCAAGCGATGTTTGAGAAGTGCCATCCACCTGCATTGTCTTTAGCAAGTAAACAGAAACCTGCAGAACCTGTCTTATCTTTAATTGTCTTAGCTGTTTCTGCTAATTCTTCCCATGTCTGAGGGAATTTTGGAATTCCGTCTTCGTCAACTAATCCTGCTTCTTTGAAGAGGTTAACGTTACACATAACACCTAAAGCGTATGCATCACGAGCGATACCATAAATGTGTCCATCTTCATCAGACATAATCTTTAATACATCCGGGTTCATCTTTTCATCCCAGCCTCTAGCCTTAACTTCTTCTGTAATATCTGCAACCAATCCCTGGTTAATTAACTTCTGTGGTTCTGTAAACCATGTATCAAAAATTGTCGGGCAATTTCCGGAAGATGCTAATGAAACAAATGTATCTGTTGCATATGTATAATGTGCAGGTTCAATCACTACATCCGGATGTAATTCTTTCATGGTGTCAACATATCCTTCAAAAGTTGAAATATCATCAACCAAATCATCTGAAGGCCAGATACCTAAGGTAACTGTTGTCTTTCCATCATTCTTTGCTTTTTTGTTGTTTCCACATCCTGTAACCATTGTTACAGACATCGCTGCAATCAGTGCAAGGCTGATTGCCTTCTTTCCAAAATTCTTTCTCATATTGATTTTTCCTCCTTTAATTCATTCACTGAGAAACAAGTTTAACGGTAAACTTCACCTACTTTCCAAAAATCATTGGAAGTTCGGCAATTTTCTTCCCTTTCTCCCTAGGAAAACCGCTATTTGGTTTTGCTTAGGTTTAACGTTAAACTAATATTAACACCACGGGAAATATTTGTCAATATTCTGCCAAAAAACATATTCCACAATGTTTTTGCACCAAAACATAATAAAAACGTTTAGCAAATTGTGCATTTTGCACAATAGATTTTCTCGCACTAGTTTTCCAAAAAATTGCACAATCTCTTTTTCTTTTGACTTTCCCCCGGATTTTAGGCGATTTCATTTCGTATGATTTCCCAACAAAAAAACTACTGAAATTCACATCAAGGAATCTCAGTAGTCTTCTGAATCACTCACCACTATTCTTCTATAATTGTTTCCATTCCTATCTTCTGAGGGACCATTCCCATTCTTTCGTAAAATTTCATAGCTCCCGGATTACAGGTCCATACGTTCAGTGTCACGTTGTAGCATCCCTGTTCTTTGGCATAAGCTAACACATGCTCATATAAGGCACGGCCAACCTGTTCTCCTCGTACCTGCTCATCCACACAGATGTCATCAATGTACAACGTTTTCACGTCTGTTAAAACAGAATCTCCCAGGACCTGCTTCATGATACAGAAGGCGTGTCCATGCGGAACGTCACGCTCATCAACACATACAAATACCGGTGTTTGCTCTTTTTCTAAAATCTCTTCCAACTCACTTGCTGAATATTTTGTTGCCGGTCCCCGGAAAAGATCCGGTCGTCCTTCATGATGAACCATATCTACCTGCAATAATAATTCCAATATTCTTGGAATATCTCTTTTCTCCGCTTTTCTGACTACTTTCATCGTTTTCCTTCCTAAAAAAATCCATCCATTGTTTCAAAATCAAATTGAATCTGTTCATCCAACCATGATTTTTGTTCTGCAATATGCACCACATCATCCGTTCTGCCATGTCCAATCAGAAACGGCGATTCCGGATCATGTTTTTTCCGATTTTCTTCCACCTCTTTTTTTCTGGTATTAGCGTAACAATACCTGCATAAATGTCCACAAGTATCATAACTTCCAATATCTGCTCCCAGATAACAGGCACATGCCAATCCACGCTGACTTTTCTTTTTCGGTGCTTTTAAATGACGGTGCAGTGCTGTCTCAAAGGTTTCCATCGTAAGACACCCTTTACAATCCACTCCAAATCGTTCCAGTTCCTTTCCTTCCGCGCATGCCTTTAGTGTCATCCCATTGGTTCGACATATTTCTGAAAAGGCCCGACCTAAAGTCAGACGTTCCTTCTCTGTCACCTCTCTTGCTTCCGGGAAATTCCGCTGAACCTTCTTATATAAATCAATAAAAGATATCACGCAGGTTTTCGTATACCCTGCCAAGGTTCCAGCCATATGTTTAAAATCAGCAATATGACGCTCTATTGTATACGTTTCATTGATCAAAATCGGATCGTAACGCCATCCGATAGAATCCACACCAACCATCTTCGAAAGTTTCCGAAAATCCTGTAAAACAATTTCCTTTTCCGGCACATTGGGTTCTATTTCTTTTCCGTATGGCGTAATGGTCACAAACCAATATTGACCATAGGGCTTCAGAAGTTCCATATAAGGAAACATTGGCTCCGGATTCTTGGTACAAAATCCAATCAGATCCACTACCTCAGGTGACAAACTGTACTGCGTCACCTGTTCCGGATAATACGGATTCCGTACTATGACATATCCTTCCTTCAACCGATTGGCAAACCATTTCGCATAAAATGCCGGAATATCTGTTCTTGCTCCGGTTTGTATAATCATACGCCCACCCCTTCTCCGTAAAACTTGCTTTCTTATATAATAAAACATGCCCTATGCAAAAAGCAAGGGCACGTATAATCTCTATTTCGCTTTAAATGGCTGATAATATTTCTGCTGATACTGATAATCCTGATACATTCGCTGCACACGGTCGGACATTCCATACCATGATACCGCAGCTACAACCCACCCGATGATAGCAGCAATGAGGTATGACTTTGCCGCATGAGGCTGTGTACTTTTCTTAAATATCGCTAAAAGCAAGCCAACAATTGGAATCAAGAATGATACAATCACAAGAAAAATCGACGTTCTATCACCAAATCCCCTTCCTCTTTTTGACTCAAATCCATATCCGCAGTTTGGACATTTGGTTTCGCGTTCAAACATCTGAAAACCACATCGATAACACTGTTTCATCTTCTATTACTCCTTATCTCATCGTAATGTTTGTATCAAATCCGCTCAGTTGATACCTTCACAAGTGTAGCAGTTTCCCTCACCCTTGTCAATAATTCAACCATTTCCGCTTAAAGTTCCCATCCCGAACCGATTTTCGGTGCCTTGATGGGGGCCGTATTTGGACCAGTCGTGTTCTCAGTCGTTCTGTTAATTTTATGTGGCGTTGTATTCGTTACCAGTCCTGCCGGCTTGCTAGATACATTGACTCCGGAGTGGATGAACGGAACTTTCTGGGCAATTGCTTATCCGATAGGACTTGGAATTGCCTTAATACTATTTATAATTTATGTCATCTTTTTTATCCGCCATCTAAAAAAAGCTGATACCATATAACTTTGGTATCAGCTTTTTCTTATTTTTCTAATTCTTTCCATTCCAATAACACCACCGCATGCAATCAATAACACGATTACCTGGTACCCGGAAACAATCTTTCCCATATGGGATTCCCTCAGAAATTCAATTCCAACCTTTGACAGTGCAGAAATCACCAAAACAATTTCAGCAACTCTCAGTCGTTCTTTCCCTTTCATATATAATGTCAGGCCACAAACAAAAATCAAAAGAAATACCACCACTTCCAGCAATTGAACCGGAAAAAAACACTTTCCGTTTTTCACGCCATAAGATACGCAAAACGGACCCTTATAAGGAATTCCATTACAACATCCGGCAATGTGGCAAGATATTTTAGAAAGTCCGTACATCAACGGTGCCACAATAATCCATGCTGCAACAGAGTCCCGAATATGATCTCGATGTATCAACGCAGAACCGATTGCGCCAACAATCAATCCCAGCGCACCGCCGGCACCAACAAATCCTACTTGATAAATATTTCCCGAAAGATTAATTCCCATCAAATAGGAAAAAAGTAGTATCGAAATAAAAGTGAAAAGTGCTGTGTATCTTATGGTCTCCTTCTTTGCGCCCGCTTTTTTCATCAGCAGACAGGAAACCGCAACGCCGATCACAATAGAACTAAGGACAATTGGCGTATAAAATGTGTACTTTAGTTTTGGTATATACATTTCATTGCCTCCTCGACTTATCCGATTTCGCCGCAACCTTCACAAGCGTCTCCGCAACTCTTTATGACCTCGCCTAATGCCCAAACCAGTAACACTATAAATACAACAAATAATATTACGGCAAGAAATATCATAACGATATATAACCACATCAGCACTTTCCCCATTGTGCTTTGAGGGTATCTAACCCGAACGGAAATCATTAGTCCCCATGCTGCAATGTGAGCAATTATACAAATCGATGTAAGAAAAGTCTGAATATGATCCATCATATTACCACGGATTCCCAAAATTTTACTTGCCAAACTATCCATCATTAGGGAAATCATTGGGACGCCAAACATACACAACAAGGATAGTGTACACCACTTTTTAGCCTCTTGATTTTCCTTCGGTGTCAATTCATTTTTTTCCTGATTGTCCATAACATACTCCTGTTAATTATTCTTCAATGCCATTTCAACAGTCCTTTTATTGTATCACATCTTCAAATTCTTTTAAATATTATTTCCCTATAGTCACCAGCGTGCTGTTCAGCACAAATCCTATGTTCTGGTAACATCGATTGGATGAAACATAATCCGCATCTGCATATAGCAATGGTATTTTTCCATCACTGATAATTTCTTCGCAAACCTGATTGATCAGCCAGCCGGCGTAACGCTTCCCGCGTTCTTCCTCTACCGTATAACACTCTGATACTGCAATATATTCATCGGATTCAAAACGCTTTGCGCAGAAGGACACTGCTTTTCCCTCACTGTTTCTCCATACAAACAAATTCTGTTGTTCAAGACCTTCCTTAGCTCTCTTGATACTATCCTCTTCGGAAACAACAAGTCCACTGATTGCCTGACTTGCTTCCCGCGTCAACCTTGCCGCAAGCTCTACTTCATCTTTAGCAAGTCTTCCGCCTTTTCCATCCACCTTTTCTTTCGGCTTTTTTGGAACCGGGCATTCATAGGAATTGATATTCACTAACGCTTTAAACCCTCCGCCATCTTCATTGATTCTCTTGATTAAATACTCGGCAATATCCTGTCTTGTATTGATACGATAATCGCTCAAAGGGGCAAACTCAGTTTTCAGCACTTCATAAATCTGATTCAATTCCTCCTTCGTAACATCCTTTGCCGTCCAAACCCAAAGTGGATAAAAATTCGTTCCGGAACAGGTAATCACAATCCTCTTATGATCTGTAATAACTGTTCCAACGCCATCTCCGATAATGCGATATAACACCGCATAAGGGACTTTATCTTCCTCGATTAACGCTCTTAATTCCGAGCAATCCTGTTTTTCATATTTTTTCATTTACACAACCTCCTCTGTTTTAAATTCTATGTCGTCTCTTACATTCTTTACTGCGATTTGGAAGTCATCCTCATAAATAACTTCTCCCGGGATTTCATTACTCACCGACTTATACAGTCGAGTCCCGTACTTCTTTGCTATTTCACGGTAAAAAGTCATCTGCTCATAAATGTCATTTCCCTGAGCATTGTCCTTAAACCAGGTGACTGCTCCCTCGGGATTTCCCTGTTCGTAGAAGGGGGGCACCGGAAGTACCTTTTCAAAATATGCTTTGTTTTTCCAATAGGTTTCTACCTCTTTCTCATTCATAACGCCTTCCTCTACCAACTTCCAGACCGCGGTAAAAATTCCTCTGGGCTGTCCGGTAATATACGCATTTTCTTTTGTGTGAACTCTGTAATACTTCATTGTTTCCTCCTTAAAATAAAAGAACCATCAAACAAATACATTGTCTGATGGTTCTTTTCTGCATTTTAATAACTTTCTTTTCGGAATATCAGTCATCCTGCAACATCAAATAATTTCCATCAGCAATAAAACCATAATCACAATGAATCATAGCCATAATCATGTTAATATGCAAATGTGAAATCATTCTCTTGTTCTGCATGACGCTCTCCTTTCAAAACATTATATCGATATAATTATCACTTATGATACACACTTTAAGGACACATGTCAAGATTCTCTTAACTGAAATCCTCGCTTATATAATATAGTATTCGTATAATTCCATTCCCCATTGAATTATTTCTTTTCATTATCCGGTTCTACAATGAATTGATCCATTTCCAACGCATCTGTAATTACCACACCGTCGTATCCCAATTCTTTCCGAAGCATTTTTGTCACAATCTTTTTCGATAATGTTGCCGGATAATATCCCTTCGTCTTACCGTCTGCCATCAGGATTTCATCATCAAACTGTGGGAAGGTGGTAGCTGATGTCATAATCATTTTAGCACCGCCATCAATCGCCTTCTTATAGGTTGATAAACCTTCTTTTATCCTCTCTGTCTATTTATCTCCCAATTCGTTCTGTCCATTTCTAATTGAATCATATACTTTTTGATATCTCTGAACTTTTGTAATGATAGCAAGATCAGACTCGGCATACTTCAGCAATCCCTCTGCATCAACCCAACGATAATCAACAGCTTCTTCCTCCTGCAACACAACCGATTCCTTATCACAATCTACATAAGCAATATATGAATAGATATAACTGTGACTTTTATCTCTAAAAGAAATATCAATCAATTCAAGGTTGTCTGCTTTGATTCCCGTTTCCTCAAACAATTCTCTTTTGGCACATTCCAGAGGTTCTTCCCCTAGTTGTGCCGAACCACCTGCACTTGCATCCCAATATGCCGGATACACGTCCTTGTCAGGATGCCTCTGCGTCAAAAGAAAACTTCCATCTTTGTGCTTTACAAGAACATCACCAACCAAATGATATCTTCCTTCCGGAATCAAATTATTTTTCCCATGACGACGTTCCCAGATTTCTCCGGTTCTGTTTCCTTCCCTATCATAAAGATCCCATAATTCCATTTCATATTCTCCTATAATACAATAAAACTATAAACTACAAATTTATTATATCACATGATTTTTGATAATGTCCTATCTTGCTTTGTCTTTCATTAGGATTCCATAACATATTTCATTGATATCTTATTTAATTCGTTGATAACCTTTTCATTTTTTAATTTCCTGGCTACCGGCATAAAAATGGAAATCGTTTCTTTTGCTCTTCTCTGTTTTTCACTTTCCTCCATATATTCGATAGTTCTCATATTATGAAGGCGCTCTGCCATTTTTATCACAGTACATTCTTCATCCCCCAGACCATCCTTCTCAATATCATAATCTCTTAATCGAATAATGATTTGCGCAACATCTTTTGGCAATGCATTCTTTATGTCATCGATTGTGATATCTGTCTTTCGAAACACATCACAAAACATGCCTGCATAAACTACGTTGGATTCAGCACCCATTTGCACAAGTAATAACGACACATTTAGTAAATGGGTAACATACTCATCTCCGGAATATCGTTTCCTATCTGCATACACCTTCTGACAGAAAGCGTAAACCTTTTCCAACTCCGAAGAATCCAATTTGTTTTCTGTCATTTTCCGATTTAACAAATCAAACAATTCTTCCTTCAGCAAATGTTCCTCAGTTTTTTCATAAAAAGCATAACGATTCATATCACTACCTCCTAAATGCATGATTTCTAAATTCATCGCATACAAAAGAGAGGGCGAAAATCCATAATAACTTTTAAAAGCCTTAATAAATCCACTGTGAGATTCCCATCCATATTCAATTGCCACATCCAGAATTTTATTTCCCCGCAGAATGGACTCCGAAGCATCAATCACTTTTCTATCCATCTTTTCTCCTTTTGCAATCTGATGATATCCATAAAGTAACATCTTTGTTGGTATCATGCTTTTCCAATATTGCCCAATCGTTGTGAGTCTTATTTATTATGCTTTTGGCTGAACCTGTATTGATGCGGCAACGCCTTTTCTTCTTTCCGATTAGTTCATTTCCTTAATAGCTCCGTCACTTATAACATAATATTTTCCCATGATTTCTTCCTTGCCGTCATCAGAATACAGATAACTACCATCTGGGATTGCAATAAACGTACGTCCCGTGCTGTCAGCATATGTAATGTCTTCAAACAATCTTTTCCCGTCTAAAAAATCGTCTTTTATATCCTGATAATGTGGAAGAAGCTGTGTTTCGGTCAGTCCCAGCCCCGGAAAGAATTTTACATAATCAGGGTCTACTGACTCTCCTTCCAGTTCCGGCTGAGCGTAAACTTCTGTTGCACTATTCATACTTCCTGCACTGATTCCAAAGATAACGCCATCAAAATCTTCAAGCAACTCTTTTAATCTAATTTCATCAAAGAACTTTTTCTGTGTCGGAACATGTCCACCACCTAGTATAATAAAGTTACTTTCCTTTACTAACTTTTCAGCATCATTTTGATTCCTTCTGTCTAACACATTATAGGATTCAAATTTCATTCCTGATATTTCTGCTGTGTATTTGACTCCGAATGCAAAATCATCCGTCCTTTCTGCATTATCCGGTGATGCAGTAATAAACAATGCCTTATTATATTGTTCTACTGCCTTCTGCATGCGACTGGTAAATTCATTTTCTGTACTATATGGAAGCCCCCTACCTACAAAGGGACTACTTGTTAAAAATAATATTTTACTCATAAACACCTCCACACATTTTTAATCACTTTGTTTATAATCACCAATTATGGAAGTGGGCGTCTTATCAGACTGGGATAAAATCTGCTTGCACTTCCAATATATTTTCACTTTCGTTTAATATCTCAACTAACCTTTCATCCAAATCCGGATGATTATCCCTGTAATCAACTTCTCCTATCTCACTTCTTACCGGGAAAGCTAATTTTTCCTCATTAAGACTAAATTGTGCATGAACATTTTCTTTATTTCCTCTTGCATCAAGCCTGATCCATTTATTAAGTTCATAAATATATACTGTGTTTAACGCATGTATAATGTAACCTTCGTCTGCGTTATCATCTGCTCTTGTAAGGTATTGATAAGATATGCCTGATGGAACTCCATTGGCTCTAAGTAATGCAGCAAGAAGACAGGATTTGGTCCAGCATATTCCTGTCTCATTAATTAGTACGTCACTTGCCTTGCGTGATACAATCTCTGACTTAATATCCCATGAATGAGGTATTTCATCTCGTACAAATATGTATGCCTTCTCAATATAATCCATATCAGAATTTGACTTTTGCTTGATTTCATTCACTTTTATTTGTATGTTCTTATTGTTGTAGTCAATAGATTCTGTCTCTGCAAGATAAGCACTTAACAGATAGCTATCATTGCTTTTGTTCATTTTCTTAACTCCCTTTTTCCTGAATCAATTAAAGTACACAAAATTTACTTTTTATCATAATTTCGTCCAAGATTTTTTAATTTATCCCTTCTATTTCCTCCAAGGACGCTTATTCTCAGTCCATCCTTTTTTCTTCCAATATTCCATATCGGCTTCGTTCCAACCTTTTTTCTGCATCTTGCGAATCATCAAGAAATACATTCGCGTTGCAATGCCAGGTTTAACTTTCCCAACTCTCTTTGTAATCTTCTTGGCCAATTTTGTAGTTTTTCGGTCAATGGCTGTCTTCTTTTTTTCACTGATTTCATCCCATCCTGTGGCTGCAACAGCCATTCCGTATTTATACCGCTTCGCAACTCCCCAAGAGAAAAAGCTATCTGCCATATCTTTCAATGTAGATTTCATTCCTGCACCTGCCGCAGTTGTAATGCAAACTCCCTGTTTTGAGAACATTGATTCTTCAGGTCTGTGAATCATCCAGCGATATCCATAATGATCCAACAACGCCTTCATTGCACCTGTTGCGTGAAATACATAAACAGGGCTTGTCAGGATAATAACATCTGCTTCATCGATAGCCTTTGTAATGTTTTCAATTTTAGAATAATGCGGACATTTTTTCTCCGATTCAATAAAACATTTTGTACATCCCACACAAAACTCTCCAAAGTCTTTTGGTAGGAAAAACTCTGTAACCTCGCCATTTAGTTTCTTCACAAGTTCGTTTCCAATATGATATGTGGACCCTTTATGATTTTGTCCGTTAATTACTACGATTTTCATTTTCTCTCTTCTTTATTTATTATTTTTTCACAAAAATCTTTTATCTCATCAACTCGTGCCTCAACATCTTCCTTATATTCCACTGAACAAAGTCCTAAACTTCCACTAGCTTCAATCTCAAGATGTCCATAAAAATGCTCGATACTGCTGATAATCCTCTCACACTCTGGCATACTCGGTCCTGTTCTAAGCGCAATTGTGTAGCCTTTTTTGCCTACAGGTATAGTCGCGTGAGGCTCGTGTGTATTGCACCATGGCGTGCATCTATCAATAAACACTTTGAACTGTCCCGGAATATCTGCCCAGTAAGATGGGGATACCGATACAATTTTATCTGCCCATTCATACTCCTTCATCAACTTTGTAACGTCGTCGTTTTGAATACATTTCGCGGTTGTATGGCAACTTCTACATCCTCTGCACATCTTTATGTCATAATCATCAATGCATACTGTCTTTACTGTATTATCTTTTCCTGTATATTCTGCCACTAATCTGACAATTTCTGCTGTTGCTCCGTTTTTTACCGGACTA
>JAILRB010000045.1 GCA_024698585.1 Eubacterium sp.
CTTCGCCATGACATTTCCCACATCATCCAGTGCCCAACGACTGCTTCCACGTTCATCCGTACTGATATTGTAAATCTTCCGGGTCTGATTGTAAACGGAAGTTGAGGTGATTACCGCTTCCAGACGCTCTTTCGCATCACCATAAGTGTAATCCACTGTCACTCCATCACTTCGCACTTCCGAAAGAACCGTTGGCACTTCTTCTGTGTAATCGTAGATATATTCCGTGGTTATATTGGTCTGCTTCGTGTTATAAGTGTACTTACTTTGTTCACTGACTGGATTTCCTAAACCGTCATAAACATAAGTACTCTGAATGTCACGCAAACCGTTCCGGTTCACACTTTTCTTTGCTGTGTTTAGCTGTCCTTCAACATTATAACTTCCAGTAAAGGTGGTTCCTGCGACACTTCCCGGGTCATAGATTCCGGTCATGTTTCCGTGATTATCATAGTTATAGTTAATTCCGATAAAGGCTGCCATTCCGGTCGCCATGCTGTCCGTCTTATTCGTTAACTGGTTCAGACCGTTATAAGTATAGTTGATAAACCGGGAGCCTCTGACTTCCGACGTAAGATTTCCGAAGCCATCATAACCATACATCGTGGTTGTGGTCTGATTATCTTTTGTGACACTTTCTGTTTTCAGTCTGTTCTGTTCATCATAGGAATAAGTGGTTTCCTTTGCGGTTCCACTGTATTTTCCGGTTTCCTTATGATAGGTAATATTTCCGTTTGCATCATGACGGTACTGGTCTAGGAGATACATCCAGATGCCTTCTGTGGCATAAATCGCAGTCAGGTTCTGGTTCTTATCATAGAGGTACTTTTCTCCCACACCACGACTATGCTTCGATGTACGATGATTCAGGTAATCATACCCAAAGGTTGTGACTTTATTTCCCAACTGTTCTTCCGTGATGTTTCCATTTCCATCATAAGTGTAATGAACCGTTGTTCCATCACCGTAATCGATGCTTTCCTTATTTCCGTCTGCATCATAAGTGTAGGAAATGGTACGGTTCTGTGTCTCTGCCGTAGTGATTCTGTCTAAGGAATCCCGGGTAAAGCTTGTGACATTATCCGGGCTTTCCATCTTTATCAGTTCACCATTCTTATTATAACTGTAAAGAGTGGTTTTGCCATCTGCTGTTTTCTGAATCAGATCATCGGACTGATTATAGGTATAGGTCTCCAGAACGGAAGTGGCATCCTTCACCTGAGATACATGATTCATTTCATCATAAGAATACTCCTTGGTAATGGTCTTTCCATTCGCGCTTCTGATTTCAGCAGACACATTTCCGTTTCCATCATGACGGTAAGTGGTAACTTCTGATTTCCCACTGTTTTTATCATAATCTGTTTTCTTTTTCAGAAGGTTTCTTTCATCATATTCATACTCCGTATAATTTCCATCCGGCTGAATCACCTTCGTTAAATTTCCAAAACCGTCATAAGTATAGGATGTGGTATTTCCGTTTCTGTCCGTATGTGCAGTCTGTTTATCCTGGAAATCATAAGTATAACTTTCAAACGTTCCATCTTCATAAGTTACCTTAGTCAGACGATTCAGGCTATCATAACTGTACGCTTCCGTGTAGGACTGTGTCCCCTTTGATTTTGTCACTTTAACCGGCTTGTTATCATCGTTATACTCATAGGTTGTAACTGTTCCATTACTGTCCGTCTGTGTATGAATATTTCCAGCCCGGTCATAGGTATAATCTTCTGAGAATTTCCCATTGGATTCCTTATGAATCAACCGGTCCATTCCGTCATATGTCATTGTCATGAAGTTTCCGGATGCATCAATCAGCTTTGTATTATTTCCATTTTTGTCATACTCGTACTCTGTAACATGATTTTCCGCATCGGTATACTTTGTAATATTTCCCCGGAAATCATAAACCCAGTGATAGGTTTTCCCATTACTTTCGCTCTGTTCAATAACTCTGTTTTCACTATCGTAAACATATGTAATAACATTTCCGTTGGCCTGCGTTTTTTCGGATACATTTCCGTTACCATCATAACTATATGATGTCGTGTTGCTATTTCCATCTGTTTCTTCTGTCACGTCACCACGACTGTTATATGTATAATGTTTCGTACTAATATTTTCACCGGAACCGGAGGAAACGGTCACTAAGTTTCCGTATTCATCATAGGTGTAACTATTTAATACAATTGTTTCTTCCGATTCTTCGTCTTTTCCTTCTTCTTTCGTAACCCTGCCAAGAGCATCGTATTCATAAGCATACGTTACTTTTGCGGTAAAGTTATCCTCATCACCACTTCCTAAACTTTTCTTTTCCAGTCTTCCTGCTTTGTCGTAAGTATATTTCGTGCTATATCCTTCACCGTTTGTTTCGAGCGTAATATTATCATCACAGTCATATTGATAGCTATGCTTACAGTTTCCGTCATTGTCCTTAACCTCTAAAAGTCTGTCTTGTTTGTCATAGGTATAGGATTCTGTGATTCCTCGTTCATTTGTTTTAGAGATGACGTTATTATTTTCGTCATACTCATAATGAATGGTTCCACCATCTCGTTTTGTCTCATCTGTCAGATTTCCAACTTCATCATATGTATATGTGATTTGAACATCATCTTCCTGGTTACTATGATTTGCATCCACATAGGTTGTAACTCTTCCCGCATAATCATATGTAAAATGTTCTTCAGACAAAATGGTTTCTAAAACATCATTTTCATCTTCTGTTAATTCAATATTTTTTATGATAATATTGTTTCCATTTTTATCATATACATATTCTGTTTTCCCTGTATCAGTTTCCTTTATAATTAAACGATTGTCCTTATCATAATTGTAATAGGTTGCATTTCCGTTAGCATCTACTTCTCGTATTAAATTTCCATTCTGATCATATCGATAAAATTTAGAGTATTCAAGCGGGTCAGTCTCAGAAAGGAGATTTCCTAAATCATCATAGCTGTATGATGTCGTTCCGTTAATGTTCGTCTTTTCCGTTAGTTTTCCATTCTGATCATAAACATAACTTTCTTCCTGCTGGAACGGATTAATCATTTTAATGAGACGTGATTTATTATCATACACATACGTCCATAGGTTACCCATTTCATCCGTCTTTGTACTTACATTTCCATAGGAATCATAGGTATACTTAATCTCATTTCCATTTGCATCCTTTTCAGAACTAACATTTCCTCGTTTGTCAAATTCGTAACTGGTCTGATATCCCTCTTTCGAAGTGGTTGTGGAAACTTTACTTTGTGCATTATATTTTGTGGTTTCCTTGTTCTGTCGTGCATCTTTAGTTTCCGTTGTAAATCCATTCTTATTTACGGTGTAGTTGATTTCACGACCTTTCTCATCCGTAACCTTTTCTAACTTTCCGGCTGTGGAATACTCATAGATTTTTTTCTGTTCCTCAGAGATTCCTTCCGTTGTCACACGTCCAAAAGAATCGTAAGTATATCTTGTGATATTTCCTTCCGCATCTTTCTTCGTGGTCACTTGTCCAGAATGGTCATAAGTATATTCCGTCACATTTCCTTCTGCACTGATTTCCTTTGATAAGTTTCCATCCGTGTCATATTCATATTGAAGGGTGTTTCCATTTGCATCCACCCGCTCATACATTAATCCGTTGACCGTGTAAGCATACTTTTCTTCATCATCATTTCTATTTTTATAATACGTCAGAAGATTGTCATCATTGTAATGATATTCTTCCGATGTACCATCCGGATAGACAATTCTCTCAATATTTCCATTTGCATCGTACGCTGTATGAAGATATCCGTCACAATCTTTCGTCTTTACAATTTTCCCAAAACCATTATAGGTATATTCTTCCTCATCAGCACCAATGCTTTTAACGATTCTTCCTTCTTCATCATACTGAAGAACTTCCCGATAATTATTTTCTCCGGTGCAGGTATTAGTTCTTGTTTCCTCATCATAACTGTATTTAAATGTCCCCTCTCCGGTCACGGTCTGTTCTGTTACTCTTCCCTTCTTATCGTAAACATTTTTTACAGTTTCCGTTTGTTCGAAATCCTTAACTGATAAAATATTTCCGTTTTTATCATAACTAAAGGACATCGAATCATTGTCTAAATTCGTTGCAGATAATAAGTTATATTCTTGATAAGAATATGAGATACTGTTTCCATTCACTTCGATGGATTTGATATGATTTTCCGCTTTTTCTAATTCCATCTGGTTTTCAGACCAATCAAGTTCCTGGATATTGTCCTCTGTCAGTTCCTGTATTTCCTGATTGTCCTCTGTATCGTTTACACTTTCCCAGTGAAAGGTCATACTTCCCGCCGGGCTGGAAATGGTATCTAATAAATTATTGGAGTATGTAAGTGTAGTTGTCCAGCCGTCACTTTCTATGATTGAAGAAAGCTGCCCCTGCTCATTAAAGACATATTTCTCCGTTCCGTCTTTTAACTGGTACTCACCGTCCAGAACAGTTAATTCTCTTCCGGACATTTCTCCATCAACAAATTTATCCTCTTTCTTGTGGAATGTCGCTTTTGCACCACTCGGATCTGTCACCAGATAGATTTCTTCCTCACCGGATTCTTCGCTTTTTTCAAGTCTCCAGTCAAAATTTGTACTCCATCCAACACCTAAGCCACTATCCTTTTTCTTTTTAGAATTGTAACTTCTATCGAACGTCAAATCGTGACGTCCTTTTAATAAAACATCTGTGTACTGATAGGTGAATGCGCCTGTCAATAAATCAATCGGATCTCCTACCTCAACAGAATATGTCTCTTCAGCATTGAGGAATTTATTTTCTCTTGCATCACCATATACCGGGCAAAGAACAATAAAGTTCGTATAGGCAAAACTTGAAGTGGAGCCGGACAAAATCGAAAATGCTTTTTTTCTTAAGGATGTCTCGATTTCTCTATCCTCTGTATCCATGAATTGAATATTTGAGCAATATGTTACAACGCAGGATTCTCCAGGTTTTAATTCATCAACATGATGAATCAGCATCCCTTCACGAACTGCTTTTATCTGATTTTCCCCTTCTTCGTTCACGGTAATCTTTTGGTCATGGACAAACCCTTTTTGTACAAATACCGTTCCATCATTGGCAAACTGCTCTTCTTTATCAATGAAAAAGTTTAATCCACACAGTGGTTTTGTTGTTACATTTGTGTAAATAAACCGGATTGGGTAAGAATCACCTGTTTTGGTCATCTCATTCACTTGAATTGTTAATCCTAACGCTCCATCGGCTTGCACCTCCAATGGTGTTTCGCATCGAAAAGCGTGTTCAAATTCAAACGGATCTGTTTCTCCGGTCCCATCAGTCATCTTTCCCTTTACTGATGCTGAAATCTCATACGTTCCGTTTTCATCCCCACGAACATACCAGTCCACACATTCCTGACTATTCTTTTCAATCTTTTCAATCGTTTGCGTCTTTTTATTCTCTACATCTTCTTTCATTGTGGCTAGTGATAAACCTTCCGGTAAATGAAGGGTCGCTTCTGCATCCTGTACAAACTCATTGGTTGAGGTATTATAAATGAGAAGTTGAACATGGAACATATCCTTAAGCCACTTCGTCGTTCCATCAATGATTAATATATAGAATAATCGTCCCTTCTTCTTGACTTGAATTTTTTCAAAACTTTCTGTATCCGATTGTGTTTTTTCCTGTACAACAACTCCCTCTTTTTCCTCTGTTGTGTAGATTGAAACTTCTCGTTTCTTGTTGATTGGATTAACAATTTTTTTGAATGACAATTGTAATTCATATTTAACAATATGACTATTCTCATCACAGTCCAAATCTATTCCTGCATCCACAATGTCTTGATACGACATATCCTCAGCAGTCATTTTCCCTTGCACTGTATCATTGGTACTAAGATATAATGTTATTTCTTTATCTTCTTCATCCACCTGAACGGACGTTTGTCGCGGAAGATATTCTTTGCTTAAATCCTGTGCATATACGTAATATTTCTTATTTTTTAATAAATCAACGGAAATCGTTCCTTTTTGATTTTTTGGTTTTAAAATTGGTTCTTCATTTTCATCTAAAATGTATGCATCAATTTTTTTCAGGGACTCGCCGGTTTCTGAAGACTTAAGATGAACGGTAAGCTTCTTCGTATTTTCCTCGCCTTTAATGTGTACTTCTACAACAGCTGTATTTGTAGCCCCCTGTTCATCTGTAACCGTCAACATTACCAGATAAGTTCCCGGTAGAGCATATTTATGGGAAAGTTCCTGCTTCGTATCCATCATACCGTCTCCGAAGTCCCATTTATAAGTCAAATTACTTGGAGCCGTATGATCGTCAGTGGAATTTGAACCGGAGAAATTTATCTCCTCCCCCACCTCTGCTTCTGTCGATGTAACCACAATTTTCGCTTCCGGATTGTTATTGAAAATGCCTACATCTACAGAAATATTTCCTTCTTGAAGCATTGTCTGAAACTGATAATTTTCTTCGGTATTTAGACTGTATCCACTTGGCAAATCCCTTATTGTGACAAAATAAGTTCCCTCAGTAAGTCTAGTGATTTCTACCTTTCCTTCTTCATCTGTAATCCCTGTAATTCCCAGATATTTCTTTTCATTATTTTCTGTAAGTTTATATAAATTGAAACAGACTCCGGATACAGCATTTCCATCACTGTTTTTACATTCTAAGATTTGAGAATAAATTTGGTTTACCAAACCAATCTGGTTATCTTTTGCAACTACCTTGTCACGTTTATCTTCTGGTACAGACAATAAATTCCAGACATTATCACATACGTTTGTATATGCATCTTCATCACCATTGTCCGTATCATAGGTGGCTAAGGTTCTGAATGACTCCCCGATTGTCTCTTCCACAGCCACTTTAATTGGATAACTAAGTTTTTCTTTCACTGTAATGTACTTATTTTCAGCGAGCATAATTTCATCTTCAATATTTGCTCCCCCGTACAGTTCTAGTTCTCCCTCATTATAAATTGCTTCTGCTTTTGGCACAGTTTCATTATTGCTATTCTGTCCTGTCGATGTATTCCCAAAAAAATGTACATCTTCTAATACAGTGCTTTTTTTAT
Source organism: Eubacterium sp. (assembly GCA_024698585.1). Lineage (GTDB taxonomy): Bacteria > Bacillota > Clostridia > Lachnospirales > Lachnospiraceae > Eubacterium_G. Next base: position 7,086 of record JAILRB010000045.1, read on the forward strand.
TATAGATTACGCCTTCTGCACTGGAAACATTATTAGAAAAAGTTCCGCTTTCTACAATTAAATTTGCAGCTCTATCGGATTCAATAATGCACGAACCACTATTTTGTGAAAATATGTTTTCACCAGTTTTAATTTTCCCAAAACTTGTTTCATACTCTCCTGGAGCTTTTATAACCATCGTTCCAAAGTTTATGTCTATTGCTCCGACACCTCTCGTGAAATTTTCCTGAAATGTATTTCCACCTAAAATAACCTTCTTTCCACGCGCATCAATAGCCATCGCTCCACCGGATGCTGCTCCATTATTTGAACCATTGTTTTTAAAAACTGAATTATAGATTTCCACATCATTTGGCGAACGATCAATACTAATGGCCCCTGCCCAAAAAAGCATTCTATTGGAATCGAACATGCACTGGTTTACATGTAATTCTTTTGACGTTATTGCCCCACCAGCGCCTGCACAGTTCTCTTTAAAGATTGTTCCCTCTACATGAAGTGTTCCATTAGAATAAATAGCACCACCGCCGAAAAATGTACCGAAGTACCCGTTCCGGATGAATTTTCCTCCAGTGACAAAACATTCTCCGGACATTGTTGCTGCTGAAGCTCCGGAACAATTACTTATTTCACTGTCATCATCCATATGAAATGTTGCATTGTCCATTTTCAATGCTGAGCCTTCTGCATCATATTCCGTTATTTTAGAATGATAAAATGATAATGTTCCACGATTTACTATTGCAGAATAATTACCTATATTAACACTCTCACTTCCTTTAATGAATATATTATTTAAAGTTAGCTCTCCTTCTTTCTCCACACAAAAAACAACAGCCCCATTTACCGCATTATCTTTCCAGTTATTTTCTGAATCAACCAGAAATTCTGTTTCCTCTGCAGCTTCAATGTGAACTGTTTCCTTTTCTTTAATTAATACAGCTTCCGTAATAGCCATATCTTCTGTTATTGTAAGATAAATATCTTTTTTTTCATCTGCTCTCGCTTCTTCCAGTGCCTCCTCTATGGAATCATAGCCTGACCCATTATAAAGAACCGGACTTGATAAAGCCCAGGTCTCGAATTTGACACTAGTCGCTATAATTGCCATCATCATTACAATGGCGGTCATTCTTCTTGAGTGTTTTTTCATTTTATTCATTTGTTTCTTTGGTCCCCCTTCGCTGTCCTTTTTTTGCGTTCATACTCTCTATGGAACAGATTTTTAAGGTTTCCTTCCTCCTACTTTACTAATTATCGTCCCAAACTCTTACCCTATTATGGCACAACATCGTTGCTATTCTAACACGAAATTTTTTTCTTTTCAATTCCACAGTTTCACTTTGTAAGATTGTCCATGAATATAGCAGAACAAATGGTATCCAATATAACAGAGATGTATAACTCCATCCAATTTGAGAAATCTCTCAATTTATGGTAGAATATTTGTTTGTTGAGGAAAAATACACTTTTCACATAAAGGAGACAGTTTATGTTATTAGAAAAATATACTGGGATGAGTGAAGATGCGTTAACACTTCAGATTAATAAATATGCTGATCGTTGTGTCACCAACTCTTCCATTGATCCTGACTTATATGATACTTATGATGTTAAAAGAGGGTTGCGTGACCGTATTACCGGAAAAGGTGTTTTGACCGGTCTGACAGAAATCGGTGATGTTCATTCTTTTGACATTGTTGATGGGAAATCCGTTCCTTGTGAAGGAAAGCTTTACTATCGCGGAATTGATATCGAAGATATTGTTCAGGGATTTTTAGAAGAAGATCGTTTTGGTTTTGAAGAAACCACTTACCTTCTTTTGTTTGGAGAATTGCCTACGGCAAAACGTTTAGAAAACTTTAATCAGGTGTTAGCACAGTATCGTACCCTTCCAACCAGTTTCGTTCGTGATATTATTATGAAGGCTCCCGGACGTGATATGATGAATCTTTTGGCTCGTTGTGTGCTCTCCCTCTATGCATGGGATGAGAATCCGGATGATACATCCATCTCCAATGTTTTACGCCAGAGCTTAAGTCTGATTGCCCGTGTTCCATTGATGTCCGTTTACGGCTATCAGGTTCATGAACATTATCACAATGGTGGAAACTTACATATTATCAATCCGGACTTAAATTTATCCACAGCGGAAAATATTTTACGTTTATTAAGACCGGATGGTTCTTATACACATCTGGAAGCAAAATTACTGGACTTAGCATTAGTTCTTCACGCAGAGCACGGCGGTGGTAACAACTCCACCTTCACAAACCACGTTGTTTCTTCTTCAGGAACCGATACTTACTCTGCCATTGCAGCTTCCTTAGGTTCCCTGAAGGGACCTAAACACGGTGGTGCCAACATTAAGGTGAAGCAGATGTTTGATCATATGAAAGACACCATTGATAACTGGGATGATGACGAAGAAATCTCCAGCTATCTTCAGGGACTTGTGGACAAGAAATTATTTGACAAGTCCGGTTTGATTTACGGTATCGGTCATGCCGTTTACGCCATTTCCGATCCAAGAGCCAAATTATTGAAAGGCTTAACCGAAAAGCTTGCAAAAGAAAAGGGGCGTATGGACGAATTCCAGCTTTATCAGAATGTGGAACGTCTGGCTCCTGCCATTATTTCCAAGGGACACCGCAGAAATAAAGTCGTTAGTGCTAATGTAGACTTCTACAGCGGCTTCGTTTATTCCATGTTAGGATTACCGGATGCTCTTTACACACCGATGTTTGCTTCTGCTCGTATGGCAGGCTGGAGCGCTCACCGAATTGAAGAGCTCATTAACGCCGGAAAGATTATTCGTCCGGCATATAAGAATGTTGTTAAGAAACATGATTACATTCCATTGACGGAACGATAAAATTTTAGAGGACCTGATTTTGAACAATCAGATCCTCTTTTTACTTGTTCTTCTTTTATGAATTAATGGCTGGAATATGGATGTCAAAATCTTTACCATCTATCTTACACCCAAACTGATATGTTGGCTGGTAAAAGCCCTTAGAATCAAGCACATATTTTATACAGCAATCCTTCACTGTTATTTTCTGAATATGATTCTTGTAATATTGAAACTTTCCTGAGCACAACAAATCATATGCCTGTTGTTCGCTCAGAACCGGATACTGTTTATATAATTCTCCTTTTTTTATGGAATATCGAATATCTGAACATTTACCATCCTTTTGAAAAGTACAATTTACACATCCGTCAACTATGGAATTTCCTTCCTTTTGCATATCAACAGTAAATTGATATTGATTATTTTCTAATTCTTCAAAAGATGCATTCTCTGAAATTTCAAATCCATAGCTTTCTATTGCTTTTCTTGCACTTTCTTCATCGACCTCCACTTTTTCATCGAAGTCTTCATCTCCAAAACTACAGAAGTCTATTTCTCCGGTATAATATACCCATAAGCTCATCCCATCTTTGGAATAATAAATCGCATTTTCATCATAATAGTCATTTCTGGAGAAATCCAATTCTGTACCATTCTTTTTGAAAAACTCTTCTGCTACAGTTTCCGTTTCCTTTTTTGACAACGTTTTTATCTGATACACATCCATCTTGGTTTCTTTTGTACTAAATTGAATTTCTGAATTTATCTGAACGTGCTTCATATTTTGTTTCATCAGCCATGTTTCCGGGTTGTTCCCTAATTCTTTTCTTTGATAAACAATGAAAAGAATCGAAAATGCCATAACAGTAATAATCAATGGAATCTGCAATGCTGCAACAGCAATCCATTTTCTTTCCCATTTTCTTTTGGCAATGCACGATATGATGACATCCATCAGGACATAGCACCCATAACCAATCATTGCCCCCATGGTATTATTCATAATATCATCCGGTTCAAACATTCCCCGGTGAAACAATAATTGAATCAGTTCTATGAAAACCGTAAAGCCAAATGCAGCTAAATATGTTTTCCAAAAACGCCTCATTTTCTTTATTCCCATTGGAAGTAAAAAACCAAACGGAACAAACATCAAAATATTTAGTATAATATTTCTCCAGGAGATGATTGAAAAATTATACCACGCATCCCGATAAGAATAAAAAAGAGGCATAAGTCTGCGATTTTCCCAGAATCCTCCACGATCTATCAGCGTAACCCCTAATACAACAAACAAATACACCAAATAGATATCCCACCAGATAATTCTTTTTAAATCCAGTTGCTTCTTCCTTCGCTTCTTTAATATCAGGACACCAATTCCCATAATTAGAAATTGAACAATTACAAAAAAAATTGCTATCCTAAAATAACTCATCCCCATATCGAATAATTCAAAGTCTCGCATATTTTCCCTCTATACGAACTGGTTCGTCTCTTCATTATATTCGTATTGAATCTTGCGCAGTTTTTCCACCAGTGCTTCTTTCTCTACATCTTTTGCTCTGCAAAATTCATCTAAATTCGAATAGTAATCTCTTAAGTTTGTGTTGACCACACTTAAAAGCATTACCGGATCTTTTGGTAAACTGTTCATTACTTTCTCCCCCAAATCAAATATCCAATAATAATTCCGCCAATGATTCCGATTATCATGTGAACGATTCTCATAATGTCGGGACCTTTTTGTTCCTTCGGCTTTCCGTATTGCTTTTCCTGTTTACGGTTAAAACGAACCACGTCAACCATCAGCAGGATGCTACCGACGAAAGAAATTACAAAAGTTATGAGTGCAGTTACCATGGCAATCGCTTGAGCGTTTCCACGTAAAAGAAACAATAAGAGCACAGATAACACTGAAATAATTGCTGCAGGAGCTGTAATCATCATTACAACCTTCCCGAATCCCTGAGGGACATATTGCTCTCCACGATTATTCATCATCGTCTGCTTCTTCTGTTTTCCGTAATAATATTTATTCGTCTGTTTTGCCATAACAAGCTCCTTACTAAATTCCGAAGATTTTCAAAATTCCTGTCACACCCGCGCCCATAATAATTCCGGCGAGAACTACTCCTGCCATACAGGCTGCAACACTTTTCTTAAAATCCATGTCAAGAATGCTGGCTGCCAGCGTTCCGGTCCAGGCTCCTGTTCCTGGAAGTGGAATTCCTACAAATAGGAACAATGCAAAATATAATCCTCTTCCTGCTTTCTCCATTAACTTCTGTCCACCCTTTTCTCCTTTTGACAGACAAAAACCAAAAAACTTTCCGATGACTTTCTTATCCTGTCCCCACACGAGAACCTTTCTTGCAAAGAAGAAAATGAATGGTACCGGAATCATATTTCCAACGATTGCTACCAGATATGTTTGAAAAACCGGCAGGTGATAAGTGTTTAATCCAACGGGAGCTGCTCCCCTGATTTCCACGATTGGAACCATAGATATAAAAAATACAATAAGATACTTTACTAATTTCGACATAATTTCTCCTTCAATACTTAATAACCTAGTAAAGTATATCATTCTAACCTATTTTTCTCAACTCATATTTCTTGATAAAAAAGTCCGTCCCAGCGCTCAATCACGTCGGGACGGACCACATATGGATTATCGAACCACTAATTTTCCGTCTTCCACATCAAATACAATGGTATCGCCAATATGAACCTTTCCTTCCAGAATCACTCTGGCCGCCAGGGTTTCCACATTCTTCTGAATATAACGCTTCAACGGTCTTGCACCGTAGATTGGATCATATCCATTGTCGGCAACATATTTCTTTGCTTCATCTGTAAGTTCCACAGAAAGTTCCTTGTCTTCCAAGCGCTCATTTAATTCCTTGATTACCAGGTCAACAATGCCACCAATATTGTCACGGGTTAATGGCTTGAACATAATGATTTCATCCAGTCGATTCAAGAATTCCGGACGGAAGTTCATTCGAAGTTCTTCCATGACCTGCTGCTCATTTGCTTCCTTGATATTTCCCTGTTCGTCAATTCCCTCTAAAAGGAACGCAGAACCAAGGTTTGAAGTCATGATGAGAATGGTGTTCTTAAAGTCCACCGTTCTTCCCTGGGAATCGGTAATACGACCGTCATCCAATACCTGAAGCAGCACATTGAATACGTCCGGATGTGCTTTTTCCACTTCGTCAAACAATACAACAGAATACGGTTTTCTACGAACTGCTTCTGTCAGCTGTCCGCCTTCATCATAGCCTACATATCCCGGAGGCGCTCCGATGAGTCTGGAGACACTATGTTTCTCCATATATTCACTCATGTCGATTCGAACCATATTGCTTTCGTCATCAAAAAGATTTTCTGCCAAAGCTTTGGCAAGTTCTGTCTTACCAACACCGGTTGGTCCAAGGAATAAGAAGGAACCAATCGGTTTTCCCGGATCTTTGATTCCTGCCTTGGAACGAATGATGGATTCCGTAATCTTTGTAACTGCTTCATCCTGTCCGATGACTCTCTTATGAAGCTGTTCATCCAGATGCAATGTCTTTTCCCGTTCCGTTTCAGAAAGCTTAGAAACCGGAATTCCGGTCCAGCGGGAAATGATTCTGGAGATTTCTTCCTCGGTTACCGCTTCTCTTACAAGACTTAAATCCTTATCCTTCGTTCGCTGTTCTTCTTCCTCTAATTGCTTTTCCAGCTGTGGCAATTTTCCGTATTGCAACTCTGCCGCACGATTTAAATCATAATCACTCTGGGCTTTTTCGATTTCCTTCTTAACCGCTTCTACCTGCTCTCTTAATTCCTGCAGACGATTTACGGAAGTTTTCTCATTTTCCCACTGTGCCATCTTGTTATTATAATCATCACGAAGTTCCGCCAGTTCTTTCTGTAATTCTTCCAGACGTTCCTTGCTGAGATTGTCAGTTTCTTTCTTCAATGCAGCTTCTTCAATCTCTAACTGCATCACTTTTCGTCTCAGTTCATCCACTTCCGTCGGCATGGAATCCATTTCTGTCTTAATCAGAGCACAAGCTTCATCCACCAGGTCAATGGCCTTATCCGGAAGAAAACGATCTGTAATATAACGGTCCGATAAGGTTGCCGCACTTACTAATGCACCATCCTGAATCTTAACACCATGGAATACTTCGTAACGCTCCTTCAATCCACGAAGAATGGATATGGTATCTTCCACCGTTGGCTCGTTAACCAATACCGGCTGGAATCGACGCTCCAAAGCTTTGTCCTTTTCAATGTATTCCCGATACTCATCCAGCGTGGTCGCTCCGATACAATGAAGCTCTCCACGGGCAAGCATTGGCTTTAACATATTTCCTGCATCCATGGCTCCGTCGGTTTTTCCGGCACCCACAATGGTATGCAGTTCGTCGATGAAGAGAATGATTTCTCCGTTACTTCCCTTTACTTCTTCTAAAACAGCTTTCAGTCGTTCTTCGAATTCTCCACGGTATTTTGCTCCGGCAAGCATGGAACCTAAATCCAAAGCAAAGACCTTTTTATCCTTTAATCCTTCCGGAACATCACCTCGGACAATTCGCTGTGCCAAACCTTCCACGGCTGCTGTTTTACCTACACCGGGTTCTCCGATTAACACCGGATTATTTTTCGTCTTTCGGGATAAGATTCGAATTACATTTCTAATTTCAGCATCTCGGCCAATCACAGGGTCCAGTTTCTGTTCTCTGGCACGCTGTACCAGATCCTGACCATATTTTGCCAAGGCATCATAGGTACCTTCCGGATTATCTGATGTCACCTTAACATTGCCCCGAACAGACTGCAGCGCTTCTAAGAAACGTTCTCTGGTCATCCCAAATTCTTTCCAGAGTTCTTTTACCTCTTTATTTGGTTTCTCAATTAACTGAAGGAAAAGATGTTCCACGGAGACGTATTCATCTCTCATCCGTTTTGCTTCGTCCTCAGCAGATACCAATACACTATTGAGCGACTGACTAATATAGGCATTTCCTCCCTGTACTTTCGGACGCTTCTGAATCAACTGCAAAACCCGGTCAGAAAAATACTCAACCTGAATTTCCATCTTTTCAATCAATTTTCGAATCAGACTCTCGTCTAATGAAATCAAACTGTAAATGAGATGCTCCTGATCTATTTCCTGATTTCCATATTCTGCTGCAAGCTTTTCACAGTTCTGAATTGCCTCAAGGGACTTCTGTGTAAATTTACTAATATTCATCCTATGGACCTCCTTAATCCTATTTTATGTTGCGGTCTTTTCCCTCTCCCGAAGAGTGATTAGCACTCTCCTTTGTCGACTGCTAATTCTATTGTACTCTATTTTTTTAGAAAAGTTAAGACATTATGTAAACTATTTGTTAATTTTTTTATTATAGCAAACTTTAACGATGTTTTTTCGAACTTTCCGGATAATAAAAACAGAGGACTCTCTGCGAATCCTCTGTTTCAACCTTTTATAATATTTCAGCTAATGCCTGATATAATTTTTCCATTTCTTCATCGGTTCCGATGGTAATTCGCAAATAATTGTCAATTCTCGGTTTGTTCCAGTATCTGACATAAATATCCTTACTCTTTAAGAAATCAAAGATTTCCTTCGCCGGTACTGTTTTATGTGTCACGAACAAGAAATTCGTTCTGGATTCTGTTCCTTCGAATCCCATTTCCGCAAGTTTCTTCTTTGCGTTCTCTCTGGTCGTAACAATCTTATCACGAATCATTCTAAAATATGCATCATCATTGATGGCTTCCACACCTGCTAAAATAGCTGGCTGATTCATGGTATAGGAATTATATGCAAATTTCACATTCTGCATAGCGGTAATCAGTTCCTCACTACCGATGGCAAATCCAATTCTTGCACCTGCCATAGCTCTTGATTTTGAGAATGTTCCCGTCACCAGAAGATTTTCATACTTCGGAAGCAAATCTCTGGCTGTCACCGTTCCAAAATCTGCATAAGCTTCATCTACAATGACTATGGAATCCTGATTGTCCTGAATCAGTTTTTCAATGGATTCCAGTGGCATTTCAATGGCCGTCGGTGCATTTGGATTTGCAAAAATCACACCACCGTTCGGAATCTTATAATCTTCCACATTAATTTCAAACTGATCATTTACCGGAATCATCTGATATGGAATGCGGAACAAATCTGCCCACACATCATAAAACGAATAAGTAATATCCGGGAAAAGAATCGGTTTATCTGAGTTAAAGAATGTAAGAAAAGCCATTCCCAAAACATCATCGGATCCAACTCCAACAAATACCTGTTTTTCTGAAACACCATAATAATGAGCAATCGCACGAACTAACGGTCCCACATCCGGAGCCGGATATAATCTCAATAAGTCCGTGTTAAAATTATTCATGATTTCATCCACTTTTGGTGTTGGTGGATAAGGGCACTCATTGGTATTGAGCTTCACCATATTTTCCTTATTTGGCTGCTCGCCCGGGGTATATGGTGTGACTTTTCTAATATATTTTTCCCATTCTCTCATTTTATTTACCTCTTTATGACACTATTATTCTGTATGTGCTCCCTGCTGTGATTTGTTTCTCATCATCTGATGTGTCGAAATCAAAAGGATCATAAACAGTAAAGCCAGAAGAAATCCAACGGAATCAATCAATACATCCCGTACCTGTGGACTTCTTCCATCCACAAATCCCTGATGAACCTCATCAGTGATTGCATAAAGAATTCCGAATCCCTCGGAATATAATATGCGTTTTATTTGCTGACCAATCACTGAAAAAGTGAGCAGGAATCCACCCACGAAAAGTCCCAAAATCGCATATTCTCCCAAATGTCCTGTCTTACGAACAACAAAACTGACTTTATTAAATAATTCTTCCTGTCGTTCGGTGCTAAGATTGGAATAATCCGGTTCTATGAAGGTTACAATCCGCTGTGTGATTTTATCACTGAAAGACGAGGACTCTGTTGCCGTGGCAGCAGAAAATCCAAAAATTGTAATCATCCACCAAAGACTGAGCCCCAGTAATATAACTCGGGCTCCATAGATTTTTCCTTTCTCAGAGAACCATTTATTTTTCAACTGCATGTCCTTTTTCCTTGATGACAGCAATCACTTCATCCACATAATTTTCTGCTTCCTGTTCCGTCTTTGCTTCTACCATCACTCGGATTACCGGCTCAGTTCCACTTTCACGAACTAGGATTCTACCGTCATTTCCAAGTTTTTCTGATACAGCATCTACAGCCTTCTGAACATCCACATCTGCTCTGGCTTCCGGCTTGCTTGCCACGCGTACATTCTTCAGCACCTGTGGATAAATTGTTACCGGGTTAATTAACTCTGACATTTTCTTCTTAGAAGAGAGCATCACTTCCATCAACTTAATGGAGGTTAAGATACCATCACCGGTCGTCGCATACTTACTAAAAATAATATGTCCGGATTCTTCTCCTCCGAGACGATAGTTATTATTTCTCATACATTCATAAACATATTTATCACCAACATCTGTCTTTTCGTAGTCAATTCCTACTGCATCAAATGCCTTGTAAAGACCAATGTTTGACATAATGGTTGTAACAACGGTGTTATTATCCAGTTCTCCGTTTTCCTTCATATAGGTTCCGCAAACATAGAGAATTAAATCTCCGTTAACGATATGTCCCTGATCATCTACACAGAAACAACGGTCAGCATCACCATCATAAGCAAAACCAATGTCTAAATGATTTCCAATGACAAACTTCTGCAGTTCTTCAATATGTGTGGAACCACATCCCATATTGATGTTTGTTCCGTTTGGCTCTGCATGAATTACATGTGTTTCTGCTCCTAAAGCATCAAATACACTCTTTGCAATAGCTGATGCACTACCGTTAGAACAATCCAATCCCACCTTGATATTTCTAAAGGAATGTTTTGCCAATGTCATTAAATATCCCATATAACGATTTCTTCCTGCGAAGTAATCCACGGTTCTACCAATCTTTTCTCCCACTGCATATGGAATACTTTCGAAATCTGCATCAATATATTCTTCAATCTGATCAATGATTTCCTGTTCCATTTTTTCGCCTTTACCATTTAAAAGCTTAATTCCATTATCATAGAACGGATTATGGCTGGCAGAAATCATAATCCCACAATCAAAATCTTCTGTACTGACAACGTAAGATACACTTGGTGTCGTAGTTACGTGTAATAAATATACGTCCGCTCCCGTAGAAGTCAGACCTGCGGACAAAGCATCTTCAAACATATAACTGCTTCGTCTTGTATCCTTTCCGATTGCAACGGAACACTTATGATAACGTCCGTAATACCATCCAAGGAAACGTCCCACCTTAAACGCATGCATTGCGGTCAGGTTCACGTTTGCCTCTCCTCTAAATCCATCTGTTCCAAAATACTTTCCCATGTTTCTCCTCCATCTCTTGGAATAACTCCATCTGTACTATTATATAATAGAGTGACCTATTTTACAATTCAATCTCCCGTTTTGAATCAAGTTTCACAGGCCCTCGATTATTTTCATTTTTTAGCTTTCAAAGGTCACAACGATATTTTCACATTCGTGTTCCAAATCCTTTAACACATCCTTAAGTCTTTCAACATAAGAATTCATTCTTTCATCCTCTTTCTCAGAGTTTTTTACAACAATATGCATCTCATCATTTCTTGAAGACATCACATCATAAAATCCATCCAGATTTTTTCCATAATATTTCGGAAGTTCAAATAAATCCGAAAGCATTCCATGCAATTCTTCCAAATCTTCGATTCCGGTTAAATCTATCACATAATCCATACAGTACCCCTTTTTAATAAAGCTGTGTAAAAGTTTCATAATGATCTGATGTATAATAAATCAGCCCATCGGAGGAATAAATAATTCTCTTTGCTCCTCTGCTTTTCGCCCCTAAGGTGTCGATATCACATTCATAATAGGTACGACCTTTGGCTTTTGGAAGTTTCTTTTCATAATTTCCAAAATAATCCCCGCCGATACATTTTCCCGGCGTATAGTTTTTTAAGGAACCTCCGTCCCAGCCCAATGCTTTTGCCTCTTTTTTCGTGATGAAGTTTTTCGGCAATGTTCCATACTGATGAATGTAAGCTGCCACGTCCTCTTTGGAGCTGTATGTGCCGTTACGGTCAATCTTCTTTTGTCTCGTGGACTTTTTTGAAGCTTTCGTTGTCGCTTCATTGACCGCTTCCGTGGTTTCGTCATGCTCTACAGCAACGGTAACAAAATTATTTCCCGGTTGATTGTCCTGCTGCGTATCGCCTTCTCCAACACATCCGGAAAAGACCATAGCAGCCAGAAGCAAAACCAACGCAACAACGCTCCATCTTCCTTTTGAGAATAATTTTTGTATCATATCATCCGCCTTTCCTTTTATCGGACTGTGCAATGAAGTTTCTTATTTTCAATCACAAATTCCCGGTTACAAACCTGTAACGCTGCATTCTTATGTGTAATGATAATACATGTTTTCTTCTGTAATCTCTGAATATTTTCCAGAACCCGTTCTTCTGTTTTTGCATCCAAAGCCGAGGTAGCTTCATCCAATAAGATAATTGGCGCCCTACTGAGGATTGCTCTGGCAATGGCAAGTCGCTGGGCCTGACCTTCAGAAATCCCCAGTCCCTTTTCTCCAATGGTAGTGTCCAATCCATCCGGCAGTTTTTTCACAAAATCTGCAATATCACTTAATTGTAATGCATCGTTGATTTCCTCATCCGTTGCATCCGGATTTACCATAAGAATATTTTCCCGCAAGGTTCCGCTGAAAAGATAATTTCCTTGCGGAACATATGAAAACAGTCCTCTGGTATCTGTTCCTGCTTCCTCATAACTTCCATCTTCATAGTATAGTCGGATGTTTCCTGCTTTCGGATTAAAGACCCCTAAAAGCATCTTCATTAAGGTACTCTTTCCAATTCCGGAAATTCCCCGGATTGCCACAAAATCGCCCTTCTTTAAAGAAGCATTTCCTTCCTCTAAGACGCTCTCTCTTCCATAGTTAAATTGAATCTTTTCAAATCGTATTTCCTTGAGTCTGGCATAGGTTTCTTCCACATTGATTTTTTCCTGAAGATACAATTCCTTTTCAATGTTTTCAATTTCAATAATTCGTTCTGCAGAAGCAACAATGGCATAATACTGCGGAAGAACTCTTGTCACATTTACAAAAGGCATCTGTAACTGGGAAACCAGCTGTAATACCGCAGTCAATGTTCCATAAGACATGGTCTTCCAACAAACATGTAATGCACACCAAACCAGAGCGAACAGATAACCGGCATTGAATACGAAAGAAAAACCTGCATTGGCTAAAATGCTAATATTTCTTCGCTTCATTTTTACTCGATAATTAATCTGCTGCAATTCATCGCCTTTTTCAGAAAAACGTTCTTCCACCCCAAACGTCTTTACGACTAAAAGACTTTCAATGGCTTCCTGATAGAAGGAACGAACCTTACCATCGGTGGACTGTACTTCCTTATGCAAATTTTTCAATCGCTTTCTGAGTGTCAGGGTTACAGTGGATACTAAAAGGCCTCCTACCAGAAATACCAATGTAAATTTCCAGTCAAAGGTAACCAATACGACAAAAGCCCCGACAAACTGAGTCACATAGTAAATCAAATCCGGAATGATGTTCGTCATTCCGTCTGAGATAATTTTAATGTCACTGGTAATGCGATTCATCAACTCACCGCTGTGATATTCATTGATTTTTTCATATTTTTTTCCGAGGATTTCGGAAAACAAATCCGAACGCATTTCCATTTCCAGTCCAGCCTGCGTCCGAATGGCGAGACTCTGATTGTATACACGTAAAAACAATCGTCCGATGATAATGCAAAAAATCACAATTCCATAGACAATAATCATATGAATATATTGATCTCTTGTCTCAATACTTCCTGCATCAGCAGCCTTTTGTGCGGAATCAATGGCATACTTACTCATGACCGCTAACGAAGTCGTAGCAAGTGCCAGAAAAACATTGAATAAACTCAGTGCAATGATTTTCAGACGATATCCTTGGCTGTTATTCACAATCCATCGTAATCCTTTTGATTCTTTCATCATTTATCCTAAAATTTTACGCTTAATCCTGCCTAAAATTCTTCTTCCCTTTTTCTTTATTTTTCGTAGGCCTACCGTAGCAACCCAGACCTTCACATAAATTCGATACCCCAGCCCCTGACAAGAATGTTTTTTCCCTTTCCGGGTAAAAGATACAACAACACCAATGATTTGAGACTCCTCAATTCCATATTCCTTCACGAACTGCCCGTCGCCCCGCATCACATACTTGCCCTGAGACAAATCAACGACCCGATGTAAAACATAACTTCCGTCCTTTCTTTGATACAATGGCAAATCATATTTTTTCAGTGGAAACTTTGCCCTGGCAATTGTAACGGTATCCATCCCGTCCCGAAGCATGGGAAGCATACTTTTCCCTTTAGGCGTAAAAGTCGCTTTCCCTCCGGCCTCCAACTGGTTCTTTATCAAAGGTATCATTTCTTCCATGGAAACTACTTTATTCAAATAATCCCTCCTTCTCGACCTTCTGAATAAATAGTTTAACATCTTCTTTTGCGGTTTCCTCTGAAACCTCAAATTCCTGCATCAACGCCTGAATGAGTTCTTCTTCCGTAATTCCCGCCTGCAGTTTTTCAAAAAGAAATGCACCGGTTCCGTTTAAACTCACCATACCATTAAAATCTATATTTTCTTTTCCAATGGGAACCACAACATAATTCCCAGCAATATTCCTTAACAAAAATCCATCTTTTATTTTCATATTCATTTCCTATATTCTTCTAATTTTTTCGTAAGCTGTCACCACAGCCTCATCACTCATGTCACAGCCCATTCGATATAACGGGGTACTGGTCAGAATTTTCTCTAAATTATCAAGAATGCGATCCATCTGTTCCACTCCCCCGGACTGATGAATGGTCTGCTTCATATAAAGCGGAATTGCTTCTGCCACATCAATTTCCCGGATATGATTTTCCTTAGAACGCTCCAGAAAAACAATTGCTCCCAGTTTTCCTCTGACATTCTCATTCAAATCCGTCTTTCCACTCCAAGGTGTTCCATAGACATACCATGCATCATCCGTAAAGCGTAAAACCGGTTTATCATCATTAACAATTACTGCACGGTTTCCGAAATGCTCTTTCCATAGCGACGTATGGGTGGATTTTCCGGTTCCACTGTCTGCGGAGAACAAATATACATAATCATCCACCATGACAGCCGAAGAATGAAGCATGCATCCCTGCTTTTTAATAATCAGCCAATGAAACAATTCCCCGGTATATATGTATTCAATGCTCTGCATCGGAAGGTTTGCCGCGGACTGTTCCCTCATTTCTTCGTAAAAAGAATGTTCCAGAGAGATTTCAATCTCTGCCTCCTCTTCTTTCCAGGAAGATTTTGCCAGATATTTTTTCGCCTGATTCCGGGTTCGGTTATAATATAATGTCATCACAACTTTCAAACCGGCAATTTCATAGCGTTCCTTTTGCGGAATCCCTTCTGTCATCTGTTCCATTTTTTCATCCTCTTTCATTTCTATACAATGGAAAAACACCCATGGACATGCATAGGTGTTTTGTTACAAATTTTATTTATAATATCCCTTGTTCTGTCCGTATCCATAACCGTAATTCGAACCATATCCTCTCTGATAATATCCGCCATAATAGCTTCCCTTATCTTCAGGATCCACTTTATTCAATACACATCCCAGAATCTTACAGCCTGATTTCTTCATCTGTTCAATCTGTTTTTGTGCATACTTGTAACTGATATTCGACTGAGATATTAAGAAGATTACTCCATCCGTTTTCGGTGCAACAATAGCCGGGTCAATAACCTGTCCAATCGGCGGGGTATCAATAATTACATAATCATAGTTTTTTCTGGCAATTTCCACCAGTTCATCAAACTTCTTTCCGTTCAGTAATTCTGCCGGGTTCGGTGGTACCGGACCGGAAATAATCATATCCATATTTTCAATATTAGTAGTGTACTTCACTTCGTCCAATTCTGCCACACCGGACAAAAACTGTGTCAGACCCTTGATGGCCTTATTGATTTTATATCGACCAATCAAAACAGACTTACGTAAATCGGCATCAATAAACAATACCTTTTTCCCGGAATCCGCAATGGAAATCGCAAGGTTAAAAGCTACCATGGATTTTCCTTCATTCGGAATACAACTGGTCAAGGAAATTACCTTTACGTCATCTCCACAGAACTGTACATTCGTACGGAGCGTTTTATATGCTTCTCTTGTCTTAAAATCTAAGTCAGAAACTTTTTCAAGATTAATATTTAACATCACGAACACTCCTTTCCTTACTTACTCGGCTCTTCATCTTTGCCGTCCGGTTCTTTTGTTTTGCCACGCGCCTGCTCCGGTCGATGTCCGTAACCATATCCGTAACCATATCCATAACCACTCTTAGAGTCTGCACTCTTTAATGGAATTGCTGCAAGAACACTTAATCCCAGATATTTCTCAATATCATCCGGTGACTTAATCGTATCATCTAAAATGAACATGATAACTACAACGATTACAGAAAGGCCAAATCCCAATACGAATCCAAGCATGGTATTCTTTTCTACATTCGGGCTGGATGGACTCTGAGGAAGTTTCGCTTCATCAATGGCGTTCACCGCCTCGATTCCTTCCATTACGTTCTTTGTCTTTTCATTGGCCACATCTCGTACCTTGTTCGCAATTTTCTGCGCAAGTTTCGGATCTGTACTGGTCACTGAAATTTCCATCACACGGGTATCTTCAATTAATTCAACAGAAATCATATCTGCCAGAGCATCTGTGCTCTGTTCCAAATCCAGTTCATCAATTACTTCCTGTAAAACCGGATCACTGGTCAGTAATACCTGGTAGTCATTCGCCAGATATGTTGCAAAGGCTAAATCGTTTGTGGTAAGTCCTTCTGAGTTTGGATCCTGATGGGTCAAAATGTAAACCTTCGTTTTTGCCACATATTGTTCATCCACAAAATATTCCGTATATGCAAATACAATACCACCTACAAGAATTCCAACCAGAATAATAATCATCATTCGATTCAGTATGGCAGTAAACAACCCTCGAAGGTCAATTTCTATCTCATTTCTGCTATTCTCTGCGTCCATTTCTTATCCTCTTTCTTCATCTATTTATCTTCAATGATTCTCCGAGGATTTTCCTCCAGTAACCACTGAATATACCCCGGACTGCATTTTTTTTGAAGTTGTGTCAGACACTCTTTCCAAAAAACGCCTCGATGCCCGGTGCTATGTGCATCCGTTCCAATGAAATGAAGCATATCCGCTTCAATCAATTTCGCGACAAATTTCTTTTCTCTTCCGAAAACACTGGATGCATTTACCTGAAGTAATGCTCCCATTTCCATAATATGTCGTAATGCTTCCCTATTTAATACGCCGATTTTCTTTCGAAGGCAACTGTATCGCTCACAATGAGCAATTACCGGAATATAACCGCCGTTCTGCAAATCTCGCAGATATTTTTCCATCTCCGGAAATCGAACCGTTGGATAAAACTCTACCAAAACATACCGACTTCCTGCAAGACTCCGAACACGCCCTTCTTCTAACATGGAAACCATATCATTACATGCCATAATTTCGTTTCCCAAAAATAATGACAAATCGGAATATTTCCTTGCCACGGCTTCCTTTATTTTTTCAAAATGCAATTCTATTGTTTCTTTTTTGGGCATACACTCCCCAATATGAAAATGCGGAGTGAATATGATGTTACGAACTCCCTGATCGTATTCTCTTTCAATAATCTCTAAAGAGGTTTCCAAAGAGTCTGCGCCATCATCCACACCATACAAAATATGGTTATGCAAATCAGTTATTCCGGTCATAGGCTACCCTCCTAGGCACACGCAAATAATTATACCAAAAAAGAAGTGTTGAAACAACTATTACTCTTCATTTACCTGTGCTAATTTTGCAGCCTGATCTGCTGCGATACAGCTATCAATAATTTCCCCAATATCTCCGTTCAAAATCTGTTCCAAACGGTGTGAGGTATACTTAATTCGATGGTCTGTCACACGTCCCTGTGGGAAATTGTAAGTACGAATCTTTTCAGAACGATCTCCGGTACCAATCTGACTCTTTCTGGCCGCAGATTCTTCATCCTGCTTCTTCTGTAATTCCAATTCATATAATCTGGCACGAAGTACCTTTAATGCTTTATCCTTGTTCTTTAACTGAGATTTTTCATCCTGACAGGAAATCACGATTCCTGTTGGAATATGTGTTAAACGAACCGCAGAGTCTGTGGTATTGACACACTGTCCACCGTTTCCTGATGCACGGAATACATCAAAACGACAATCGTTCATATCAATCTCAACATCCACTTCTTCCGCTTCCGGCATAACGGCAACCGTAGCTGTAGAAGTATGAATACGTCCACCGGATTCCGTAACAGGCACACGCTGAACACGATGTACTCCACTTTCGTATTTCAGTTTCGAATAGGCACCCTGTCCATTTACCATGAACACAACTTCCTTAAATCCACCGATTCCGTTTTCGTTAATATCAACCAATTCTGTTTTCCAACGCATGGATTCCGCATACATGCAATACATTCTGTAAAGTTCCGCTGCAAACAATGCTGCTTCGTCTCCACCGGCACCACCACGGATTTCCACGACTACGTTCTTGTCATCATTTTCATCTTTTGGAAGTAATAAGATTTTCAGTTCTTCTTCTAACTTGCCAATCTGTTCCTTCGCTTCATTCATTTCTTCTTTTGCAAGTTCTCTTAATTCATCATCGGATTCTTCATCCAGAATCAATAAACTATCTTCTACAGTCTGCTTAGCATCCTTATATGCCTTGTAAGCTTCCACGATTGGAGCCAGATCACTCTGTTCCTTCATGATTTTTCGATAATTACTCTGATCATTGACAACATTCGGATCATTTAACTGTTCCATAATCTCATCATATCTCTGTAAAATGTCTTCCAACTTATCAAACATTATTTTAATCCTCCATAAACTACTCTGTCGTTTCTCGACAAATCCTTCACCACATGGATTTCCTGAAATCCATTGTTTTCCAATATATGTTTAACATCTTCGCCCTGATCAAATCCAATCTCGTAAAAGAGCATTCCTCCCGGGGAAAGATGCTGTTTCGCTTTCTCTGTAATCTCTCTGTAAAAATCCAACCCGTCTTCATGACCATCTAAAGCAATCCACGGATCATGGTCCTTTACTTCTTCCATCAATTCCGCAATCACTGCCGTGCGAATATAAGGTGGATTCGATACAATCACATCAAAGGTTCCTTCAATCTGTTCAAACAAATTCGATTGAATCAAGGACACCTCCGTCCCGATTTTCTGATTATTCTTCTTGGCCATTTCCAAGGCTTTTTCTGAAATGTCACTGGCAAAAACTTCTGTGTTATCCGTCAGTTTTGCGATGGAAATCGCGATACATCCGGAACCGGTACAAACATCCAGAACTTTCACATTTTCCTTACCTTTCAGATATTGCAAAACAAGCTCTACCAATACTTCTGTATCCTGACGGGGAATCAATACATGTTCATTGACCAGAAATTCCAGTCCCATAAACTCCTGTACTCCTGTGATATGTTGCAATGGAATTTTCTGACAACGAAGTTTTATCGCTGCCCCAAACTGCTCTGCCTTTTCTTCCGTTGTTTTCAAATTCGGTTTCAAAAGCAGGTCATTTCGGGTAATCCCCAGAAAATGTTCTGCAAGAAGCATCACATCAATCTTATAATCTGCAATCTCTGCCTGTTGCAGCATTGCTTCACCTTTTTTGATTACGTCCTTTGCTAAAACTTCCAATTATATCCTGAACCTTCACCTTCCACATGTTGTTCTCTGAGTCTGGCAAGTACTCTTGCCTCTTCTTCTCTCTTTAAACGGTCTTCTTCTAACTCAATTCCGTTTTCGCGAAGATATGTCTTCCAATCAAAAACAGCTTCCACTGCTGCAATGGCCACTTCAATCATATCATCGGTTGGTTCCTTCGTCGTAATCTTCTGCATCCATAGCCCCGGCTTGCTCAAAAGATTCACTACCGGATTCGTACTTCTCCCTGCCAGTTTAATAAACTCGTAAGAGATTCCGGCAATTACAGGAATCAAAAGAATACGAATCAGATATCTAAGCCAGATTGTTTTCGTCTGAACCAGAATAAAAATCACAATACTAATTACCAGAACGATCAGCATAAAACTGGTTCCACAACGTTTATGAAATCTGGAACTTTCTCTCACGTTGTCCACTGATAATTCTTTTCCACTTTCAATGCAATTAATGCACTTATGTTCTGCTCCGTGATACATAAAGGTTCTCTTGATGTCCTTCATCAGGGAAATCAGCAAAAGATATGCAATAAAAATCACAATTTTTACCACCCCTTCAATAACCGGCACCTGACGGGAACCGACTCCCGGAATAAAGCGTTCGCATAAATCTGCAATAAATAAAGGCAATAACATAAACAGTCCCACTGCCAGAATCACGGAAAGCATCACTGTAAAAGCCATCACTACTTTTTCAGCCTTTTCTCCCAGTTTGTTCAGCAACCAGGTTTCAAACTTTCCCGGTTCCTCCTCTTCCTCATCAAAGAAGCTGGCAGAAAAAGTCAATGTCTTGATTCCTAAGACCATGGAGTCAATAAAATTGAACACCCCACGAATCAACGGAAGACCCAGGATTTTCTTTCCTTCCGTAAACCCTTTGTACTTCTGTACATCTACAGCAATCGTGTCGTCCGGTTTTCGGACAGCCACTGCATAATCCCCTTTATTTCTCATCATAATTCCTTCCAGAACGGCCTGACCGCCAATACCGGAAGGATACAAATTACAACCTGTATCTTTTTCTTTATTCTTCATCACTACACCTATTCTAAAATAAGAAAAGAGGTTGAGAATCTCTCCTCAACCTGTATTTCTTAAAACTTATTTCATACCATATTTCTTGTTGAACTTTTCAATTCTACCACGTGCTGAAGCAGCCTTCTGCTGTCCTGTATAGAAAGGATGGCATGCTGAACAAATTTCTACATGGATATCTTTCTTTGTTGAACCTGTTACGAATGTGTTACCACAGTTACATGTAACGGTTGCTTCATAGTAATCTGGATGGATTCCTTCTCTCATTACATTCACCTCATTTTATTTATTTTTTCTCATTGGCAACGCCAATTCGTCTTCGCTTCGAATATTGTCGAATATCCCGAACTTTGTTCGACAACTCAACAGCCTTTATATTATAGCATAGTAGTACGCTCTGTGCAAGTATTTTTTTTAATTCAAAAATCAACCATTATAATTCGGTCGAATTCGATTCACCTTTGCAATAAATTCCTTATTATCCTTGGTCTTGGCAAAGAGATTAATCACCTGCTCCACGGCATCTTCTTTTCGCATACTGTTCATTTCTTTTCGAATGATATAGGATGCTCCCAATTCCTCAGAATCTAATAACAAGTCCTCTCTTCTGGTACCGGATTTTGTAATATCCACTGCCGGGAAGATTCTTCGTTCCGATAATTTACGATCCAGAACCAATTCCATGTTTCCGGTTCCCTTAAATTCCTCGTAAACCACATCATCCATTTTACTTCCGGTGTCAACCAGAGCGGTTGCAAGGATAGTCAGACTTCCCCCCTCTCGCATATTTCTTGCCGCACCAAAGAATCGCTTCGGCATATGAAGGGCTGCCGGATCCAATCCACCGGACAAGGTTCGTCCACTTGGTGGAACCGTCATATTGTAAGCTCTCGCAAGTCTTGTAATACTATCTAACAGAATCACAACATCTTTTCCGTGTTCCACCAGACGCTTAGCGCGCTCAATTACCATTTCCGACACACGCTTATGATGTTCCGGAAGTTCATCAAAGGTGGAATAAATAACCTCCACGTTTTCTCCCTGAATCGCTTCCTTAATATCGGTTACTTCTTCCGGTCGTTCATCAATCAGAAGAATAATAATTTCCATTTCCGGGTTATTCGTTAAAATCGCCTTTGCTGTTTCTTTTAGCAATGTGGTCTTTCCTGCCTTTGGCGGAGACACAATCATCCCACGCTGTCCCTTTCCAATTGGACTGATCAAATCAACAATTCTCATTGCCTTACTGTGTCCATCAGTTTCCAGATGAAGTCGTTCATTTGGAAAAATCGGTGTCAGGTCTTCAAAGTTTGGTCTGGCAAGAACCTTGTCCAATCCCTCTCCATTTACCTGATCCACATAGTAAAGTGCTCCGAACTTTTCGTTTTCTCGTTTTTCACGAACCCTACCGGTCACAAAATCTCCCGTTTTTAAGCGGAATCGTTTAATCTGAGACGGTGCCACATAAACATCATCTTCTCCCGGCAGATAATTATCACAACGAATAAACCCAAATCCGTCCGGCATAACTTCCAGAATTCCGGTTCGTGTTACTCCGTTTTCGTTAGGCACTTCGTCCTTTCGTTCCCCTTCTTTTCTGCTTCTATGATGACGATGTCTTCCACTGTTGCTCTTTTCCGTTTCTTCTAAAGCAGTTTCTTCGGTTTCAGCAACCGCTTCCGCTGCTTCACCACTTTCCTCGGATTCATTGCTACTCTTTCGCTCGTTTTCTTCCAGAATCATATCAATCAGTTGCTGTTTCCTTAAACTGGACACCGATTTAATTCCATTGCTTTTTGCAATTTCACGTAGTTCTGCCACCGGAAGTGCATTTAACTTTTCTCTCATATAACAATTCCTTTCCTGCTCAATTTATATCAATTTCATTTGAATCAATGGGATATCTGAGGGAAGCCCTCAATAGATAAGTTATCGAATGTTTACTCGAAAAGTATAACACATTTTCCATAAAATAAAAAGATTGCTTTATTTTTTCCCAAAAACAATGCTTTTTTCATCATTTTTTCTCTTTTTCTATCCATCAAAATGTGCTATTCTAATAAAAGTGTGTTCAGTTCATCTGAACCCCACAATGAATTATATGGAGGTACAATCATGACAACTGATGAAAAATCATTAAAGATGCATGCTGACTTAGTCGGTAAGTTAAGCACCGAAACAAAATGTCCGGTAAAGAGCCGTGAAGATTTATCTATCGCTTATACACCGGGTGTTGCAGAACCTTGTCGTAGAATCGCTGACAATCCGGAAGACGTTTACAAATATACTTGGAAAGCGAATACAATCGCTGTAGTTTCTGACGGTAGTGCTGTTTTAGGACTTGGAAACATTGGTCCGAAAGCTGCTATGCCTGTTATGGAAGGAAAAGCTGTATTATTCAAGGAATTCGGTGGTGTAAATGCCGTTCCTATTTGTCTTGATACACAGGATCCTGATGAAATCGTGGAAACTGTTGTACGTATGGCACCTGGTTTCGGTGGAATCAACTTAGAAGACATTTCAGCTCCACGTTGTTTTGAAATTGAAAATAAATTAAAGGAACGTTTAGACATTCCTGTTTTCCATGATGACCAGCACGGTACTGCTATCGTTGTTTTAGCCGGTGTCATCAATGCCTTAAAGGTTGTTGGAAAAGAAAAAGAAAACTGTAAGGTTGTAATCAACGGTGACGGTTCTGCCGGTATCGCTATTACAAAATTATTATTAAGATATGGTTTCAAGGATTTAACTCTTTGCGGACGTTACGGAATCTTAAACGAATCCTGCGCAAACATGAACTGGGCTCGTGAAGAAATGATTGCTTTAATCAATCCTGAAAATAAGACCGGTTCTTTGGCAGATGCTTTAAAGGGTGCTGATATCTTTATCGGTGTTTCTCTTCCGGGTGTTGTTACAGAAGAAATGGTTGCTTCCATGAATAAAGATGCTATCCTCTTTGCCATGGCAAACCCTACTCCGGAAATTATGCCGGATCTTGCAAAGAAAGCCGGAGCTCGTGTCGTTGGTACCGGACGTTCAGACTTCCCGAACCAGGTTAACAACGTTGTTGCCTTCCCTGGAATTTTCAAGGGTGCTTTAGAAGGACGTGCAAAACAGATTACAGAAGACATGAAGCTTGCCGCTGCTCTTGCAATTGCAAACGCTGTTCCTGAATCTGAACTCAGCGAAGATAACATTATGCCGGAAGCTTTTGATCCGAACGTTGCAGAAGCTGTTAGCCAGGCTGTAAAAGATAACATCAAGTAATTCGTCTGATAAAAAAAGATTGGAGTAAAAAAAATGTTGAATGCAGAAAAAAATGAAAAAGCCGAATTAATTTTTCAAATTGCGGTATCTGGTTATTTCTTAATTATATCCACCGTTGTTATTTTTCTTCTCGCGTCGACATTTATTCACTCAGAAAATTCTAATGAACGGTTGATTTTAACCCCATTTTTATTAGCTTTAATAACTTTCTTTTTCAGTATGGTTGTTTCCATTAGAAAAGCCCTAATCGGGTTAAAAAAGCTCAAGAGTCATGATGTCCCAACGGATGAAGAAGAGGAATTGGATCAGGGAAATACTTTAGTCAGATTCACTTCAATCCTGTCAACTCTGGCGAGCATTGCATTTTATGTATTTTGGTTTTCATTCCTGACATATATCGATTATATGATGGCAAAGGAAAATCGAAAAGATATTATCATTTTCACATTATTTTTTTGGATCGCGGGAATTGTTTCTGCCATTTCCACTTTTAGAAATGATGAATAGAAACGTAACAAAAAGCAGCTACGGTTTAGAACCCTAGCTGCTTTTTTACATTCTTTCTATGTTGCCAGTTTACTCAATATGTACTGGTATATTTCCTGAGACCGATCCTTGTCTTCCCATGCGGCACACATTTTCGATGCCATCTGTCGGTCCGGTGTGGCAATATTGACCTCAATTAACGTAGACTCTCCTTCTTTTACCTGACAATGGACAATATACTCCCCATTAGAAGTGCGGTAATAATCCGAAACCGTTCCTACTTCATTTCGCAGTTCATACCGGTTATTTACCAAAAACGAATCCACGTCATCAATGATGCTCCCCGGAATTCTGTTCTCGAAAAACTTCAGACTTTCTCTTCCTTCCGAGGTCAAATGATAGTAGGATGTATTTCTGTTTACATTCAGAAAGACAAATCCATCCTCAATCAACTCATTGATTGCCTTTTGTACATTAAAATAGCTGGTATATTCCTCATCCAGAAAGAACTGCGCAATCTGCGTATTCGTCAACGGAAATTCTACTTTATTGAGCATATGCATAATAATTAATTTATACAATGTTTCTGCTGCAAGCGCCATTTTTTATCTCCTATCCGGTAGAACCCTCTCAGATTCTACTGATTTCCCGTAACTATTTCTTCAATCAAATCAAGAATTTCGTCTCTTCCCTGTTTGGTCTGAGCCGAAAACGGAATCACTGTCGTTCCCGGAACAACCTGTAAGGTGTCCTTAATGACCTTGATATTTTTCTGTAGCTGACTCCTCTTGATTTTATCCATTTTCGTAGCAATGATGATTGGTTCAAATCCATTGGCAAGAACCCACTGATACATGTTCACATCGTTCTTAGATGGCTCGTGACGAATATCAATCAAAAGAAAGATGGCACGAAGCATCTTTGAACGGTTTAAGTATCGTTCAATCATCTTTCCCCACTGCTCTTTTTCCTTTAAGGAAACTTTCGCATATCCATATCCCGGCAAATCCACAAAATACAATTCCTCATTCACATTATAAAAGTTAATGGTCTGTGTTTTTCCCGGCTGGGAAGATGTTCTGGCCAACGCTTTGCGGTTTACCAGTCCATTAATCAGCGAAGATTTTCCAACATTGGACTTTCCTGCAAAGGCGATTTCCACCATATCATTTTCCGGCAGTTTACTGGTCACACCACAAACTGTCTCCAACGCAACATTCTTTATTTTCATAGCAATTCCTTTATTTCACTAATGCGTGTTTTAAAACCTGATCCATCTGTTCCACAAATACAATTTCCATGCCCTCTTTGATTTCCTGAGAAATCTCCTCTGCATCCGGAATATTTTTCTTTGGAACAAGTACTTTCTCGATTCCTGCATTTTTTGCAGCGAGAAGTTTTTCCTTTAATCCACCAATCGGCATAACCTTTCCACGAAGATTAATCTCTCCGGTCATGGCAACCTTACAATTTACCGGAATTCCGGAAACTGCTGATAAAATGGCTGTTGCCATGGTAATTCCTGCAGACGGTCCGTCCTTTGGCACGGCGCCTTCCGGAACATGAATATGTAAATCATTTTCTGCAAAAAATTCTTTGTCCACATCATAGTTTTCTGCGATGCTTCTGACGTAGCTTAACGCAATCTGAGCCGATTCCTTCATGACATCCCCTAACTGTCCGGTAATTCGAAGTTCTCCTTTTCCCGGCATAGTATTTACCTCAATCTGAAGGGTCGTTCCACCCACAGCAGTCCATGCCAGACCACGGACAATACCGATGTCATTTTCATCATTGGCCAGTTCAATATCAAACTTCTTCTTACCCAAATATTTTTCAATATTCTTAGAAGTAACCTTCAGAGACTTCTTTCCATCCTGTACCAGGAATCTCGCTGCCTTTCGACAGATTTCTGAGATTTCACGGTCCAACTGACGTACTCCTGCCTCACGGGTATAATATTTAATGATGGAATAGATTCCTTCATCTGTAATCTTTAACTGGCTTTTCTTGATTCCATTCTTTTCAAATTCCTTATCCACCAGATGTTCCTTGGCAATATGGAACTTTTCATTTTCTGTATATCCTTCCACTTCGATGATTTCCATTCGGTCAATCAACGGAAGCGGAATCGTATTCATATCATTTGCCGTAGCAATAAATAATGCCTTGGATAAATCAATCGGAACTTCCACATAGTTATCACGGAATGCGAAATTCTGTTCTGAATCCATAACTTCTAACAAGGCGGAAGCCGGATCCCCGTGAATGCCTCTTCCCAGTTTATCAATTTCATCAAATAAAATCAGTGGGTTTGAGCTTTTCGCCTGCTTTAATGCATTGGCAATTCTTCCCGGCATTGCTCCCACATAAGTCTTTCTGTGTCCGCGAATTTCTGATTCGTCATCCACACCACCGAGACTGATTCGAACATAGCTCTTATTCAGTGCCTCTGCCACGGATTTTGCAATGGATGTCTTTCCGGTTCCCGGAGGTCCTACCAGACAAACAATCGGACTATTTCCCCTCGCTTGTGTAAGAACCCGGACAGCTAAAAATTCCAGCACACGGGCCTTTACTTTTTCCAGACCATAATGGTCTCGATCCAGTATTTCCTGTGCATTGTTTAAGTCAGGATTTTCTTCTGTCACCTGATTCCATGGTAAATCTAACAGTGTTTCAATATAGGTACGAATGATATTGGATTCCATGGCATTGCCACCGAAAGACTTATAGCGGTTCAGTTCTTTCAACAGTTTTTCTTTCACCGCCTCATCGGCATCCAATTCCATGATTTTTTCTTCCAGTTCTTCTGCGCCGGACATGTAATCATCCCCTAATTCCTCACGGATGACCTGCATCTGTTCCCGAAGAATATGTTCTCTCTGGTTTTTATCCAGACGCTCCTTAACCTTCTCAACGATTTCATTTCGAATGGCACCAATTTCATTTTCCTTATTCAGGAATTTTGCCACTACTTCAAATCGTTCCACGGTTCCATCGGCTTCAAGGAACTCCTGTTTTGTTTTGAATCCCACTTTAATCCGCATCATGGACTGCAACATCAATTCTTCCAGTTTGGAAATATTGAGCAGACTCTGTAACGCAGTCACAGGTAACTCATGGGTTGAGGAATCAAAAGCTTTTAACATATCCTTTAATTCTCTGGCAAAAGCTTCTTCCTGAACATCATTCAGTTCCACTTCTTCCACCTGATGGGGAACCACTCTTGCTTCCAGATAATCTGCTTCATCTAAAAATTCGATCACTTCCGCTTTTGATTCTGCTTCTACCATGACACGAACCACATTATCCGGCAACTTGCTCAACTGCTTGATATTCACCAATGTTCCCATACGGTATATGCCATCAAAACCCGGTGTTTCTTCCACCGGGTCTTTCTGTGCTACTACAAATAAACGTACCCCATGAACCATGGCAGCTTCTGCCGCCAGGATTGAGGATTTTCTGCTTACATCAAAATGGACTGTTGTTCCCGGCAGGATTGTTAATCCACGAAGTGGAATCGCCGGCAGTCTAAAGATCTTCTCTGACATGTATTCTCCTTAATTAGGCACTTTTCCCTTTTTTCTTTCCGCTTTTTTTCACAACGGTATCATACTTCAATTCCGGATCCGCTAATCCATTAATTACATCCCCGTTAATGATACATTCTGTAATGGACTCATCCGATGGTGTTTCATACATCGTGTCCATTACCGCATTTTCTACAATCGCACGAAGACCACGGGCACCGGTCTTTCTCTCCACAGCTTTCTTTGCCACTGCTTCCACGGCATCCTCTGTGAATTCCAGTTTCACACCATCTAATTCAAATAATTTCTTATACTGTTTTACCAATGCATTCTTCGGTTCCGTAAGAATTCGTCCCAATGCTGCTTCGTCTAAGAAATCCAATGCCACGGTGACAGGAACTCGACCAATGAATTCCGGAATCAAACCAAACTTTGTTAAATCCTGTGGCATAACCTGTTTAAACAATTCATCTGCAACGGCATCTGTTTTTACCTTTACTTCCGAATTAAATCCAATGGAACTCTTATCCAAACGTCTTTCGATAATCTTTTCCAGACCGGCAAAGGCACCACCGCAAATAAACAGGATATTTGTGGTATCAATCGGAATTAATTCCTGCTGCGGATGCTTTCTTCCCCCCTGTGGCGGAACGGAAGCTTCTGTTCCTTCCAGGATCTTTAACAGAGCCTGCTGCACCCCTTCTCCGGAAACATCTCTGGTAATCGAAACGTTCTCTGATTTCTTTGTAATCTTATCTATTTCATCGATATAAATAATACCGTGTTCTGCGCGTTCAATATCATAATCTGCAGCCTGAATCAGCTTTAGCAGGATGTTTTCCACATCCTCACCCACATAACCTGCTTCAGTCAATGTTGTGGCATCTGCAATGGCAAATGGCACGTTCAAAATCTTTGCAAGGGTCTGTGCAAGATAAGTCTTTCCGGAACCGGTAGGTCCTAAAAGAAGGATGTTAGTCTTCTGAAGTTCCACATCCAGATCCTTTCCTGCCAGAACTCTCTTATAGTGGTTATATACTGCTACAGATAAAACTTTTTTCGCATCTTCCTGACCAATGACATACTGATCCAAAAATGCCTTGATTTCCTTTGGCTTTAATAAATTAATTTCTTCCGGTTCACTGCTGTGCTTTCCGTAAAATTCCTCTTCTACAATACTGGCACAAAGTTCCACACATTCATCACAAATAAATGCATCTCCCGGTCCCTGAATCAATCTTCTTACCTGATCTTCTGTCTTCCCACAGAAGGAACAGCAATACTTTTCCATCATTTTATTAGCCATAAAAACTCCTCTAAACTTGCAACACAAGGCACCACATCTGCGGTGCCTTTATTGCATTCAATTTCTATCTTTCTCTGATTACTTCATCGATTAATCCGTATGCCTTTGCTTCATCTGCTGACATCCAGTTATCACGATCCGTATCTTTCTCAACAACTTCAAGTTCCTGTCCTGAGTTTGCTGCTAAAATTTCATTCAACTTTTTCTTTGTCTTTAAAATATGCTCTGCGGCAATCTGAATTTCTGTCGCCTGACCCTGTGCCCCGCCAAGTGGCTGGTGAATCATCACTTCTGCATTTGGAAGTGCGAAACGCTTTCCTTTTGCTCCACTGGATAAGAGGAATGCACCCATGCTGGCTGCCATTCCGATACATGTGGTTGATACATCACACTTGATGTAATTCATGGTATCGTAAATTGCCATTCCTGCGGTGACAGAGCCTCCCGGACTGTTAATGTACATATGAATATCTTTTCCCGGGTCTTCAGATTCCAAGAACAATAACTGTGCAACCACCGTACTGGCCACTGCATCATTAATTTCTTCCCCAAGGAAAATGATACGGTCTTTTAATAATCTTGAGTAAATGTCATAAGAGCGTTCCCCTCTGGAATTCTGCTCAATGACGTAAGGTATTAATGCCATAACGACACCTCCTTAGCTTTTCATTCTAAATCTATTTTGCCTGTTCTACAGCAAACTTTGCAGCCTTCTTAGCACAGATATCTTTCTTGATGTTCTTCTGATCATCTTCTGAAAGGTATCCTTCTAATTTTTCAGCTTCCATCTTATACTGTTCAGCCATCTTAGCAATTTCTTCTTTGTATTCTTCATCAGTTGCTTCGATTCCTTCTGCTGCAACAATTGCTTCTAATACAAGACTTGTTTCGATTCTTGCCTGAGCCTGTGGCTTAACCTGTTCTTTCATCTGTTCTACAGTTCCACCTGTAAACTGTAAGTACTGATCGAATGACATTCCCTGCATTGCAATGTTCTGAGCAAATTCTTCTAACATCTGTTCAGCCTGTGCTTCAATCATCTTTTCAGGAATTTCCATTTCAGAATCCTTAACGATTGCTTCGATGACATTGCTTTCTTTTTCTCTTTCAGCATCCTGTGCTTTCTGTTCTTCAAGGTTCTTCTTGATGTCAGCCTTATATTCTTCTAATGTATCGAATTCAGATACATCCTGTGCAAAATCATCATCGATTTCAGGATATTCTTTTACCTTTACTTCCTTGATTGTTACCTTAAACATAGCAGGCTTTCCAGCTAATTCTTCTGCCTGATACTGTTCTGGGAAAGTAACATTAACTTCAACTTCGTCTCCAACCTTCTTACCAACTAACTGATCTTCAAATGTATCGATGAAAGAATGAGATCCGATAGTTAATGGATAATCTTCTCCCTTTCCACCTGCGAATGCAACACCATCTACGAATCCTTCGAAGTCAATTACTGCCTGGTCTCCGTTTTCGATAGCCTTATCATCCATAGCAACTAATCTGCTGTTCTGTTCTTTCACCTTATCGATTTCAGCCTGAATATCTTCATCAGTTACTGTAGCATCAACAGGATCAACCTTTACTCCCTTGTACTTTCCAAGTTTGATTTCCGGCTTTGTAGTTACTTCTGCTTCAAAGATGAATGCTTTTCCTTTTTCAATCTGTACAACATTGATTTCCGGACGAGCAACGATTTCTAATCCGCTTTCTACTGCTGCATCAGCGTATGCATTTGGGATTAATGAATTTGCAGCGTCTTCATAGAATACACCTGCACCATACATCTTTTCGATCATAGCGTAAGGAACTTTTCCTTTTCTGAATCCCGGAACATTAAACTTACCTTTATTTTTTTGATAAGCTGCCTGAATCGCCTTATCAAATTCTTCAGCTGCTACTTCAATTGTAAGCTTTGCTGTATTGTTTTCTAATTTCTCTACCTGTAAACTCATGGTTTCTTCCTCCTAAATCATACCATTGGAATAATTTCCATTTTTCTTTTTCTGGCGTTTGGGCATACTTATCCCATTGACGCAGTTTCATATTATAACACGAAACATTCATCTTGTCATCACTTTTTGCCGAAGTTTTCAGACCTTTTACTGATACTGGATTGCTGCTGCCACATCCTTTGCTGTTTTCTCATCCACAAGAATCCGAATCAGTTCCAGCCCCATTTCTAAAGCCACACCTAAGCCTTTCGCCGTTACAATGTTTCCATCCGTTACAACACCGCCACCATAGTTTTTACAATCCATTACTTCTTCAAAGGACGGATAGCTTGTGGCATTTTTGTCCTTTAACAGGCCCAGCTTACTGAAAAGACTTGGTGCTGCACAAATCGCAGCTAACAGCTTTCCTTCTTCATTGTATTTCACAACCTGTTCCATTAATGTCTCATTGGCTCCCAGGTTCGTTGTTCCCGGCATACCTCCGGGAAGGAAAATACAATCTCCCCGGCTAAAATCTATTTCATCAATCTTCTGATCTGCATACAATTTTATGTTATGAGAACTTTCTACCAATAACTCATCTTTGATAGATACTGTTACAACATCTAACTGGTTTGTTCTGCGAAGTAAGTCGATAACCATCAACGCTTCCACTTCTTCCATTCCGTCTGCTAAAAACGCATAAACTTTCTTCATATGAAACCTCCTAATCCTTTAACACTCTAACCGTTTCAGTATACCACACTCTGCACTTTAAAAACCATCTTTTTCTTCCTAAATAATATTTCCAACCACCTGATTTTTTGGTACAATCTCAATAAAACTATGATTGGAGAATTCATATGGAAATCGAAAGAAAGTTTCTTCCGGCATACCTTCCGGAAAATTTAGACCGGTATAAACACCATCTCATTGAACAGGCCTATTTAAATGTAGCTCCTGTAGTCAGAATCCGTCGCCAGGATGATGAATACATTCTTACCTATAAAGGTGGTGGTATGATGGCCAGAGAGGAATATAATCTTCCCTTAAATCAAGAAAGCTATCTCCATCTTTTGGAAAAGGCTGATGGAAATATCATTACCAAGACCCGTTATCTCATTCCAATTCACGATGGTCTTACTGCAGAACTGGATATTTTTGAAGGAAAGTTTTCCGGCATGCTACTGGTGGAAGTGGAATTTGATTCCGTGGAAGCTGCCAATGCCTTTCAGAAACCGGACTGGTTTGGAGAAGATGTTACCTACGACAAGCATTATCACAACAGTTACTTAAGCAAAATACAATAACAATTTTTAAAAAAGAAGCCTCTGTTTGAACCGACTTCCAATTGTTAGATTTTTGGTCTGACTTTTTGGGGGAAGTTCAAAACGAGGCTTCTTTTCAATGATTTATTTGTATGATTTTTTCGAATAATTTGGCTGAACTTTTTTCAGGATGTCATTGTAAAGGAAGTTATGTCTTACCTCCGTTAACATCTGACAACTCTGATAAAGTCGATCTGCAACACCGTAAATCGTATAATTTGCGACATCGGAATAAACATATGCGCCGCTCTCTAATTTTGCATAGGCACGTATTTTCCAGTTCGCAGAAAATTCTTTGACTGTCTTCGGGCCGAATTTCATGGTCATGGAATGACTGGTTGCAAAATCAGACTGCGCATAGACCTTTTTGCAAAGACCCGATGCATTACATTCATAGCTGATTACTCTTTCATTGGAGCTTCCAACATATAAATCCGAATCTGCTGCGTAAGGTGCAAGACCATAAATCAAACCGGCTGATACCACTTCCTGTCCGTTAATATGATTATCTACCGAGAAGATTGTACGCATACCATCCACTGTGTTACTGATCTGATATCCATTAATCTCAATTCCTCCGGAAATCTTTCTTGTATCTGACGCTTTCACAAACTGGAAGTAATCCACGTTTGCTACGTAGTAAGCTCCATTCTTTGTCACATACTTCATATAGATTTTATGAACTCCCGCAGAAATCGTAGAATCCAATAATCCGGTATAATCGGAGTATGTCTGCCAATTGGAGCCATTGTTCTTTAATGGAATGGTTCCAACCTTATGATTCAGCGAATCCACATAGATTTCCACAGTTCCATTGGCCGTTCCCTTTGGACTGGAATATCTTAACTGGAACGCTCCGGCACTTTCTGTAAACTGTACTCTGTCATACTGCATCGTCACGCCATTAGAGATTCCTCCAATATTATGTCCACCACTGGCATTGGAATTATTATCAATTATACCACCCTGATGTTCATCAAAGGCTTCTGCTTCAATTTTTTGGTAAGCATTGTAAGTCACAGTAGTCGGCTCTTCTGTGGTCGGTTCCTGTGTGGTCGGTTCCTGTGTGGTCGGTTCTGCTGTAGTCACTTCCTTCGTGGTTGTTTCCGGTTCTGTATCAACCAATGCAAAAGAAGTTACATCCAGACGATAATTATCCGGTGCATTTCCTAAGTCAATGAAAATCTGCGCCGTAGTTGTTGTTGTGAAATCCAATGTAATGTTATTGGTTCCACTGCTTAAGCTTACCAGTTTTTCAGTCTGAGATTTATCATCCTTGAATCGAATGTCGTTTGCTGCTGCACTGGAATTTACAGTAAGCTTACACTGATACTTCTTTCCTGATACAACAGACAGCTCCTTTGTTTTCATCTGAACTGCCCAAGCCGAGTTCTTTGGTCCATTGTTAATATAAATGCTGAAGTTATTGTATGCATTTCCATTACGGTATCCACCGGTTGGATTATTGCCCCAACCATTTGCAAAATAAACAGACCAGAAATTCATGTCAGTCCATTCTGTTCCGGCAGCCGTAAAACCTGATGGAATTGTTGTCGGTGCTTCTGTCGGAGCCTGAGTTGTGGTTACAGCACCACGAACACTTACGGTCGCTGTCACACCACTACTTTCTTTTCCATTGTAGACCGAAGTGATCTTTACAGTGTGGTTTCCTTCTGTCACGCCGGTAATCGTCTGTACCGCACAGGCCACATTACTCAATTTCTTCTGGTTATCCACATAAATATTATAGAGCTGTCCTTTTGATTCCATGGACTCATTTCTGCCCCATACTACTGTAATTGTATTGTTTGCATCAGAACTGACTACCTGACCAAATACCTCTTCCGGATTATTATTCTGTGGCTGGGTCGTTGGTTCCACGTTCTGACTGGCAATATTTAATTCAGGGCGTTCGCTTCCCTGCTTCCATACATTGTTTACACTATTTAATAAATTGGTGACATTTCCATTAGTAAAATCGGATGCACTCTTAGACTTAGCATCATTTTCACGATTTCCTGTTCCTGATTTATAGAAACAGTTTGTCACGGTTCCGCCCGGCTTATATCCCACAACACCACCGTTCCAGTATCCATCTCCACTGGAAGTAGAACCGGTATTATAACAGTTCTTTACCGTTCCGGATGTGAGCCATCCTACAATACCGCCGGCTACCTGACTGGTGGCATTAATAGTTCCGATATTATAGCAGTCACGAATCATTCCGCTGCCTTCCATTAATCCGGCAATTCCGCCCACTGCATTAGATGATGTAACCGTACCTGAGAAAGAACACTGTTCAATGGTTCCTTTACAGCATCCGGCAATACCACCTACATAATAACTGCTTCCCTTGATGGTAGCATTTTCCAGTTTCAGATTCTTTACCACGGCTCCTTCTGCTACCTCACGAAACATTCCCACATAACCGTCACTGACATTAATGTTCAGTCCGCTGATTTTATGTCCATTTCCGTTAAAGGTTCCCTGGAATGTACCACGACTGGTAATGGTTCCGCTGACGGTAATATCATTCGCCAATGTCACTGCCTTATTTTTCGTGGATGCACCATTGGCTACTTTCTGTAAATAGTTTTTTAACTGGTCTCCATTGTAAATGGTTGTATTTTCTGCGATTTTACTATCAACATTCAGATTAATTCTGCGACGGATTTCTCTCTTACATACTTCACAGAATTCCTGATTCAGGTAACGCATCTCACATCTCTGATGTGGTCTGTACCAATCCGGCTGTTCTTCATGGGAATACAATCCGACTCCATTCACGCCAATAAGGTCTGACCACTTACATTTTGAAGGGTCACTTTCATGCGTTCTGTTTGGTGCCTCAGAACGATTGTCTGTTGTGGTTTCCCAATATTCATCTGCTAATCCACCACCGGTATGTCCGAATTCATGGAATGCAATATCTCTTGCTTCAGAATGAGCAGAGATACAGCAAAGGCTACCACCGGATCCACCGTACTTTTCACTGTTACATACTACAATTGGTACTGCACATTCCGGCATATACTGATTGATTACATTACGAAGTCTTGTTTCATCATGAATACAAACAAGTCGTTCAATATTCCAGTTATTGAATGTGGCCTTAAAGAAGGTATCATACGGTGCATTCGGATCCAATGATGTTCCTGATGCATTGGACACCGTACATACCGCACGAATATTAATCTTGTTCTTAATATTTGATTCATTAAATGGTGAACGGGTCATAAAATAGTCTGCAATCTGTTGTGCGATATTCAGGAATTTATCCTGCTCTCCTGCCGTATAACCATCACCACAAATTAAAATACAATAATTCTGTGAATCAGAACCATTGTTGATTAAATCCTTGGTTCTGAAATTATAAGTTTCTGCAATCTGCTGAACCTGCCCAGGTTCAACTTCTTTTCCTCTTGCATCAAACTGTTTAAATTCTTCCGGATCCACTTCCACATGCTTCATGGAACCATTTGGAGAAAATACTTCTACAAGATTATCTTCCTCCAATGCTGCCGGAATCGGTGTTGTTTCATACACTGATGTCTGCTTTTCTGGTGCCGCATCAACCGGTTCCACCGAACCCATCAATACTAACAATAAAAGAAAGGCAATCATCCTCTTCCCCCACAACTTCACTCGCTTCATTTTTTTATCCTTCCCTTTCATTTTTTCCGTTCTCCACACAACCGTTTTCAAGTATAGCACAGAATTTTTCAAAATTTTTTAATGCTGAAATTTTATACCCTAAAATAAAAAATGAGGAAATTGTTTTCACAATTTCCTCAAGAATTTTCTTATAAATGAAAAACTTTTTTCAGTTGTTCATCATGATAAAGTACTTCTTTCGCTTTTTTACGATATTGTTCTTCATGAATATATAAATGTCGAAACGGTTTAATGGAAGGCGCCAAGTCAATGGCCTTTTCATAATCCTCCGCATTTAGGTTCAATGTTTCCACATAATCCCAAAAACCGGTATCTGTGAGAATCGTATTCACACGCTTATCTCTATGTTCCTGAACCACACTCATGATGTAGGTTGCAATCCCCACTTGAACACCATGCAATTGTGGTCTCTCCAACAGTTTATCCAATGCATGACTAATTAAATGTTCACTGCCACTAGTCGGTGCACTACTTCCGGCAATTTCATTGGCGATTCCACTCATTGCCAACGAATGTACCAACTCACGAATAAATAAATCATCCGTAATATCATCAAACGGTGTTCGTACAAAACTGTTGACTGCTTTTTTTGCAATCATAGATGCAAAATCATCTAATGTGGCATAACCGTGTTCGTCTTCATAAACCCAATCATACAACGATGTAATCTTGGAAACTAAATCCCCGATTCCGGAATAAATGAACTTTTTCGGTGCGCTTTTAATCACATCTGTATCCACAATGATTCCTGTGGCCATCTTTGCAGGCACTGAAGTACGTCTTCCGTTCACAATCAGGGACGCACTGGCACTGGAAAAACCATCACTGGAAGAAGACGTTGGAACACTGATGAAAGGAAGTTTTCTAAGGTATGCAGCATACTTTGCCACATCAATGACTTTCCCACCACCGATTCCTATCACTGCCTGGGTTTTCATATCCATGGAAAATGCCAATTCAATAATTTCATTAATATTGGAAGTATCTAGTTCCTTCATATCTAAAATTTTGATATCACATTTCTCAAGGGACTTTTTCACTCGTTCTCCAAACAAACCAATCAAGTCATTTCCGAAAAATAATGTGACACTCTTCATCCCATGATGGGCAATATATTCTCCAATATGATCCAAGGTTCCTTCTCCTACCTTAAGGATTACCGGAATCGCAATATGCATATTATTCATAAGCTCACTCCTTTACAATATTATTGTCCACTACTCATATGAATATCATACTATTTCTTGCACATCATTGCAAAGAAAAACCGGGTAGAATTTTCTACCCGGCCTCTTTCAAAAATCATTATTTTAATGAAATACCTTTTACAATATCCATAGAATCTTCAAGATTTACAAACATACCGTAAACACGTACAGCACCTTCTCCGGAATCTACGAATAACATATACTGTGAATCATTAATTTCCATATACTGATATGTAATATCACCAATCTTCTTTTCAGTAATCTTATTATCGCCACCGAAGTTTCCATTCATGGAGTCAGCCCATTCCTTTGCAGTTCCCCACAGTGTAGAGTATTCCACTTCAACGTATGCGCTTTCGCCTTCTTTTACCATAACCTTTGCGCTATCTTCATCAAATTCATCAAAGTAAGCACCTTCCGGAATCTTAACAACTGCTGCAGTAATGTCTGCTTCTTTTGCTTCCTTCTTTGCTGCTAAAATAGATTCCTGTTCTACTACATAAGACTGATGTTCTTTTGTTTCTCTTCCTGCAACTTTCAGTGTTACATTTCCTGCACCACTTTCCATAGCCCATCCATTAAATTCAATTACAACATCAGCTTCCGGATCATTGATAATCCAGCCACCCTTTAATGTAGTTGACTTTCCTGGCTGTATTTCTTCATCAGAATTCAATGTTGCAACAAAGTTATCATCCTTATCTCTTAACTGTGACCAACCAAGAGATTCTTCTCCCTGTTTTGTAGTGATGTTCGCAACAGTTGTAAATGTTTTTGCTTCTTTTCCAATGTTTGTTACTTTAATGTCTACAATCAGGTTGTCAGATCCATCTTCCTCGTTGTAAATTACTTCGTCTCCCACAATTTCAACTTTGAAGTTTTCCTTATAAGTTACAGTCTGAACGTCATAGGCAGGTTTACTATCCTTACCCGCTCCCTTACTGTCCTTCTTTTCTGAAGAACCACATGCACAAAGTGCAACTGTCATTGCCATAACTGCGAGTACGGCAATCCCCTTTTTCATCAAGTTACTTTCCTTTTTCATAGAAATCTCCTCTCTTTCTTAAGTTTTCTCTGTTCGAAAAAGTAATTTTTCCGAACAATTACCCTCCTAACCATTATATAGCATTTTTAGACATACATCAAATTGTTTTCACGACATCTGTTATTATTTGATGAATTCTAAACACTACGTACTGCTTTTACAAAATCTTTCACCTTTCTCTGATCCTTTTCCTGTCTGTCCGTGCGTTCCACAGAAGAAGAAACATCCACCCCATCCGGGTGTAAGTAACAAATCGCTTCTGCAACATTCTCCTGATTCAATCCGCCTGCCAACATCAACAGTTTATCATCCCTTGGGATTTGATCCATTAACTTCCAGTCGAAGGTTTCTCCACTTCCCGGTTTTGCAGCATCAAAAACATATCCAACGACCCGTTCCATAGTTTGATAGGTTTCGAAATCCTGCATATCAGATACATTAAATGCCTTCCAGATTGGAATCGTTGTCTCTTTCAGGATTTCCTCAAAGACCTCACCGTGAATCTGTATCAGGTCAAATCCTGCTCCTTCAATATCCTGAACCTGTTTCAAAGTCGGTTTCACTACCACGGCAACCTTCTTGATCACCGGGTCTAATTCCTTCATAATTTGTTCTGCCTGTTTTATGGTAATATTTCTCTTACTTTTTTCAAAGAAGAGAACCATTCCTGCATAATCCACCTTCTCTTCGTTTAAATATATTGCCTCTTCCGGTCTTGTCAGACCGCATATTTTAATCTTTGTATTCTTTTCCATGATTTGCTCCTGTTTTTTATTCCGTAGCTTCATTATACACCACTTCCACTAAGGATGGTCATTAAATATAAAAAAAGTGCCTAACATCGTTAGACACTTTCTTAAAGTACAGGTGACAGGACTTGAACCTGCACGTCGAAGACACTAGAACCTAAATCTAGCGCGTCTGCCAATTCCGCCACACCTGCCCATTCATTGACTGTCCTTTGCCGGACTCAACGTGTTAGATTATAGCATTGATTTCCTCTGATTTCAAGTAAATCATTGCCGGATTTCCATAATAAAAATCCCCTGCTAAAGAGTTCTTTCTTTAACAGGGAATTCCAAATCACATACTTAATCAATTCTCTTTAACATCGTATGTGTCTCCGTCTTCATATAAACTTCATATTTTTCATCAACGATTTCCTTGACCTCAGGAAGAAATTCTTTTTCTGTCACATGAATGATGTACTTCGCCTTTCCACTCCGTAACAAATCCTGTAATTCATCATAGAGCGAAAAATCCTTGGCACATTGAAAATCCTGCAAATGAATATACTTAAAACATGGATCAATTCCTGTCGCAAGATAGAAATAGCATCCACCATTATAAGCAATGACCTTATCTCTATCCTTCTCATCAATCACACGAGCCATCGTTTTAAACTCATTTGTTAAGGACATATCATTATGAATGAATGCATCTCCACTCTTCCATAAACTCCATCCGAAGCCAACAACCAAACTCAAAATCAGTACATAATAAATGCATTTCTGAGCTGTTTTCTTCATATCCAACAATAGAAATCCCAACAGGATCGTCGGTGCATAAACTAATAAATAATGTTCATATAGAGCACTTCCAAACTGGAAAATCATCGCAAAAGCACCCTGATAAATCAATATGCTTGACAAATTCCCCTGTTTTTTCACATTGATTACTCCAATGGCCAAACTTAATATAATAGCCGACATAAATAATAAAACATATTGAATTACATCCAACGCAGTATACTGATAAGTCATTTGATTAATTACCGCATATCGGAAATTATATGTAAAGGTACAGTAAAGCATCTGCGGAATTGCATCTACCGCATAGAAATAAACAAAAATCGGAATGGACACGATTACGCATCCACTAATAAATCCTCCGATAGCCTTTCCCAGTTCTTTCCACGTTTTATTATGTACAAAGAAAAGAGTGATTGTTAACATTTCCGCACATAATGGAAACGCATTCGTCAGTCGTGTATAAGCACAAATGGCAAAGGTTATTCCAAAGAATAACGCATATCGAAAAACCTTCTTCAAATCCTTTTCTCGAAAGAATTGAATCGTGTAATACTGTGACCACATCAGAAAGGGTAAACAATACTCTCCAACAGTATTGCCTCGATCAAAAAACATAGCCATTGCAATCAAAGTACCAAAGAACTGAACATACTTTGTCTTTTTCTCAAAATCAAATAAGCCAATTATTTTCTGAATTCCCCATAATGTGAAAACTAAAAATACTGCTTCCAAGACTAATACAGCACATTTATTCTGAACAAATCCATAGGAAATGTACATTAAAAACATGAGAACCGGTCCTTTATGATCAAAAAAGTCCACATATGGGATTTCACCCTGATGCATCAGTTTTCCCATCAACATAAATACATCCGAATCCGCTCCGTAAATATGGTAAACGGGTGAGGTGGTTCGCGCATAAATCAGTAAAAATACCAACGAAATCCCGGCATATACTAAAAATTGTAGGGATATTTTTTTCATTTTACTCCTCCGTAATTCCGTTTATTGAAATATCTCTTTTTCTCTTTCCAGTTTTTCAACCTGCTCATTTCCCATCTCAACCATTTCCTGGAATTCTCCAATGGTACTCTTCAAACGAGGCAATGCTTCCTGACGATACTTACTGATATCATCCAACGCTTCCATGGTATCTGCAAAAGCCTGCTTCAGGGATTCCGCAGAAATAGCTGTGGCTGTTGCCTGACGATGAATTTCTGTTCCCTGAGTCTTTAACATGTTGGCTGTGGCTTCAATCATATGATTGGTTGTGTCATTTAATGCATTAATTTTTTCCAGAACGATCTGTTCATCATATAATGCACCCGCCAGAGTAACCGCTGTTCTAAGGGCATTAACTGTTACCGTCTTTGCTCTGTCCACTGAACGGATTAATTCCTTATTATTCTTACGAATTAATTCCATTGCAATGATTCCCTGCTGATTAACTACTGCTAACTGCTGGAAATCCGTAATTCTCTGACGAAGCGGGAATAATAATTCCTCTTCGATGAACTTAATCTTTTCCGGAGATTCTCCACTAAGTTTTGCATTTTCCACTGCATTGCTTACACTGGCATCCAACTGTAAGCCTAATTCAATATTCTGTTTTAATTTCTTTGTCATTTCACGCATGGAAGCCTGTTCAATCTCCAGCGTGGTATTATCATTGACAAGACTCTTTTTCCCTTTATCTAAGGATTCAATAATGTCTGCAATTTCCCTATCTGCCGTTTTATACTTTTCGAAATATCTGCGAATCGGATTGAAGAATTTTCCAAGCGGTCCTTTCTTCGCAAAATCTAAGCCGGAAGGATCCAAATCTCTCATTTTAATTGTTAAATCTTCTAAGCTCTTGGCTACTTCTCCGCCTTCGCTTCCCTGCTGGCTTAACGTTCCCACGCGACGTTCCAAAATGGAGTTTTTCTTCTGTGCCTGCTGCATTAATTCCTGTCCGAAATTATCAATGACATCCGTATATTCTTTTCTCTGCTGAATGGAATCAATATCAACAGACATAATTTCCTGCGCCTGCTGCTGAGCAGTTGTCTGAATTGCAGTCTGCTCCTGTGGTGCCGGAGCCAGTTCCTGTTCAATCTGAACTTTTACTTCTTCCTGTGTCGGTAAACTTAAATCTAACATCTTTCTTATCCTCTCTTTTCCTTATTACATTTCCGCATTAAACAACTGCTTTAACTGATATACGATATCGTCTGTTGTACTGTTAATGCTTGCGGCTTCATTGATATCACTAATCTGTTTTAACGCATCAATATCCGCATCATATCCGATGGTATATATCGGAACCTTCATTCCCGAAATAATTCCCTTTACATCATTGAAACCATATCCCTGGTTGGTTTCCCCATCACTTAACACAAATAACATCGGCTTTACATCCGGTGTTTTTTCACACTGTTCCTTCAACATACTAAGGCCAACACAGATGGCATCAAAGGTTGCTGTCTCACCACCGGCATAGAGTGTTTCGACTGTTCCCTTAAACAAGGATTGCTGCTCTAAATCAAACTTTGCCAACGGTAACTCAATTGTTACATCATTATTGTAAGAAATTAATCCGATATAGTTTTCCCCATTAATATATTTCATGGAGTTTACCAAGGATTCCTTTAAGGACATGATTCTGTCTCCACTCATACTTCCTGAAGTGTCTGCAATAAAAACACATGCTACCGGATTTCCGCTATCCTTATTCTGCTTATACAAATTCTGCATGGAAATCAACATATTTCCGTCCAGTTCCGGATATTCACACTGATACTGATCCATTTTATTAAATCCATCTTCTTCAGCAAGCTTCTTTGCCTTTTCTGTGGAGCAGTATTCTGCAAATTTTTTCAGAATTTCTTTCTTCTCATCGGTTGTGGAGGAAATTGCAACCAACGGATTATCATGACGATATCCATATGGTGTAAACTTATAATTCTTTGACAATACAGAATCATTAATATAGGTCTGGTATTCAGAAATAAATCCCTCCAGAGAGCCCTTATCTGCTGCATTTCTCATCTGTACCGTAGTTAATGCAACAAATGGTACGTTATCCTGGAATTTCTTAAATCCTTCAATCGCAGTATCTGATAGTGGTGATTCTCCATCATATCGTTCCAGGGTACAAGCTAAAAAGTTTAATCCCGCCGTACTAGTGAACGGATTCGTGTAACCCATCTGAATTTCTCCTGCCTCCGAAGCTTCTGTAATGGATTTCATATCGACAGAACCGTACTTCTCCACAATTTTTTTATATACGTTATTCTTCAAAACAATACCTGCCACATTCTTTACGGTAGACTGCGCAACTGTTTCTGTTTCAATACCTTCTTCACTTAACATGGAAATCCAAAACATACTGGATGGTGAAAAGCCGTCCGGTACAGCCTTTCCAGTCTTGATGTAGTCTCTTGCTAATCCACTGCTGACGCTACGAATCTGCACACTGACTTTCTGACCGTTTACTTCATAACCTTTCGCATTAAATTCCTTTGCTAAATCACACATCCATCCGTCAGTTCCAGAACCTGCTTTTTCCGGTGAACAGTAGATTTCAGCATACAACTTTGTATTCGCTTTCACACCGATTTCGTTATTATCAATATCCGGAAGTTCATCTGCTGTTGTATCATCATCTGTATATTCCACAGAAGATTTTACTGGCGTGCCTTTGATAGGTTCAATTTTCTTTACCATTTTTTCCAAATTCTTCTGAGCCTGTTCCTTGGAAATAGTCTTTTCCGATTTTCCTAAATTTCTTGTAAGATAAATACCTCCAAATACGGCAATCGCAACCACTGCAAAAATAATTACGATTAACCCTGCTTTGCTCTTGTTCTCTTCCATTTTTCTTCTCCTCGTTTTGCTTTAATTCTTTACTGATATAATTTTACTTCGTCAGTAAGACGTTCTATTTCTTCCAGAAGTGCATCTCCCGGTTTATATTCCTCTTTCACATCAGATAATTCCATAGACAATGTATCCATTTTCAAAAGAAGTTTCTCATTAACTGCAATTCCGTTTTGAATGATTTCCATATTCTTTTCATATAACGCTAATTGCTGTTCCTGAACATCATCCGGAATTAAATCTTTCTTATAGTTAGATAGTCTCTGATATTCGTTCTCATCAAACATCTGCATCCTGTTTGCCATGGAAACAATATTTTGCAATGCTGTTTCCCTTGCGGATTCCACAACCGAATAATATTTCTCCCAACTCAAACTTCCCTGATCAAACCGCTCGTTAATCAGTTCTTCCGTTCTT
The DNA here is from genome assembly GCA_024698585.1 of Eubacterium sp. Classification (GTDB taxonomy): domain Bacteria; phylum Bacillota; class Clostridia; order Lachnospirales; family Lachnospiraceae; genus Eubacterium_G. The sequence goes on from JAILRB010000045.1 coordinate 51,544, forward strand.
CCAAAAGATTTTACCATTCGCTGTAATTGATTTTCTGCGGTCTTTGCTGTTCCCCCTACATAACGACCTCCGAAGAAGCTTTTCAGGATTTGCTCCGCCTGCTGAGTATTCACGGATTCCATCCGAGAAATTTTTAGAACCGGTTTATCCTTTAACATTTCATAATTTCCATAAAAAAATGCGAAGGCTAATCCCAACGCGATCATAATGGACATCCCCGCCCGAAAAATACTGTCATCAGATGGACGTAAATTTAACAATCCCGGCGAGTAACAAACAATTGTTACTGCGATAATTATAAAGTTTAAAAAAAATATTTTATATGCTTTCATTTGACTCTGTCACTTGAAATATCGTCATCACAATGGATGACGATATTACTCCATTTATTTATTATCTTTGATCCATAACATGCAATATGCCTGGGTTCTTGCTGCAAACATCTCCGTTTTCAGCAACTGAGAAACTTCCTCTCTGGTGAACCATCCGGCTTTGATTTCTTCCATTTCGGAATGACTTGGTTTAAATTCTCCAGCAGCCTGTCCTACAAGGACAATAACTTTTTCATTGGAAAAACCAACTGCAGAATAACTTTCCTTCCAAACTTCTAAAACCTGTTCCAATTGTAACCCGGTTTCTTCTCTTAATTCCCTGACCGCTGCTTCCTCCGGGCCTTCTCCATCGTCAATCAGCCCTGCAGGAAAATTATAAACCCATTGATTAACCGCCATACGGTACTCACAATTCAAAAGTATTTTATCATTTTCCCTATTATGCATAATCATAACCACGGCGTCAACCTTATTATGCGCTAAATCTTCTCCATTTTCAATATCCGGATTTCTGCTAATGATTTCATATTGCTTTTCTTTTCCACTTTTTGTTTTATAGTGGATATTATACCTTGTAATAAACTTACCTTCATGTATTTTTTTTATATGATGAAATTTCATGATTATACTCCCTGCATCGTATTATAATACATACAGTCATGATTACATTCTCCCGTAAATGCCCCCGGACAGGTCTTCATTCCACAAAGCATCTGTGCTTCGTCATCCGTTCGGCTAATTCGCTTTCTAACGTAACCAATATTTTCAAAGTTTGCTTCTTTTCCTTTAACCATAGACGCACACGTGTTAATCCAGACCACGTTACAATCATCATGTGCACATAAATCAAAAGACTGTCTAAAGTCATACGAACCTGTGGAGAATGATGGCACAATAATTAATGTCAGTTTAAAACAACGCATTAACTGTTCCATATACTTCGTGGTCAGGAAGTCCTTGCATATCAGAATTGCAATTCGACCAATCCCCTCAAAGTGGAAAATATTAATTACCATGCTCGGGATAATTCCTTCCAAATAAGCACGACCTTCCGCTTCAATACGAAACGGATTCTGTTTGCACTGCTTACAAATCACATCTCCATTTCGGTTCATAATCGTTACTGTATTTCGTTTATTCTCCCAATATGAAGGAAGAATAATCATAGAAGGAACTTTCTCTCGTTCCACTTCTGTAAGTGCTTTCAGCTTATCACCAATATATTTTGTCATTTCCGGATTTCCTAACATTTCCGGGAATACAATAATATCACTCTCATTCTCTGCTGCATCAAGGATTTTTTCCCAAATTGTGGCATTATCTTTTTCAAAATCCTTTTCATCATAGGTAATGCTAAAATACTGCACACGATCCTTTTCATATAAGTCCGCTGTAAAATCCGGACTTAATCGAAGTGCTGTAGCTGCAACCTTCAATGATTTTTTCGTTGCAAAATTTGGAAATAAATCATTGGTCAGGAAGAAATGTCTGTCAATCAATTCTCCCAGAATATTGTTTTCCATCAGCAAGATGTTAAACAAGAAGTTATCCATACGGTTATAGCTATGGGAAAGTCTGTGTTTTCTTTCCCATACACAGGAACAACGTGGCAAAAGGCCGATTCCCGTCGCTTCACGATTCGTGTTTAACACGACGGAAAAATCATCTTCCTGAAATTCAGCAATTCGTTCCAACAGCAGTGTTTTCAAAGCGGCATCCAATGTCTGAACCAATCCGCATACACCAAAATAATCCTCTTTATTTCTCAGTTCTGAACTATAGATATCCAGTTTCTCGAAAAACTCCTCATCCATATCTTCATGGGTTAATTTATGAATAACCTTGTGAGACATACGATCTCGTCCCACATATTCTTCCTCATCAAACAGAATCGGAACTTTATCATTGATTTCATGTTCTATTCGCTGTCGCTCATTCACAGAAAGACAACTGTACATCACAAAAAAATCTTCCGTGCATGACTCAATGATATAAGCACATAAATCTGCTATCACATTATAAATACGAGCCATCCTGTGTCCTCCTACTTAATCCATCCGGATTTTTTTCTTCAAGGTTAAAATATTACAGTTTTCCTTATATTCATAAGAAACCTGATCCATGATTTTCTTTGTCATAAAGATTCCTAAGCCACCAATCTGACGCTCCTCTGCACTCAAGGTCACATCCGGATCCGCCTTTTCTAAAGGATCATACGGAACTCCCTGGTCACAAAATGTAATGGACACTTCATGAGTCTCCTCATCCATGTCAATCCCTACAGTGGCTGTCCCTGTTCCGGAACCATAGGCATAGTTCGCAATATTTACAAAAATTTCCTCCACAGCAATTCCAATCTGCATGGTATCCTTCATGGAACAATGATATCGTTCCAGATATTCTTCAATAAACATATTGACCGCAATAAGATTATCCTTTGTGGCATCAAATTTTCTTTCTTCCATATATGATTCCTTTCAAGACAATTATTCAATCGTCAAAATACCTGTGAATCCTGTAATATCGAAAATATCCATAATTGTTTCGTTAACGTGAATCATCTTCATACTTCCCTGCTTGTTCATTCGTTTCTGAACTGCAAGAAGAATTCTGAGTCCGGAAGATGAAATGTATTCTAAGTCCTGTAAATCCCATACAAGATTTTTCACGTTATCTAAATCCGCCCCAACTTCACTCTCTAACTGTGGGGATGTAACGGTATCCAATCTACCGGAAAGTTTAATAGTCATCTGATCTCCCTGAATATTTTTTACAATCGTCATATTAATCCTCCTTATTTTTCATGGCCGTAAATCACTCTGTTCTGATTATACCATAGAATTCGATTTTTTTCCTTTATTTTCCCTGTTCCACAGACTTGATTTCCTCTTTTGATGTGCCCTTTAAAGCGTAGGTATCAAATCCCGGATCGGTCGGTAACTGGATTTCAATCTGTGTGATCTTATCCATTCTTCCGTGACCTTCTCTTAATTTTACTTCAAACACATGACCACCCTTGGTTCGGTCTTTCGAAATAAAATGAAAATGCCATCCTGCTGCATTAATTCCATCCATATAATCCGGATAGTATACACAAATCAGGGAACCTTCCACGTTTTCAAACTGAAAGGCTTTCTGGGTTTCCGCCAACATATCCTTTAAGGAAACATGCATGGCAAAATAGCCGGTTTCGGAACGGGCATCCACTAAATCGAAGAATCCGTCAATTCTTACCATATGCATACTGTTCAGCCCAAACCATTCCTCAATTAAATTATTCAAATGCTGTTTTAAGCCCTCCACGTTTTTCACGTATTCCAGTTCAAAATCTCTAGCCTCTTCCATGGAACAAACCGATGCAAATGGAATTCCCATAGTCTCTTCTGCTTCTTCCACGCCTCCGTCATCCTTTGCCCGATAGCACTTGCCATCAATGACAATCATCTCTCCGTCCACACCTTCGTACGTTCCCAATCCAGTGTTTCCCTGCTCCATCAAATCCTTTACGGTAATGACTGATTTTGTATAGCCTAAAGCCAGGGCCTGAAGGGTGGAAACCTGATACATTTTAACTTGTTTCATATTCATTCGGCGGAGTAATCCTTCGCCTCCTCCTTTCCCGTTTTTTCCGTTCTCTTTTTTCAAAAATCACAATCTTTATTCTACCATATTATCCGCAACGAAAAAAGAACCTCTTGAAAAGAGATTCTTTTTCAGTGAGCCACTGGGGAATCGAAGACGAATTCGATTGTTTTAATACCCCTCTGGATGTCCCATTATTCCTAGTGTTTTTACTATAAGCAAAACAATTGTTCGGGTTACCTTGGGTTACTTGGTAACCCACAATGGAATATTAGGACAATTTATATTCTCCTAAATCAATATTGCATTATTTATTTGTTGAAGTTTTTTGTCAGTTTTTTTATTGCTAAAGTAATAGTATTTCTTAGTACATGATATGTCTGCATGTCCCATTTGCTCTATAATGAAACTTTCATCAACTCCTGCGTCAATTAGCGTTGTCCCATAAGTTTTTCTAATCTTATGCATTGTTCTAACAGGGATGCCAACTTCATCACATATTTTTTTTAATTCTGGATTAAAGTTTCTACCATATACTCTACTAAATTTTCTTGAACCATTCATCTTACAAAACAGAAAATTATCTACCGGATTTGGATTTACTTCTTTTATTTTATTAAGAGTTTCTAATGTTCTATCTGTAATATATACATACCTATCGCCAGAACTTGATTTTGGATAATCTTTAATTGCTATAATAAACTTTCCATCTTCATCTGGATACTCAACTTCTGTTCTTTGAATGTGTATATATTTTCTATAAAAATCAATATCACTCCATTTTATAGAACATAACTCACCAACACGAAGTCCTGTTTGAAATGTCAATAGAATACCGAGTCTTTTAATGTCAATGAAAACGCCACGTTGTTCATATTCTTTATTTATATACTCAACAATTTTTTGAACTTCATCTTCATAAAATATTTCTTTTTCTTTAAATACGATCCTGTTTGCAAATACTCTTCTTGATATTTCTAAATCCCCAATAACATTTGTTATACTTAAATTTGTCCACTTCTTTCTTTTTGCGTATTTAAATATTCCAAGAATTAATGTTTTGAAATTCGTATATGCTTTTGTTGTTAGATTGTTTATTGCAATCGTTTTACGGATAAAACCTTCAATACTTTCCTCAGATATATATAATATCTTTCTGTCTTTAAATCCATCCAAATCAAAATATTTATTAAAGTCTCTTCTATATCTTCCTGCTGTAGATAATGAAATTTCTTTGTATTCAAGTTTTTTTGAAACCCATTCTTCAAATACTTTTGATACTATAGGTTCATTCTCTAACTGTTTGTAATGTTCTACTATTACATCCTCAATCTCTTTTTCTGACTTTCTTTTTCTAAGCACCTTCTTTCCTTCAACTTCGTCATATAATTTTGTGTACCATTTACCATCATTTCCTTGCCAAATAGAATAATTATGTTGAGATAAGTATTTTTTTCTTTCGTTCATTTTAATCTCTTCGGCTATACTTGACACATCAATTATACTATTGGCTATCGCATACTGCAATATATCATTAGGAGAATTATTTAATAACAGTTCGTTTTCCATAAATAATTCTCCTAATCGTTAATTTTGTTATTTTATTCTTTTATTTTTTCTTCTAAAATGTTTTTAACTAGAATGTCGTTCTCAGTAATTACCTTTATAGCATCTTGCAAACTGCAATCCAATTCAGAAAGAGTTTTTACATCAAATTGTCTTTTTAATCCAAATAAAATGCAATTTGTCAAACTTCTATAAAATCCAAGCGATTTATAAATAGTCTTTCCTTCTTTGTCGGTTTTATGCGTATCTATTTGAAGTGTGTAATTACCAACTGAATCAACACTACAATAATAATCTTCGTATAAATGTATCATAAAATTATTCTCCTGTACTTCCAAATCCACCTGAACCTCGTTCAGTATCTTCTAAATCATCGACCTGTACTAAGTTACATCTTAAATATGGCTGAATAATTAACTGTGCAATTCTTTCGCCACGATCAATGCTTCTAATGTATTCTCCATGATTGTGTAATGCTACCTTAATTTCTCCCCTGTAGTCGCTATCTACAACACCAATTTTATTGGCAGGTGCTAAATCCTTCTTTAATGCAATTCCACTTCTTGCGTAAATTCCACCAAAATATCCTTTTGGGATTTCTGCATAAACTCCTGTTCCAATAAGCACTGTTTCGTGTGGTCTAATATCTACTGATTCTGTTGAATACAAATCAAATCCGGCAGCTTCATCAGTACCTTTTGTTGGCATAAATCCATTTTTATCAATCTTAATATTCATATTCATTTATTTATCTCCTATTGTCTTTTTCTTTTTTTAACTTTTGTTGTTGTGATATTGTTCTTGTTTAAATCATTAATAGTTTTATTTAATGTTAATTTTATCTTTTTAAGAACATCATTTTTTACTGCATAATCTTTATCGTAAAATGGTCTATAAAAAGTTCCATCTCTGTTAGTACAAGAAATATAAATATATTCGTTTTCTTCTTGTA
>JAILRB010000026.1 GCA_024698585.1 Eubacterium sp.
CTCTCAAACGGTTGGCTGTACTTGCGTAACCTACTAAAAGTTTGACTACCATATGAAATTACACTACTCTCAAACAATCAATGGAGTTTGATGAATACTTAATTTGTTTGACTACCATATGAAATTACACTACTCTCAAACTGAGTCTCGTGCAAAGATTATCAACGAATTGTTTGACTACCATATGAAATTACACTACTCTCAAACATAGCTTTATAATTTCTGCTCCAGTCTCTTGTTTGACTACCATATGAAATTACACTACTCTCAAACAATGACCGGTAGGAGGTGAGCGAATAAGTGGTTTGACTACCATATGAAATTACACTACTCTCAAACAACCGTTCTTTATTGATACTGATACCCAGGGTTTGACTACCATATGAAATTACACTACTCTCAAACCGCTTGCGCGGACTACTTGGAACAGTGCGAGTTTGACTACCATATGAAATTACACTACTCTCAAACTTCCGGTTTAGAATTTAGGTGCTCGTATCGGTTTGACTACCATATGAAATTACACTACTCTCAAACATCATTCCGGTTTTATCTTCTACTACCTGGGTTTGACTACCATATGAAATTACACTACTCTCAAACATTCATCCTATGCCCTCCTTATCTTTGATAGTTTGACTACCATATGAAATTACACTACTCTCAAACTTACATTAAAAGAGTGATTGCAACAGCTGGGTTTGACTACCATATGAAATTACACTACTCTCAAACTGAGCTTGTAAACGAGATCGCGAAGGAAGCGTTTGACTACCATATGAAATTACACTACTCTCAAACACCCAAAATCACATAAACGAATTGTTGATGGTTTGACTACCATATGAAATTACACTACTCTCAAACAATGGTTATAGCCTTAATCGATGGCGATAGGTTTGACTACCATATGAAATTACACTACTCTCAAACCTCAAATTTTTACATTTGGTATTTGAGAAAGATATCCACTACAATATCCTGTATTCCACATGGTACAAAGATCAGTGTATTTCACACATATCTTGATCTAAGATATATTCATTAATGCTTTTGTTATTTTGAATCTGCTTATTCTCAACAAAAACAATAATAACATTTTGATACTCTCCCCACTTTACTATTTCATCATACCATTTTTTGTCAATATAGGAATGACAATTAACAAAAAAGAATACTTTTTTATTCAACAACTTTACTGCCCCATCAAGAAAATCCAGCATTTTTTCAGAAAAGTTTCCTTTAGGTTGTTCAATTCTGATGTCTAACAATTTAAAAATTGCTGAATAATCCAATTCTTCATCAAACTCAATATTATATGGGACTGATGCACTTAACGAATCAATATTCTCCACAACACCAGCATAGCACTCTGCCAATTGATTATCCAAACCATTTACTTGTAATTCTTCAATAAGTTTATTAAATAGTACCTTTTGATAATCTTTTTTTGTGAATTTCAAGTCTAATGGTGATGAAATAACTGCAACTGATTTTTCTATTTTTATCTGTTTTTCATCATCTTCCATATAAAATGATTCCTCGCCCGATTGGATGCATGAATCCAAATCAACAAGAAACTTTTCAAAAACATCCTTATCTTCTATTGTGACTCTATTGTGTTTATCTGAATAAAATTCACATTTCCAATCATAAGGATAATAAATCATTATCATAATATAATTAACCTTTCATCTGAGTCTATGACTTTTGACTGCTTATCCCCCACTACATATTCCATTTTTGAAAATTGTTTTTCTGTGACAGTAAGCATTTGAACCAATCCTTTTGTTGGACGATTCTTTTTAACCGTTTGTTCAATTCCTTGTGCCGCAGTTCCATTTAATGCAATCTTACTGTAAACGCTTTCTTGCATCATAACAAAACCCTTTTTTATTAGGAATTTTCTAAATTTTCTATATTGTCGTTTATCTTCATTTGTCAAAACTGGCAAGTCAAAAAAAACAATTACTCTCATAAATCTATAACTCATAATTATAAAATTTTATTAAATATTCATTATTATCATTTAATGCGTAAAAAACACTTTGAACATATATTTTAATTGCATTTGAAATACTCTGTAGTTGCCGATCAACTCGTACATTCTGATAAAATAGAGATAATAATTCATGTTTTTCTTCCGTCTCAAATTTTTCCAACTCCATTTTAAATACCATGCGATCTACCAATATTCGAAATGGCTCCATTAAATCAGAAGACATATTAAACTGATTAAAAATATTATTGTGAAACACACCAAGCTGAGTTAAATATCCATTTGCAACAATCTCTCGATTGAAATATGATAATAAAATCCCATACCCATAATTTAGGGCGGCATTTGTAGCGTTTTCATCTCCACGCACAAATGCCTTCCCAAACAATGCATTAAAATATACTTTTGCAGCATGTCCTTCTCGATTCGTGCTATCATTATATTGAATGTCGTCAATGTAAGTTTGCAATAATTTTGACTCATCTTGACAATTAACTTCCCACAATAGTTCTTTTTGTTTTCTGATTTTGTCTTCCACAATTTTTGTCCATACCCGAGCTTTAATGTCATCTGAAAAGGTTACTTGCTCACGAACTTTTGCACTTGTATCATGGCTTCCATATATAGATACCAGCTCAGAAATCGGATTATGTTTATTATCGCAAAATACTACATTAATTTTATTTTTAACCAACTCACACAACAGCATTGACGTCAATGAAACTGCTGTAGACTCTACCATTAACACCTCAATTTCACTAAGATGAACCTGTTTAATATCCCCCTGCTTACGTACTACCAGATAGCCTAATTTATAATCCAATTTAGTATTTCCAGTTACTACCACTGTTCTCCAACTCATATTAAAGCCTTTCTCTATTTTCAAATAAACCAGTAACAGATTGATGAATTAATTTTACATTGGCTGCTCCCAACGTATTTTTGTTAATCTTCATACTTCCCTGACTGCTTCCACTATTTACTATACTCAAGTTTGCTGTTGTAGAAATGTCACATCGAAGTAATTTGATAATTTCAGCTAATACTTTTATCTTATCATCTAGTGAAGATTGTAAAAAAATGTCCCTTCTTTCTTCTAATGCTCTATACTGATTTGCCGGTCTCTTTTGATACGTCGTTTTCATTTTATCTATAAACTCATCATATAATTCAATCAATTTTTCTTCTGTTAATTGATCAAATTTTTCGCTTACTTTCCTATTCCCTTCGACTTCTTTCTTATCAAGGAACTTTTCAATCAATCTAACCGTTTCTACATTTCCGCTAGATAATTTTAGCTGTAGATTTCCTTTGAATAATATATTTTTATCATCTTCCCCTCTCACTCTCATTGGGAAGCCATCTACAGAGAACAAACTATTCTTCTTGATTTTTTCTTTTATTATAGACACATTTTTTCTTTCCAACTGTTTTTCACAATAATCTGCGAATGCATATGGATTATACAACAACATATTGCTTATATACATTGGAACTCCGACTAAATTTTTTACTCGTTCACCTCTTTTTCCATCATACTCTATCAAAGCAAAATATGTATTTTTAATTGATGTATATCCACCATAAAGTTCCATATTCCTACCCCTTTTTAATGGGATTTTAGATGCCTTTGAACCTTTGCGTTCTTGACTTAAATCAAATAATTTTCCATTATCACAGTATGTAAACTCAGTGTATAAGCAAGTATCTTTTTTTACAATCTCCCTAATTCGTTCTAAATCTCCTCCTCTGATGTCACCATCTTCATTCTTCAAATAATGACATCTTTGCTTGCCATCTTCATCTGTATAATATTCTTTGTCACATCCAGTCCAGACGGTATCTCCATCTTTATTTACAACATCCCAGTACATTGTTTTTGAAATGCTATAGTTTGTATTTTTATTTTCTTTCATCCACTTATACGGATTATCTGTATACTTTGTGTTATATACATCGCCTACCACAATATTCAAGTATGCATCCTTTGCATGATGATAGTCATTTATCAGTCGACTCTTTAATACATTAAGCGGCTCTTTTCTAAACTTAGAAGCCAGACTCGCCTTTACATAAACCACCTTTGTCTTCTCATACATCTGCTCAAACACATCTGCAATTAATTTGGTAGACTGTCTGGTTTCAACAATCTGTCTTGCAATAAATCCTGACAATTCTTCTTCAGAAAAATCTGTGTGTTTTGTTAAGCGACTATATTTTTTCTTAGAGATAAATTCTTTATCCAACCAGTACTTCCAAATCTCCTTCATTCTTAATTGGATCGATAGATCAATAATATCGTTGCTTTTCTTTGCATTTACTGCCTTGTCAACTAATACTAAATTATCAAAACTGTCATCATCAATCTTTGACTGCGGGAAAATATGATCTATATCCCATTTCGTATTGCTACTCAACAATTCATCTAAATCAATATTTTTCCCTGTGTATGCACATTTACCATTCTGTAAATAATACAAGAATAATTTTTTGCTGTTTAGTTTACTATCTTCCTGCTTTTCCAAACTGTCTACCACACTATGATAATCCCAGTCCACAATATCATTTTTACAATTCTTATAGAGCTCAATTAGACGTTCCTTACGGGATTTTGTCCTCTTACCTTTTTCTCCACCACCACGAGCCATTTCAACAAAGATTTTTTTAGGTTCACATCCCATAATCTTTTTCACTTCTTCAGCAATCAATATTGTCTGCCAGATTGCACGTTTATTACTTGGCGACGTAAATAATTCTTCCACACAGTTCTCATAACTAATATCTGTAATCTCATTGCGATTTTCCGCATTTATTTTCTGAATTGCCTTCGTATAGCCAAAACGATTACTAAGTAGTTGCATCAAATTTTCATTTGTATCCCATAATGCAGAAATAATAGACATCATTTCTCCAGTTTCTTTACATACCATTTCTTCACAGAAAATTTGTGTCAAAAACTTTCTGGAGAAATTTCCCCAGCCTGACATTTTAGGAAGTGCATAAATTTTCTTTATTTCCTCTTCTGTCAATCCCGGATAATATCTTTTAACAACTTTTTTCAGCAGTTCCTTATCATCTCCATAAATTGTTTTCCAACGAACTACATCTTCTGCAATCTCTTTCTGCCTATCCGTCAGTGCATCTGTAGCAAAGATTTTCTTAAATGTGGCTTCGGTTGATAATGTTGCCTTGAAATCTTGATCAAATCCAGTTAAATCCCCTGCAATTAAGTCTAGGTTTTTAATTTTATTTAGATATCCTAATACTTTCTTTCCTGTAACTTTTCTTCCTTTTTTAAACAGATTTTCATATAATTCCTGTTTTAGTTCAACATCTATTTTTTCACCTTTAATTTTTATATTGTTTAACTCATTCAGCACCATAAACTTTTGATACATCAATGAATTTTTAGGTAACACATCTTCCCCGATTAGATAAGTACATTTATTAGTCATTCTCATAATAAACTGTTCATTTGATTTTTCTTTATCAACTACCTCATCAAAATTCCAAGGATAGATTTTTTCGTTTTCTTTTCCTTCCTTTCTCTGAATCCAAACATTAGAACCAATGCTTTTCTTTCCACTCTCCCTCTGATGGCGTGTGCTAAGCGGTCCGACATAATATGGAACTCTAAATTCGAAAATACTGATAATCTTTTCCATATTAGTCTTCTGATATTCTTCATCAGCATGATTCAAAAAAGGTAAATATTCTTTTGCATTTTCCAATATTGCTTTCAATTCAATTTCATGAATCTGGCGTGGAATGGAACCATTATCTTTATTTCTAAGAACTGGAAGTAATGATCTATTCGATGATTCTTCTACCATTCTTTCATATGCTTCACAGTCACATTCTTCGATCTTTTCTTTAATTCCCTTCAATAATTTATCAAGTTCTTTATAAAAATCATCTTCCGTACATTTCTTGATAGGCATTTTCTTATTTCCATTCATCCCAACATAAGATGCATAAGATTTACTCTTATCTGTTTTACTATGGAAAAATTCCTTATATACCTTTTCATTCAAATATTTTTTTAGCAGTCTCTTTAGTTCCTTCAGATTTTCCTTATGGTGCTCATATGCAGCAACTTTTGCATCAGAAATATACGTATATTCTCCCATAATTCCAACAAAAACACTCCAGTCATAAAATGCCTTAATAGCTTCAATTCCATCCATATAGTCCGGAATGGCATTCTCTAATTCATCTCTTTGAGACTCTTCATACTTTGCTTCTGAAAATTTAACCGGGAATAATTTAGTCGTTTCTTCATCAATTTCTTCATCGTTCAGCTGTTGGAAAACATCTTTTATATTTCCTTTATTTCCAATCATCAGCACTGCCAATGCTTTTTCCGCCTTCTTTGAATCATAGTCCATCGCCTCACCATTTGGCTTCACTTCCAAATATTCTTTTAATACTTTCGCTTTTTCTGATTTAGAAATCTTCCTATCCAGAATCAATTCTTCCACTAACTTTAAGTCATCTTCACTACAAAATACTTCCAATCCATAAGTAGCAAATACGTCTACAAGTTTTCCGAAAGCATTATGAATACTTTTCTGTTCATCAGCAGACATTTCGCCTTCAATCAGGAAATTCCCACGGTATTTAATTATATTATGAAGAGCTAAATATACTTTTCTAATATCCTGCTCTTCGGTGCTATATATCAATGCTTTTCTTAAATGAAAGATAGTTGGATATTCTTCAAAATATTCTTTATCTGTATATCCTTCATCGCTAAATAATGGATGCACTGATTCTGTAGTTTTATCTTTTTCATGTAACATACTCTCATTCAAGCGGATAAAAAAAGTTTCATCTACTTTTTGTATTTCATCCTTAAATATATCCTGTAAAAGATTAATTCGATTTTTTCTACGTTGAAGTCTTCTTCTCATACTTCTGTTTGTTCTTCTTCCTTCTGCTGTTTCAGCACTTTCAAACAAACGAATTCCCCACATATCATGATTCTTATATTTTCCCTTTACCGGGGCTTTAATCAAATTGTATTTTTCATCTGTTACAGCCCATCCTACAGAATTTGTTCCAATGTCTAATCCTAAATAATAATTTGTCATACTGTCACCTCTCTAATTTCTCTATAATGTTTGACTTTTTTAAATTTGTATATTACACTTTAATTAATCTCAATTGACTACCATATGAGATTACACTACAGGTTCAAATAAAGTATTTACCAAATCGCCTTCGGGCCCACATTGATGTGGATTTTAATTGAACTTTTCAAAGCCATCTAGAATATAGATGGCTTTTCTTTTTATCCGACTCGAATCCTATTCATTATTGTTACTCCCCCTTTCCCGCACAACCTGTAAAAACACAAAAACTCCTCTTTCATACCCCATTTTATATCCGTACACTCAACTACGATTATTATACCATATTTCCAAACCAAACAGTATTTGTTTTTATTCTTTTTTCTCCACTTTCCCCGATGCATTTCATTGTTCTCATCTCCATTCTGTGGTATACTTCTCCTCGGGTGTGCGCATTGCCCCCATAGAAAAACATACAAGGAGAGAAACTATGAAATTTGAAAAACTTGCAATTCCAATGCTTGTGGTTGTAGTTCTCATTTTCCTTTTCCCTACATTGAAAAAGGAATGGGACAAGTATAATAACCCAAACGAGGGCTACGCTTACGTACCGGAAACCATCAACACAGAGGAATACGAAAAGAAGGGATATTACTATCCTGGTACTGCTGATTATGATAAGAATGAATATACCAGCAAATATTTAGGTATCCGTTTTGCCCTCCCTAAGGACTTCGTTATGGAACCAAAAACTATCAGAGCGCAGAAGCTGGATGATTTTAATAAGTATAAAGATCCGAAATTATATTCTGATGATATTGTATTTGAAGAATTACAGGAACTTGTCGTTACAAGTAATGGTGGCGATGCAACAATGCAACTGATTGTCGGCAGAGGCTCCATTCCTCTCGACAAAGACACCAGCAAGCGTTTAGCTGATCACTTAAAGCAAAACTTGCAAAACGATGCTGGTTCCACAAAGTATACCGTCAAGAAAATCCATAAAGAAAAAATCGGTGGACAGAAATATAACGTAATCGACATTGTCGGAAAAAACAAGGGATTAGATTCCACATTTAATGTACAGTACTACATCCGCAACGTGAAAAAGAACTACATCGGCATCATCGTCGAAGGAACAAGTAAAAAAGACATGAAAAAGATGGTTTCATCGATTAAAAAACTTTAATTCGTGGTCATCCACGTTACGTCTAAGATAAGTTCATGGCTATGATTACAAAATTTAAGGCAGTCCCAAATGGTATATTTGGAGGCTGCCTCGTTTTTTAATATTCTCTTTTTAGCACATAGTAATAATTTTTATATTTTAAAACATCCACGACTTCATTAAGCATAAATGGAGGTTGCCACCCGGAAGCTACGGAAGGAGTAAGACTGTATTTAATGATTCTTTTCCCTTCGGATGTTTCAATAACTATTACACAAAGTCTTGGTGGATTTCTCACATATCTTGGATCAATTTCATATCTCAGAACAACTCCCTCCAATAGCTCTCCTTCGCTTGCTATTTTTTGAAGCATCAGTTTTCCTTCAATAGTTGACATAATTAAATATAATCCTATAAAGATGAAAAACAATAATGCCATCACGAAAACTATCCCTGATGCAATCCCGCTAATATATCTGGCAGATTCCATCGCCTTATAAACCATAATTGCCGCAAAGGACAAAAAAATACTTGCTATAAAAAGACCCAAAATAATATTGCCATCCGGCATACTTAATGAATGACATTTCACCTCCGGGTAGGAATGTTCTTCTTTATTCGGATCACTTACTTTTCTTCCTATGGAAATATCGACCTCTTTCTGAAGTATCTTTGTCTTAGGTCCCATATATTTCTTTGCCTTTTCAAATATTTGGATATCATTTCCTAGCATTTCCAACACCGTTACCTTGAAAACGTCATGAAGATATTTATCAGAACAAGCACTAACATCTTCAAAGTAACAAAAAATCTCTTGTAGTTTCTCGGTTTCTACATCTGCATTCAGAAGGCTAATCACTTCCGGCATTATTATTTCTTCAATAACAATTGTATCCATTCGTTCCCCATATTCCAAGATATGTGCATCAATTTTTCCGTTTATATCAGGAAAAAGCATTGACATTTTATTATAAAAATCTCGTATTAGCATTTTGTGAATCTCCTTCCATTCAAGCACTCTACTAAATCATTCCGCAGTAGCTTCCTCGTTCACCATACCGATATTGTAAGACTTGCTGATTGGATTGTAAATCAAAGTTTTCATAATAAAATTTTAAATATTCTATCATAAAATTTACTTTTCTATAGTATAATCCCCCTAGTGTATGCACTTTCATTCTTATTAAAAAACACAAAAGGAGATCTTCTATGAAATTTTAAAAAATTGCATTTCCGTTTCTTGTCATTATAATTATTTTTTTCATTTTTCCTGTATTGAAAATACAATTGGATAAGTTTTATAACAACTTCAACCAGACTCCCACTTACATGCCGGAAACAATCAACGAAGAGGAATACGAAAAGAAGGGGTTGTACTATCCAGGTACTATGGATAATGAGAAGAACGAATATTCCAGTAAATATTTAGATCTTCGTCTCGTTTTTCCGAAAGTCGCTATCATTGATCATAAAATATTTTCAGCACGAGAAATAGAAGATTTTAATAAAGATTCAAATTTACATTCTAAAGATATCCCAGCTAAAGAACTTAAGGAACTTTTTGTTACCAGTTATAGCGGTGAAACAAAAATGGAACTTGTCGTTTGGAACGAGACGAATCCACTCAATGAAGATAGTAGCAAAATTTTGGCCGATGATTTGAAGGATGTTATACAAGGTATTGGAAATAATTTTAAAATCGAAAAAGTATGCAAGGAAATAATCAGTGGACAACAATATACTAGCATCAACATTTCCGGAATAAATAAAAGCTCAGATTCGCCTTATTATGTACAATACTATGTCCGAGATGTAAAAAAGAGTAATGTCGCAATCATTATAAGAAGTACAAATAAAAACGACATGGAAAAAATGTTGTCATCAATCAAGAAACTTTAATTCATAGTTATAATTCACAAGGAGATAGCATGACAAAAGGAAAAATAATTAGAAGAGTTTGTATATTTTTATTTGCCCTTATATGCACTACCGCAATCATTTTTAAAATTATCTTCATAAAAGAAGTGACGAGATTTGATTCAAACATTGACATCAACACACCTAATTATGTTAGTTTTTCCAAAGAGTCTTTTATCAAATGGACTAAAGAGGCTGCTTCTAACGGAAGCTTTGATGTTAGCGGAGTTAAAGAAGACTTAAAAGATTTGGATAACCACCAGAGACTCATGGTGTCGTTTGGGCGTGAAATAAGTTTCTTCTATCGAATCAGACCTTTTGAACCGGTTGAAATAAAATATAAAAATGATGAAGTGACTAACACAGTATATGTGTATAAGATTAATTACGATGGTCCCATTATCGATTATAGTCTTTACTAAGATAGAATTAAGAGTAATGCATAGATTTTAGCAAAAAATTCTTTATTCTGTGCATGATAGAGGTACATTACGAGTTAGGAATGCACAGATGAGAACGAAAACATCATTTTTTGTGCATAAATAGAGATCTCACAAAGAATATACATAAAAGAAAACTCCAACGGCTCACAACCGCTGGAGTTTTTTTATTTATTATCCGGATAAAGATGTGACACATCTAAGTAATCTGGAATTCCGCGGTAGTATTTTACTACCGGTTCTCCGAGAATTAATGGATAAGCGTAATCGATGAATTCCTGTGTGACATCGTTTCCACGCTCGTTGATCCATTCTCTAGGTACGTGTTTTACCAATCCTGCCACGTTCTTCACATCGGTATCGCCCATATCTACAGCATATGGATCATTGCCCTTGCGGACTGCTGTTACCATGACACCGGATCTTCCTTCTGTTGCAACACGAACAGCATGCATTCCGAGACGGAATGCTTCACCAATGTCAGTAACGGATGACATATGAGCTGCACTTCTCTGTAAAATATTGATTTCCACAGAACGAACCTTCACCTGAAGATTTTCCTTGATGATATATTCTAAACATTTACCGGTACCGCTTAACTGGCTGTGACCAAAGGTATCTTCCACAGCTGTGGTGGCACTGATATAGTTTCCTTCATCGTCCTTGATTCCCTCTGAAACTGCGATTACTACATTATTGTACTTATCTAAAGCTTCCTTAACATCTTCGATGAATTCGTCTTCATGAAATGCCACTTCCGGCAAGTAAATAAGGTGCGGTGCATGGTTATAGGAATTTCTGGCTAATACCGAAGAACCTGCTAACCAACCGGCATCACGCCCCATGATTTCCACGATGGTTACACTCTTAATTGGATAAATGGATGTGTCGTGTCCGATTTCCAATAAGGTAGACGCCACATACTTTGCAGCGGAACCATATCCCGGAGTGTGGTCTGTAACACACAAGTCGTTATCTATGGTTTTCGGGATTCCCACAATCTTAATGTCATTCCCGATCTGTTTTGCATAAGCATTTAATTTATCCACAGTATCCATGGAATCATTACCGCCAATATAGAAAAAGGCGTCAATTTCATATTCTTCGAATTTATTAAAAATATATGCGTAAGGTGCATCATCTTCCGAGTAATCAGGTAACTGATATCTACAGGAACCAAGATACATGGATGGGGATTTCTGTAACAAGTCAATGAACATCGGAGTTTCTTCCACCTTCTGTGTGAGGTCCATTAATCTTCCATTCAGTAATCCCTGAACTCCGTTAAGGGAACCGTAAATTTTATCAAAACGTGTACTGTTAATGGCACCCTGAATCACTCCTGCCAGGCTGGAATTAATTGCCACGGTAGGTCCACCGGATTGTGCAACTAAGCAATTATGCATATTAAATATCCTCCTATAAACTTTCTCTCTACAGTATACCCCACATTGCGACAAAAACCAAATGAAAAATCAAGGATGAAAATAGGTATTTTCTGCGAACAGTAAAAAAAGAGAGGCATAAAGTAATAATGTAACAGCATATGTGGAGGAAAAAATGGATTGTAATTGCAATCAAAACGGGAGAGGGTATAGTCCGAGCATGGAACAACGTGGGATGCAAAATAATGGACGAAACATGTACTACGGACGCGGCCCTGCCGGTGGGCGAAAACCTAATTGCAGCCAAGGCGGAAAAGGACAGTTCCTGAGTGGAACAGTCCAGTCGGGAAGACGATTTGACGGATGTAATCCGGTCAATGCACCGGTTGATCAGATGACGATTGGAATGGGATATGTACCTTGGCAGAAATGGCAGAACATCTATGACATGGATGAAGCCATCAAGCGGGGAACCATCTTTGAAGAACTTGATAAACCATATTTAGGAAGGCCGGTGAAATCATGAATCAGGAAAAACTAATGTTACTCATTCAGAAGGCAAATTTTGCATTATATGATGTGAAGTTGTTTTTGGATACCCATCCAAACTGCCAGGAAGCACTGGACTATTATCAGAACATGAAAAAGGTAAAAGAGAAAGCAATGCGAGAGTATGTAGAGAATTTCGGTTCCCTATGCGCAGAAGATGTGGAAAATAGAGATTATTGGGATTGGAACGACCGTCCATGGCCTTGGGAAGGAGGTAACTGCTAATGTATCGTTATGACAGAATGCTACAATACCCGATTAATATTAAAACAAGGAATCCGAAAATTGCTCAGGTGATTATCAGCCAATACGGTGGTCCGGACGGTGAAATCGGAGCATCCCTTCGATATATGTCCCAGAAATTTGCCATGAAAAACAAGCGGGTAGCCGGTCTTCTGAATGACATCGCCACTGAGGAACTTTCCCATGTGGAGATGGTGGGAACCATTGTTTCCCAGTTAGTAAAAGATCTTCCATGCGAAGATGTGGATACTGCAGGGTTTGAGAAGTATTATGTGGATCATACCCTTGGCATCTGGCCACAGTCTGCCGGTGGCGTTCCATTTTCAGCTACCATGTTCCAGTCATCCGGCGACCCTATTGCCGACCTATATGAAGATATGGCTGCGGAACAGAAAGCCCGAAAAACCTACGATAACATCCTTGCCTTAGTCAAGGATTGCGAGGTGGCCGACCCGATTCGCTTCTTGCGGGAACGTGAGGTGGTTCACTTCCAGCGCTTTGGCGAAGCATTGCGAATGATTCAGGATGACTTAGATCATCGAAACTTTTATGCGTTTAATCCTAGCGGATGTAAGAAATAAAAAAGCAATTTCCCGGTGTCATTGAAAACGGCATCGGGAGTTTTTTGTAAATGTATGGTAAAAATGTAATCTGTTCTTTTAATATGATATAATAGCCTAATAAAAGTGTACGGAAAAAGATATTGGAAAGCCCCCATCGGGGTGGATGATGAACATTTTGTTTTATTGTATGGAGGGAGTGTATTGATATAGGTTTTAGAACATTAGAAATAAGCCACGCAGCCTGAATTATGCTCTAAAAATAGTGCATTGTTCAACAAATAGGCTGACGCATAAAGTTGACCGACGCACCATTTTTGGCGGCTCGTTCAAGTATTATATCTTGTATGTTGTAAAATGTATTGTTCCATATATAGAATCTCATAAAATCTTCTTTACGAATGATATTATATCATATGACGTGTGAAAACAATAGATTTTAATCAAAAAATTGATGAAGTATAGCGTGTGTGTTATTATGTAAGTGAACAAAGAAGGTTATGGTTGTTCGGCTCATAACTGGAGTTCCCAAAAGAGAGTTGGTTTGCTCTCCCGAATAGGTTTTTAAACTGAAAACAAAGGAACCTCACAAAAGAAAAAATGCTCCTGTCTTTCAGGAGCATTTTTTAATCCAACGCCTATAAAATCATAATTAAAAGGTGATTATTCTTTTTTGATTCTCAGATTTATTCGCAGCTGTTTTGTTCGTTTTTCCGGATTCCTTTGTTTCCTTGCTCTTCTGACTGTTTTCCTGCTTCTTTGTTTTTCCTTTCGGAGATGTGTTTTTCTTCTTTTTCTTTGTCTTTTTAGCTTTTTTCTTTTTCTCCGTTTTCTTCTTCATGGCTTTGTTCTTTTTTGAAGTCACTTCGGAAGATTCTTTTTCTGTTTGGTCCCGTTTTACAACCTCTTTCTCTGTTGTTGTTTCCAAACTGTTTGAAGCAGTTGTCTCCTTTTCTGCCTTTTTCGATTTCTCCGCAACTTTTTTGTGCTTCTTTTCCTTACTGTTCCCGGTTACCGTTTCTTTCGTTTTCGTTTCACCTATATTCATCTCAACCTTTTTCTCTGTCGTAACCTCGTTATCCTTTGAAGTACTTTCGTTTTCCGGCTTTTCTTCGACTTTCACAAGAACTTGTACACCCATTTCATCAATGGTCTTTTCCGCCTGCTTTTTGACCTTTTTTTCAATGGTTGCTTTTTTATTTCCAGAAACAGTAATATAAACATTATGATTCTTTTCGAAATAATGCTCTTTTTCAATTTCCTGTAGGATATCATCTACTGTTTCTTCTAAAGTTTCTCCCACTTTTATCCGCTGAACAATCTCTTTTCCATCTTCGTTCTTGGCTTCAATCTTTTCCACGCAATTGTTTTTCACCAACAATTCCATTGCCGGATTTACCTGAATCAGTACCCTCGTATAACCGTTGGTGTTGTTTACGAAAACCAGTGATATGATCATCATCAACATTACCGAGCACACAAGAGAATAGCGATAAAATCTGCCAAATCCTTTTTTCTTTTTCACTCCAAAGATTTCCTCTTTTTCATGCTCACTCAGTCGTCTCTGTGCTTCCAATGATACAGCATCAAGGTCAATTTTCGGAGCCAGTTGTTCAAATCCGATATTCAGTTTTTTCTTTAAATCATCATTTTTTTTCACTGTTCTTCCCTCGACTGCTTTTTCATTTTTTTCAATCCACGATTATACTTTGCCAATACGGTTCCTAATGGTTTTTCTACAATTTGAGCAATTTCTTTAAATTTGAATCCTTCCATCAAATGAAGAACAATAATACTTCGTTCTTCCCGATCTAAAATCTGAAACAGATTTTCCACTGCCATTCGGTCTTCCAAACGTGATATTTGTTCAAAGGGAATTTCACATCCTAGTTCCTCCAAGGAAACAAGAGACTTCTTGCTTTCTGTTCTTTTCTTTGAAATATATATATTTCTTGCAATCTTCATCATCCACGCCATTGGATTTCCATAAGAAACGTATAAATGTGCTCCTTGACCGATTTTAATAAATGTTTCCTGCAATAAATCTTCTGCATCTTCATAATTTCGTGTAAGCGAAAGCAACAAGGCAAATATCGGCTTATATGACTGTTCATAAAGCTCTTTCATTGCCTCGCTATCTCCGGAAGCAATTTTTTCAAAAACTGCCTCATCTATGATAACTTTTGCTTTCGTCTTACTCATTCGCAAAACCCTCCGCTTTGCATCTTCTTATTTTTTCTTCTTAAATGTGGTTTTTACATAACCAAATTCTTTATCTTTTTTCTTCTTGATTCCGGTTATTGTTACTGAATAAGTCTTTCCTTTTTCAAGACCATTTACTTTCAGTTTCATCTGGCTTTTAGTTTTCTTTAAAACCTTAACTTCCATTTCCTGTCCATCTTCGTTCTGTACAGAAACAGTTACATTTTCATAAGAAACTTTTCCTCTGAACTTAATAAGGACTTTGTTCTTGTTTACTGTTGCCTTTGCAACCTTCACTTTGGACTTTTTCACACGAACCTTTTTTGTTGTTTTCTTTGCTTTTTCAACTTTCTTTTCCTGTTTCTGCTGTTTCACGACTTTCGTGGTGCTTTCAGCAACCGTTGCTTCCTCCCCGAAAACAGGAACTGCTGACACACTCATCAAGCAAACTGACAATAATGCTACTAATAATTTTTTTGAAGATTTTCTCATAGAAATCTCCTCCTTTCATTTATTTACTAGAGACTACGCATTATCGCCCCAATTTATTGCATTATTTTAAAATTTTATTTTTCCTACTTTAAATTCACGATACCAGCCACCGTTCAATAATTCATCATGTTCTCTACTTCTTTTTTTCTATTATAACAGAACACTAACAAATAAGAGCGATTCCCATATATACTGGGAATCGCCCTTATCTTATACTTAGCTGGCCCACAAGGATTCGAACCTTGAAATGCTGGAGTCAGAGTCCAGTGCCTTACCATTTGGCGATGGGCCATTGTTGTCTAGCAACAGGTGATATTTTATCATAGTATTTTATAAATTGCAAGTACTTTTCTACCAAATTTGTTTCAATTTCTTGCGAATTCTTCGAACCCAAAAAGTCCGGCGAATTTTCTTCACATAAGCCAGGTACTTTTTATCTGTCGCCATGATTTCCTTTCCATCTTTCACAAAGGATTCCATAACCCCAATCACCCAGTCAAAAGGCACCTGTTCCTTTAAAAACCGATTATCCCCGCAGGTAATGTAATACCCGTTTTTTACCGCAATAATCCGATGGAGTACATATTCTCCTGTTGGTCGCTGATAAAGCGGCAAATCCATTTTTTTTAAAACGCCTGGTGACGGGTAGATTTTCACAAGATCTTTTCCCTGGCGAAGCATCGGCATCATACTGTCTCCTTTAACCGTTGCCAGATAAAATCCTTCCTTCTCCAGGCATTGCTGAATTGTCATTTTCCCCATAAATAATCAACCTACGCTTCTATAATTCCAGGTTTCTTTAATGTTTCAAGAAACGATTTAACATCTGCTGCTGCTACCACCGCATCAATTTCATATTTTTCAACCAATGCATCCACCAGTTCCTGTTCGCTGACTTCGTTCTGAAGTTTATCCCATAAAAACTTTCCGGAGGCGTTCAGTTTTACCATCCCATTGAAAGACTTACTGGCAGCTCCTACCGGAATCACCACGTTCTGTCCGCTTACTTCTCCTAATACAAATCCTTCTTTTACCTTCATGTTCACTCTCCTTTTATTTTGACATTGCCTCGTAAGCTAATTTCACTGCTTCTTCTGAAATATTACATTCCAGTTCATACATCGGAACCTTGCTTAACAATAAATCCACGAATTCCATTGTTTTCATCATTCCCTCTACCGTTCTCGGACGATAAATCTGATTCATAATTAACGGGAGAATTTCCTCCTTCTTCAATGGACGAATTCTGTTCTCCTTTGCCTGCTTCAAAAAGCAAATCCCCTTTAGTTTAGCATTTCCATTGGTGGATAAATGATGCTTTCCATCCCAAGGCGTTCCGTAGGCATAAATTCCGTCCTCCTTTACCCGAAGCAATGGTTTATCATCATTAATCATCGTGACACGTTCTCCAAACGTTTCACGCCACAACCGGGCATGGGTAGACTTTCCCGTTCCACTGGCAGCCGTAAACATATAGGCCTCCCCACCCATTTCTAAGACACTTCCGTGGCAAAGAAACACACCATAGGAAACAGCCTGTTCACAAAACAAACGATATAAGGCAATATATTCCAAGTAAGATTTTCCAAACTTCGTATCATCTTCTGCGTGAGACTGCTCAAATGCCAAATCTTCATCCGTGGCACGAATGGAAAAGATTGGAGTTTTTCCCTCTGCCAGGTAATCTCTACAAGCTTCCTTAAAATATGCCCCTCGATGATACACTTCTACCGGTATTTCTCCAAATTCATAGATATTTCTCACGATTACTCCTGTTCCGTTCCTTTAATATAATTAGCAAACTGCTGAGCTGTTCTTCCGGAAATGCCTCCGTGACTCAGTTCCCATTTATTTGCTTCTGCACGAATCTCCTCGTCTGACATCTTAACCCCCAGCCTTCTGCAAAGACCAATGGCAATTTCGAAATATTCTTTCTGAGAAGGCTTGGAATAATTGATGGTGACACCGAAACGATGCACCAGAGAAAGTTTTTCTTCAATGGTGTCAGAACGATGCATTCCATTGTCCACCGTAACATCACTACGGTCATTCCATGTCTCCTTAATCAGATGTCTTCTATTTGATGTGGCATAAATCAATATATTTTCCGGCTTTGTTTCCACGCCACCTTCGATTACTGCCTTTAGGAATTTATATTCAATTTCAAATTCCTCGAAAGACAAGTCATCCATATAAATTATGAATTTATAGTTTCTGTTTTTAATCATGGAAATCACATTGGATAAATCCTTAAACTGATGCTTATAGATTTCAATCATACGAAGCCCCTGATCGTAGTATTCATTGACAATCGCCTTAATGCTGGTAGACTTACCGGTACCACTGTCCCCAAACAAAAGACAGTTATTGCACTTTCTTCCCTGCACGAAGGCTTCGGTGTTTTCTACCAGTTTCTTCTTCTGAATCTCGTAACCAATCAAGTCATCCAATACGACCTTATCCATATTATTGATTGGTTTAAAGGTAATACCTGTGTTTCCTTCTTCAATACGGAATGCCTTATTAAGACCAAACATTCCTACTCCATAAGCTTTATAAAAATCTGTCACTGCCGCAAAGAATTCCTTTTCATCCTTTGCCTCTTCCAGTTTTTCGCTTAATGCCCGAACCTTCTCACTGACATTTTTATTGTATAATAATTCCTTCTTTTCAATGGCATCATAGTGTTCTAATTTATCAAAACAATCAATGCCCAGTTCTTTCTCCATCGGTTCAAAATCATAATGGAACAGATTTCGGAACTGCTTGAAATCATTCTCCGCAAAATAGTTTACGGTTCCTTCATTGGCTCCCACCTTTTCACAGGTCAGGCTGAAGGGATTTTCATTGGTAATCAAAAGATAGGTTAAATAATTGTGCCATAGGTTCTTATCAAAACCAAAATCTGTCGCCACCACAAGAATTCGTTTCACCTGGTGATAAATTCGTGTGATGATTTCATCCTTCTGATACTCTGTTTCCTTAAAATCCTTGATAATATTAGATAATTCCATCAGAATGGAATCCTCCGGCATATCTCCATAAATCAATAATTTCGAAACTATATTATACATTTTCTTTTCCTCTTTTTCTTCTAAACACTACTTATCATTATAACGGAATTTCCACAATAATCAATAAAGAGGTGCGCTTTCGCACACCTCTTCATCGTATTACTGAAATACTACTTTTACAGTTTTAGAATAAGCACTGTATTCTGTTTTCTTACCATTTTTTGTATAATATCTTGCTCTCAGATAATAAGTTCCCTTGGAAAGCTTTGTTGTCTTTAATGCGCCGTATCTCTTTCCTTTTGTATCTGCTAATACCTTAGTCGCTTTCTTAGCACTCTTTCCAAAATAAATCTTATATCCTAAATTCTTTCTTGTTGAAATTCTGTATCTGAACTTAACACCCTTTGAAGTTTTCTTTGGATTAAATACTTTAAATACTGGTTTTTCTAAGCGATAAATCATTGCAACAGTACTTGAAAATTCAGACTTTGTTTCATTATAAAAAGCAATTACCTTATATGTGTATTCCTTATTGTATTTTACCTTTTTATCAACATATTCCTTCTTTGTTGTGGTTGCAATCTTTACAAACTTTCCATTTCCGGTAGCTCTGTAGATTTCAAACTTCTTTCCAACCGCTGCAGTGGTTTCATCAATTGCAAATGCAGTCGGCTTAATTTTAATCTTAAAACCACCCAAGACTCTATCCATGTTACATACCGGTTGTGCAACGTATTCCGGTGTTGTTGACCAATGTGGATAAAGTGTTAAATCGCTGATTCCCTTCCATGTTGGAACTTCGTTGCTGCAATCCCAATATGTTTCTGAGCTGGCACCACCACAAGAATTATAAACCTGTTCTCCGCCTTCTTTTGCTGTAAACCATCCTGTGAAAAATACACCGTCTTTCTTTGCTGTATATGTTAAGCTATAGTCACCGGATCCTTTTGTAACTGTGCAAGTATCATCGACCGGTAATTCCTCTTTCAATAACCCTCTGTCGTTCTTTTCTGCTCCATCAAATACAAACTTGATCGTGTTTTTTGTAACATCCTCTGCGGATACATTTTTTGCAGAAACAAATCCTGCAACCATAAGTGTAAATACTAATACTGATACTCTTGAAATCATTCTTAATTTTTTCATCTTTTCATTCTCCTTTTCGTTCTATTCTCTTTTAAGCCCATTCCTGATATGCCTTAAACTGGTTGTTTTTGTCGTTGACGCCAGGGTACTTCTTTAAAGCAATCCATCCTTCTGTTCCGTCTGCTGCTTTTACAAATGCATAGATGTTATAACATGCTTCATAGTGATTGTATACTGTAACTTTATCTTTAATTACATCGTAACGAACCTTTAAAATGCTTAATTTTGTATTCTTCTTTAAAGTCGCCTTCACACCACTTGTTTGACTTGGTTTCTGATAAACAGTTGCATCTTCATTCAATTCATACTGATATTCTCTGGATTTCTTATTAAACACTACTTCGTTTTTTGTTTTTCTAACCAACTTTCCCTTTTTATATTCGAACTTAACGTCCGCAATATAGCTTGCCATACCAATTCCACTCGGAGAATCATAACCGATTGTTAAAGTTCCCTTTCCATCTGTAGTGATATAATCAGCTGATCCAGCCCAGACTCTTCCAAAACTCATCTCCTTATCATCCCCACCTAAGTCAAGCACTTTGTTAAGCTTTCCTTTTTTGTAAGTAAAAATTCCTGCTTTATTAGTAAAGGTACAACTATTTCCTCTTCCATAAAATGCAATTTCTTTTCCTGCCTTTTTCTTGTTAATATCCAGGACTTTACAGCAAGCATCATAACCCTTAACTTTCAAAACCTTTTTCCCATCTATATATAAAGTGAATTTATCATATACTGAATTCTTAATTTTCTTCGACTTAATCTCAATCGTTTCTTTTCCTTTTTTTCCATCAAGGTTGATCGAGTACTTTTTGTTTATCTTTAATGTCTTTGCCTCTACGGAATTTGTTGTTCCGATAAATCCTACTGCAGCTACGATTGCTACAACTCCTATTGTCTTCATGATTGTCTTGTTAAATTTTTTCATTTCTTTTCCCTTTCTTTCACGCTCTCTTCAGCGCCCTTTCATATGTCTTACCTTGCAAAGCTAGGTCATTGTAACTCCACTTTTTTCCAATTGCAATACTATTTTTATGTAATTATTTTCATACTTTTTTAACATTTTGTTGTAAAATATTACAGTAAAAAATCATCTTTTCCTCATATTCATCATATGTTGCAATTTTTCCCCTCTGTTACCCTTATCATTTTGCAAAATCAACTTCTTTTCATTAATTTCAGCAAGTTTTACGCAATTATTTTTAATATATTTAAAACTAAACAGTATTATATTTAAAATAATATTGTTACAAAACTTCACAAAAAAAATTCGGCGCAAAGCCGAATTATTTTATTATTTCACTTTTGTACCGTCAAATGCTGCTTCACCGATTCTTTTTACTCTAGCCGTTACATTACACAGGACTCCATAATAGCGAACCTTTACACGTTTTAACTTCTTACATTTATAAAATCCATGATTCTTAATTACCTTCACTGAACTTGGAAGGATCACTGTTTGCAACGTTTTATTTCCTGAATAACCAGCATTATCTTCATACATTTTATGTGTCGCAAAGGCATAACTTCCAATGCCCTTTACCCCCTTTGGCACCTCTAATTTCTTTGCCTTTCCTGTATATCTCACCAGATACTTTTTATAAATTCGCATTCCTTTCTTATACTGTGTATATTTTTTAGGGAATTTTAAATTTGACGCCTTCACATCGTCGAAATATTCAAGTAATTCACTTATGGTATCGACTGATAATTTTCCATTTTTGAAGGTCAACTTTTCGGTGCTTGGACCAGAGTGCCAATCCAAGTACTCTGGCATATCAAAATTAATCTCCTTCAAAGATTTTGGAAATACAATTTTCTTTGCTACAATTACCGAAGAGTATTCATCCATACTCAATTCGCCTGCATCATTCTCACTATATCCCCTTTTCTTAAATCCGATTCCACCATAATAATAATTTCCATACTTTATGATTGCCGAAAGATTCACTATCGTTGTTCCTTCCTTAATGGTAACTGTTTTTTCTCCATATGGAATCGCAATCAATGTTTTTCCATCTAAACTATACTTTGCACCATCAATTACTGTATATGCATCGTCATCCCAAAGTCCACAAAGATTTCCGGTAAATTCTAACTGTCCATCCGTTTGATAACGACAAGTTGTTCCTTCTTTGATAATAAATTGATGTCCCTTATATTCTACAACATCATCTCCATCATATCCCAGATATACACATTTTAATCCGGGCACACTTTCAATATCCTTTTTGGAATCCAGTACGACTTCATTAAAACCCGAGTCCTGTGCCATAACTAACTCCTTTGCCCCAAACATCGTCGCTACAACTGCAGCAAATACCATAAATAAATTTAACACTCTCTTCATAACAAGCTCCTTCCTTATTCTTTTTTTAATCTCCATAAAAACCACGTGCTCAGAACGCTTTTTTCTATTTCACCTTTATAAACGATTGTTTTTTATATTTTATTTCAAAAAATTTATAATCTCTTTTCAAGTATTATATCCGCTTCGCTTCTTCTCGCTGATGCGGCATTCGCCGCATCAAACAAAAAGAAAGGACCCGGTATAAACCGGGCCCTTAAAAAGCTTTACTTCTTCTTATAAACCTGTGCTAGCGTGGAATGTTCTGTGGATTACATCATCCTGCTGTTCCTTTGTTAATTTGATAAAGTTTACAGCGTATCCAGATACACGGATTGTAAGCTGTGGGTATTTTTCAGGATGTTCCTGAGCATCAAGTAATGTTTCTTTGTTTAATACATTAACATTTAAGTGATGTCCACCCTTTGATGCATATCCATCTAATAAAGATACTAAATTATCTACCTGCTGTGTGCTTGCTGACATATTCTTTTCCTCCTATTTTTTTAATAATTCTGCTCGGGATTCTTTAAACCCTTTCATCACAATCTCCCTGGCCGATAGTGCCATTTCCTTTGTGGCAGGTTCAATACCCTTTAACGGGTAATCAATTCCCAGCTGTTCGTATTTTACAACTCCCATATCATGATATGGAAGAATATCTAATGCATTCACATGCTTTAATGTTCCAATAAATTTTCCAAGACGATAAAGAGAATCTTTATCCATGGTCACATGTGGAACAACTACATGGCGAATCCATATTTCCTTTCCCTTGGAATCAAGGTACTGGGCAAATTTTAAAATATTGTCGTTAGGTCTCTTACATAATTCCTGATGTTTCTCAGGATCAATATGCTTGATATCCAACATAATTAAGTCGGTCACTTCCATCAATCGGTCAACCTTCTTTACATAATCCGGATTGTCCGGCTGGAACGTGGTACCGGATGTATCCAGGCAGGTATGAATTCCTCGCTTGTGAGCTGCCTCGAACAATTCTGTCAGGAAATCAATCTGAACCATCGCCTCTCCACCGGTAGCAGTAATACCGCCATCTTTGTAGAAAGACTTCTTGCTCTCATACATATCCATAATCTGATCCACGGTCATTTCTTCGCCACCCTCCATACTCCAAGTATCAGGGTTATGACAATATGCACATCTCATTGGACATCCCTTGAAGAATACTACAAGACGTACTCCAGGACCATCAACTGTTCCAAAACTCTCAATTGAATGAATTATACCTTTAGCCAATTTGAATCATCCTTATCTTAATTATTAATTATTTGTCGATTTCTACTCCAAGGTCGCTTAAATCTCCAACGATTACATCATCCTTTCCAAGTGCTCCAGGAATGATTGTAAATGTATTTGAAATACCATCCTGTGAGTTAAGGAATGGAAGCTTAGCAACTGAAGAAAGTGAAGAAACGGCACCGTTCTTATCTCTTCCGTGAAGTGGGTTAGCACCTGGTGCGAATGGCTGTCCAGCCTTTCTTCCGTCAGGTGTGTTACCTGTGTTCTTACCGTATGTTACGTTAGATGTAATTGTAAGAATTGACTGTGTTGGAATACCATCTCTGTATGTATACTGCTGTCTTAAGTATCCCATGAACTTGTTAACGATTTCTACAGCGATATCATCAACTCTGTCATCATCGTTACCATATTTAGGGAAATCTCCAGTAGTTTCAAAGTCAACTACTACTCCATCTTCGTCTCTGATACATTTAACTTCTGCATACTTGATAGCTGAAAGTGAGTCAGCAACAACTGAAAGACCAGCGATACCTGTTGCGAACCATCTTGTTACCTTAGCATCATGTAATGCCATCTGAATTCTTTCGTAAGAATATTTGTCATGCATATAGTGGATGCAGTTTAATGCGCTAACATAAACTCTAGCTAACCACTTCATCATGTCATCATATTTTTCCATTACTTCATTGTAATCAAGAACGTCTGCTGTGATTGGTCTGTACTTCGGTCCTACCTGAACCTTAGTCTTTTCATCCACACCACCGTTGATTGCGTAAAGTAAACATTTAGCAAGGTTTGCTCTAGCTCCGAAGAACTGCATTTCCTTACCAATTCTCATTGAAGATACACAACATGCGATACCATAATCATCACCATGTGTTACTCTCATTAAGTCATCGTTTTCGTACTGCATTGATGAGTATTCGATAGATAACTTAGCACAGAACTTCTTGAATGCTTCAGGAAGTCTTGTTGACCAAAGTACTGTAAGGTTTGGCTCTGGAGCTGCACCTAAGTTTTCTAATGTATGAAGATATCTGAATGACATCTTTGTAACCATGTGACGTCCGTCGATACCAACACCACCGATTGATTCTGTAACCCAAACCGGATCACCAGCGAAAATCTGGTTGTATTCTGGTGTTCTAGCGAACTTAACACATCTTAACTTCATAATGAAGTGATCAACGAATTCCTGAACCTGTTCTTCTGTGAATGTTCCGTTAGCTAAATCTCTTTCAGCGAAACAGTCAATAAATGTAGAAGTACGTCCAAGAGACATTGCAGCACCATTCTGTTCCTTAACTGCTGCAAGGTATCCTAAATACATCCACTGGATAGCTTCCTGTACGTTCTGTGCAGGTCTAGAAATATCGAATCCGTAGATTTCACCTAATTTCTTTAATTCCTGAAGAGCTCTGATCTGTTCAGAATATTCTTCTCTATCACGAATTACATCAGGTGTCATTGTCATAAGGTCTGTTCCAGCCTTCTGAGCCTTCTTATCTTCGATTAATGCATCAATACCATAAAGAGCAATTCTTCTGTAGTCACCGATGATACGTCCACGTCCGTAAGCATCTGGAAGACCAGTTACGATATGGTTTGAACGACATGTTCTGATTTCTGGTGTGTAAGCATCGAATACACCTGCGTTATGAGTCTTTCTGTAGTTTGTGTAGAAATCTACTACTTCAGGATCTACTTCATAACCATTGTCTGAACAAGCCTTCATAGCCATACGGATACCACCGTTAACCTGAAGTCCTCTCTTGAAAGGTGCATCTGTCTGGAAACCAACGATTGTTTCCTTGTCCTTATCTAAATATCCGGCACCATGTGATGTAATTGTCTGAACAACCTTTGTGTCCATGTCTAAAACACCACCAGCTTCTCTTTCCTTCTTCTGAAGATCAATTACCTGATTCCATAAATCTGTTGTTGCCTGTGTAGGGCCTGCTAAGAAACTATCGTCACCATCATATGGTGTGTAGTTCTTCTGGATAAAATCTCTGACGTTTACTTCTTTCTGCCAAGCACCGCCGACAAATCCTGTCCACTCTTCTCTCATTTTCTTTTTCCTCCTAAAAATATAAAATAAAGTAAAGCTTATAGTAAACGGACTTCTTCAAAATCGAATCCGCCCATTACCTGATTATTAATTAACAAAACGTAAGAACATCTTCAACAGCCTTTCTCTTTGGAGCCATCGGTTCGTCTGCCGGATATCCAACAGCAACCAATGCCATTAAAAGCTGTCCTTCAGGAACCTGAAGGATTTCCTGCGCCTTGTCTATATCATAAAGACCCATGATAACTGTTCCCAATCCTTTTTCATGAGCTGCCAGACATAAGGTCTGTGTCGCAATTCCATTGTCAAAGGCCTGCCAGTTATCTTCTCTGATAGTAGAATAACTACCATCTCTTTCGAAACCGGAACGCTTGTCCACGATTAATGTTGCAATCAAAGCAGATGCACCGTCGATAATCGACTGGTTATGTTCTGCACAACATTCTTTGGAAATACGGTTCTTGATTTCCGGATCTGTTATGGCAATATAACGGGTAGTCTGTGAATTCTTCCAAGAAGGTGCATAGATTGCTGCAGAAATTAATTCTTCGATCAGTTCTTTCGAAACTTTTTCTTCTGTATACTTTCTTACACTTCTTCTCGTCTTAATACATGTAATTGTATCCATAAATGTACCTCCTTATTTTTTCGTTTAGTGGAAACATTTATGGTGCCCTGAAAAAAGAGCGCACTACTACACATACGTAGCCATTTTCACTAACTGTGATAAATATAACACTTTATGATTTGTTTTGCAACGGATAGAATCAACAAATTTTGATTAAATGTTGATGTTTTTATAAATTGCATAAAATCCTGAAAAAAGCACCTCGAAACTTTAAAAAATTCACAATATTTTTTAGGACACCTCTTCAAGGTATCTTCAGTTTAAATCTTTTTCTTTGTTTTATCTGTTGCAATTGCAACACCATTAAAAATTT
Organism: Eubacterium sp.; assembly: GCA_024698585.1. Taxonomy (GTDB): domain Bacteria; phylum Bacillota; class Clostridia; order Lachnospirales; family Lachnospiraceae; genus Eubacterium_G. Next base: position 26,813 of record JAILRB010000026.1, read on the forward strand.
GTTAAACTTCTTATATGAAAAAGCGTTCGGATTTAGAAAGGAGTTCTTATGAAGATTACGGAAAACAATTTATTTCACAACATCAACGAATCGGAACAGCAGGAAATGATGCACTGCTTTAACACCTTCACGAAGTCATATCGTGCCGGAGAAATCATTCTGTTCTATGACGAGGATGATAAGGGAATTGGAATATTGGAAAAGGGCGAGGCCTGTGTCATTCATGTAAATGACGCCGGCAATCGAACTATTTTAGAGCACCTGTCCGAAGGGGAGATTTTCGGGCAATTGTTTTATTACTATGCCGGCAAGGAAAACATCACCGTGGAGGCTGTTACGAACTGTGAGATTCGCTACATTGACTTCGAGCACATCGTGAAACGTTGTTCCAAGGCCTGTGCACATCACAGCCAGTTAGTTAACAACATTTTGTTAATGGTTTCCGATAAAACCCAGAGCATTTGTGAACACCTGGAGGTTTTGAGTCAGCGAACCATTCGGGAACGGCTAATGACCTACTTCGAGATTCTTGCTGCTCAGGAAGGAAAACAGTCTTTCCTTCTTCCGTTTACCATGAGCGCCCTGGCTGATTATTTATCCGTGGACCGCAGTGCCATGAGCCGGGAACTCAGTAAGATGAAAGAGGAAGGTCTCATTCAGATTGAGAAAAAGAAAGTTACCATATGCTAAAAAATAAGGACGGCTTCTCATAGCCGTCCTTTCACAATCGTTTAATCATTCCACTCCAAGCGATGTAAGTGTCCTTCCATCTGCATTCCGGAGAAATTATTCTGTCGCAATCCTTCGTACAAAACAATGGCAACGGAATTCGCCAGGTTCAGGGAACGTATTTCCGGATTCATCGGAATTCGAATACAGTTTTCCTTATTTTCCACCAGAATTTCTTCCGGAATTCCAGCGCTTTCTTTTCCAAACATGATATAATCGTTTTCCCCAAACTTTACATCGCTGTAACGATTTGGTGCTTTTGTTGTGGCATACCATATTTTTGCATCCGGGTTCTGTTCCACAAAATCCTGATAACTATCATAAATGGTCACATCTAACTGATCCCAGTAATCCATTCCTGCACGCTTCAGGTTTTTCTCATTGATTCGAAACCCCATTGGTTCAATCAAGTGCAGTTTCGTTCCTGTCGCACAACAGGTTCTTCCGATATTTCCGGTATTCTGAGGAATTTCCGGTTCCAATAATACAATGTTCATTTCTTCTTCCTCGCTTAGTTCCTTCTGTTTTATTTTTTCTTTGTTTTTGCTGTAGCAACCACCCAGTTTCCATAATACTTTGTATCATCTGCTTTCAAATACGCTCTGACACGGAATGTATACCGTTTATTTTTCTTCAACCTTTTTTTCGTATATTTGAGTGTGCTTTTATTCGTTGTAGCTAATTTTTTAAACGTTTTACCCCTCTTCATTTCAATTTCATATCCCGTTACATCAGCTATTTTTTTTGCACTGATTGTAATAGAATTCTTCTTTGCTTTCGTCTTTATTTTTGGTTTTGCATCAAGAATGAATGTAGTTGAAACAGTATATGGTTCTCCTAGTATGTCACTCGGAACAAACGTATATTTCCCATTTGTCAAAGAATAGTCCTGGGTGCTCTTTACATTCAACCACAAATCAGCCCCCTTGTCCATTGTTCCACTGTAGAATTTCAAATTATTTTTGGAATTCAATTTCACGCTTGCCTGGCTAACAGCAACATTTCCACCATTTTGGTGTTTATAAAGTGCAACAGCCCATCCACTATGAGCAAGTTTTCCTGTTCTCGTTTTATGCTTAAAGAACATCGTCATTCTTCCTTTTGCCGGTGCCTTAATATGATAATAATCACGATCATAAACCTCATTGCTGTCACCATCCAAGAAGTCAGCACCAATTGTTCCCACATAGTCATGTGCAAGAATCATTCTTCCTGCCGAAGCTTCCGTATTATTTGCCTCTTTCTCATAATAGCTTCCCTTCGTAAAAGAAGTACTAATCTGATAAGAATGCCCACTGGCAAAATTCGGTCCCGGATATACTAACAGGTAGTAATAATTTCCTGCTTTGGCACCAATAAACGGAAGTTCGACAGTCTTCTTTTCCGTTAAATCTACCGTTGTCATTCCGATTTCTTCCTTGTTCGGTCCATACAAAAACAATGACCAAATTCCATGCTGAGCTACCTCATTCGGTTCCAGATTAGTGAAATTAATGCTAATTTTACCATTTTCACCGGAAATGAATTTATAGTAATCCCAGTCATAACCAGCACCCGTTCTTCCATTAACAGTACTTCCCAAAGTTACTAGCATCGCATCATTAAACGTGTCATTATTATCATTTTCATTCACCGTTGCTCCTCGTAAAGTAAACGGCCATTCTGCTGCCATAGAGACCACCAATATGGTTGATAATAAACATACAATCAATTTCTTCATAAGCAAATCCTCCTCTCACCATTTGTTTTTACTTTCAGAGAATTCCAACCCGAAACAAAGAATTCCCTTCTTATAAATCCGTTCAATGCATCTTGCTCTTATTTTAACATATCCCGTTGTAATATTATTAACCACCCTGTTTCTTTTGTACAAAAAAAGAACAGTTATCACTTGATAACTGCCCTTTTCTTTTATTTATGATTCTGTTCTTCCTGTAATCTTGTTACAAAATTTCTGACTCTTCCCAATGCAATCTTCAGATTTTCCAAAGAGTATGCATAAGAAATTCGTAAAAATCCTTCTCCACAATCACCAAAAGCTGTTCCCGGAACCACTGCAACCTTTTCTTCCTGTAAAAGTCTGGTTGCGAATTCTTCCGAGGTCAGACCAAATTTCTTAATACTCGGGAACACATAGAATGCTCCATAGGGTTCAAAGCAATCCAGTCCCATATCGCGAAACTCATGAATTAGGAAACGACGTCTCTGATTATACGACTCACGCATTGTCTGCACATCTTTATCTCCATGCTTCAATGCTTCTACTGCAGCATACTGGCTGGTGGTCGGTGCACACATGATGGCAAACTGATGAATCTTAATCATCTGTTCCATGATTACTGCCGGAGCTGCTGCGAATCCCAATCTCCATCCAGTCATGGCAAATGCCTTGGAAAAACCGTTAATGAGCACAGTTCTTTCCTTCATGCCCGGAAGCTGTGCAATGGAAACATGGTCTCCTTTATATGTAAGTTCTGCATAAATTTCATCCGATAGTACGTAAATATCATGTTCGATACATACCTCAGCAATCGCCTCTAAATCTTCCCGTTCCATAATTGCTCCCGTAGGATTATTTGGAAACGGAAGAACTAAAATCTTTGTTTTATCTGTCAGCTTTTCCAACACCTCTTCTTTTGTAAGGCGGAACTGATTTTCCTCCTTCAAAGGAATCGTCACTGGAACTGCATGGGTCAGTTCCACGCATGGAACGTAGGATACATAACACGGTTCCGGAATCAGAACTTCATCTCCCGGGTCCAGCATTGCACGAAATGCAATATCAATGGCTTCACTTCCGCCCACCGTAATCATAACCTCATTATGATAATCATATTCCAATCCCTGTTTTCTCTTTAAATAGTTACATACTTCAACTTTTAATTCTTTTAATCCTGCATTAGACGTATAAAAGGTACGCCCTTTTTCCAGAGAATATATTCCTTCCTCTCTGATATGCCATGGGGTATCGAAATCCGGCTCGCCCACACCTAAAGAAATGGCATCTTTCATTTCGCTTACGATGTCAAAAAACTTTCGAATTCCTGATGGCTTAATGTCTTTTATTGTTTGTGATAACGGATCTCTCATTATGGTGTCACCAAAATCCTTTCTTCAGTATCAGCAAGCACAGTACCATAGTCCTTGTACTTCTTTAAAATAAAGTGTGTTGCTGTATTTAAAATAGAATCCAATGTGGAAAGTTTGTTTGTAACAAACTGAGCGATTTCCTTCATTGTTTTTTCTTCAATCATCACAGTAAAGTCAAATCCACCGGACATCAGGTAAACAGCCTTTACTTCGTCATACTTCATGATTCTGTCAGCGATATCATCAAAACCGCTTCCTCTCTGTGGGGTTACGCGCACTTCAATCAATGCTGTAACTCTATCTTCACTGGTCTTATCCCAGTCAATCATCGTGTAATATCCGCAGATAATGTTTTCCTTTTCCATTTCCGCGATGGCATTGGCAACCTCCGCCTCTGTCTTTCCTAACAGAATCGCCGCTTCTTTTAAGTCAATTCGTGCATTCTTTTCAATTAAACGTAAAATTTCTTCTCTCATTGCCAATCTCCTTTTCTTTTCTTATTTGTATGAATGTTTCTGAAGAAGTTCATAAATCTGGTCCCCTCTCGGTGGTTCCAGAAAACGGTTCTCTTCCCCATTCCATACTATTCTATCATTATTATCGGTAATTTGTCCAATGACTGAGGACATTATATTATTTTCTTTTAATTCTTCTGCAAGTTCCTGACCGTTCCTGCATACAATCAGCATTGCCCCGGTTCCTTCCATCAGGTACGGATTCCCGTCCAGAAACTCTGCCACCTCGATGCTATGCTGCCATACCGGAACATCCTTTACATTAATTTTAACCCCTTTATTACTGCAGGAGCCCAGTTCCCAGACTGCACCAAACACACCACCATCCGAAACGTGATGCATGTAGGAAACATCATGATTCTGTACAATTTCAGCAATGGATTCCACAGAAAGGAAATCCCAAAACTGTTGACATTCCCGAACAAAAGCCCCCGGAAATCTTTCCCGCAATTCTTTTTCATAAACCTTACTTAAAATTGCCGTCGCTCCACAGCCTGCTGTACCAGCCATGACAATGTCCATTCCCGGCTGAATGTCCTTCGAGGTATACTCCTTCTTTGTAGTTCCCACTACCGTGATATGGAGAATCGCGTCTTCGACTTTTCCCTTGTAAACCCGGCATTGCAAAATCGGAAGTCCTATACGGTCCGCTTCCTGGTTAATGGTTTTCATTTTTTCTCCCAGTTTTCTTTCGTCATACTTTTCCGGAAGATTCCATTCTAATTGGATTCCAGAAGGCTTTCCTGCCTTTTCCGCTAAACAGTTCACTGTTTTTTGAATCGTGTATCTTTCACACCCTTCAAACCACTCCAATATGCAATTAGAAGACATTACCAAAGTAACATCTTCTAATCTGATTGTGGCAGCATCCACGCCAGGTTTCATGTTTTCCGATATATGACTCATCTTTTTTAAGACGGTGCGTTTATATGATATCTCTGGAAATTTTCCTGTATACATGTCTGTTGTCCCTTATTCATTTTCTTCGGAAGTTTTCTTTTTCTTTTCTGTCTCTTCTACTTTAGTTTCTTCCGTTGTTTCTTTCTTTGTTTCCTGTTCGTCCTTCGTGGTTTTTTCCTCTTTTTCTTGATTTCCGGTTCCTTCAATCACTTTACGCGGTGCCATAGCATACGTACTGGTATGAAGTTTTTCACGACTGACTTCTTCACCGTTTTCATAAACAATCTTATATAATTCAGCTACGTAACCCACATGACCATTGGATTCTACAGAACGGTATCCCTTTGGTTTTGAGGAATCCTTTGTAACACTGTCTGTAATCGGAACAGTCTTCGTTACCACACTCTCATACGATACCGTTCGATTTTCAGGTCGGGTATCATGACCATAAATTTTAAACGTGATTTCACCATAATCATATATTCCGCGAATATAAATCGGTGCATCCGTATCATTTTCAAATTTCAAATCTTTATAATCGCCTGCCAACGCAGCATCAGCAGCCAAGTCCACATAAGAAACCGCCATGGAATGAGAATATCTTTCCGTAACCTTCACTTCCGCATTCAACAATGCATTATAAAGCGTGCTGGATACCTGACAGATTCCTCCGCCTAAACTATCGACTACTTCTCCCTCAGAATAAGTTCCTGCCGGATGCCAGCCGTTTTCCTCTGTCCATGGTGCCAATACAGCATTGCAGGAGTATTCTTCGCCCGGATACAAAATCGTTCCGTCGATCATCTCCACCCCATGTTTCAGATTCAGGTTTCTACTGGCGTAGGCATCACCAGTGGTAAACGTCGTGGTAAAACTACCCATAGCTGTATCCGATACTTTTTCACAGTCTGCCGTGGTGTATTTTGGCGTGGACGTGGATACGGTTGCTTCAACCGTGAACTTAGATTCCCCATTCCACTTTTCCCGAATCTGTTCCTGCAATGACTTTACAGTCGCCTTATAGTCTACCTCGCAGCCATCCTCCTCCGGAATGATATCAAATCCGGCTCCATTAAACTTCAAGGACGCATTTTTCGCAGTCAGATTACTTTTTTCACATTTCTTTTCTAATTTTTTCTCTACGACATCATCATCTGCCTCTACTTCAATTGAAAAAGGCAGTCCTTGCGTTGTGATTTCTTTGTCTTCAATGAAACGCTTAATCACGTTTCCTTTCTTCCCTGCACCTAACGCTTCTTCTACTACATCTTCCTTCCACTGGTATCCCAATTTCTTCAAAGATACTTCTATCTCTCTGGACCCGAGTTTCAATGTAGCTTTCGTCTTCAGCTTTTTCGTTGCCACCGGAGTAATCTTTTCCATTGCTTCATCATACGTCATCCCACCGACATTGATTTCGTCAATACGAACACCCTCTTTAATTTTTTCTTCCGTATCGCTTTTTGCGAAGCATGTTTGAGACATTCCCAGTAACAGCACCATACACAAGATGCCAAAAACTGTTCTCCTCATATTTTTCATAATAAGTTTTCCTCAACAATCTATTAGAATATCAATGTCACTACCATCGCTAATACTAATATTATGGCAATTGAGCCTGCAATAATTCTCTGGTTTTTCTTGTTATAAAAAAAATTCATTTTTTCTCCCCTTTTTCCATTTTTTCAAATAGTATTCCACCATTCGACTTATAATGATACCACAATTACTAATTTTTACCTAGTACAAAATTCGACCTTTTTCAGAAAGAATTTTGTCTATTTTTCTAGACGCTTCGTTTTTCGACAATTGATCAATATTGTAGTCAACTTCCAGGTTATGATATCCTATCAAATCCCTTAAATACGACTTCTGTCGTTCCGTAATCGGTTGCAGTTTTTTTACTTTGTAAACTAATTCCTTTGGTTCAAAGCTTAGCGGAAAAGTTTCTCCGAATTCCTTCATCAGAATCAAATACAATTCCGAGGTCACTTTTGCGTCATTAAATGCCCTATGATGATTTTCATCCAGAATGCCATAGTGATTACAAAGATACTCCAGCCCCCTGCTGTGAAGGTTGGGCAGTGCCTTTCTGGCAATCTTCAAGGTGTCCATCCCTCTTTTTTCAAAGCTCTGTTTCAGATTCACGGCATTTTGCTTCAGAAACCCAAAATCGAACATCAGGTTATGTCCTAACAATACATCTTCTTTTGCAAATGCAATGAATTTAGGGAGCACCTCTTCAATCCCCGGTTTATCTGCCAGCATTTCATCCGTGATTCCGGTCAGTTCCGTGATAAAGGGCGTAAGTTTCTCTCCCGGATTAATCAGTTCCGAAAAAGTTTCCACCACCTCACCATTTCGAACCTTTACCGCACCGATTTCGATAATCTTACTCCACTTCGTATTGACTCCCGTGGTTTCAATATCCACGCACACATAATCTTTTACTAACATTTGTTCTTTCCTTTACAATATTCATTTAAGAAGCACTCCTGACACTTCGGACTTCTCGCCGTACAAATGGTTCTTCCCAAGGTAATAATCTGGGTATTGTATAAAATCCAATGGTCCTTCGGCAATACTTTCATCAAATCGTATTCCACCTTAACCGGATCATCATTTTTCGTGAATCCCAATTTCTTGGAAATTCGCTTCACGTGGGTATCCACAACAATGCTTGGATCATCGTAGATATTTCCTCGAATCACATTGGCCGTTTTTCGTCCCACCCCTGCCAGGGAAGTCAGTTCCTCCAAGGTTCTCGGAACTTCGCCGTCAAATTTATGTACCAAATCATAGCAGCACTTCTTAATATTGCGTGCCTTTGCATGATAAAATCCAATGGAATGAATGTCCTGCTCTAACTCCTTCAGATCTGCTTCTGCAAACTTCTCCAAGGTATCGTATTTCTGAAACAAATCCTTTGTCACAATATTTACCCGGGCGTCTGTACACTGGGCACTTAAAATGACCGCAATCAAAAGTTGCCATGGGGTTTCATGATTTAAATAACAGATGTAATCCGTCCCGTATTCCCGGTCCAGGGCATCCAAAATTTCTTTCACATATTTCGCCATTTTTCTTTCTCCTTTTGATACCTAGAATAGTCCAACATCCGGCAATTGTCAAAGTCGGATTATTTCCCGGAAAAAACTTTCATTTTCTGTTTGAAAAAACGTTTTTATATGTTAGAATACCTAAAAATGTTAACGGTTAACAATTGTTGACATGATTTGTACGTGATTTGAAAGGGGTTTCTATGAATTTAAAAGACTACCAGCTCGTTTGGAGCGATGAGTTTGATTATGAAGGAGCACCGGACTCCTCAAAATGGAATTATGAAGTAGGAAATTTCCAGTGGCCAAACCGTGAACTGCAGGCCTATACCAATCGTCCCGGCAATGTTTTTGTCAAGGACGGTAAGCTGACCATTCGTTCCATTAAGGAGCAGGACGGAGAACGAGAATATACTTCTGCGAAACTGGTGACGCGGGACCGCGCTCATTGGCAGTACGGTTATTTTGACATTCGTGCCAAGTTTCCCAAAGGACTGGGGTGTTGGCCAGCTATCTGGATGATGCCTTACCGTGAGCCTAGAAAGGTTCCGGATGGTGTTCCGGTTCGTTCCGATGGGAGACCGGATTTTTCCAAATTTACCGAAGAAGATTTCAAGAAATTTCCGAAGCCGGATATCAAAGACCGTTGGCCAAACTGTGGCGAGATTGATTTAATAGAACACATCGGTCGGCGACCAAATAGTGCGTTATTCAGTTTGCACTCCGGTCGTCACAACCACACCCGTCACGACACCATTCCATATACTACCGTGGTCGATTTTGACGAAGGATTTTTTGACGACTTCCATGACTACTCCATGGAATGGACTCCGGACTACTTTGAATTTTTCATCGACGGAGAAAGCTACTGTCGCTATAACAAAACTGACGACCCGGAAGATCAGGGCTATGATGCATGGCCATTTGACAAACCATTCTTCCTCATTATGAACACCGCTGTGGGTGGTGGATTGGGTGGTCCGGTAGATGACAGTGCCTTACCATTCTTATTTGAAATCGAACACGTTCGTGTATATCAGAAAAAGAATTAGAAAATTGATTATTGCATCTCAAGGGGCGTTTTAGCGCCCCTTTTTTTGCGCCTACATATGAAAACCCCTCAGGAATTTCCTGAGGGGTCAAGAAAAGCGGGTGATGGGAATCGAACCCACATATCCAGCTTGGAAGGCTGGTGTTCTACCACTGAACTACACCCGCAAATAACAGAACAATCAAGTTTTCTCTCTCGACTGCTCTGCTATTTTATCTTATTCTTTTATATTTGTCAAGTTATTTTTCTTTTTTCAATACAATATGAATTATAGAATTCTATTTAAAGAATCTTTCATCGGAATTCGCTTTTCTACTCCATCTTTCGTATGGTTCATTAAATGGGTGCGGATTTAATACCAAATTTGTAAAATCATTAATACACTTATTTTCATTAAAAGCGTATCGTTGAACATTTAATATGTTATCTTCACCCATCAAAAAGATTCCTCCCATTTTCGACTTCCAAAAATAACTATTTATGCTTTTTACATTTGGTCCAATATAGAGCTTTGGCCATTCACTCACATCTTCATTATTTTCATCTACATACTTACATCCATTAAACATTCCAACAAACCCGTTGCAGTTATATCGACACTTAGCATTTTCAGCATCATAATAAACATTCATTAATTTAGGCAATCCATCAAACGTCAATGTATCTATATATCTTATATTATACGGAATTGTAATATTATTAACTTCTTTTTTCACATCATTAGTCATAAAATCCTGCGTTCCAAGTGGCACAAGTGCTGGATTTCCATGTCCAATTTCTCTTACTTCAACATCAAAATCAGTGAAAGACGGGATTTCTAAATTTGATAAATCCCGAATGAAAAATCCATTATATTTGTATATTTTAGCGACTACATTTCCTGTTTCATCATCCTTGTAAAAAGAATATGAAAACTTCCCATATTGATCTACTAAGCAACTGTACAATTCAGGTAAATCCTTCTCTCTATCAATCAGTGTAGTTTGAAATTTGATAATTGAATTTCTATTTCTATAGTCGTCTGCCACAGACGAAGCTTTTATCACATCATACGAAACTTTCAAGCAATCTTTATAAGCTCCTGCAACTGGAATTATTTCTATAGCAGATTCTCCCATATTCTTCAGCCAATTCTTCAAACATTTCTTCATTTCCTCACTTATTGTTGAATCAGATATAAATGGATTATCCACCAACTCTCTATACTCCGCATCATATGGTATAACACATGTTTCACATCCAGCATGGCCAAGCTTTGCCCCTTTAAGCATCAATTGTTCTTTCTCAGTTAAATCCGTTGCCTGCTTTGCCATTTTAAAGTATGTTTCAGCTTCTCCACACGATATAAAAGTTGAATAGTAATTCAAATATGTCAAAAATGTTTGCGCTAAACTTATATCATTATCAATACTTCCTGATAGACCTCCTGATGTAAAGGTTTTATTGCCTTCAGCAATCTCCTTCTCAGACTCAGCCGATAAAAATGGTTTTACTCCTGATCCATCCAGTAAAGCACTTATCTTTTCAGATTTTTTATTTTCTAAAATGCTCTTTACAATTTCATCTGGCGGAAAAATGCTAATCAAATAGTTCTTTATAAATTCATTTTTAATTGAATTCAACGACAGATATCTAAACCAATCCAATGTATCAATCCATTCGTCTGCCATTTTATCTAGTACAACATTTTCGGGAGCTTCTTCACCAGGTTTATAATCAGAAAAGTTTTTTGTCTTTTCTCTATTTACAAATACATATGAGTTACTTTTACTTCCATCAGTGTATTTCGTTGTAATTTTATAGACATAATTTTTTGTTGTATCTGAAACTGTATACTTAAACGTATTTTGTCCATTCACGGAAGTCACAAAATTTTCATTTGCTTTCTCGTCAATTTCATAAAGCGAAGAACTCTCCGGAGCCTTACCTGCTTTGTTGTTAGGTATTTTTACAATAAGTTCATTTCTTTCAACGTTATAAGAATAATCTACATTTTTTGTTTCTTTATCCCACACAGCATACAAAGATGTATCTTTCAATATCGAAATAATAGAATTTTCTTCGTACGAGACAATGTCTGAACCATCCTTACTCCATCCCAAAAACGAATACCCTCCGCGCGATGGAGTTAAATTGTTCATTTTCAAATAAATATTTTTTCCTTGTGTTATCTTAGGCTCATTCCCCCAAACTGAACCTGAATCCGAAAAATTTCCTCCATTTGGATATAATTTCAAATTATAGAAATCTGCTTTCCAAACAGCCCAGTAACTTGCCGTGGTTTTAGGTAAGCTATCACCAATTCCATAGGATGGCGTTACAGCATCTTTATTTGTACTCCACCCCATAAAAATATATCTTGCTCTACTTGGTGTGTAACTGTTAGTTAATTTAAGTCCTGCATCAAGTGGCATTTTTACCTTTTTTGTTGTTGAACTTCCGTAGTCTCCTCCATTCCCCTCAAAGGTGATATAATAATAATCCATTCTCCAAACGGCATAATATGTCGCAGTCTTTCTAGGTAATACAGAACCAACCGTATAGGAAACTTTTTTCGAATTCTTATCTTTGCTCCACCCTAAAAACGTGCAATCTGTTTTTTTAGGATTATAACTGTTAGTTAATTTAAGTCCTGCTTCAGATGGCATTTTTACCTTTTTTGTTGATGCACCACTAAAATTTCCACCACTTGCGTCTAACGTAATAGTATAAGTACCATTTGCATTAGCATTTTCTGTCAATATTCCTAATGAAAAAAACAGCAAAATGCCCAAAAACATTACTACATTTTTCGTTACAAATTTGTTCATTTTCTTTCCCCTTTTATGTTCTTAATATTTTGCAAAACAGTTTCTAATTATAGAGATTATTCTACATTTGTCAATAAAAAGAGCAAAATCGTACAATTTCCAACAAAAAAACCAATATTAGGCAATAAATAATACTTTTTCCATCACTTTTTTATTTTGACTTCACTTTTGTCCATAAGTTTGCACTAAAAGCCTTGATTTCTTTTTCCTGATTTTTAAACTCTTCATTTTTCGGATTCGAGGTATCCGGTGCACATCCGTTGTTGTCAGCATATTCCTCGTCACGATAATATTCATAAGTCGTCTTTACCGCACTGTCATAGCCAATATATTCTGTGTTTTGTACCGATACATCTTCCTGCAGGAAGAAGTCCATAAACTGATATGCTAAGTCCGTATTGTCACAGTACTTTGTCATGACCATGGCATCTGTCCAGACATTGGTTCCCTGATCCGGTACAAAGAAATCCATATTTTCATTTTCTGAAATAATGTATGCACCGTCTCCGGAATAAACGACTGCCATTGCCTTGTTGCCGGAAATCATATTATCAATTACGTCATCGCCTACATAAACCGGCTCCATAGAATCCCGCTGGTCAATCAACCACTGATATGCAGCATTTAATTCTGACTTTTTATCCGTATTCATGGAATAACCCAGTGCTTTTAAAGCCACCATAAAGGAATCTCGTTCTGAGTCATACATGTAAATCTGTCCCTTGTACTTTTCATTGTTGAGGATTTCCCAGCCCTGCTGCAAGTCCTTCTCATCCACGATATTCTTATCATATAAGATTCCTACTGTTCCCCAGTAATAAGGCACTCCGTACTTACTTTCCGGATCGAACTCTTTTCCTAAAAGTTCCGGAATGATTGCATCTTTATTTTTTATTTTATTCCAATCAATTTCCTGAAGATACTTTTCTTCAATCAGTTTTTCAATCATGTAGTCTGACGGAATAATAATGTCATATTCTGCACCACTTTCCAGTTTCGTATACATGGATTCATTGGAATCAAAGGTTTCATAAACCACCTTACAATGATTTTCTTTTTCAAATCGGGTCAGCAATTCCGTATCAATATATTCCCCGGAATTAAATACACGAAGAACCGGTTTTTGGGAAATTGCCGTATACTTATATACCATAACCCCAGCCAGACAAATAATTCCCACGCCTGCGAGAGCTGTTGCAAGGTGTTTTAGTCTGGACTTTCCGGTGTTTTCCATTTCCACTTCTTTTCCGCGATGCTTCTTAGAAAGGTATGGAATTACATTCACCAGAATGATAATAATGACAACCGCCAAAATCAATAAGGTTGATAACGCATTAATGGTCGGGTTCGTTCGCTTCGTCATATTGTATACCACGATGGAGATGTTTGATACTCCATTTCCGGTTACGAAATAGGATACGACAAAGTCATCCAGGGACATGGTAAATGCCAAAAGCATTCCGGCATAGATTCCCGGCTTTAACATCGGCAGAATAACCTTGGTCATGGCCTGACCCGGTGTTGCCCCTAAGTCCATTGCTGCGTTTGCCAGATTGTGATCCATGCTTCGCACCTTTGGATAAACACTGGTAATTACATATGGCGTACAAAATGCTATATGCGCCAAAAGCATGGTAATATATCCTCGCTCCATACGGGCAGAGGTAAATAAAATCATCAGTCCGATGGCTGTTACAATATCCGGATTCATAATCGGCATATTGTTTACATTTAATATCCATTCCTTCAACACTTTTCTGCTTCGGGAAAGTCCGATGGATGTAATAGTTCCCAACACCGTGGAAATCAGCGTAGAAATAATCGCAATACTAATGGATACATAAACTGCCGACAGAATGTTTTGATCCGTCAATAATTTCTGATACCAACGCAGTGAAAATCCCGTGAATTTCGTCAAGGATTTTGATGAGTTGAAGGAGAAAAACATTGTAATGGCAATCGGCAAATATAAAAAGATAAAACACAAAACGATATAAAGTTTTGGTCCAATGGAAAGCTTCTTTTTCACTATTTCTCACCTCCATTGTCATCATTGTCTATCTTCTTCATGACTCCCATCAGCAATAAAATCGCCACTGCAAGAATCACGGAAATCGCACTACCAAAGTTCCAATCTCCTACAGAGATGAACTGGTTTTCAATCAGGTTACCTATGAGAACATACTGATGTCCGCCAAGCAATACCGGAATAACGAAGCTGGAGATGGACAGCAGGAACACCAATGTCACACCACTGATTACTCCCGGTAAGGATAACTTGAAAATAACTTTCGTGAATGTTTTCAGTCGGTTTGCTCCCAAATCACCAGCTGCTTCCACCATGGAATGATCCATCTTTGCCAAGGATGTATGAATTGGAATTACCATAAAAGGCAACAAGTCACAAACAAGACCGATGATAACAGAAAAGTTGGTATACATCATCGTCTGTTCATTAAGCCCCAATGCCTTCAGCAATCCGTTAATGATTCCATTGTCTGACAACAGGCTAATCCACGCATAGGTTCGAAGTAATGTATTGATCCACATTGGGATGGTTACAATCAAAATCAGAATACTTTGAGATGTCTCGTCAAACTTTGCAATAAAATATGCCAACGGATATGCCAGCATCAGACAAATCGCAGTGGTCACAAAACCAATCTGCAATGACTTCCAAAATACACTTAAGTATATCGGATCTGAAATTTTCTTAAAATTATCTAATGAAAAATGTATTGTTAAAAGCGAATTTCCTTCCGTAGTTATGGAGTAAAGAATAATCATAATCAGCGGAAGTACAATCAATAAAAACGACCATACTACATAAGGCTTCGCCAATCCTTTAAAATGTCTCATTTCCGTCTCCTAACTATTAATAGAATTTGCGTGCATTACCTGAATATCAAACGGGTCAATGGTTAATCCCACTTCTTTTCCTACCTCAATATTTTCGGTCGTGTGCACCTTATAGTTTCGATACTTTGTTTTTACCAGATATTCGTAATGAACTCCCATAAACACCTTAGAAGTAATCGGTCCAGAAACTTTGCCCTCCTGAGGAGACACGATACGCATATCTTCCGGACGCAGTACCACATCGATTTCTTCGTTTTCCTTAAAGCCCTTATCAACACATTCCCACTGTGCATCATCAAACTGTACCAGACAGTCCTTTAACATATTTCCGGAAATAATATTGGATTCTCCAATAAAGTTTGCCACAAAGCGGTTCTGTGGTTCATTGTAAATATCCATCGGCGTACCAATCTGCTGAATGATTCCCTCATTGATAACAACAATGGTATCTGACATGGACAATGCTTCCTCTTGATCGTGGGTTACGAAAATAAATGTGATTCCAACTTCCTTTTGAATCTTCTTTAATTCCACCTGCATTTCTTTTCGAAGTTTCGCATCCAGGGCGCTGAGCGGTTCATCTAACAAAAGTACCTTTGGTTCATTGACCAGGGCACGGGCGATTGCCACACGCTGCTGCTGTCCACCGGATAAAGAAGTGACATCACGCTTTTCATAACCACTGAGTCCTACCAGTTTCAGCATTTCCTTCACTTTTTTTGTAATCTCTGCTTTATCCATTTTTTTCAGGTTTAATCCGAATGCAACGTTATCGTACACATTTAAAAATGGAAACAGTGCGTACTTCTGAAATACTGTATTGACTTCTCTTTTATATGGCGGAAGCTTCGCAATATCTTTTCCCTCAAAAATCACCTGGCCACCATCCGGATCCTCAAAACCACTGATAATTCGAAGAATGGTGGTTTTTCCACATCCACTTGGCCCCAATAACGTCAAAAATTCCTTTTCATGAATATTCAAATCAATTCCTTTTAACACCTGCTGGTCGTCAAAGGTTTTTGTGATGTTTTTTAATTCAATAATTGTATTGCTCATCTTCTCTTCCTTTTCCTCAATTTTTATTAAAATGCCGGCGGACTACTAATCCAAAGAACCTGTGCTCCCCGTTCACTTTTTAGCGAATAACTGTTATTTGCGGGATAATAAAAAGCCTCTCCCCTTTTAACCTTGAACTGCTTTTCACCAATGGTCAATTTTACATTTCCCTTCAGCACATATCCAAACACTTCTCCTTCAAATGGCGGATGCTCGTAGCTGCTTCCTCCCGGTTGTAATTCCAACAGAATTGGTTCCATTTCATTCTTTTGGGCATTCGGAACAATCCACGTAATCCGATGCTTCAAGTCCTCATCGATTTTTTCAAAGAAATCTTCCTTCTTAAAAACAACCTGACGATCTTCATCATCACTGAAAAAATGCTTCAGATCTGTACCAAGACACTGGAGAATATCCACCAACGTGGCAATAGACGGTGATGTGTGATTTCGTTCTACCTGAGAGATAAATCCCTTCGTGAGTTCCGCCCTGTCAGCCAGTTCCTCCTGGGTCAGATTCTTCTGAATTCGCAGTTCCTTAATTTTATTTCCTATATCCATAGTTCCCTCTTTAGTTTTCATATATTAAACAAAAAGTTTAGAAATACTGATTAATCATATAGTTTTTTATATAGGATGTCAATAAGATTTTTACTCTTCTAAAAAAATAAAAACCGAAGACAAAGTTCATAAACAAAACTTCAATCTTCGGTATGTTTTGATAATAACATTCTATATTTTTTTATAATAATCTCCTTTCCCTTTTCACAAATAAATAGGAGTGCCTTCAGCACCCCTATTACTTCTTATGCTTTATTCTGTGCGTCAACCAAGTTCACGCTATTGTACATTTCTCGAAGCTTTGGCTTCTCAATTTTTCCGGTAGCGTTTCTCGGAACTTCCGTGAAAATAATCTTTCTAGGTCTCTTATATCGAGGAAGTTCCTTGCAGAATGTATTGATTTCATCTTCTGTACATTCGATATCCGGCTTCAATTCAATAATTGCTGCTGCAATTTCGCCCAAACGTTCATCCGGCAAACCAATTACCGCCACGTCCTTGATTTTCGGATGTTTACTTAAGAAGTTTTCAATCTGAACCGGATAAAGATTTTCTCCTCCGGTAATAATCACATCTTTCTTACGGTCTACCAGATAAATAAATCCATCTTCATCCTTCTCTGCCATATCTCCTGTGTAAAGCCATCCGCCCTTAATAGTGTCAGCAGTTGCCTTCTCATCATTGTAATAACAGGTCATCACTCCAGGCCCCTTTACAATCAGTTCTCCGACTTCTCCCTGTGGCACCTCCGCGCCATCCGGCGAAACAATCTTCGCTTCCCATCCATAACCCGGAATTCCAATTGCTCCAACCTTATGAATATTTTCCACACCAAGATGAACGCAACCAGGTCCAATGGATTCGGACAATCCATAGTTTGTATCATACTGATGTTTCGGGAAGTATTCCTTCCAACGTTTAATCAGACTCTGTGGAACCGGCTGAGCACCAATGTGCATCAGTCTCCACTGATCTAATTTATAATCAGATAATTTCAATTCTCCGCGATCCAGAGCCAGTAATAAATCCTGTGCCCAAGGAACTAAAAGCCATACAATGGTACAACCTTCATTGGATACAGTTTCCAAAATGGTCTTTGGAGTTACTCCTTTTAATAATACAGCTTTTCCACCGGTTAAAAGGCTTCCAAACCAATGCATTTTCGCACCAGTATGGTAAAGTGGTGGAATGCAAAGGAACACATCATCCTTGCTTTGTCCATGATGATTCTGTTCTACCTTTGCAGCATGCATCAGACTCTCGTGATTGTGCAGAATTGCTTTCGGGAATCCTGTGGTTCCGGATGAAAAATAAATTGCTGCATCATCTTCATCAGTCAATGGGATTTCCGGTGACAGGGATGAACAGTTTGCTGCTAACTTATCGTAATCCTCTGCGAAGGTCGGACAGTCTCCACCTACATAGAATAAAATTCTCTTTTCATCAATTTCATCCACAATTTCTTCAATACGACCTACAAATTCCGGTCCGAAAATCAACACATCTGCCTCGGATAAATCCAGACAGTACTTGATTTCCTCTGAATCAAAACGGAAATTCATTGGCACAGCCAATGCTCCGGTTTTCAAAATTCCGAAGTAAATCGGAAGCCACTCCAGACAGTTCATCATTAAGATAGCAACCTTGTCTCCCTTCTGGATTCCACGGCTCAATAAAAGATTTGCTACACGGTTTGCCTTTTCATTAAAAACATGCCATGTAATTTCTCTTCTGTAGTGATGGCGAGCATCCGGTTCAATTAATTCGTAATCTCTCCATGTCACTCTTCTTTTTTCCTGAATCTCAGGATTTATTTCAACCAGACAAACATCATTTGCATATTCTCTGGCATTTCTTTCCAATAATTCTGTAATTGGCATTTGTACTTTTCTCCTTTTATATTAAGTTTCCGTACCTTTTCATTACTTTAAAGTCCTAAACTACATTATAGGAAAAATCGCTCCACCCGTCAAGAAAGCTTCTAAAATCCAAACAGTTTCTTCGCGTTTTCTCCCAACACCAGTTCCAGTTCTTCTTCCGTCAGTCCGGAGTTTCTTAAATCTGCCAGAGCTTCCTGCTGGTCATACCACGGGCTGTCTGTTCCAAAGAGAATCCGTTCCACACCATGATTTCGAATCATGCACACCAGTTGTTCATCACTGATATGAACCGGAATATCTTTTCTACCACAGACTGCGGTGTCAAAATATACCGGCAAGTCCATCAGTTTTTCCTCTACTTCATCCCATTTTCTCCAGCCACCCATGTGAGCCAGTACCAATTTTTCCGGTTGGATGTGCTTCCATACATTGAGCACCTTATCCGGCGTACAATGTACCGTTCCCGGAAGTCCCACATCTTCTCCAGCATGGGTAATAATCACTAAATCCTTATTGGCAGCATAGTCCATAATACGAATATACCGTTCATCATCAAAGTCCACATTCTGATAATCCGGGTGCAGTTTAATTCCTTTAAAATCCATTGCCACAATTTCATCCAGAATCTCCTTATAATTCGTACAATCCGGATGAATTGCCCCCAGGCTGAACAAATGATGCTTCTCTGTGTCTTTATTTAATCCTACAGAAAGCCGATTAATTTTCTCCGGCTGTCGTACGTTGGTTGCCACCGGACAAACTAACGTAATGTCAATCCCTGCCTCAATAGATGCCTTTGATAAATCATCTACGGTTCCGGTTCGAGCCGCCTTTACCACAAACCCTTGAGAATCTACAATATCCTGTTCCATCTTTCGCAGTGCATTGTAAGCAATGTGATCCGGGAACGTATGTGCATGAGTATCTATAATCATGTTTTCAGTCCTTTCCACGAAAAGGGAGTACCTGCATCGGCACTCCCTTTTTATTTATCCGATTTCGTAGCCCTTTTCAAAAGCAGCCACATTAATATCAATAGTCTTTGGTGGAACTGTGTTCTTAATCACTTCAATCCACATATCTTTTTCAAAATCCATATGCTTTGCAGCAACGCCAAGAATAATTACATTGAATACTCTGGAATTTCCCATTTCCAATGCTTCTGCCATGGCATCTACTGCAATGACCTTATGATCCTTCTTCAAATCTTCAATAATGTTTTCCGGATACTGTGCTGCCCCGGTAACAACCGGCATCGGGTCAATTCTCTGATCATTGACAATGATAACACCGTCTTTTTTCAGGAAGTGTGCATAACGAAGTGCTTCCAGACGTTCAAAGGAAATCAGTACATCTGCCTGTCCTTCTTCCACGATTGGTTCTGCCACTTCATCACCATAACGTACATAAGTAACTACACTACCACCACGTTGCGCCATTCCGTGAACCTCTGAAAGTTTCACATCATACCCTGCCGCAACAGTCATTCCACCTAAGATTCTACTGGTAAGTAAGGTTCCCTGACCTCCTACACCAACAATCATAATGTTCTTTGTTTCTGCCATCCTTACTCACCTCTCTTCTTTAATCCAATTGCATCAAATGGACAGTTGCTCATGCAAAGTCCACAACCGTTACACAATGTCTGGTCGATGGCAATGGTTCCATCTTCTTTCTTTGTGATTGCAGGACATCCTGCCTTTAAGCACATACCACACTTCTTACATTTTTCAGGAATTTCAAAGCATTTTCCTGCAGGAGTGTAGCTCTTTAATAACGCACAAGGTGACTGAGCAATGATGACGGAAACTTCATCTTTAGCAACCTCAGTCTTAACAATTTCTTCAAACTTCTTAATATCAAACGGATCTGCAACGGTAACGTTCTTAACACCTAACGCTTTACACAATTCATCTAAAAGAACCACGTTGGCTTCTTCTCCGGAAAGAGTCTTTCCTGTAGCCGGATGATCCTGATGACCGGTCATACCTGTGGTGGAATTGTCTAAGATGATTACAGTTCCTGTTGCCTTATTGTAAACCATGTTCATTAATGAGTTCACACCGGTATGAAGGAATGTGGAATCACCGATGACTGCCACCCAATTCTTAACATATTCTTTTCCTTTTGCTTTTTCCATTCCGTGCAATGTGGAAATGGAAGATCCCATACATACTGTTGTATCTACAACTCCTAATGGATTTACAGCACCAAGCGTGTAACATCCAATATCTCCGGCTGCATGAATCTTTAATTTTTTCAATACAGAATAAGTTGCTCTGTGAGGACATCCCGGACAAAGAATTGGTGGTCTTGCAGGTGCTTCTGCCGGCTGAGCCACTTCAACCTTCTCTCCCAGAACTTTTTCACGAAGCATGTTTGCACTGTATTCCCCCTGTACTGTGAAGATGTTCTTACCATCACATTCAATGCCCATGGCACGAACCTGTTCTTCAATTACCGGTTCCAATTCTTCCACGATAATGAGACGGTCAACCTTTTCAGCAAATTCCTTAATTAAGTTCTTTGGCAATGGATGAACCAATCCTAACTTCAATACAGATGCTTCCGGAAGGACTTCCTTCACATACTGATATGGAATACCACTGGTGATAACACCAATCTTGGTATCCTTATATTCTACTTTGTTAATATCTAATGTACATGCATCTTCTGCCATCTGCTTCAGTCTCTGTTCTACGAGTACATGACGTTTAATGGCATTTCCAGGCATCATGACATTTTTTGCAATGTTTCTTTCATAAACTTTATCTGTTGGTTCCACACGGTCTTCTAAGTTTACAAGTCCCTGAGAATGTGCAAGTCTTGTTGTAGTTCTTAAAATAACCGGTGTATCGTATTTTTCAGATAATTCATAAGCCTTCTTTGTAAATACTCTGGCTTCTTCACTGTCAGATGGTTCCACAACCGGTACCATGGCAGCACGACCAATCATTCTGGTATCCTGCTCATTCTGTGAGCTGTAGATTCCCGGATCGTCAGCTACAACTAATACCATACCACCATTGACACCAATATATCCCATAGTGAATAATGGATCAGCAGCTACGTTCAAACCAACCATCTTCATCATGGTCATAGAACGTACTCCGGAAAGAGATGCACCGATAGCAACTTCAGTTGCAACCTTTTCATTCGGTGCCCACTCAGAATACACTCCCTCATATTTTACTAAATTCTCACTAACTTCTGTACTTGGAGTACCCGGATAAGCTGAAGATACTTTTACTCCTGCTTCCCATGCGCCACGGGCAATTGCTTCATTTCCAAGCATAATCTTTTTGTTTTCCAATATTTTTTCCATCCTTTCTTTTTTATAGAAATATTCTTTTGTCTTTATTCAACGGTAATGAAATACCAGTACTTTCCAATTTTTCCTGCTACACAGGTCATAACATCCTGTGTCACAGATTCTTCTCCCACCGAAACAGTCGCTGCCATTGCCACACTCTTGATTTCTGAAACGCGAAAATCAACTCCTAAGTCTTCAAATTCCTGATTCAGTCCGTCTACGGTCGTAGAACTTGGTTCCCTAACGTCTCCCACAGATACCTTATAGGACATTCCTTCCGTTTTCATTTCTTTCAGCTGACTAAGGACATCTTTTAATTCTCCCCTGACCGCTTTCATGGATTTATATTCCAACAAGTCGCTTGGGAAGGTACTCATCATCTCGTCAATATCTCCATTCATGAACCCTTTACAAACCGGCTTGATTGCCGCCTGTGGAGATTTACATTTTGATTCCTTGGATGGATGTGCCGCCTTCGTCGGTGCCTCTGTCGTAGTCTCTTCCACGGTAGTCGTTTCCACCTCTGTGGTAGTTTCTTCTATTGTAGTTTCAGCCACTGTGGTAGCTTCCATCTCCGTAGTGACCTCTGTCTGCTTTTCTTTCTTTTCAGAAGAAGCACAGCCTGCAAGGGAAATCATTAATGTCCCTGCCATCAATACTGCCAATCCTTTTTTCATTATTTCCTCCTTCTAAACATACGCCTTAGTATCATACCACTTTTTTGTTTTTTTGAAAACAATCAGTTGCTGTGGGATTGTCGCAACATTTTCACTCGACTGCCTCCTCCCTGGAATAAACAATGAGATATCCAGCTCAAACTTCGTTTCTTCTTTGGAATAAACAATGAGGTCACCAGCTCAAACTTCGTTTTCGCTGGTGGACATTCGTCAAACACACAAAAAAGACACAGCCCTTCGTGCGAGCACGGGGCTGTGTCTTTTTTGTATGTTTACCTCATTGTTTATTCCAAGTATTCGCTGGCTGTGGTGTCAACGTGTTTGTTGTAGCAGCTGAAGATTTCGTCTAATTCTTTTTCTTCCTGTTTCTTTGTAAATAAGCTGACTACCGGCACGAGGATTAATCCACCGACCATTGCAACTACACCGGAATTGATTGATGACTTAAAGATATAGGAAAGGATTGTTCCCCATCCTGTTACATCAATTCCTGCTAATGTAATTATCATCTGGAAGATAGCAATTGCACATCCCCAAATAAAACATACAATTGTTGAAACTTTAGTGATTCCTTTCCAATACAAACCATAAAGGAATGGTGCAAGGAATGCTCCTGCCAAAGCTCCCCAGGAAACACCCATCATCTGTGCGATAAATGTCACTGTTGGATATGCATCCTTAACGATGGCAATGATTGCAGATACCGCAATGAAGAATACGATAAAGATTCTCATAATACTTACCTGCTTCTTTTCTGTAATTTTCTTTTTGCTTAATGGATTGATTACATCCAATGTAAATGTGGAACTGGATGTTAATACCAGGGATGATAATGTCGACATAGATGCCGAAAGAACCAGTACGATTACAACTGCGATAACTGCTGCAGGAAGTGTTGAAAGCATTGTTGGAACGATTGTATCAAACAATGGTTTTCCAGTTTCAGGGTTTACAGCAATTTTATCTGCATATAATCTTCCGAATCCACCGAGGAAGTAGCATCCACCAGCTACAACGATTGCGAAGATTGTGGAAATAACAGTTCCTTTATGAATATCATGTTCGCTCTTGATTGCATAGAATTTTCCAACCATCTGTGGAAGTCCCCATGTACCAAGAGATGTTAAAATTACTACAAATAATAATGCCAATGGATCAGGTCCGAAGAATGATGAGTATGCTCCATTCCAACCTGCATCGCCGCTAATTGCTGAAAGACTCTTCATGGATTCTACCAATCCACCGTTGTCCTGAATTACGGAATAGATTACTGCCGCGATACCAAAGAGCATAATTACACCCTGGATAAAGTCATTGATGGCAGTCGCCATATATCCACCAACAATTACGTATACCCCTGTAAGCACTGCCATTACGATGATGATTACCCAGTAAGGAATGTCGAATGCCATTCCGAAAAGACTGGACAAACCATTGTAAAGAGATGCAGTATATGGAATTAAGAAGATGAATACGATCACAGACGCAGCCACCTTTAATGATGTAGACTGAAATCTCTTTCCAAAGAAATCAGGCATTGTCTTTGCATCCAAGTGCTGTGTCATAACTCTTGTTCGTCTACCTAAGATGTTCCATGCTAAAAGGGATCCGATAAAGGCATTTCCCAATCCTGCCCAAGTAGCAGACATACCAAAGTTCCATCCGAACTGTCCTGCGTAACCCACAAAGATTACTGCTGAGAAGTAAGATGTTCCGAATGCAAAGGCGGTCAGCCAAGGTCCCACTGAACGTCCACCTAATACGAATCCATTTACATCGGTTGCTTCTTTTCTTGCGCCATAACCTACTAAAATCATGACCGTAAAGAAAATTACTAGCATCACTCCGCTTAGTATTGCTGTTGTTGTCATTTTTATAATCCTCCATTTTTACCGGTATCCTTATCTCCCGGCCTTTATTTTTTAAGTGTTATACTTTAAACCGTTACGCTTTAACGCGATAAAGCAATTATATAAAGAAAAAGAGCCTCTGTCAAGGCTCTCTTTCTTTATTATATGTTTTACTTACAATATTTTGCTTCAACGTCAGCAATCATATCCACGCGGGTTTTATGTCTGCCACCTTCAAACTCTGCACCAAAGAATTCATCCAGAATCATCTTTGCTAATTCTGTTCCAACAACTCTGGCACCAAAAGCAATAATATTAGCATCATTATGCTGTTTCGTAAGTCTTGCAGAATATGGTTCACTGCATACAGCTGCACGAACGCCCGGAACCTTATTCGCTGATAAGGAAATTCCAATTCCCGTTCCACAAATCAACACTCCATAGTCCACTTCCTTGGAAGCTACTGCTTCACCGACTTCCTGCCCCTTCTGCGGATAATCACATTTAATGATTTCTCCGTTTTCATCATAGTTTGTTCCGTAGTCTACACACTCATATCCCTTTTCTGTCATATATGCAACTAATTCATTCTTTAAATCAATTGCAGCGTGATCACAACCAAAACCTACTCTCATAATTTTCCTCTTCATTCTATTTTAATTTAAAAAAGACGTAGCCTATCAACTACATCTTCTTTAATGCCGGCGACCGGAATCGAACCGGTACTGTATTGCTACAACAGGATTTTAAGTCCTGCGCGTCTGCCAGTTCCGCCACGCCGGCATATTGAAAAAAAGAATGGGCAGAGGTGGATTCGAACCACCGAAGCAAGTTGCAG
>JAILRB010000047.1 GCA_024698585.1 Eubacterium sp.
GGACTTTTGGAACTGTACAAAACCATGGGATTGAATCAGGATAATGCAGCGTATTGGACGACCATTACCTTGATTTTAATGAGTGTAATTTTAACAGGGCTTGGAATTTATCCGAAGATTGCAAAATATGGAGGAGCAGGAACTTTGGTTCCCATTACAGGTTTTGCTAATGGAGTGGCAGCGTCCGCCATCGAATTTCGGATGGAAGGTGAGATTTTAGGTATGGGGGCAAAAATCTTTACCATTGCAGGACCGGTAATCTTATATGGAATTTTGGCAAGTTGGATTGCCGGAGGTGTGTATTGGGGCTGGCAGACCTTTTTCTGACTCGGTAAATGATGTAAGGCTTCTTTTATAAAATGTGGTATAACATTGATATAAAAGTTAATAAACCATTAAGCGTTCAAAAAAAGTTAAAAAAATTCCCTATATTCGTCTCACAATTGAGTATTACAATGAACCTAGCGTATAGAACGGAGGTATATGTGATGCAGGATGATAAAAAAATTGTCGAGGGAAAGTTGGGGTGTTCGATTGAAGAGTTTGTAGAAAAAGAATCTGAGTATTTTGAAAAACATAAGGGATGTGAATCAAAAAGGAAAAGTCCTTTTTTGGAATTTACAAGAGAAGATTTTTATTACCTAAAAAAATACTGTATGGATCACAATCTTGCAATAGTTTACTAGATGATATATGCTAACAGAACAAGGAATACGATGGGAACGTATTCCTTGTTTTTTTGCCCGGATTACGCTTGAAAAGCGACAATTTTGAAAGGCTGTTTCACATTTAAATTTTTTTGTTATAATGATTCATAAGGATGGCTGAGAGGAAAATGCTCAGTGCTGAAAAGTTCGGGAATTACAATAAAAGGGGATTATAGAAAAATGAAACGATTAAGCAGTTATATTCTGAGACAGAAATGGAGATATTTCTTTGGGATTGTGTTCCTTCTTTGTTCCGTAGGACTGGATTTGTCGGCGCCTGTTTTGACGAAGCATGTGGTGGATGATGTGATTGTGGGAGGAAAAATAGAGTTACTAAAGTATCTTCTTTTAGGATATCTCCTGGTAGGCCTTGGGAGATTTGTATTTCAATATAGTAAGGAATATCTTTTTGATGTGGCAGGTTCCACGGTTGCCAGAGATATTCGAAGAGATGTCTTTACTCATATTCAGGGACTGAGTACCGAGTTCTTTGAGAAGACCGGAACCGGAGAACTGATGGCAAGGGTTAAGGATGATGTGGATCGCATCTGGGATGGATTGACTTACGTCAGCATGCTTTTAATTGAGGTAACGGTTCACACGTTTATCATTCTTACTTATATGTATCTCTTTAGCTGGAAACTGGCAATTATTCCAACAGTCGCAATGATTATCTGTGGTACCATTGCAATCGCCATGGAGAAAAAACTGGATGGAGTCTACGAGGAAATCATTGAAGAAAATGCTACGCTCACTACGGTAGCAGAAGAAAATCTAGCAGGCGTTCGAACCATTAAGGCTTTTGCCAGAGAAAAGTTTGAAATTGAAAAATTCTTAAAACATAACAGCAGATACTATGAACTGAATATGAAGCAGTCCAAGGTGTTTGTTAAATACTATCCGTATCTGAGTGTGATTACAAAGGTGTTGCCATTGGTAACTTTGCTGGCAGGTGGATATCAGCATATTTATGGAGCATTATCTCTGGGAACGTTGACCGCGTTTATTGAATATTCCAACAATATTGTATGGCCGATGGAAATGCTGGGATGGCTTACGAATAGTGCTTCATCAGCAGTTGCCTCTTCTCGAAAAATTAAGAGAATTATGGAAGAGAAACCAACAGTTGTGGAATGTGAGGTGCCGGTTCAGTTGGAAGAAATCAAAGGAAAGATTACCTTTGAACATGTAAGCTTCCACAAGGAAGACGGCTATGAGATTCTTAAAAACATTGATTTTGAGGTGAAGCCGGGAGAAACCATTGGAATTATGGGAGCCACCGGCGCTGGGAAAAGTTCCATTGTTCATGTGTTGCAAAGACTTTACGATGTGACGGATGGAAGAATTCTTGTGGATGATGTGGATATCAGAGAATTACCGCTGAAACAACTGAGGGAAAGTATTGCAGTGGTAATGCAGGATGTATTTCTTTTCTCGGATACCATCAGTGAGAACATTAAGTTCGGAAAGAAGCGGATTGTCAGTGATGAGATGGTTCGGGTTGCCGCAAAGGATGCGGAAGTCCATGAATTTGTGGAGCGGTTTGACAATGAGTATGACACCGTAATCGGGGAACGCGGGGTAGGACTATCCGGTGGACAAAAACAGCGAATCAGCATTGCCAGAGCGTTGTCAAAGCACAGTCCAATTCTTGTTATGGATGATTCCACTTCGGCATTAGATACAGAAACAGAAAAGAAAATTGAACATATTTTAAAAGAATTAACAGGAACAACAAAGATTATTGTAGCGCATCGTATTAGTGCGGTCCGAAATGCAAACCTGATTCTGGTGTTAGAAGATGGTGTTGTAAAGGAGCGGGGAACCCATGAGGAACTGATGCAGAAAAAAGGGCTGTATTATGAAACCTATCAGGTTCAGTACGATGCTTAGAGGGAGAGAAAGATGGCTTATAACTCATTTAAGGAAGATGAGCAGTCGGTAGAAAAAAGTAAACGGGAAACGTTGATACGACTGTTTTCTTACCTTTTCAAATACAAAGGGAAAATATTAATCGTATTGGCACTGATGGGGTATTGTGTGGCTGTGTCACTGGTGAATCCTTTGATTATTGAGACGGCAATTGATACCTTCATTGCAAAAAAGGACTTTCAGGGATTACTGGTATTATTGCTGGTGGCACTGGTTATCAATGTCTTAATGGTAGTGGCTATTAAAGTGCGAATGCTCATTATGGCAAAGATATGTAACAAAATCCTGTTGACGATTCGACAGGAATTATATTCCCATATTCAAACGCTGGATTTTCATTTTTTTGATTCCAGACCAAGTGGAAAAATCCTAAGCAGAATTATGGGGGACATTAATTCTCTGAAGGATGTGTTATCGAACTGCGTAACCACATTGATTCCGGACTTTATTACGGTAATTTCCGTTGTGGCAATCATGTTTATAAAGAACTGGAAACTGGCCATTGCGGCACTGCTTACCACACCAATTATGGCGGTGTTCATGGTGCTGATTGAAATCAAGGGACATCCGAGATGGCAGGCCTTTCGAAAGAAGTCCTCGAATCTGAATGCGTTTATTCATGAGGATATGGCAGGAATGGGGGTAGTAAAAGGATTTACGGCAGAGGATGAAACCACAGAGACTTTCGATGAACTGACGAAAGAACACATTACCGCTTTTAAGGAAGCAATTCGTGTATCAGACTGGTTCGGTTCTGTCATTGATATTTCCTGGGGGCTGGGATGTATCTTTTTATATTATGCAGGAATCGTCATTCTTGGGGTGGAACATGTAAGTGTCGGAATTCTGGTGGCGTTTGGAACTTATACGAATATGTTCTGGCATCCGATATATAATCTGAGTAATTTCTATAATCAGATTATTACAAACATTGCGGGAGCGGAGCGAATTTTTGAAATCCTGGATACGGAGCCGGAAATCTCAGACAGCGCAAATGTGGAAGAGATGAAGCCGATTGAAGGAAAGGTTTGCTTTAATCAGGTGACCTTCCGATATGAGGATGGAGAACGACCGGTGTTAGAAAATCTTAGTTTTGAAATTAAACCGGGAGAAACTATTGCGTTAGTCGGTGCAACCGGTGCCGGAAAAACCACCATTGTCAACCTGATCAGTAGATTTTATGATGTGCAGGAAGGAACGGTTACAATTGACGATGTGGATGTGAAGTCCGTGTCCATTGAAAGTCTCAGAAGACAAATGGGAATCATGACACAGGATAATTTTCTGTTTACAGGAACCATTCGTGATAATATAAAATACGGAAGGTTAGATGCTACAGATGAAGAAGTGGAAACAGCTGCAAAGGCAGTTATGGCACATGACTTTATTTCAAAACTTCCGGATGGATACGATACGAAGTTATCAGAACGTGGAGGTTCCTTGTCTGTTGGTCAGAAGCAGTTAATTGCTTTCGCAAGGACCATGATTTCCTTACCAAAGATTCTGATTCTGGATGAGGCGACTTCCAGCATTGACACGAAAACGGAAAAACTGGTACAGGAAGGAATTGAACGTTTGCTGGAGGGAAGAACCAGCTTTGTAATTGCTCACAGACTTTCCACCATCAAAAAGGCAGACCGGATTTTTGTGGTGGGAAATGGTGGCATCATGGAACAGGGAAGTCCGGAAGCATTGATGAAGCAGCAAGGGGCCTATTATGATTTATATATGGCATCTTTAGAATAGGAAACAGAAAATGGAGGTGCATATGGAAAAGAAATTCAGACATATAATTGATATGCTGATGGTACTGGATATTTTATTGTTAATGGGATATCAGATTACGGGACAATATTATCATGAAATTGCGGGAACGGTGATGATCTTGCTTGCGATCATTCATACTGTTTTCAATTGGAACTGGTATCAGGGAATAAAAAAAGGAAAGTATTCTCGAACCAGAATTTATATTACTATAGTGAATTTCGGATTATTATTGATGTTGGTTTTGTTGGCATGGAGCGGTATCACTATGTCTGGATATGTTTTTTCCTTCATACCTTTACGAAGGGGTGTGGCAGTAGCACGAAGAGTCCATTTAGCTGCATCCAATTGGTGCTTTGTGCTGATTGGAATCCATTTAGGAAATCATTGGAGAATCATTCAGAATCGGATGCTCAGAAAGAAAAATGGAGTGATGAAAAAGATTTATGGAGTGATTGTTCTGATTTTCTTTGTGATGGGTGGATATTTCTTTACACAGTCCGGAATGATTCAAAATATGCTATTTCTCAGTCAATATGAAAAAGTCAAAGATATTTCGGAAATAAGTTTTTTTGCGGAACAGTTTGTAATGCTTTCGTTCTTTACAACCATTGGATACTGGATTTTTAAAGTGTGTAGTGGAGACAGAAAACAGGAACAAGAGTCTGAGAGAAAGGAAAAAGATGAAGTGAGTAAAACGAAGAAAAAGTGGGTTATCAGAATATGCCTTCTGACCTTTATAGGTATTTTGTTTTATTTCTTTGGGGTTAGGTATATTCAGAGACATTTTGTTACAAATGAAATCGCTGTAAAACAAAAAGTTGCTGGAAATCATGCGATTCTGGAACGGAATGATAAAATATTGACGGTTTATTTTACCAGGTTAGGGAATACGGATTTTGAAAAGGATGTAGATGCAGTGGCAAGTGCGTCTTTAATTACTGATCACGGAACGATGTATGGAAACAGTCAGGTACTGGCACAGATGGTGCAAAGCATTGCCGGAGGAGAAATCTATCCAATTGAGGTAGAAAAGAAGTATCCGTCTTCCTATGCGGACACTGTTCGTGTGGCAAATGATGAACTGTCAAAAAAAAGTCGGCCAAAGTTATCCGGTGAGAAAATTGATGTGACTGACTACGATACCGTCGTATTGATTTATCCGGTTTGGTGGAATCATATTCCAATGCCGGTGGTGACATTTTTAGAAGAGTATGATTGGACAGGAATGACGATTTTGCCAATTGCAACCCATGGTGGTAGTGGAGAAGCCAGTACTGTAGAAGATATTCGAAAAATCACAAAGGCGAAGGTTGGAGCACCTCTCACCGTTTTTGATGATGAAGTAAAGGATGCCAGAGATAGAATTATATCCTGGTTAGGGAATCAATAATATAATTGAAGTTGTGGAAGACACCGAGGAATAACCTCGGTGTTTTTTAGATATTAAATCAGAAAAATACATATTTTCAAAGAAAGTGGAAAAAATATTCCTATCAGAAAAACAGGCAGGTATTTGATTATGGGGAAAATGATTGGAAAACAAAGTATCTCTTTTGAAAATCCACCTTACATTATGGAAGGTGCTTCTGTTGTTGGGCCAAAAGAAGGGGAAGGACCGTTGGGAAAACTTTTTGATGTGGTGGAACAGGATTCCATGATGGGACAGGATTCCTGGGAGCAGGCAGAAAGTCTATTCCAAAAGGAAGCAGTGCAGAAGGTTTTATTGAAAGCGAAAATCAATAAAGAGGAAATCCGCTATATTTTTGCCGGGGATTTGCTGGGGCAGTTAATCGGGACAACTTTTGGAATCATGGAATATGAAATTCCCTTGTTTGGAATTTACGGGGCTTGTTCCACTATGGGGGAAGCACTAAGCCTGGCAGCAATTATGGTGGAAGCAGGAAATGCCGAGAAAGTCATTGCCATGACATCCAGTCATTTTGCCAGTGCAGAGCGACAATTCCGTTTTCCGTTAGAGTACGGGAAGCAGAGACCTTATTCGGCCACGTGGACTGTGACAGGATCAGGTGCTGTGATTATAGGGAAAGAAAAAGGCTTTGCAAAAATCACGGGAATTACTACAGGGAAAATTGTTGACTATGGTGTGAAAGATGCACAGAATATGGGGGCGTGTATGGCACCGGCTGCAGCGGAAGTTCTTTGCAGTCATTTCCAGGATTTTCAATGTTTTCCGTCGGATTATGACAAAATTATTACCGGCGATTTGGGATTGGTGGGAAAGACCATTTTGTTTGAACTTCTTAGTCAGAAAGGGTATGACATTTCCAAAGTTCATATGGACTGCGGAGTGGAAATGTTTGACGCATCCGCTCAGGATACCCATGCAGGGGGAAGTGGATGTGCCTGTGCGGCAACGGTACTTTGCGGATATGTGTTGAAGCAGTTAAAGAAGAAGGCGTGGAAACGGATTCTGTTTATTCCAACCGGAGCGTTGCTTTCCACCATTAGCTTCAATGAAGGAAATGCAGTTCCGGGGATTGCCCATTGTGTTCGGATTGAGTGTTGTTAGGAGGAGTAGTATGATTTTTTTGAAGGCGTTTCTGGTAGGAGGATTGATTTGTGCCATAACACAAATTTTCATTGATAAAACGAATCTTACACCGGCGAGGATTATGGTAGGAATTGTTTGTCTGGGTGTTTTATTGAGTGCTATAGGAATTTATGAACCCATTGCAGACTTTGCCGGAGCAGGGGCTACTGTGCCGTTGTTTGGATTCGGTCATAATCTTTGGAAAGGGATTCGGGAAGCGATTGATGAAAGTGGTATTTTAGGTCTATTTCTGGGTGGTTTTAAGGCCAGTGCAGTAGGAATCAGTGCCGCATTGGTGTTTAGTTATGTTTTTTCCCATCTTTTCAAATCGAAAATGCCATAATGCTTAATTAAATAAAGTGAAATGCAAATATGCTTTATTTTTTTAAGAAAATGAATATAAATGGTTGAAATAATTAAGAAGTTGAGATATAATTTCTTCTAGTGTAAAAAGAGACGGGATTTAATAGGAAAGAATCGGTTGACTAGGAGATTTTGCGTAAGCATTATAATCGATTTTTCGAAGCTATATTCTGATCTTTTTATGCAGAGATTAAAAAATATTTTAGGAGGGCTACAATATGTCATACGTAGATGAGGTATTAGCACGCGTAAAAGAAAAGAACGCTGCAGAACCAGAATTTTTGCAGGCAGTAGAAGAAGTATTAAACTCACTTAGACCTGCAATCGAAGCAAACGAAGAAAAGTTCAAGAAGGAAGCTTTACTTGAAAGAATCTGTGAACCAGAAAGACAGATCAAGTTCAGAGTTCCTTGGGTAGATGATAACGGACAGGTACAGGTTAACACAGGTTATAGAGTACAGTTCAACTCAGCTATCGGACCATACAAGGGTGGTTTAAGACTTCATCCATCAGTTAACTTAGGCATTATCAAATTCTTAGGTTTCGAACAGATTTTCAAGAACTCACTTACAGGACTTCCAATCGGTGGTGGTAAAGGTGGTTCTGATTTCGATCCTAAGGGTAAATCAGATAGAGAAGTTATGGCTTTCTGCCAGAGCTTCATGACAGAACTTTGCAAGTACATCGGTGCTGACACTGACGTTCCTGCAGGTGATATCGGAACAGGTGCTAGAGAAATCGGTTACATGTTCGGACAGTATAAGAGAATCAGAGGATTATACGAAGGTGTTCTTACAGGTAAGGGACTTACATACGGTGGTTCTTTAGCTAGAACAGAAGCTACAGGTTATGGTCTTCTTTACATCACAAACGAATTATTCAAAGATCACAACGATACATTAGAAGGAAAGACAATCGCTGTTTCAGGTGCTGGTAACGTAGCTATCTACGCTATTCAGAAAGCTCATCAGTTAGGAGCAAAGGTTGTTACATGTTCTGATTCTACAGGTTGGATTTATGATCCAGAAGGAATCGATGTTGAATTATTGAAAGAAATCAAAGAAGTTAAGAGAGCTAGACTTACAGAATATGCAGCTGCTAAATCTTCAGCTGAATATCATGAAGGACGTGGAGTATGGGCTGTTAAGTGTGACATCGCTCTTCCATGTGCTACTCAGAACGAATTATTAATCGACGATGCTAAGCAGTTAGTAGCTAACGGATGTAAGGCAGTATGTGAAGGTGCAAACATGCCTACAACAATCGACGCTACAGAATACTTACAGGAAAACGGTGTATGGTTCATCGGTGGTAAGGCTGCTAATGCAGGTGGTGTTGCTACATCAGCTCTTGAAATGTCTCAGAACTCTGAAAGACTTTCTTGGACATTCGAAGAAGTTGACAGCAAATTACAGGGAATTATGGCTAACATTTACAAGAACATCAGCGATGCTGCTAAGAGATAC
>JAILRB010000005.1 GCA_024698585.1 Eubacterium sp.
TGCCAATTGTTTGATTGACAGTCATGCATTAATGGTTCGAGGAGGATATATCAAAAACGTAGCCAATGGTATTTACTCTCAGTTCCCGCCGATGAAAAGAATTTCTCAGAAAATAGAAGCAATCATCCGTGATGAAATGGATAAGTTAGATGGACAGGAAGTATTGTTTCCTGTGGCACTGCCAGCCAGCCTTTGGGATGAATCCGGCCGTTATGAAAGCGTTGGTTCTGAATTGTTAAGATTCAGTGATAGAACCGGTTCAAAGATGGTTCTCGGTATGACCCATGAGGAAGCATCTGTTCAGTTGATTCGTGAATATGCGAACAGCTATGCGAAGTATCCATTCATGATTTACCAGATTCAGACCAAGTTCCGTGATGAGGCAAGACCTCGTGCCGGCCTCATTCGTGTCCGTGAATTCACTATGAAGGATGCTTATTCTTTCCATACATCACAGGAAGATTTGGAACAGTATTATCAGAAATGTTATGATGCGTATAACCGTATCTTTGCCCGTTGTGGTATTCCGGAAGTGGTTGTGGTAGCTTCTGACTCCGGTATGATGGGTGGTAGCGTATCTCATGAATATATGTTGTTAACTGCAGCAGGAGAAGATTCCATTGCAATCTGTCCGGAATGTGGATACAGTGCGAACGTGGAAGCTGCTCCAAACATTATTGAAAATGAAAACACTCGTGGTGTGGAAGAATTGACTGAAGTGGAAACTCCAAATGTTTCTACCATTGAGGATTTATGCGAATTCTTAAAGGTTGATCCAAAGAACACTGCGAAGGCTGTAGTATATCAGAAGAATGAAGATGACAGTTACGTAGTAGCATTTATCCGTGGAGATTTAGATATTAATGAAACAAAGCTGACTAACGCCGTAGGTTGCGATATTCATCCGGGTGTGATTGAAGATGACAGCATCTTGACTGCCGGATTCATTGGACCGGTTGGAATCAATGAAAAGGTAACTGTATTATTTGATACATCATTGAAGGGAATTGATTTCCTTGTAACAGGAGCCAATAAAGTGGATACTCACTACACAGGTTTCAATGTGGAAAGAGATTGCCCAGGTGTAGAATATCTTGATTTAGCAAAGATCACAGAAGGTGGTATTTGTCCACACTGTGGAAAGCCTGCAATCACAATTTCCAGAGGTATTGAAGTAGGTAACATCTTCCAGCTTGGAACAAAGTATTCCAAGACTATGGGCCTGACCTACTTAGACGAAAACGGTAAGGAACAGAATCCTATTATGGGATGCTACGGAATTGGTGTTGGTCGTATGGCTGCTTCCATCTGCGAAGTTCGTCATGATGACTTCGGACCAATCTGGCCAATCACTATTGCACCTTGGCAGGTACACCTTTGCTGCTTACGTTCTGATGATGCGGAATGCAAGGCAAAGGCAGATGAAATTTATGAAGAATTACAGAAGAAAGGTATCGAAGTAATTTACGACGACAGAAAGGCAAGACCGGGAGCAATGTTTGCGGATGCAGACTTATTAGGTGTTCCGGTAAGAGTCGTAGTAAGTCCAAGAAACCTTGCAGAAAATGCAGTTGAAATTTCAACCCGTGATAAACAGATTGATAAACAGAAGACTCCAGTGGATGAAACAATCGCTGAAGTAGAAAGAATTATTAAGAAGCTGACCGACGATATTTACAGCCAGGTAAAATAATTAGATATTTCATTTGAGCCGTCACATTGTGGCGGCTTGATTTTTGGAGCGTACCCTAGGATTAGGCTTTTTCGGATTTGCGGGGTACGAAAGTGGAAGAGAATTTTTTGGAGTGTACCCTAGGATTAGGATTTTTTTGAATTTCGGGGTACAGAAGAAAAAAACAAGAAAGATTTGTGTACCCTAAAAATGGCTTTTTCCAGATTTGCGGGGTACGAAGCTTGAATAGGAAGGTGGATTAGGATATGAAAACAATAGTATTTGACATGGATGGAGTGATTTTCGATTCAGAAAGAGTGATTTTTGAGGAGTGGAAGGAACTATCGAAGAAGTATGGTTTTGAAAATATTGAAATTCCCTATTATAAGTGCATCGGAGTCAATGCAGCAACCACCCGAAAAATTATGTTGGATTTTTACGGAGAAGATTTTCCTTATGATGAATATTGCAGGGAACAGTCGCAGAAATATCATGAGGAATTTGATGGTGGACGGTTGCCGTTGAAAAAAGGCGTGGAAGAACTGTTGAAATATTTGAAAGAAGCAGGGTTCTTTGTGGCAATTGCATCTTCAACTCGTAGCGCATTGGTGGAGCAGCAGATTGTAGATGCAGGACTTAGGCCATATTTTGACCGGATTGTTGGTGGAGATATGGTGGAGCGAAGTAAGCCGGAACCAGACATTTTTCTGAAAGCAATTGAGGGGCTTACGGTGAAACCACAGGATGTTATGGTGATTGAAGACTCCTTTAATGGAATCCGGGCAGCTTTTCATGCGGGAATGATTCCGGTAATGGTGCCGGATATGATTGAACCGGATGCAGAAATGAGAGAAAAGGCAGCCTTAATTCTGAATGATTTGTTAGAAGTGAAACGATATTTGGAGTGTAGATAATTGACACTCCTTTTTTATTATAGTAAAATGAAAAAGATTTTCAAATTCTATCATTGTGTTGAAGAATAAATTTCGGAGGAGAAGATGGCAGGAAAATATAAGACCAGACAGAATGAAGTGATTAAGAAATGTCTGGAAGAAAATAAAGATGGATATGTTACAGTGCAGCAGGTGATGGATTATTTAAAGAGTCAGGAGATTTCCGTTGGGCTGACAACGATTTACCGGCAGTTGGATCGATTGGTGGAAGAAGGGATTGTCACGAAGGTGAATGTGGAAGGAAAAGCAGGAGCTTGTTATCAATGGATGCCGGAGCAGGACGAACAGGATCTCATTTATATTCAGTGCGAGAAATGCGGTGAGGTTTCCACGATGGAATGTCATCATTTGGCAGAGTTGTATCACCATGTGGAAAGTGACCATCACTTCAAGGTGAATACTAAGAAGACGGTATTATATGGTCGATGCGATAAGTGCAATAAGTAAGGTGAAGGACGATGATTTTTAATTTTAAGAATGTAGGGTTAGGTTATGAAAATCTAGTGGTGGCAAAGGATTTGAACTTTTGCGTGAATCAGGGAGACTATGTGTGCATCGTGGGAGAAAACGGAGCAGGAAAGAGTACACTGATCAAAACTTTACTGGGATTGATTAAACCTTTGGATGGAACCATTGAAAAGAATATTAAAAAAGGAATCGGGTATCTTCCTCAGCAGACAGCGGTGCAAAGAGATTTTCCGGCCAGCGTCTGGGAGGTGGTTCTTTCGGGAACCTTAAGCGGAAGCAGGAAGATTCCTTTTCACACGAAAAAAGATAAAGAACTGGCAATCAGCAACATGGAAAAAATGCATATCATGCCATTGAAGAAAAAATGCTATCGGGAGCTTTCCGGAGGACAGCAGCAAAGAGTTCTTTTGGCTAGGGCATTGTGTGCTACGGATGGGGTGTTGATTTTAGATGAGCCTACCACCGGGCTGGATCCGGCGGCAACCATGGAATTCTATGAGCAGATTAAGT
This sequence comes from Eubacterium sp., assembly GCA_024698585.1. Classification (GTDB taxonomy): domain Bacteria; phylum Bacillota; class Clostridia; order Lachnospirales; family Lachnospiraceae; genus Eubacterium_G. The sequence continues at coordinate 3,604 of JAILRB010000005.1, forward strand.
CATTGAATGAAAAAGAAGGGGTAACCGTGATTATGGTTTCCCACGATATTGAAAATGTCATGGATTATGCAACCCATATTTTACACCTGAAACAGGATGCCACCTTCTATGGTACGGTGGATGAATATAAAACGTCGAATGTTTCCAATATGTTTCTGGGAGATACGGTGCTTCACCGCATCCATCAGACGGATGAAAAGTCCAGCAAAGATGTGGCGGAAACCATTGATCGTTTTGTTGGAACAACGAAATAAAAAAGTAAGGATTCCCTTGGGGGGATGCCGTTGACAAAGAAATTAGATTAAGACATAATGTACTGAGAAGGAGTGCATTATGTCTTTTTTACCGATTTCAAAACAGGATATGAAGGAACAGGGAATCGAGCAACTTGATTTCGTGTATGTTATAGGGGATGCCTACGTGGATCATCCCTCTTTTGGTCATGCTATCATTGCCAGAGTGCTGCAGTCTCATGGTTATACGGTTGGTATTATTTCTCAGCCGGATTGGAAGGATGAGGAGAGTATCAATGCATTGGGAGAGCCACGACTGGCATTTCTTGTCATGGGAGGAAATATGGATTCCATGGTGAATCACTACTATGTTTCCAAGAAACACCGTGGTACAGATGCGTATACCCCGGGAGGAGTTATTGGAAAGCGACCAGATCATGCTACGGTAGTGTATAGTAACCTGATTCGAAGAACTTATCGAACGAAGCCGATTCTAATTGGAGGAATCGAGGCCAGTCTTCGAAGAATGGCACATTATGATTATTGGAGCAATAGCTTTAAGCGTTCTATTTTATTGGATAGTCAGGCGAATATGATTACTTATGGAATGGGTGAGAAATCCATTGTGCAGGTGGCAGATGCCCTGGCAAGTGGAATGGATATCAGCGATATTACATATATTCCGGGAACTGTGTTTAAAACAAAGAATCTGGATCTGGCATATGACCCAATTATTCTTCCATCCTATGACGAAATGAAGGAAGATAAATTGCGTTATGCGGACAGCTTCCGGGTGCAGTCGGAAAATACGGATCCGTTTAATGGAAAGACTTTGGTGGAACCATACCCGAATGGTGTTTATGTGGTGCAGAATCCGCCACAGGAGCCAATGACCCGACAGGAAATGGATGATGTCTATGATCTTCCATATGAAAGAACATATCATCCGAGTTATGAAAAGGCAGGAGGCGTTCCGGCTATTCAGGAAATTCAGTTTTCCCTGATTAGCTGTCGTGGATGTTTTGGTGCCTGCAGTTTCTGTGCATTGACCTTCCATCAGGGAAGAATCATTCAGACCAGAAGCCATGAGTCCATTATTAAAGAAGCAAAGAAAATTATTGAGATGCCGAACTTCAAGGGATACATCCATGATGTGGGAGGGCCGACAGCGAACTTCTATCATCCGGCATGTAAGAAACAGTTGAAGTACGGTGTTTGTAAACATAAACAATGTCTGTGGCCGAAGCCATGTGAAAACCTGGATACGGATCACAGCGAATATTTGAAGCTATTAAGAAAACTGAGAGAATTGCCGAAAGTGAAAAAGGTATTTGTCCGTTCCGGAATCCGTTTCGATTATATTATGGCGGACAAGGATAAGAACAGTACCTTCTTTAAGGAATTGGTAGACCATCACATTAGCGGGCAGTTAAAGGTTGCTCCGGAACATATTTCTGATGTGGTTTTGTCTTATATGGGAAAACCACAGAACTGTGTTTATGAAAAGTTCATTGAGAAATATTATAAGCTGAATGAGAAGGCGGGAAAGAAACAGTTCGTGGTTCCGTATCTCATGAGTTCTCATCCGGGTTCGACCATGAAAGAGGCTGTGAAGCTGGCCGAGTATTTGAGGGACATTGGATACAATCCGCAGCAGGTTCAGGATTTTTATCCGACCCCGTCTACGATGTCCACCGTGATGTATTACACCGGCGTGGATCCTCGAACCATGAAGGAAGTTTATACTCCGAAGAATCCGCATGAGAAGGCAATGCAGCGTGCGTTGATGCAGTACCGGAATCCTGCCAATTATGAATTGGTGAAGGAAGCCCTTCACATTGCCGGTAGGGAGGATCTGATTGGATTTGATAAGCAATGTCTCATTAAGCCGAGACAGATAAAAAATGAAAGAGGAAATTACCGAAAAAAATCAGCTAACAGTAGTAATACAATGAAGAAAAATTCCGGAAAAGGAAAATGTACCACCTTTAATACGGCTAAAAATAATGGAAAACACAGGAATGAAAAAAGAAATTCCTCAGGAAAAAAATCCGCAAGAGGAAAGAAAAGATAAAAGTGAAAGGGAAATGAATATGGGAGTAGGAAAGAAAAGCATCGCTTATGTGCTTTCGTTATGCCTAGTGATTAGTTGCATTGTTGCAAGTAAGCCACAGGTGAATAATGCGGTAGAGAGTACAACGGTTTATTTTTTGAATTCGAATCATTGGAATGAAATTTATGGCTATGCATATGTCAATGATGCAGGGGTTTCTGATAGTTGGCCGGGAACAAAGTCTACCAAAGCAACTCAGATGGGAGAGGGTTGGTATCAGGTCGTCATTCCTCGAAGTGCTTCAGCGGGATTTAGTATCATTTTTCATGATGGAGGTTCAAATAGAGCAGAGGTTTATATTAACAATGATATAGCTACCTATGTGACAGCGGAGGCGAAGATTTATAGTTCAAAGAATGCAGCAGAATATGCAGTAGGTTTTTCAAATGAGGTTGAACCGGTAAAAAAAGATTATTATGTAGATACAACAGGCATTGGTGCAGAGTTGTCATATACAACATATGAAGCAGAAAATGCCGAGACGAATGCCACGGCTTTAAAAGACAGTCGCAATTATCTCATTGATGTTCAGTCTGAAGCAAGTGGCAGAGAAGCTGTAAAATTGCAGAACACCGGAGATTATGTTGAGTTTGAATTAAAAAAACCGGCAAATGCAATGGTTTTAAGATATAGTATGCCGGACAGTGCTGATGGAAAGGGAATTGATGCATCATTATCGCTATATGTGAATGGAAATAAATCAAAGGATATGACTTTGACCTCAAAGTATGCGTGGGTGTATGGTGCATATCCTTATGACAATCAAGTTAGTGGCGGAAATGGTCATCGCTTTTTTGATGAATCACGCGGATTCTTTAAAGAAGGGACCTTAGCAGCAGGAACAAAAATACGTTTACAAAAAGATGCATCCTGTAGTGCATCTTATTATATTATTGATTTTATCGAATGTGAAAATGTTTCCGCAAAGGAACGCCCGGAGAATAGTTTATCAATCACTGATTACGGGGCTGTAGCAGATGATGGAAAGGACGATTATGATGCCTTTTTGTCTTGTGTTCGGGCTGCGAAAAATCAGCGAAAGGAAGTTTGGATTCCGGTAGGAACATTTCATTTGAAAGAAAAAAGAAATATGGTTGTTTCTAATGTTACCATCCGTGGTGCTGGAATGTGGTTTTCGAATTTGATTGGATTAGGAGCGGCCTTTGATTATTCCGGAACATGCGGGTTTTATGATTTTTCAATGACAGGTCTGGCAGACCATCGATTAGACGCAGAGGATTTACCAGCGTTTGGGGGAACTTCAGCCAGCACAAATTGCGTCATTGAAAATATTTGGATGGAGCATGTTAAAGTCGGGGTATGGACATATGCAGCTGAGAACTTAACCATTCGTGGATGTCGAATCAGAAATACCTATGCGGATGGAATTAATCTTTGCAGTGGAAGTAGTGGAGCAAGAATTTATAATAATTCCGTGCGAAATACCGGCGACGACGGAATCGCTATTTGGCCATGGCAGGGAAATTGTTACAATAATAAGATTTATAACAATACTGTGCAAATACCGACATTGGCAAATTGTATTGCAATTTATGGTGGATATGGAAATGTTGTTTCTAATAATTATGTTACGGATACTGTAAACAATGGTGGTGGAATTTGTGTATCTAGTCAGTTTGATACGTCCGATGGATTTTCCGGAACAATCCAGGTAGAGGGGAATGTTCTTGTCAGATGTGGAACACTGCATAGCGATTATAAATATAATATCGGTGCCATTTGGTTTTGGGTAACGAACCAAGAAATGAAAGCAGACTATCAGGTTACCAATAATACGATTATTGATTCGACCTATGAGGGAATTCTTTTTGATTGTTTTAACCAATTATCACAGGTAACTGTTTCCCAAACGAAGATTTATGGACCACAAACAAATGGAATCGATGTTCGTGGGTATGGAACCACAGCGTTAGTATTCGATGACGTTGGGGTGGTAGATTATCAGGGTGCCCGGTTCAATAATGAAAACAGTAATTGTTCTGTTTCTTACTTGCATCAGGGGATATATGATGCAATCGCTCCGGAACCACCGACTGAAATCGTCACCGAGACAACAACGGAAGAAATAACAGAGGCTGTCACGGAAAAGGAAGAACCGCAGATTTCTGAGCAAATAAGGATTGAAGGATATCAGATTAGTACCACTGTGGAAGGAAGTCGTGTCATTGCCTCGGTTGAACCTGAAATAAATGGAAAAAAGGTAGCAGAATATGGTTTAATTTATGGTCTGGCGGTGTATAATGGAACAGTAACAGATTGGAAAGCACAGGACATGACCGTGGATTCCGATAATTACTTTGTAAAGGGATTTGACAGCAAAGGACTTGGTGTTCTGAAGGAACAATTTGGTGATTCTACCACGGCGACTTATTATAGTATGACCATGAAATTTGGTGCTCATTCCAAAGAAGCATATGAGGCGGATTATAGAGTACGAGGATATGCAAAGTTATCGGACGGAACCTATGTATATGGGAAAATTCAGTCCTATTCCGTTTTTCGGATTGCAAACTATCTTTATCAGCATCAAATGATGCCTCGTGAGTCTGCATATAATTATTTGTATGATCATATATTATCAGTTGTGGATCCATCTTATGAAAAGATAGATTATGGATGGAGTTCGTTAGTTCAGTAAAGAAGTTAATGTGGATTATTTTAGGGGAAACTCTAAGGATAATATAATTAGAAATTAGGAGGAATTAAAAATGGATTTAAAGACATTACAGAAAGATATGATTGCAGCAATGAAGGCAAAGGATAAGCCTAGAAAGGAATCCATTTCTGCATTAGTACAGGCAGTAAAGAAGGCAGGCATTGATGCTGGATGTCGTGAAGACATTCCGGAAGAATTAGTGAATAAAGTAATCTTAAAAGAATTAAAATCCGTGAAGGAACAGATTGACGGATGTCCGGATTCCAGAGAAGACTTAAAGGCAGAATATCAGGCACGTTATGATGTGTTTAATGAATACGCACCAAAGTTAATGAGTGCAGAAGAAGTGGAAGCAGAACTGAAGGAAAAATTTGCGGATGTGATTGCTACAGGAAATAAGGGACAGATTATGAAGACTGTGATGCCGGCGTTTAAAGGCAGAGCAGATGGAAAGGTCATCAATGAAATCGTAGCAAAATTATGTTCTTAATAAAAAGCCAGGACAGAAAGGTGGGAGATTTATGAGAAGTAAGAAGTTATTGTCCATGCTTATGGTTGCAGCGTTAACCGTTTCAACTTATTCAGCAGTAGTCATTACAGAAGGCGGAGAAGTTACACAGAACGTGACGTATCAGTTTGCAAATACAAGAGCAGGCTCTGCGGCGGGAACAATTTCCGTTACAACAGAAAACGCCGGTACTTACGAATTATACTGGGGAGATGGCGAAGGTCAGAAATTAAAGAGCGGTGATGTGGAATTTACAGAACTGGGAACTGTGACTACCACGGAAGATGACTTGACAGCAGATTATAAATTTATTTCACCATATACCGTGATTCCAGAAGGTGCAAAGGAAGTCCTGGTAGAAGATAGTACGGATACTGTTGTGGACAGTTATACCATTCCGGAAAATAAATTGTTTGCCGAAGGCGAACAGAAATATACTTTCGCCTTGATGAGCGATGTGCATTTTAACAGATATAGCGATTTTAGCGCAGATGATGCAGTAAAATCATTTGATGATGCACTGGCGTTCATTCATAAACAGGGCGTAAAGCAGTTATTCCTCACTGGGGATTTAAGCAACCAGGGAGAAATTGATTCCTATAATAAATTCAATAAGGCTATTGGAAAATATAAAGACCTTACCGTTTATACCTGTATGGGAAATCATGATGTATCCTGGACAAAGAATGCAGAAAAAGAAGTGAAATTATTTGCGGCGAACATCAATAAAACAAGAACGACAGACAAGAATGTAGTCGATGTTTGTGCCAATGGAGTGGACTTCGTTTATCGAAGCGGTGATGATTATCACATTTTCTTAAGCCAGACAAAGGCTAGCTATGGAAAAGGAAAGAGCCTTTTAGCAGACGACCAGTTAAACTGGTTCCATAAGACATTGAATAAGTATGCCAATAAGAAAGTTTATGTATATTTCCACACCTACCTGGCAGCAGAAGGTGGTGACGTAACAAAGAGTGTCGGAAATCTGGAAACACCTCTGGGATATACATATGACTTAACTTATGTTTATGGAAATCAGGATGAACAGCGTTTAAGAAATCTATTAAGGAAATATGCGAATGTGACATTGTTTACAGGACATTCTCATTGGGCCTATGAAGAACAGGTATATAATCCTTATTTAAATATTGGTAATATTTCCAAGAAAAATGATGGAGCAAGCCTGGTTCATTTAGCAAGTGTCAGTCAGCCTAGAACAGCTGTATTAGATAAGGAACTGTTTGATAAGGGAACAAAACGTTATGAAAACAATGGCGTGAAATCGGAAGGTACTGTAGCAACCAGATATGCCAACAGCACTGTTTATTATAGTACAGATTTCGTAACCGGAAAATATATGGCATCAGCCTGCTATATTGATCCGGATGGAAAGAAGGGAACCCCGGAAAAAGAAATTTCAACCGGAGCGACAAAAATCAAAAAAGTTAGCAAGCCAAAGAAGATGAAAAAATCATCTAAGAAGAAACCAAAATATCAGGTAACCGTGAAGTTTGCAAAAGTGAATCCGGTATTCAAATATCAGGTTCAGTATTCTACGGATAAAAACTTCAAGGCTTCTAAGACAAAGAGCAAGGTGACAGCCAAGACATCTTATACCATTACCGGGTTAAAGGCAGGAACGAAATATTACATTCGTGTCAGAGCTTATCGTTACCAGTTTGGTTATCAGATCTTTGGAACATGTAAGAATAAAAAACACGTGAAAACTCCGAAAAAGAAGAAAAAGTAATGTTTAGAAAAAAAAGTAAGATTGTAATCAGTTTCGTTTTATGTTTTGCAATTTTAATCACAGCGAATCATTTTGCTTACGGTGAGGACAGCAAGGAAAAGCAGAAGAAAATCATCGATATGCAGAGACAAAATGATGACCTGCAGTATAAAGCTGATTCCGCAGAAAAGGAATTGGATAAACTGAATAAAAAGCTGGATAAGATGGGGGAATCCCTTATCGAGACAGCAGAAAAACTGAAACTGAAAAAGAAAGAAATCAAAAAGAATAAAAGAAAGCTGAATCGTGCGCAGCAGCAGGAACAGCAGCAGTATGCAGACATGAAACTCCGAATTCAATATATGTACGAAAACGGAGACATGCAGATGATTGACCTGATTTTCAATTCCAGTAGCATCAATGACATGCTTAGTAAAGCCGAATATATCAGCGACATTTCCACGTATGATAGAAAAATGTTCCAGAAACTTTCTGATACGAGAAAGAAAATCGAAGTGATTGGTGCACGACTAAATGCTGATAAAAAGAAGCTGGTTGCCCTCAAAAACAAGCAGAAAAAATCCATTGCTAAGATGAAGACCCTTTCTGAAAAGAAAGAAGCAGAGATTAAGCTTTATAAGGATCAGATCGCACAGAACCATGTAGATGAAGATGCATTGATGAAAGAACTTCGAGACCTGATTCGAAAGGAACAGGAAGAGCGCAAGGCTAACGGGGAAGAGGATGTTATGACGACACCACATGCATGGCCGTTGCCGGGACATACCTATCTTTCATCTAACTGGGGAGATCGTGCGGGACGAAAGAGTCCTCACAAGGGAATTGATATTCCGGCACCGATTGGAACTCCAATCGTGGCGTCCGGAGCAGGAACCGTTATCTGGGCGTACAATAGCTCTTCTGCAGGAATGTTTGTGGGAATCAGCCATGGAGGCGGAGTTGTCACAGAATATATGCATATGATGGCCTTTGTGGTGGCTCCGGGAGACAAAGTATCTGCAGGGCAGACGATTGGATACGTGGGACTGACTGGGCAGACGACGGGACCGCACTTGCATTTTGGCGTAAAAATGAATGGTGTAAACGTGAATCCGCATATTTATGTGGGATAGAAATTAAAGGACAAAAGATTGATGCCAGAGGCTTTTATAGAGCATCAAATTGGGGAGAAACCGATGTCGATAAACAATTATTTAGAGATACAATTAAAACAAGTGAATGAACATATGGATCAGATGATGTATGGAAAGAGTAAGATGATTAATCAGATGATCCGTTGGGTTTTAGACGTGAAAGGAAAACAACTTCGACCACGCTTTATGTTGGCCTCAGCATATTCCTTAAATCCGGATAAGGATGTCACGGAATTTGCGGCAATGCTGGAACTGATTCATATGGCAACATTAATCCATGACGATGTGATTGATAATTCTGAAAAACGAAGAAATCGATTATCTGTTCAGAAAAAGTTCGGAATCAAGTCGGCAGTTTATCTGGGTGACTATATGATGTTTTCCATGATTTATAATTTTAATAATCAGCAGGAGCTCATGCGAGAATATAGTAAAACCATACTAGAGCGATTCGAAGAATTATGTTATGGCGAATTGAACCAGAATGAAAAGCTATATGATTTATCCATCACGAAGGAAGAACATCTTGCCAATATTCAGGGAAAGACAGCGGCATTGTTTGAAGTCGCAACCATGGCAGGGGCAATCATGTGTGAGAGTGAAGATCAGGTCATCAATGAATACGCGAAAATCGGAAGAAACTTCGGAATGTTGTTCCAGATTCACGATGATTTACTAGATATTTTATCAGATGAGAAAATCATCGGAAAGCCAACCTTCCAGGATTTTTACAATGGGGTTTACACCCTTCCAATCATTCTGGCAAAAGAAGAAAAGAAAGATTTCAAGATGATTCAGAAACTTGCCAATGATGTAAAAAAAGATGGAATGACAAAGGAATACCGAACAGCTTTATTAGATAAATTGATTGCCACGGATAGCTTCAATAAAGCCTGTGAAATCGCAAAAGGTTATTACGACGAAGGAATGGAAGCCATCGCTGTAATGCCGGACGAAGAGGCTCGGGAATACTTCCGAAGAAATTATAATCAATTGTTTGAGAAGATTTGTGAGATGTGTGAAAAAAAGAGTAACTAGACTTTAAGTCTGGTTACTCTTTTTTTCTGGGATATACTCTATTAAATCCGCTTTTTTGCATTAAAGAAATCCACTGCTTATTTCAACTTAAACGTTATTTCTACGAAGCCTACTGCATATGGTGCAACATCATATGGGGAAAAGACGACATGCACTTTCTTTCCTTTGATGTAAAATTGGAAGGTGTCTTCTTTGTAATCTTTAAAAGTTGTTTCGTCATATATAGATGATTCAATGTTGTGCTTTTTGAAGTACTTGGTCAATTTTGTTTGTATTTTCTTTTTTGTGGTGTCTAAATCCAGATTCAGCACATCGGTAAGATACACCCTTTTTCCCGTCTTAATATTGTAGTTATACCCAACAAAATTTGAAAATGGATGAGCTCCACCGGCGCTGTATTCCATATTGTATTCCTGGATTGAAAAGTATTTTCCTTTTCTGGAAGAAACTTTTTTATCGGAAGAACAAAATGATCCGGTTCCATATTCGCCGGTTCCGTAAGTCTTCTTCATTCCCTTATAATATTTACGCAGTGCCTTGTTTCTTTTTTTCATATCCCGGTTAACTGCTTTTGCAACTTTAGACTTTCCTTTAACAGTCAGGCTCGTATAGTCCAAAGATGCATAGGTACTGCTTTTCTTTACCGTACTTGTCTGGTATTTTACGGTTCTCGCAGAAACTCCTGTAAATGATATCAGGCTAATCGCGAAACTCAGGACACAAATTGATGTTACAAATCGATTTTTTTTCATAGATTGTACCTCCTTAAACTTCTAGACTTATTGTATCACAAAATAAAAAGAGACTCACGATTTTTGCTTAACTTTTACCGGAATTCTGCACCTGGCTTCCATCTACTTCAATATGATAATTGTCCTGATAAATCAATTCCGAAATCGGCACAATCTCATAGCCTTTTTCCTGTAATCCAGTGATAACTTTCGGTAATGCCTTTGCGGTATACTTTCCACCGTTGTGCATCAGGATGATGGCACCGTTCTTTAACGCTTTATGATTCAGAATGGTATCAACGATGCTGTCTACCCCATAGTTTTTCCAGTCCAGACTATCCACGGACCATTGGATTGGGTAGTAGTTACATTCCCTAAGTTGGTAGATCAATTGGTTGTCATAGTCGCCGTAAGGGGGACGGAACAACCGCATGGTTTCTCCCGTAAGCTTTTGGACTTTCTCCGTTACATCATTGATTTCTGATTGAACGTCGTTATAGGTCAGCTCACTCATATGTTTGTGGTGCTCGCTATGATTGCCAAGGTCGTGCCCGGCGGCGTGGATTGCTTTTACGTCCTCGGGATATTTTTCTACCCACCCACCGGTCATGAAGAAAGTGGTTTTGATGTTATATTGACTTAAAATTTTTAAAAGTGTTCCGGTATCTTCATTTCCCCAGGCAGCATCAAAACTAATTGCCACCTGTGGCTTATCGGTTTTCACACAGTAAATTGGTAGCTCCTTTTTCTGCGTCGATGTGACAATGGAATCCCAACCATCTGAAATAAGTGTTTTGTCGTAATGGTATGTAAGCCCCACTACGGTGATTAAGATACAAAGCCAAAAGATGCTTCGGCGAAGCAGGGAAGTTTTGGAAGTAGACATAGGAACTCCTAAAAGAGTTTTGTAATAGTGTATGCGGAAGGGAGGAGGAGTATGTGAATATTGCCATAAAACCAGACGGTTGACTGATATGTAAAAGGACGTTACAATGGATTCTGGAAAAACTTGAAAGGAAGAATGAAAAATGAAAAAATTATTAGGAACTGTATTAATTTGCTCAATGGTTATGGGAACAGTAGCCACAACGTCAGTAAAGACAGAAGCTGCTCTTGCTGGAAGTAAGGAGTCAAAGACTTATGAAGGTCATACATATGCACTGTTCGAGAACGAAATGGGTTGGAAAGATGCCCAGGAATATTGCACGAAACTCGGCGGACATCTTGTAACAATCACTTCAAAGGAAGAAAATGATTTTCTCGTAGAGACATTTTTGAAAAGTAGAAAAAAAGGCGTTTTGATTGGCTTTTCTGACGAGAAAACAGAGGGAAACTGGGAATGGATTACAGGAGAAAAAGCGGAGTATACAAATTGGGATAAACGCGAGCCAAATAATGCACTTAACGAAGATTTTGCTCTGATGAGACCTTCAGGAGCATGGAATGATGGACATCTGGAACGTGAAAAGTGGGCGTTTATTTGCGAATGGGATTGTATTGTAGATTCGATTCAGAGCCCTTCGATTTATGTAATGAATAACCAGTTTAGCGTGAAGGCAGATGAAAATGCAACTTATAAATCATTAAATCCTAAAGTTGTTACAGTAGATGGAAAAGGAACTGTAAAGGCATTAAAGAGCGGTAAAGCGACAATTGTTGTTGTTTCAAATGGCAAGGTAAGAATCTATGAAGTTCTAATCAAAAAGCCACAATTGAACAAGAAGAAAGTTAAATTAAAAGTTGGAAAATCCTTCAAATTAAAAATTACCGGAAAGATTGGAAAAGCTAAATTTGCATCATCAAAGAAGAAGGTTGCAAAGGTAAATAAAAAGGGAAAAATTGTCGCTAAGAAAAAAGGCAAGGCTGTTATTAAAGTAAAAGTAAACGGTGTTGTATTAAAATGTAAAGTGACAGTAAAATAAAGAAATGATAAAGGACTGTTAATCCTGAGGGATTGTCGGTCCTTTTTTGATGAAGCAATCGATGATTCATTCACAGGAATGAAAAGTGATTTACTTGAAACGCTAATTGGTGTAGAATATACTCTGACTGAAAAAAGATAGATGAATGGAGGAAGAAAATGGGAAAAGATGTAATTATTGCTTGCGATTTTAATAGCAAGGACGAAGTAATGAACTTTTTGGATAAGTTCCAGGAAGAAAAACCGTTTGTAAAAATTGGGATGGAACTTTTTTATTCAGCAGGCCCTGATATTGTAAGAGAGATTAAGGCTAGAGGACACAAAATATTCCTAGATTTAAAACTTCATGATATACCGAATACAGTAAAGAAGTCTATGGCAGTGCTTTCAAACCTGGATGTTGACATGACAAATCTTCATGCAGCAGGAACTAAGGCAATGATGACTGCAGGACTGGAAGGACTTACAAGAGAAGATGGCAGCAGACCAATTCTTATCGCAGTAACTCAGCTTACATCCACAAGCGAAGAAGCAATGCATCAGGACATCTGGATTGATAAGCCGATGGATGAAACAGTAATGCATTATGCAAAGAATGCTATGGAAGCCGGCTTGGACGGTGTAGTTTGTTCCCCGCTGGAAGCAGGAAAGGTACATGAGCACTGTGGAGCGAAGTTCCTGACAATTACTCCGGGAGTACGTTTCGCTGACGGAGATGTGGGAGATCAGAAACGAGTTATGACTCCTGCTCAGGCAAAAGAAATTGGATCGGACTATATCGTAGTCGGACGTCCAATCACCCAGGCAGAGGATCCTGTGGAAGCGTATAGAAGATGCGTAAGAGAATTCATTGGATAATTATTGAAACTGGAAAGCTTAAGGGAGAATGATAAAAATGAACTTGACGATTATTGCATCATCTAGACTAAATAAAATTTTGCTGATTTTCTCATCAATTATAGCGGGTGCATGTTTGATTGCATCAGCAATACTTGCTTTGTTAGGGAAAGAGGCATGGGCCATTGCGATGCTAGTTGCCACTGGTGTTTGGATGGCTTTGGCGTTAATTTACGCTGTGGCATGTTTCATTTACAAGAGGAAGGAAATAAAACAAAGCGAGCAGCTGACAGAAATGCAATTGGAGAAGGCTCGGGAAAAAATAGCGCAGGAGTCCTATTTTGAAATGAAGGAATATTATGTTCCTCGTGAGCAACTGGTGGGTAAGATTTGCAAAGATATCAAGTGGAGCTTGATCATAGATCCATTGATTGTGTTTGGGCTCTTTGGTCTGTGGTTTGCAGCTATTGTTTTTAAGTCAAAGGTTGGGGAAATTTCACCAGCAGCAATTGGGATGTTTTTATTGTATGGAATTGGTTTATTTTCAGTTACTTTGGTGCCGTTGTTTTTGAAATTAAATAAATTAGAAAATCACACTCCAGAAGTTGTAAAAATATATGCGGATAAATTAGTCTTTGATGATGCGGTATATAACGCATTTGAGGTTGATAGAGTCATTATGACATCTGATATTATAATCAATGTGCAAAGCCAGACAAGATTTAAAACAATCACATTTAAAATGGGAGATAGAACAGAATATTATTGTTTGGATAATATCGTAAAGATAAATTTTAAACAACCATATAAATATCAGTTTTTCATGGAATATAAGAATCTTATGGAAGATGTGGTGGTATGGTGTGAAAAAAATGGTGTAAAGTTCACGGAAAATGCGGAATGATTTCTGCAACCGTGAACTTTTTTTTATTGCAGTTCCTTGCCGATGTGAGGCTTGATGAAATTCTCTTCAGCAAACTCCCACAATGTTTCTGAGCCTTTAGCAGTTGATTGATTTCGACCGTAAACCTGCTGATGGTGAATTCCGTGTTCCACCCAGGATCTGCCACCAGTGGAATGATTCAGCATCAATGGCTGGATTTTATCCATAGTATTGGCGAAGCGGGCTTCCGGAGTTTCGCCACATTCGAATTCTTCCCATAGCTCTCGCATCATGATTCCCTGATCCTTCGGAAGCATTGCAAAGAGACGGTCAGCAGCGGCGACTTCGCGTTCATACTTATCGGCATTTCCCTTCTGATCGTAGGCATAGGTATCGCCTGCGTAGATTTCAATCAGGTCGTGAATCAGGCAGAGCTTCATGGTCTTCAGTACGTCTATTTCTTCATTGGCATATTCAGAAAGAAGCATGACCATCACAGCCATGTGCCATGCATGTTCTGCATCGGTTTCCTGACGGCTGGCATCACTTAAATAAGTTTGTCGAATGATCTCTTTCTCCTTATCTATTTCTAAAATAAAATCAAATTGTTGTTTTAATCGGTTCAGTTTTTCTAAATCCATAATGAAATCCTCCTAAGAAAATTAAAGCACGAAATGGACAAATATTCAATTTCGCAGATGAAAAAAGTATCCCACAAGTTGTGAGATACTTTTATGATGTGTTTATTTAATTTTAACTGTTTTAGTCTTAGACCATTTTCCGGTTGTGGTCTTATTGAATGCGCGAACCTGAACCTGATATTTCTTCTTGGATTTTAATTTCTTAAAGGTCTTAGTAATTGACTTTGAAGTATAATATTTCTTTGTAGTCCATTTCTTTGCACCGGATTTTTTAAAGCGAATTGTAATTCCCGTCTGGTTAGATACCTTGGAAACCTTAACCTTCATGGCTTTCTTCATAGCTTTTACTTTAAAGCCTGGTGTCTTTAAAGTAGGCTTGCTGGTCTTATCAATAATTGTAATGGTAAGGTACTCAGATCCATCCAGAAATTGTTTCAGTGTGCTGGATATTTTTGGATTACGTTCTACTTTATATTTGGAAAATGTCTTATTCCCAAGGGACAGACTGCTGTAATTTTGCTGGAATGTAGCAGCTTCTTTTGCACCATAGTAGACTTCAATTACAGAAAGAATAGACTTATAGGTGCTGATTGTAAGCTTTGGCTCTTCGGAAAAAATGAAAACAGTGTTTCCATTTTCTGTATCTTTCATAAAGAAGAGATTTCCTTTGGAATAACTTGCGAATTTCTGTCCTGTGCTTGAAATCAAGTCGCTAGGTCTGATATATATTTGTGACTGATCCAATAATGGAATCTTTTTACTAATATCAATCTGAATTTTTCCACCACCGTCTGAAGTCTTTTCCATATATAAGCCTTCGTTTTCTAAAGTGTATTTTGAAATCACTTCAGATTCATTTAATGTAGGGAACATATCTCCGTATGCGTATCCATGTAAATGACCAATACTGTCAATTAAAATCGTAGCAGATACGACTGAGAACAAGGAATTATCTTTAGTAAATGTAAGTGATAAAATTGTTCCGTTTAAAGTGTAAGTTGCTGAATCTTTAGAGCCGTTTGCCGTAGCCTTAATTGTAAGAGTATTTCCGTCTGCGGTAGCAGTCCAGTAACTCTTAGCCTTCGCAAATTCCTTTACTGTATCACTGGAATTAAACGAATTTGCAATTTGCTGCAACGTAGGGGTAGCCGCAGAAACCTTTGTCTGAAAAGCAAAGATTACGAAAAGTGCAGCGATGAATAGTGTCTTTGTAATTTTTTTCATTTTAAGTCCTCCATTTCTTTAGTTATCTTTTTCGATAACGCACAAAGAAACTATAAACGATAGGATGGGTTTTCGTCAAGAAAAAGAGGGACTATTCTGTGGGGAGATGATAGTTTTCAAAAGAAAATTATGGTATTATTAGGAAAGAAATTTTGGGGATGTTAGATACGGGAAAGGATAGTGTGATGGGACAATTTGAAATCATGCGTGCTGAGGAAGAATGGCAGAGAGCCGGAGCATACTCCGTTCGAATCCAAGGAATGAACCGCCAGCACCATATTTCCTTGCGGGATGAATTCGATGAACACGATAAGGAAGGGACGCGATATATTGTGCTCTTAGACGATGAATATCCGATTGCAACCTGTAGATTTTACGAACAGGATTCAGAATGTGTAGTTCTGGGAAGAGTGGTTGTTTTGCCGGAGTATCGAGGGAAACATCTGGGTCATGATGTTGTGCGGGGGGCAGAACAGTGGATTGTGGAACTTGGATACCGTGAGATTATTATTGATAGCAGAGTTGAAGTGATTTCATTTTACGAGAAACTGGGATATGTTTGTGTAGATGATTCCGTGATTCATAGTGGAAGTTTTGATTGCATAAGAATGCGCAAATTTATTGGATAAGGAGAGAAGGGGCTGGAAAAAACAGGAAGATGCTAAGCCGGCGAAGAGAAAGAAAACGTTTTAAGTCAGTTGCCAGGTAGTATGATAAATGTTACTATATTATTATCAGGAAATGGAGGAGAGTTATATGAAGAAACTATTGGTATTAGTAACAGTTTTAGCAACAAGTTGTGTCTTTCTGATGGGATGCGGTTCGAAAGGAGACACAAAAGAAGAGAAGCAGACTGAAAAGGAAACCACGGTGGAAAAGACCGGAGCGGATGCGTTGTTAGGAGATTGGACTTATGAAAGTGGCGGATTTACGTATCATTTTAAAGACGATGGAACAGGTGTGTATGATATAGGTGGAGAGGAAATGACTTTTACATATAGTGCGACAGATGATGTTTTAACAATTTCCTTCTATGAGGACACAGACCCGATGGAGTTAGATTATGAAATCAGTGGGGATACTTTGAATGTAAAAGATAGCTTAGGAAATGATACGATTTATAAGAAAAAATAAAGACTGAATTGAATAGAGAGTGCTCAAACAGTGTTTGGGTGCTCTTTGTTTATAAATGGGGTGATTAAATGACATTAAACAAAGCACAGAAACAAATATTGGATGAGAGATTTGAAAAATATGATGATGAGCTTCGTTGGCTTTATATGGAATTATATGATAATAGTGATATGTACGGAGAATTATGTAATACTATGGCAGAATATTATGAAGCCAGAAGTGACGCATTAAAGGAAATTGACATGAAACGTTTGGAGGAGCCGGACTGGTATCAGAAAAAATCCCTGTTTGGAATGATGATGTATGTGGATAATTTTGCAGAAAATCTGAAGGGCGCAGTGGAAAAGCTTCCTTATGTGGAAAAACTGGGAGTGAATTATTTACATCTGATGCCGATTCTGGATAGCCCGGAAAAGAATTCAGATGGAGGGTATGCAGTCCGGGATTATCGGAAAGTACGGGAAGACTTGGGAACGGTGGAGGACCTAAAGGCTTTCACAAAGAAATGTCATAATAAAGACATCAAGGTGTGCTGCAATTTTGTAATGAATCATACTTCCGATGAACATGAGTGGGCAGTGAAAGCGAAGCAGGGAGAAGGAGAGTATATGAGCCGGTATTACTGCTTTGAAAACTATCAGGAACCCTTCCGCTATGATCAGACAGTGCCTCAGATTTATCCGGCAACGGCACCGGGGAACTCCACGGAAATTCCGGAAATGGGGCATTATGTCATGACGACTTTTCATCGGTACCAATGGGATTTAAATTATCGAAATCCTAGAGTGTTCAACGAAATGGTTTACAATTTTCTTTTTTTGGCGAACTGTGGTGTAGATGTCATACGACTGGATGCCGTGCCATATATATGGAAAGAACTGGGAACCACTTGTAGGAATCTTCCGAAGGTTCATACGATTCTCAGAATGTTTCGCATAATCAGCGAGATTGTTTGTCCGGGAATACTTCTGCTGGGAGAAGTTGTCATGGAAGCTGACCGTGTGGTTCCGTATTTTGGAACGAAGGAGAAGCCGGAATGTCATATGCTTTATAATGTGGCTGCCATGGCTACCATATGGCATACAGTGGCCACCAGAGATGTGGGATTGCTGAGAAACCAGATTGATATTATGGGAAGTCTTCCGAAAAGAGATGTGTTCCTAAACTATTTGAGATGTCATGATGACATTGGATGGGGTCTGGATTATGATATGCTTCTTAGGTATGGAATTGCGGAGATTACCCATAAAGAGTACCTGAATGAATATTTTTTAGGCAATGCGGGATTTAGTAACAGCCGTGGAGAATTAAACCGTTCAGAGGAAATACAGAATGCTAATTTCTGTGGAACAACGGCCTCGCTTTGTGGAGTTGAGAAGGCTGTGGATGAAGGAAACAAAAAGGCATTAGAAAGAGCGATTTCGCTGGATTTAATGCTTCATGCCTATATGTTTATGCAGGCAGGAATTCCGATTATTTATAGTGGCGATGAAATCGGTCAGCTGAATGATTATTCTTATAAAGAAAATCCGGAAAAAGCAGAAGATTCCAGATATCTTCATCGCGGAAAATTCCATTGGGAGGATGCGGAAAAAATCACAGAGGAAGATTCCGCTCCGGGAAAAATTTTTGGAAACCTTAAAAAATTAGGAGAACTTCGAAAGAAACATCCGGCCTTTTCCAATGAAGCAGATTTATGGACCGTGGAAACCTGGGAGGATAGTATTTTAGGAATCGGCAGATACTATAAAGGGGAGAAAATCATTGGAATCTTCAATTTCAGCGAGCATGAAAAAACTGCATGGATTGAAGAGGAAGAAGGAATGTTTGAAGACTTAATGACCGGAGAACAAAAGGTAGCGAAGGATATTAAACTGGATGGATATGGCTTTCAATGGCTTTGTCGAAAACTGTAAGATAAAATGAAAGAAAAGAACATGTAGTATTCAATACAATTTAATCTAGACAAAACCAGAAAATTGATTACAATAATAGTAGGAACCTAACAAAGGATAAGTGGATTGGAAAGGAGATTCCTAAATGGATTGGAAAATTGTTACAGATTCCAGCTGTGATTTTTATGAATTGGAAAAAAAGGATGATAAGGTAGGTTTTGCTACAGTACCTTTTGTGATTTCCATTGATGGTGTTGATTATGTGGATGATGAATCATTACAGGTGGATGATGTAATCGATGCGATAGATAATTGTAAAGAAACCAGTTTTACATCTTGCCCGTCTCCGGCGGAATGGATTAATGCGATTGGCGATGCAAAGAAATGCTTCCTGGTGACGATTTCGTCCAGTCTTTCCGGAAGCTTTAACAGTGCAGGGGTAGCGAAAAAGATGATTTTGGAAGAAGATCCGAGTCGTCAGATTGAAATATTGGATTCCTTGTCTACAGGACCGACCCTTTGCCTGATTGTCAGAAAACTGCAGCAGTTAATTGCAGACAATGATGACTTTGATGTGGTAAAAGATGAAATTCATAAATATATGAAGACAATGCATGTTGTATTCGCGCTTTGTTCTTATAATAATCTGGTGCGAAACGGAAGAATGTCAAAAATTGCGGGATTGGTTGCCAGTAAATTGCGACTGATCGGTGTGGGAATTGCGAGTCCGGAAGGAACCATTGAGGTAAAGAAAATTGCCCGTGGCAGTAAGAAGGTGATTGAAGTAATTCTGGATGACATTAAGGAACGAGGAGAAAATTGTCGTTCCATTATCATTTCTCATTGTCAGAATGAGGAATTGGCATTAATGGTTAAGGAAGCCATTGATAAACTTTTCGAAAGTATTGACATTAAGATTATTCCAACAAGAGGTCTGGACAGTTATTATGCTGAAAAACATGGAATCATTGTAGGATATTAGAAAACAAAAACCTGGCGAAAAATCGTCAGGTTTTTTGCATTATTTGGGGGAAAATATGGTACAATATGAGGTAGATGGTAATGTGCGGATTGAAACAGAAAAGGAGGGCTTATGAGAACAGGACTTGTAATGGAAGGTGGCGCGATGCGCGGAATGTTTACCGCAGGTGTCATTGATGTATGGATGGAAAATAATATTGAATTTGATGGAGCCATTGGCGTCAGTGCCGGGGCAGTTTTTGGATGTAATTATAAATCAAAGCAGCCGGGAAGGACGATTCGATATAACACGAAATATTGTAACAGCCCGAATTATATGAGCATTAAGTCGCTTATTAAAACGGGAAATATTTTTGATGTGGATTTTGCTTATCATGATATTCCGGAAAAACTGGATCCTTTTGATAGTGAGACCTTTGAAAAGAATCCAATGGAATTCTATGTGGTTTGTACAGATGTAATTACAGGACAGCCGATTTATAAGAAAATCAAAACTGGTACAGGGGAGGACTTGTTATATATGCAAGGTTCTGCATCCATGCCGATTGTTTCCAAAATCGTGGAAGTACAGGGACGAAAACTGCTGGATGGAGGCGTGGCAGATTCCATTCCGTTAAAGTATTTCGAAAGTATCGGATATGACAGAAATGTCGTGATTCTGACGCAGCCGAAAGGATATGTTAAGGGACCGAACAGTGCCATGAGTGTGGCGAAGGTTCAGTTAAGACAATATCCACATTTCCTTCGTGCCATGGAAGATCGACATCTGATGTATAACGAAGAAATTAAGTACATTCGTAAGAAAGAAATCCATGATGAGATTTTAGTAATTCGCCCGAAAGAGAAACTTCCGGTAAATCATATCGAGAAGAATCCGGATAAACTCTGGGAAACTTATTATTTAGGTCGGGAACAGGGTGAGAAATATTTAGAAAAGGTTCGTGACTTCTTAGCAGGAAAATAATTGGAAAGATTAGACAGAAATGATGACAGAACAGAAAAGTGAAAAAAAACTGAATAAATCGGGACAATTCATTGCCGGAAAAGTGCATTGGAAAAATGATATCTTATCCGGCATTATTGTTGCGCTTGTTTCTATTCCTATTTCCATGGGGTATGCGCAGATTGCGGGATTGCCGGTAATCTATGGGTTATATGGGTCCCTATTGCCAATCCTTATTTTTGCGTTTCTTACTACGTCGCCACAGTTTGTGGTAGGGGTAGATGCCATGCCTGCTGCCATGGTGGGCGGTTTATTGGCGACTCTGGGAGTGAAGGCTGAATCGGAACAGGCAATGAAAGTGGCGCCAATGGTTGCGTTACTGGTTGCTATATGGTTTGTGATTTTCTATTTTCTGAAGGCAGGAAGAATTGTGAAGTTTATTTCCACACCGGTAATGGGTGGATTTATTTCCGGAGTGGGAGCCTCGATTATACTGATGCAGGTTCCGAAACTTTGGGGAGGAACGGCAGGAACCGGGGAACTCTATTTACTGGTGAAGCATATGGTCATGGAGAGACATTCCTTTAACGGGGTGTCCCTGGGATTGGGTCTTGGTACGGTCTTGGTGATTCTGCTTTGTAAGAGGTGGATTCCGAAAGTGCCGATGCTGGTAATCATGATGGTCGTGGGGATGGCATTACAGATTGGATTACACTTGGATGATTATGGGGTGAAATTGTTACCACAGGTATCCGGAGGATTACCTCATTTCGTTTTACCGGATTTTTCCGTGATGAAATATGATCCGGTGGAAATGCTCATTCAGTCCTTGAGTATTGCAGCAGTTATAATGACACAGACACTGCTGGCTACCGGAAATTATGCTATGAAGTATCAGGATGATGTAGATAATAACCGGGAATTACTAGCTTATGCAGGAATGAATATGGGAGGAGCCCTGGTTGGCTGCTGTCCGATTAACGGTTCGGTTTCCAGAAGTGGTGTTGCGGACTCCTATGGGTGCAAGTCTCAGGTAATGTCCATTACGGCTTCCGTCACCATGTTGTTGATTTTATTGTTTGGGACACCGTTGTTAAAGTTTTTGCCGGTTCCGGTTTTGACGGGAATTGTTATGACGGCTTTAATCGGAATCATTGAGTTTTCCCTGTCAGAGAGACTGCGTAAAACCAGTAAGAATGAATGGATCGTCTTTATGATTTCCTTTGGGGGCGTTTTGTTATTCGGTACGGTTTACGGCGTAATGATTGGATGCATTTTGTCTTTTGCAGTTGTTGCGGTAAAGGCGGTTGCTCCATCCACAGCGTTCCTTGGAAGAATTCCGGGAGAGGGAAATTTCTATCCGTTAAATAGAAATATGTCTGCCAGACCGATTAAAAATACATTGATTTATCGCTTTAATGGTAATCTTTTCTTTGCCAATATTGATCGCTTTGAGAAGGACATTGAAAGCGGAATCAGAAAAGATACGAAGCAGGTAGTGGTGGACGCCAGAGGAATTGATGATATTGATGTTACGGCAGTGGATCGATTGATGTTATTCCGGGACAATCTGTTGAATCGTGGAATTCACTTCTATATTACGGAGCATGAAGGAATCTTAAATGACCGAATCCGAAGGTTAGGTGGAGGAAAACTGATTGATGAAGGTGTGATGCGCCGAACCATAACTCTGGCATTGCGAGATGCAGGACTTCATAAGCCTTATGATTTAGAGGATATGGAAAATGACGGAAAAGGAAAGAATTTCATTGAGTCCGAAGAGCGATTGGCAGAATTCGAATGGGCTTTTGGGGATGAGGCAGAGGCTCGGTTCGAACAGATGGCAAAGGAAACGGCGGAACATCTTGTGGCTACGATTGCCGGGGATGTGGAGCATAAGGATGTGTTTGGTACGGATGCCTTGAAGACGACCTGGGGATTGATTGGTCGATACGATGAAGATGAGTTTTTCGATTATCTGGAAATTGCATTGGAACAGCTGGCGAATCAGGGACGAATCACAAAGGAGGATGCTACAAAGCTGGAGCAATTAGTGGAGGAGCGTCGTGAGCGGGGAGAAATGCGATTACAGGAATTGCATCCGAAGGCTATGGAGATTCTTTTAAAGCATCGAAGAGAAATCCGAGATCAGTTAAAGGCACAGCTGCCGGAAGAATATGCCCGGGTACATAATCTGAGAAAACAGAGACGTTTAGAAAAAGAAAAGGAATGAAGCAGATGACTTCATTCCTTTTTTTCTATTCTTCACATAATTTGGTTGCACGTGCAATGGCATCTTCGATATGTGGCTGGAAGTTTTCTCTTCCGACCTTTTCGATAAATCCGGCTTTCTTCATGGTGTTCATTGGCTGCTCATTTACATGAGAGAATACCAAAGTGATTCCCTGTTTCTGACAACGCTCAAAGCAAAGACGTAAGGAACGCATTGCTGTGGCATCAATGGCTGGAACTCCACGCATACGGATGATAATGACTTTTGTAAAGTCCTTAAAATCGATGGCAGCTAACTGTTCTGCATCGCCGAAGAACATTGGTCCGGAAATCTCGAAGACACGAACCTGTTTTGGAATCGGCATTAAATCCATTCCGTCCGGATCTTCTTCCGGATCATAGTATTTCCAACCCTTAACCTGAGATTCATCACTCATTCTCTTAAGGAATAACAGAACGGCAAGAACCATTCCGATTTCGATGGCAACAACTAAATCGAACACGACGGTTAAACCGAAGGTAGCAACTAAAACTAAAATGTCACTCTTAGGAGCCGCCTTACAAAGAGTAACGAAGGTTCTCCACTGGCACATGTTGTAGGCAACCACGAAAAGAATTGCTGCAATGGTTGGCATTGGAATAAGTGCCGCATATGGCATGAGAATTACCAATACGAGAACCAGTACGATGGCATGAACGATACCGGCAATCGGAGTACGTCCGCCGTTCTTGATATTGGCAGCAGTTCTGGCAATGGCCCCGGTAGCAGGGATACCGCCGAATAGGGCAGAACCGATGTTACCACATCCCTGAGCAATTAATTCCATATTAGAACGATGATGAGAATTAATCATACTGTCTGCAACAACACAGGACAGCAGCGATTCAATGGACGCAAGAATCGCAATGGTAAATCCGTCTGATAAAACAGAACGAATGGTTCCCATGGAAAAGTCCGGCGTATGGAATGTTGGAAGACTGTTGCTAATGGTGTACAAGTCTCCGATGGTATTCACATTCATATTGGAAAATTTTACGATAAGGATTCCCGCAATGACCGCAATAAGGGAACCTGGAATCTTTTCACTGATCTTCGGCCACACAATCAGAATCAAAAGACTGATTCCACCGACTAACAATGCGTATGGATTCACGGTCTTGAGATTGCGTGCAAAAGCTTCAACCTTTTCTGTTGTTTCAATGGTGACAGTTCCTTTCGGATAAACTAATCCAAAGAAATCTTTTAGCTGCCCGATTAAAATCGTAACAGCAATTCCGGCAGTAAATCCGGTAGTGATGGTAAATGGGATAAATTTAATCAAAGTACCTAAACGACAAAGTCCCATGATAATTAAAATGATACCGGCAATGATGGTGGCCATCATTAAGCCTTCCATTCCGTTTTTTGCCACAATTCCTGCCACGATGGTGGCGAAGGCTGCGGTCGGACCGGCAATCTGAACACGGCTTCCACCTAAAAAGGAAATGATGAAACCGGCGATAATGGCAGTATAAAGTCCTTCTTCCGGACCGACACCGGATGCCAAAGCTAAGGCGATAGACAACGGTAAGGCAATGACTGCCACGATAATTCCTGAAATAATATCTGTTGTAAGTTGCTTTCCTGAGTAATTCTTAAGTGTGCTGAATAGCATTGGTTTTATTTTGTCTCTATGCATCATAAACTCCATTCTTTTGCCTGAATCGGCTAGATTAAAAAAATAAGAAAGTCCCGAGGGACAAGAACTTTTCGATTATAGCACAGAGGTAGAAAAAATCAAGAGACAAAAGGTGAGTAGCTTATTTGATTTTTAACCATTTAGAATATGACACATAGCGATAGCGCGTATCGTTTGGAAAATTATAGTAAATATTGAATTTGGTCTGCCAACGATTTTTCGTTGGGTTAGAATTAACGCAGTAGATATCAGAATAAGGAAGGTATGGTACAACAATGGTTTGTTTGTTATTTCTCAATTCTGAGTTAATATATTCAATTTTTTCTTTTTGAGCATTATGTAATATGACACAATGATTGATATCATTTGTTAAAAAGAGTACGAAAAATATTGTAACCACAATATAGGATAAATTTTTTGAAACATTATAAAAAGGATAATCGGATAATGATAATTCTTTTAAAGTCAAATTTAAGAGTTCTAAAATAAATAACATAAAAAGTATATAGCCGGGCATAAAGCAACGTGCATTAATTGGAGATGAAAAAAGTAATGGTCCGGTTAATGGCAGCTGTGCTAACAAAGGAAGAAGTAAAAGAAGTTTTTGCTTTGAGTCCTTGATAGCAAAACAAATGCATAATACTAAATTTATGTAGAAAAGCAGACAAACGACAGTACAGAGTTCATTGTCCATTGGAACTTTTGCTTTTAAAAGAAGGAAAAGGACTTTTCTTCCGAAAAAATAAAGGAAGGAAAGTAAATAAAAGCTAAGAAAGAAATTTCTTCCCTTAAAAGAAAAGAAGAAACAAAAAAGGAGGATGGTTCCAGTCAGTGAGAATAGAAGAAATGTGTTCTCAGTTAGCCACTGAGGGATGATTGACTGAGAAAATTTCCACCATAATTGTTTCAGCTTCAAGACATTATCGACAGAAAACTGAAGGGATTTATAAGTTTTATCATTTCCTTCAACAGCGTTAAAATAAGCAGTATTTGTAAACATCAGAAGAAATCCAATGATGTTTCCAAGTAAAATGATTCCATAGATTTTATGAAATTTCTTTTTTATCACACAGTAATAAATTGTGGTGATGACACTACAAAAAAGAAGACATAAAGTAGATGTCTCCAAATATAATTGCATACAGATACTTAAAATGAAAATAAGAAACAATCGGAATTTGGACATTTCAGAAATGTCATAATATTGATTAACCCATACCATGAACAGGAACAGGAAAAAAACCGATGTCACATAATTTGAAAAGCCGGCAGACCAGCAAAATGTTTGTGTAAGCATTGGACGCGGCATAAGGAGAATTCCCAACAAAACAAAAAGTAACAGTGAACGATATTTCAACATTCCGGAACAAAGACAGATGATGCCAAAAACAACGACCACTTTTAATAAGGATGCAACCATTACCGGGATTCGAGTAAGGAACATTATGGTAAGGTTACCGAGATGCCGGCCATTGTACCCCAGGAAGCCTCTCATTAAACGGTGTAAGCCAACACGAGAACCCCATGCCCAATCATCATAGTTTTCGGGAATAAGGAGAAGTATCACAAAATATAGTGATAGAAATAATAAGATGGGAATAAGTGTTTTCTTATGTGGGATAAATGATTTCATATGCTACTCCTTACCATGTTTTAACAGTTGTTAGTGTATCATAGAATCATATGAAAAAAAAGCGTAGCAAGGAAGAGGATTTTTATTTGACATTCATAATTTCTTATAATATAATCAGAAACGATAGCGATGACGAAGAGAAGTAGCCGTACTTATCGCTGACAGAGAGCAGGCGTTGGTGGAAGTCCTGTAGAATGAATTACGGTGAATAACACTTCAGAGCTGTGAACTGAAAGAGAGTTTTCTTTAGTAGGGAATCCGTCATCTGCACGAGACGCAGAAGGTCTTTCATGAAGCGAAGACCGTGAGGGGCTGCATTTGCAGTAAATCAGGTGGTACCGCGGATTAGTATATTAGTACTGTTCGTCCTGAGATGATACATCTCGAGACGGGCAGTTTTTTTCGTTTTGGCAATGAGCCGTGCATTGCTGAATAGAAGAACTTTGCTTTGCACTTGTGGAAAGCAAAGTTCTTCTATTCAGCAATATAGGGCGAAGCCCGCGACGAAACAGACCGAAGGTCTGTGAGTTGCACGGCGAAGTGCAGGGACAGAAGACCGAAGGTCTGTGAGTTGCACGGCGAAGTACAAAAACAGAAGACCGAAGGTCTGAGAGTTGCACGGCGAAGTGCAAAGACTCATTCGAGATTAAATAGGTATAGAAATGAAAGGAGAAAACAATGGACGTAAACACAAACAACATTTATCGTGACGTAACAATGGATCAGCTTTCTGAAGCAAACGTTGGTCAGACTGTAAAAATTTCCGGTTGGATTGAAAATATTCGTGACCATGGTGGTGTTTCATTTATTGACTTAAGAGACATGTATGGTGTGATGCAGGTAGTTATGCGTGACACAACTTTATTGGAAGGACTTAGTAAGGAAGATTGTATTTCTGTGGAAGGACCAATTGAACACAGAGATGAAGAAACTTACAACCCTAAGATTCCTACCGGAACTATTGAATTAGAAGCAAAATCTGTAAAGGTTTTAGGTAAGGTTTACAGACAGCTTCCATTTGAAATCATGACTTCCAAGGAAACAAGAGAAGACGTTAGATTAAAATATCGTTACTTAGACCTTAGAAATGCAAAGGTACGTGATAACATGATTTTCCGTTCCAATGTCATTTCATATCTTCGTCAGAAAATGACAGATTTAGGATTCCTGGAAATCCAGACACCGATTCTTTGTGCTTCTTCTCCGGAAGGTGCCAGAGACTACATTGTACCTAGTAGAAAATTCAAAGGAAAATTCTATGCATTGCCACAGGCACCACAGCAGTACAAGCAGTTACTGATGGTTTCCGGCTTTGACAAGTATTTCCAGATTGCTCCATGTTTCAGAGATGAAGATGCCAGAGCAGACCGTTCCCCAGGGGAATTCTATCAGTTAGACTTTGAAATGAGCTTTGCTACACAGGAAGACGTTTTCCGTGTAGGGGAAGAAGTATTAGCAGATACATTTAATAAATTTGCGCCGGAGGGATATGAAGTGACTCAGGCACCATTCCCTGTTATCAGCTTTAAGGAAGCAATGTTAAAGTATGGTACCGATAAGCCGGATCTTAGAAACCCATTGGAAATCATTGACGTAACTGATTTCTTCCAGAGATGTACTTTCAAGCCTTTCCATGGAAAGACTGTTCGTGCTATCGTTGTAAATCAGAAATTATCCAAGGGGCAGCATGAAAAATTGTTGAAGTTTGCCCAGAGCATCGGTATGGGTGGACTGGGATACTTAGAAGTATTAGAAGATGGTTCTTACAAGGGACCAATTGATAAATTTATTCCGGATGACATGAAGGATGAAATCAGAGAACAGGCAAACTTAAAGCCAATCGATACCATCTTCTTCATTGCCGACAATGAAAAGAATGCATCTCTTTATGCCGGACAGATTCGTACAGCTTTAGGAGAAAGACTTGATTTAATTCAGAAGAACCAGTATAAGTTCTGCTATATCAATGATTTCCCAATGTATGAATACGACAATGAAACAAAGCAGATGATTTTCACACACAATCCGTTCTCTATGCCACAGGGTGGTTTAGAAGCATTGGAAACAAAGAATCCGGAAGAGATTCTTGCATACCAGTATGATATCGTATGTAATGGTGTGGAATTGTCTTCAGGTGCGGTAAGAAACCACGATATGGAAATCATGGTAAAGGCATTTGAAATTGCAGGATACACCGAAGACGATCTGAAAGAAAAATTCGGAGCGCTTTACAATGCATTCCAGTTTGGTGCACCACCTCATGCAGGTATGGCACCGGGTGTTGACCGTATGATTATGCTTCTTCGTGATGAAGAAAACATTCGTGAAGTAATTCCGTTCCCGATGAATGGTAACGCGCAGGATTTGATGTGTGGAGCACCGGGAGAAGTTACAGAACAGCAGCTTCGTGAAGTACACATTAAAGTGCGCGCATAATAAGAAGGAGGACTTTATGGCTATTATAAATGTTGCAATGTTGGTAGCAGTATTTGGTGTGTTTGTTCTTCTTGGGATAATTGTCGTCATTGCGCTGACAATCGGAAATAAAGATAAATAAATGAAAAGATAAGGCTTTGCATTGTGTAAGGCCTTTCTTTTTTTGAACAATCAAAAAGTTTTTGATGTGGCTGAAACGCCCATTCTATCAGGGTTGCAACTGCCGGTTGACAAATTGATAAGTCAACTTGGTGGTGCGCAACCGGAGAAAATGCTATGTTTTCTACATCAGCTGATCCATTTGGAAATTCTTGATTGAAAAAGTTTCCGGATGAGAACCTTGCAGGTGTGAAACCTGTTTCGTATAATATTAGAAGATGGAGGGAAGACTATGAATTTAGCAGATAAGATTATTTCATTAAGAAAACAAAAAGGTTGGTCTCAGGAAGAACTGGCAGCCCAGATGGATGTGTCCAGACAGTCTGTATCAAAATGGGAAAGTGGAGCCAGTGTGCCGGATATTGATAAAATTTTATTATTAAGTAAAATTTTCGGGATTACCACCGATTACTTATTAAAAGATGACGGAGAAGTGGAGCAGGAAATCAGAACAGAGATTTCAGGAGAGAAAGAAACGCCGAAGCGTTTTGTGTCAAAAGAGGAAGCAAAAGCGTTTCTTGAATTACAAAAACAGTCCGCGAAAAAAATTGCCTTTGGTGTTTGGCTTTGCATCATGTCTCCGGTAACGCTTCTCGTTTTGTTGGGATTCAGTCAGAAACCATATCAGTATCTGGGTGAAAAGATGGCAGTACTGGGGGGACTGAGCGCATTGTTTGTAATTGTGACGATTGCGGTAGCGCTCTTTGTCATTACAGGATTGTCCATGAGTAAGTATGAGTATCTTCAAAAAGAAGAAATCCTGTTAGATCGGGAAATGGAAAGAGAAGTCGTGGAAGAAAGTGAAGCGTTTCTTCCAGCCTTTGCAAGAAATATTGCCATCGGCGTAGGATTATGCATTGTTTCCGTGATCCCGGTGGTGGTGTTAGGTGTTTTGGAAAAAGAAGCCATGACTGTTATGGCAGTAGGACTCCTATTATTCTTGGTAGCTTGTGCCGTATTTTTATTTGTTCGTAGTGGAATGAGAAAAAGTGCCTACGATCAGTTGTTGCAACGAGAGGGTTTCACCGTAGAACGGAAACAGACAAACAATGAGATGGAAAGTTGGGCCGGGGTTTACTGGATGGTTGTTACAGCAGCGTATCTTGTAATCAGTTTTGTTTGGAACAGTTGGAGAATCAGCTGGTTAATCTGGCCGATTGCAGGAATGCTCTACGGTGCAATTACATTGATTGTGGAACAACGATTAAGAAAAAAGTTATAAAAGGTTTTTGAAAAAGGTCGAAAGAAACTTTCGACCTTTTTTGGATGTTCCGGGGATTTGTGTGGTATAATAACAGCATTCGCCAGAAAGGAGGGTGAAATGAAAGAAAAAACATATATTGCCATTGACTTAAAATCATTTTATGCCTCCGTGGAGTGCGTGGAACGAGGTTTGAATCCACTGACCACAAATCTAGTGGTGGCAGATGCTTCCAGAACATCAAAGACAATCTGCCTGGCAGTAACGCCGGCATTGAAAAAGTACGGGTTATCCGGAAGAAGCAGATTGTTTGAAGTCGAGCAGAAAGTAAAAGAAATCAAACAAAGTACGGGACGGGAAATTGAATATATTACGGCAGTTCCCCGGATGGCGTTGTACATCAAATATTCGGCCTTTATTTATAGCATTTATTTAAAGTATGTCAGCCCGGAGGATATTCATGTGTATAGTATCGATGAAGTGTTTATGGATGTGACCCATTATCTTTCGCTATACCAGATGAGTGCAAAAGAACTGGCCAAAAAGATTGTTTTGGATGTGTACCGAAGTACGGGAATTACCGCTACGGTTGGACTGGGAACGAATCTCTATCTGTGTAAGATTGCAATGGACATTGGGGCAAAGCATATCCTGCCGGATGAAGATGGAGTTCGCATTGCGGAATTAGACGAAATGACTTTCCGTGAAAAAATGTGGGACCATCAGCCACTGACAGATTTTTGGAGAACCGGTGCGGGAATCACGAAGAAGTTGGCTCAGCACGGCATGTACACGATGGGAGATGTGGCACGGGTGTCTCTCCAAAACGAGGACTGGTTATACAAGATTTTCGGGATTGATGCAGAAATTCTCATTGATCATGCCTGGGGATATGAGCCTTGCACCATTGCGGATATTAAGGCGTATCGCCCGAAGAGTAACAGCCTAGGCTCCGGACAGGTCTTGCAGGAACCGTATCAAAATGAAAAAGCGCGAATTGTGGTTCGGGAAATGACGGAACTGTTAGTGCTTAATCTGGTGGACAAGGATTTGGTCACTGAGTCCCTGACGCTTCATATTGGTTATGACCGGATTAACGTGGATGAGGGAAATTACAGTCGGGAAATCAAAACAGACTATTACGGAAGAACAGTGCCAAAGCCGGCACATGGCACGGCAAATCTAGGGGCTCCGTCCTCATCCACATCGGAAATTGTAGAGGCAGTTCTTCAGTTGTTTGATCAGATTACCGACCCTTCCTTGTATATCCGACGGATTAATCTTTCAGCCAACAATGTGATGCCACGAGGATTTGAACAACTAAATATTTTTTCGAATCCGGAACAATTGGAAAAAGAGCGTAAGATGCAGAAGGCAATGCTGGCGATTCACAGACGATTCGGAAAGAACGCAATTTTAAAGGGAACCAATTTAGAAGAAGGGGCAACCACCGTAGAACGAAATCAGCAGATTGGAGGGCATAAGGCATGAGCAAAGAGTATCAGGATATCCTCCATAAAGAATGGAGAGGCACTGTGGGACACAGACCAATGCCTATGGAAGAACGGGCAAAAATTTTTCTGCCATTCGCAGCGCTGAAAGGTTATGAGGAAGCAATTGCAGAAAAAAAGCGAATCACGGTAGAGAAAATAAATTTGTCGGAGGAAATGAAGGAGGTGCTGGATCAGCAGTTTCAGAAAGTGCTTCGGCAGTTGGAACAAAAACAACATCCCATGGTCACGGTCATCTATTTTGAAAAGGATAAGAATCGACCGGGGGAAGGGTTTTATCTGAAACTTACGGGAATGGTTAGCCGATTGGATGTCCAGTCCCGATTCATTCAGGTGGTAAATACAAAAATCAGTTTTGAAAATATAAGAAGTTTTTCTTTGGAAAAGTAGAAGGAGCAGAGAAATGTATCAGGCAGTAATTTTTGACTTAGACGGAACGTTATTAAATACCATTGACGACTTGGCAAACGCCGTGCGATTTGTTCAACGGAAGTTTGGTTGGGCGGAAGATTCCACAGAAGTCGTGCAGCAGCATGTTGGAAACGGAATTCGGAATCTTATAATCCGTTCAACTCCGGAGGGCGAGGAGAATCCATTATTCGAGGACGCTTTTCTTTCTTTTAAAGAATACTATCAGCAGCACTGTGAAGAACAGACAGACTTATATCCGGGAATTCGGGAATTGTTGGAAACTTTGAAAAGAAAGAATATTAAGATGGCAATTGTCTCTAATAAGGCACACCCTGCCGTTCTGAAACTTCACGATACATATTTCAAAGACTATCTGGATGTGGTCTATGGAGAAAATGAAGATGCCGGGATTCAGAAAAAGCCGGCTCCGGACATGGTAAAACTGGCAATGGAACGTTTAGGCGTCACAGCGTCAGAAACCGTTTATGTAGGCGATTCTGATGTGGATAAGGCTACTGCAGATAATTCCGGATTGGATTGCATCTTATGCGAATGGGGATTCCGGGAATTATCGTTATTAAAGAGCCTAAAGCCCAAAGCAATCATCGCAGAGCCGTTGGAATTGATAAAATTAGTGCAAGTTTAGGGCGTCGTACCTTGAGATGAGTAAAAAGTTTGGAAGTAAGGTACAGTTTCGAAGGCAAAAAAATTATGGTGTACCTTGAGATGAGTAAAAAGTTTGGAAATAAGGTACAGTTTCGAAGGCGAAAAAATTATGGTGTACCTTGAAAAGTGGAAAAAAGAAGTAATTAAGGTACAAAGGGACATATTTAGAATTTTTGCTGTACCTTACAAATTTAAAAAAGTCAAAAGTTATGGTTCGCACAAATAAAAAGAGAAGTTTGCACGGTAAAATCGTAGAAAAATAGAGAGGTTATCGCACGGCGCAGAGTTTAAATATAAAACAGGAGACATCAAAAAAAGTAATGTCTCCTGTTTTTCTTTTTATTCTGACTGCAACTGTCTCATGTGATAAAACTCGCCTTTTAATTCCATTAATTCATCATAGGTACCGAATTCTGTGCAGCCACCGTTTCCAATTACGGCAATCTTATCGGCATTTCGAATGGTAGAAAGTCGGTGAGCCACAATGAAAGTAGTTCTGGTGCTTGCCATGTTTTCGATGGCAAGCTGAATCTCGTGCTCAGATGTACTATCAAGAGCAGAAGTTGCCTCGTCGAAAATAATAATCTTAGGATCTCGAACCAGGGCTCTGGCGATGGCGAGACGCTGTCGCTGACCACCGGAAAGTTTTCCACCGTTTTCACCAATCATGGTATCTAAACCGTTTGGTAACTCGGTAATGAATTTTTTCAGGTTTGCTGATTCGATGGCAGCCCAAAGCTGTTCGTCAGTAACATCCGGCATACCGTAGGTGATGTTATCACGAATTGTTCCGGAAAACAAAATGGTGTTCTGTGGAACAACAGAGATGAAATCACGGTAGGTTCTAAGATTTAAGTCGTCCAGATTCTTACCGTCCAGATAAATCGCACCGGAGGTAGGACGGATGAAACCGATTAACAGATTCAAAATCGTGGTCTTTCCGGCACCGGACTCTCCAACCAAAGCAATGGTTTCTCCTGCATTTACCTGAAGATTAAACTTGTAGAGAATATCTTTATCCACGGCGTCGGCATAGTGGAACGTTACATCCTTAAAATTGAAATCTCCGTGAATGGAAGAAATCTTTTCTTTTCCTGTGTAATCTTCCACGTCGTCAGAAAGAAGAATTTCACCGATACTGGTAATGGATTCGGTTCCTTTGGAGATGTTTGGTAACATCATAATCAAGCCGGCAACCTGGTTTACAATAGTGGTGAAATAACTCTGGTACATGGCGATTTCACCCACAGAGATATTTTTCTTGTAGGCCATATATCCGGTAAAGGCCAGACAAACTACCTGGAAGGTCTGGAACATACACCAGCTAATGGCACCGAAATTGGCATGAATGATATCTAATTTATAACCACGATAGGCAACACCGTTCAGGAAATCGCCCATCTTTTTGATTTCTTCGTTTTCCAATGCGTGAGCACGGGTAACAGGAATTAAATCAACCATTTCCACCACACGGGTAGAAGTTTCTTCCATTTGTTTTCGGAAGGCACGGTTGCTTCGTCGAATTCCTTTTCGGAACATCCCGATGGTTGCTCCGGCGATTGGCACCGTAATCAGGAAGAATACAAAGACAATTAGACTTCTGGTAACGGTAACAGTTAACGCAACAAAAATATTTAAGAAAATGGTCAACATCTGAGTGAAAATCTGAGAAGAAAGAGCCTGAATGGCTTCAACGTCTCGGATGATTTTCGACTGTAAACGACCGGATTCGGTTTCCTTATGGAAGGAAATTGATAACTGCTGTATCTTTCGAACCAGAGAACTACGTAAATGTGCTTCCACAGCACGGGTCGCAGTACTTTGGCAAACATTGAATAAGTAGTTTAATGGGAAATTGAACGCAATTAATGTGATAATCACAGCAATATTTAAGACTATTTCCGTTGAGGAATGTTTTGTCGGATTGGTTGCAATGTTAATAATGTTCGAAGTGACAATCGGTAAAACCCAGACCGGACTATTCTTTAAGATGAAAAGAAATCCGGCTAACAGGAAGCGCCAGTAAGTTCCTTTGTATAAGTTAAAAAAGGTTCGTACCGGATGCCCTTTTCCTCTTCCGAAAATTTTTACATACTCGTCAGCATGCTCGACAGGATTGTCTTCCACCCATTCCGTTTCCTTGTAAAAAAGACTCATAATTTTCTCCTTTATTCTATTCCGCAGGCTTCCTTGGCAAGGTGATCCGCCAAATCATTGTATTTGTCTCCGGAATGTCCCTTAACCTTTTCAAAAGATATTTGAACTTTTTTCTTTGCCTGATCGTAATACTTCTTATATAAAATTGTACCTTTTTTATTGGTTTTCCATTCGCCCAGGCACCATTTGGAAATGCCCATGTAATCGTAGTAAATTGTGAGTGTTTTAATTTTATGTTGAATCGCATATTCCATGGCGGCCATAGAGCCGTAGATTTCTCCGGCAACATTTCTCATGGAAGCCATTTCTTCATCATTATAGGAATCCTTTAAATGAATTTCCTGTCCGCTATGGAACATGACAACACCATAACCGAACACGCCGGTGGAGGCATTGAAGCTTCCGTCCACATAGGCTACGGCAGTCAGAGAATTGGAAAAAGGTTTCTCAGTATCCGGTGCCTCCTCATTCTGTTCCGGTGTGTAATCAATTTTTTCGTTCATTAAATCGTTCATGGAATCGGCAACATCGAACAGATTCAACTGTTGACCGTCCCAGCCCATATATGCGTGTGCTTCCGCAAGGGTCTTAAAACTTTTGTAAAGTGCACCCGGATATCCGTCCACGCTGGCCTTACATTCTTCCCAGGTTTCAAAAATCCCGGTAGTTAACCCGACCTTTACTGCATAATATTTTTTCGCCATGAATTACTCCTTTATTGCTAATGCTTCCAAGGATTCAATTTATCCGGATCAGTAGGATCCCAGCCCTTTCTTTCGTCATCGCCTGCAATCTGCTCGAATGCAGGCAATGGTAATGGCGGTTCCTCCTTCTTTTTGCTGTAAATCTTTACAGGAGTTCCTTCCGGACAATTTGCAAAAATCCATTTTACATCGTTAACCTGCATACGGATGCAACCGTGAGATGCAGCAGTTCCTAATTTATTGTATTCTTCATAAAGTAATGTATCGTTGGACATTTCTTCGTAAGGAATGGAATGCAACATGATCTGACCGTATACACGAATGGCATACTGCGTATAGGTGGCATCCACCATAAAATTCCAACGCTTCTTTTCACTGATTTCAAACGTTCCCAAAGGAGTATCTTCCGGTTCCTTTGCTGTGGAACAAATAAATACCTTATATGGAATGGTGTAATGACCTTCGTAGTCTATACCGTAAATTGTTACAAAGTTTCTGGCACGGTTTACCTTTACCATAAAAGGAAGATCAGCATCGAAATCAATGACCTGTTCATAATCCGGGGTATTGATTTCTTCCGTTTCCGGTTCTGTTGTGATTTCTTCTTCCGTCTCCGGTTCTTCGGTAGTCGATGGAACCAGTGTCGTTTCTATTTCTTTTGTGGGAGTCGTCGTTTTATTACAAGCCATCAGAAAAAGAGAGATACATCCGCCCCCAATAATAATCCATAATAAAACCCAAACCCAGGATTTCAATTTTCGTTTTCTCTTCATTTGTTTCTCCATATTTTTAATCGCTCTCTTATTCTATATTTTTATGAGCATATTTGCAATAGAGAGATGATATTTATATATAAGTAGTTTTAGAGATGAAAATCGGCAAAAAATTGCAAAAAACGACCTTTGACTTAATTTTATTAAGTTGAAGCAAGCTGTAATTGACGTATCGGGCGTTCTTTGTTATTATTTGTAATGGAAAATGTGTACATATCGAAAGGAGATTAATATGGGATACACAAAACAGGAAATTTTGAACATTGCAGAACAGGAAGATGTAGAGTTTATTCGTCTTCAGTTTACAGACCTTTTTGGAACATTGAAGAATGTTGCCATTACAAAAAGTCAGTTAGGCAAAGCTCTTGATAATAAGATTATGTTTGATGGTTCATCTATTGATGGTTTCGCAAGAATCGAAGAATCAGACATGTACTTATATCCGGATTATGATACATTTGAAATTTTACCATTCAGACCACATCAGGGAAAAGTTGCAAGAATGATTTGTGACGTATATAAGCCTGATGGAACACAGCTGGAAAATGATCCACGTTGTATTTTAAAGAAAGTATTAAAGGAAGCAGAAGATATGGGATACAAATTTAATGTTGGTCCTGAATGTGAATTCTTCTTATTCCACACAGATGACAATGGTTGTCCTACAACCACAACTCATGAAAAAGGAAGCTACTTTGATTTAGGACCAATTGATTTAGGAGAAAATGCTCGTAGAGATATTGTCTTAAACTTAGAAAAGATGGGATTCATTGTAGAAGCATCTCACCATGAAGTAGCACCGGCACAGCACGAAATTGATTTTAAATACTGTGAAGCGTTAGAAGCAGCAGATAAAATTATGACATATAAGTTAACTGTAAAGACCATTGCAAAGCGTCACGGATTATATGCATCCTTTATGCCAAAGCCAAAATTCGGTGTTTGCGGTTCCGGTATGCATATTAATATTTCCATGGCAGACATGGAAGGAAACAACTTATTCGCACAGGCAGATGATGAAAAGGGTCTTTCCGCTCCGGCATACAGCTTTGTTGCTGGTTTGATGGAACATATGCGTTCCATTACAGCGATTACAAATCCAATTGTAAACTCTTATAAGAGATTGGTTCCGGGATTTGAAGCACCAACTTATATTGCCTGGTCTGCTACAAACAGAAGCCCGTTAATTCGTATTCCGGCAGCAAGAGGCGCTGGTACCAGGGTAGAGCTTCGTTGCCCGGACTGTGCATGTAACCCATACCTTGCAATTGCTGTGACAATTGCCGCAGGTCTTGATGGAATCAAGAGAGGTCTTACACCGGTTGACAGTGTACAGAAGGACATTTTCGAAATGACAGAGGAAGAAAGAGAAGAAGCTAAGATTGAAAATCTTCCAAAGAATCTTTACGAAGCAATTGAAGAAATGAAAAAATCTCAGTTTGTAAAAGATGTTCTTGGAAAAGATGTATTCAAGAAATATATTCGTGCAAAATCTGAAGAGTGGATGGAATACACTTCTCAGGTTACAGATTGGGAAATTGACAGATATTTAGATAATATTTAATTCAGTATCATTGATTCGGAGGAACAGGGTTGTCAGGTATTATTGTAGTGTTCCCGAAATTGGAAGATGCTCAGGCGATTAAACATTTGCTCATACGAAATGGATACAGCAATGTTACTTGTTGTACCAGCGGAGCAAAAGCAATCAATATGGCAGACAATTTAGGGGAAGGAATTATTGTAAGTGGATATAAACTTCCGGATATGCCGTATCGTGAGATTTATGAGAATGTGGGAAACCACTTTGAAATGCTGCTAATTACATCCATGAGTAAAGAAAGTCTGGATGAAGAGCCGGGAATTGCGATGCTCGAGATGCCATTAAAGGTGCGAGATTTCTTGAATTCCGTGGAAATGATGGATACAAACATCTACGAAAGACTTCATAAGAAGAAGAGAAAATCGGGGCAGCGTTCGCCGGAGGAACAGCAAATCATTGATGAGGCAAAAAAAATACTGATGGAAATGAACCAGATGTCAGAACAGGATGCACATCGGTATATTCAAAAGTCCGCGATGGACAGTGGAAGAAATATGGTAGAAACAGCCAGTATGATTCTTACCATTATGTATCAGGATTAATTATCATGTCGGAAAATTTGAAAAAGAGTTTTCCGACATGATTCTTTTTTTATAAAAGAGGTGGAAATTCTTAGGCAAGGAATATATAATAAGAAGGTGTGAAAAAATGTTAGTTTAGTTTTAGGTACAAGGAGGACTGAAAAATGTACAAAATTAATGAAAACTATTTGAAGCTTCAGGGAAGTTACTTATTTTCTAATATTGCAAAAAAAGTAGCAGCATATAAAGAGGCAAATCCGGACAGAGAAGTGATTAGTCTTGGAATCGGTGATGTAACACAGCCTCTTTGCCCGGCAGTGATTGAAGCAATGCATAAGGCAGTAGACGAAATGGCAGTCGCAGAAACCTTTAAAGGTTATGCACCGGACTTGGGATATGAATTCCTTCGTTCAGCGATTCGTAAGAATGATTACCTTGCAAGAGGTGTGGATATTGCATTAGATGAAATCTTCATCAGTGACGGTGCAAAATCTGACTCCGGAAACATTGGAGACATCTTTGGAGAAAATAACCGAATTGCAGTTTGTGATCCAGTTTATCCGGTTTACGTGGATACCAATGTCATGGCTGGAAGAACAGGAGAATTTATTAAGGAAACAGAAAGCTGGAGCAATGTAATTTACATGCCATGTACCAAGGAAACAAATTTCGCTCCGGAATTACCAAAGGAAACACCGGACATCATTTATCTTTGTTTCCCAAATAACCCTACCGGTTCTACCATTACAAAGGCTCAGTTACAAGAATGGGTGGATTATGCGAACAAAGTTGGCGCAGTAATCATCTATGATGCCGCATATGAAGCATATATTTCCGAAGACGATGTACCACATTCCATTTATGAATGTGACGGTGCAAAGACATGTGCCATCGAACTTCGTAGTTTTTCTAAGAATGCAGGATTTACAGGAACCCGTCTTGGATTCACTGTAATTCCAAAAGAATTGGAATCTAACGGAACAAAGTTAAATGCGTTATGGGCTAGAAGACATGGAACAAAATTCAATGGTGCTCCATACATCATCCAGAGAGCCGGAGAAGCTGTTTACTCTGATGCAGGAAAGGCACAGACAAAGGAACAGGTTGCTTACTACATGAATAATGCCAAGACAATCATTGAAGGATTAAAGGGTGCAGGATATTCTGTAAGCGGTGGTGTGAATGCTCCATATGTATGGTTACAGACACCGGATGGAATGTCATCCTGGGATTTCTTTGATCATCTATTACAGAATGCAAATATCGTTGGAACTCCAGGTTCCGGATTCGGACCAAGTGGTGAAGGATATTTCCGACTGACAGCATTTGGTACATACGAAAATACATTGAAGGCAATTGAACGAATTAAGAATTTATAAGAGTGGAGGGGCTGGTTTTCAGCCCCTTTTTAAGATGAAAGTTGGGAGGAGATGAAAGAAATGCGCTGGAAAAGAGGATTTATAGCACTGGGAATTGTTTTTGTCAGCCTGGCGGTAATTATTGCGGGGAATTACAAAAGAGCGGTTTCTGAGGCTATTACAGAGCAAACAACGGCAGTTTCGGAAGGAACCACAGCAACCCTGCCTGCAAAAAACACAGAACAACCAAAACTGATGTTTCGAAAGAAGTATCAGACGATTACAGCCGGAAAGGTGAAGAAATTTAAGGTGAATGCCAAGGGCGTACTATGGAGTTCTTCCAATCAAAAAATTGCCACGGTGTCCTCTAAGGGAAAAGTTCGGGCAAAACGATATGGGAAGGTGTGGATTTCTGCAAAGGTTGGAACTGAGGTTGTTAAGACGAAAGTAAAAGTGTTGCCGAAGAAAATCATTGGAATTGATGCAGGGCACCAAAGAGTCGGGAACAACGGATTAGAACCCATAGGTCCCGGGGCAAAGACCAGTAAGCCCAAGGTATCCAGCGGAACCGCCGGTGTTTTCACGAAAAAAGCAGAGTATGTCCTGACACTTGAAATCGCAAAAAAATTACGGACGAAGCTCATTGACCGCGGTTACAAGGTTGTTATGACCAGAATATCCCATGATGTCAATATCACAAACATTCAAAGAGCACAAAAGCTAAATAAGAAGTGTGATATTGCCATTCGTCTTCATGCAGATGGAGGTCCGGCTTCTGCAAAGGGAGCTAGTGCATTATACGCGCCGGAATCAAATCCATATGTTGGAAAATTAGCTGGAAAGAGCAAGAAATTGTCACAGTGTGTGTTGAATTCTTATTGTGGAACAACCGGCATTGGCAGTCGTGGACTTTCCGCCAGAAATGATTTATCCGGAACCAATTGGAGTACCATTCCGGTGACGTTATTGGAAATGGGATTCATGACCAATGCTTCGGATGACAGATATATGTCTTCGAAAGCAGGACAGAAGAAAATGGTGGATGGAATTGTAAAAGGAATCGATGAATACTTTGGATTCAGGAAGTAAAATAAAGAAAAAAGTCTGTTGACCTATGTGGCAACAGACTATTTTACAATGATTTATTTTTATAATTCGCTATATCCGTATCCGTTTACTAATGCTTCAATCTTTTCACCAGCTTTACACAGCGGGCAATCATGATGATCGTAAGCTTCGTAGTGTGGAATGTCTTCTGCACGGAACAGAGCGTCCACACGATGTCCGTCAACGGAATCAACAGCACTGAAAATTGCTGAAATTCCCTGGAGAATTCCACCGTAGTATTCGACACACTCAATGCTGTTTCGAATGGTCTTACCGGTAGTAGCAGAAGCTAAGAGTAATAAGACGTTTCTGTTCTTAACTTCATGTTTCAGATTATCTCTAAAGAACATCTGGCCATTGGAATCGTATTCCGGTGTTACTACATAGATGGTCTTGTGTGCGTTCATGGATAATACGCCGGCGCGACTTAATTCACTGGCAAGAAATGCGCCAATGACTTCACAACCTTCCAGACAAACGATGGTATCAATCGGTTTTCCCATGACATTGTAATAATCCTTCATAGCAATGGCAATGCGTTCAGCCTCGTTCTGACGGGTTTTCATGGTTGTCATATCAAGATACTGATTCAGATGTGAGTTTCGCGTAACAAAATGTCCGGGTATCGTCTTAATCGCAATATTCGGGTCCTTTCGGGAATAATATTTGATGATTCTGTTTTCGGCTAGCATAAAAATCCCTCCTTTTAGTAATATAATATTCTGCTGACCTACTATGTAGGCGTGTTTGAAACACTTTTTCCGTTCACTCTGATAGAAATATTATACACCAAAAGAAGGGGTTTTAAAATAAAAATATTTATAAAAATTTATGGGTAACTATCTTTTTTTGAAAAAATAATCAAACTTATCATCCTCTACAGAATCTTCCTGATAATTGAAATACTTGTCGTAAGCATCCTGTAAATCTTCTAAATCAGTTCCGTAGTCGTTAGGATTGTAGTTTTCCAACGGATCCACTGGTTTTTCCTGCTCTCTGTCAGGATTGTTGTAGATTCTGTCATAAGTTCCCAAAACGGTTTCCGGAGGTTCGTAAGAGAACGCTTCGGTTTCTTCAGCGTCTTTTACAGAAGAAATCTCTTTTTCCTCAGAAAGGAGTGTCGGAGCGTCTGGAACCTTTTCTGGTTGCAGCGTTGTTTCACTTGATGCCTTAACCGGTTCCGGTTGGGTCTTAGGCTCTTCCCGATAGTATAAAAAGTCATCTACCTGACCGGTGTTGTAATTTGCAGGGTCATTGTAATCATAATACTCATCCGGATTATTGTAGTCGTAGTAATAGTCCTCTTCTGAAGATTTCTCATCTTCCGGATCCGCTTCTTCCAGTAAATAGGTAAAGACAAATGGAGCTCCCAAAAGAAGTAGGGAAATCAGGGCCATTACTCCTGGAAACACAAACATGTTATTCGGAATGAAGCAAATCGTTGGATTCGTGGGAGAGACCCGGACTGTAACAATAGAACCATCTTCTGCATCCTCCGGTGCAGAAGAAACAGGTACATTCTCGTAGTTTACGCCAGCGTAAGTAAAGCTTACTGTCGGACGAAACTGAGGTGCATTTGGATTATTCGCTGTAATATAGGAATCCGTTGACTCATAATGAAGTACACCAGTGATTTCCTCTGTGAGTGATAGTTTCAGAATATCTGTTCCAAAAAAATAGAGTGCTACAATCATCACGGCAATGGATGGAATAAAGTACATCTTGGAAATTTTCTTCTTTTTCATGACAATAATCCTTTCTTAAAAGTGCTCGTAGTGGTCATAGTAGTTATCAGATTCAAAGTCTTCATAGACACCGTATCTACGACGACGGCGGTTTTTATAGAGATATGCATCATCAGGAAGAAGTTCCCTGCCAAAATCGGAAAACGCAATCACCACATGGTAGGCGATGAAAATCACGATTCCGCTAATAAAGATAAACAGTGGCGTGATAAATAATTCGTTTTTAGTATAACATTCGGAGGGATGATCAGGTTCCACCAAAATTTCAAATTTTTCGCCCGGCTGTTTTGCAACAGGACTTTGTATCGGATCGTAAGTCTCACCCTTGTAATCGTAAGAAATGTAATAGTGTGTTATTTCTTTTGTTTTCCAGGTGTGTTTCTTGCTGTCATAATATTCCTGAGTTTCTACCTGAATATCGGAAAGGGTTGCAGTAACCTTATCACAACGCTGGTAAATCATAAAATTATAAATTCCAAGGAATACACCGATTACAGTGCAAGCGATTACAATAAAGTTTACAATCAACTTTGACTCCCGACGCTGCAGGATAAAACGCATCCTCTCTGTTCTTTTAATTCTTTGTGCCATTTTTTCATACTCCTTTGTAATTAAATATATTTATTCTAATCGTTTTTTCCCAGTTTCTTCTCCCGCAGATTGGTAATCTGTGTGAAGAGAAAGGCGATGAAGATCAGGATTAATTCAGCAATGGTAGCCCAGAGTCTGGAAATTACTGAAATGATAACAATGGTTGGTTCGCTTGGAATGATTAAC
This sequence comes from Eubacterium sp., assembly GCA_024698585.1. GTDB lineage: Bacteria > Bacillota > Clostridia > Lachnospirales > Lachnospiraceae > Eubacterium_G. Next base: position 46,919 of record JAILRB010000005.1, read on the forward strand.
GCGAGACCCACACCAATGATTCCTTCTCGGACGCCTAGTCCTGAAACTGTAAAAACGGCTAAAATACCAATGATTGCAGAAATGCCATAAATTCCTGCGCAGTACAGTGATTCGCTTAAAGGAACCGGATAAATGGACCTTACAAGCAGGTAGAAACCAGCACCAACAATAATCCAGTTGGCAATGAACAGTAAAACTACCTTAATCATCTGTGGGTAAGTAATTGGAATCTCCATGTCCTGCTTTTTAATCAATTTTCCAAAGGTTCTCAAGAAGAAGTTGATGATCTTTGGATTAATGCAGATGAAGAATGCCACAATCAATAAAATAAGTAATCCAATGAAAATGTATAATGCAGTCTCATTGGAAGCATTCGGAACAACCTTGTGCGCTAAGTCCATTAAAGCTTTTCTTGGGAAAAAGAATAAGGAAATCAGGAACAGAAAAGCTGCACCAAGAAGAGTACAGATGTTTTCCAAAAAGAAACAAATAGTAACCTTGCTGAGTTTCACACCTTCTTTTTCATAAGCCGGAAATCTGGCAGCTAACATAAATACTTTTCCCGGAATGTATTTTCCAAGGATGGAATAAAGGTAACAAACCACGGCATTCTTATAAGTAATGGACGAATCGTTCAGATACGTAATGTAATGCCAAAGGGATGCCAGTGTGAATTTATAAGCAAAGTAAAGCAACATGGAACCGGCGAAGATTCCCCAGTTTGGCTTGAAATCCAATTCCTTGATTTCGTTAATGTTTTTCTTAAAATAACGGACTAAAAAGAATACAACAAGTACAAGAAAAGCAATTTTTAAAAATTTCATAATGTTTGCCTTGTTGAGTTTTAAATTCTTCATTGATAATTCCTCCTAAGATGGTATCACAGAAAGTTGCCTTTCTGCATAAAACACTTGGACACCAATGATGCCCAAGTGTAATGTCAAAGTCATATTTCTGTTAGAAACTAAGCAATACTCTGATAAAGCACATATAGTAGTAGATGAACCAGGTCGGTTTCTTTGCCAGTTTCTCATACTTTTCTTCAGAATATTTTTTGTTGCGTTCCGCTAAACGGAAAGCCAGTTTGTGATTCCACTTACATTTGGAAGTGGTGTCTAAAGCAGCATTTCCTTTGGCTGCTGCAGCATTGAATTTAAATACCAATGCACGCTTCTGGCTGCGAACCATATCGCGGTCGCTTAAGTGGGTTGCGTGAATGTCGCCTTCAGCAATGGCACGATTCATGAAATCATAAGCCTTCTGGGAACGAATGACGCAACTGGTGTGCTTTATGGTTTCGCTCTTCATTTCCTTCAACCATACATCACCGAAACTAATGTCGCTGGCACGACCATATTGATCCTGGCAGAACATACAGCTTCCGTTTTCAAAATAGTAAGCGTTCTTATACGCACAAATGGTCTTGGAGTAAGAGAAGTTCTTCTCTGATTTGTCTTTGTAAATGACGCTGGAAGTTCCGCGCCAGTGTCCGCGACGATAGTAGAGTCTTTCCGCATTTTCGCTTGGAACCTTTGATTTTTCCATGGAAAGGGTGGTTGCCTTCACGGAATGGGTTCCGCTACAGTAAAGCCCCAGCTTTAAGACTACCTTTTCCCGCAGTTCTTCATCTTTTGCTAAGATGGCATCCAATCCGCGAAGCATACAAGGAACCATAACCACAGCCACCTTGCCATCGAAGTTCTTAATAACGTCGATGTGTTTTAAGATTGGGATGTTCATATAGATACTGGAAGAAGCATTGCGAATTTCTTCTTCCGTTGTTGCTACATAAGTTTTGTAAGTTAATTCACCGTTTTCAAAGGCTGTCTTGGAAACCCATGCACCATCAATGTCTCCATGACGTAACATATTACAGAGTAGAGCAGTAACCATACCGCCGGAAGCTGCGTTCTGACGAATGGTTTCATCTAAGGCATAACCTTTCTTACAACCGATGTGTTCCCCAATGTATTTATCAGGGTTTTTAAAATCTAACAGCCTGGGACGCTTGTAAGGCTGTTCCATGATGTCGTCGATAATTTCGCTGATGTAGCGGATGTTATCACGAGAACTTTCTAATACCTTACCTAAATTACGATCTAGTTTTTCACGGATATCTGCTTCATTGGAAACAAAATCCTCAAAGCTCTTTTTCAGTTCTTCCAGTTCCAGTTTTGAGAAGTCAATGGCATACTGACCAAGTTCAAACATGTCGAGAACTTCCTGATATTTGTGGCTCCAGCCAATGAGCAGTACAGGAACTTTCTGTTCCAGGGAACCAATCATTGCATGGAATCGGGAAGCAATCAGATATTTACACTTTCCGATGAAAGCACGAATCTGTTCTGCATCCATTTCTTCATGATACCAACGAACCTTGTCCTTATTTTTAACAGCTTCGTAGATGGCATCGCCAACCATTAAGTCATTATTTCTGGATTTTTCACTGTTAATACGGGCAGCGTTTGCGATGAGCATTACGTTGTAACCCTGTTCATTTAAGTAATCAACAAAAGAAACCATAGTGTCCTTATAGTTGATTTTCATTTTATTACATTTCTTCTGTACTACAGAACTGATGGATAAACCAATGACATTGTCACCAAAGAAGGAGTCGCTGGAACAAAGTTCGTCCACTTTCTGATTCCAGTACGGACTGTCTTCCATAGAAAAGGCACCGTCGGCGCAAAGCTTGACGTTGTCTTTGATTCCAATCCCCATCAGGTTATCATAGGTTCCCTGACCTCTGGCACAAATCAGTTTCAGTTTCGGAAGAATCCATTTTGCAAGGAATTTGTTGTATGGATTCTTAAAGGTTCCCAGTGCCTGGGAATATTTTACAACCGGTGTACCCACTAAAAGTGGAACAGCAGCACAGATAAAGGCATAGGTGTTCATTACGAAACCACGGCTGTCCACGAAGGAAATTCCGGCTTCATCCACAACCAAATCGGTTTTTAAATAAGTCTTAATAATTTTATTTTTTGCAAGAAGCTTTTTCAACGGCGGACACCATTTGAAAAGCTTATAAAGAATTGCTAAAGGAAACGCAACAAACATTAATTGCTGTGGTGTCGTGCTTGTAATGTTGATAAAGTCGAAAGGAAGCTGTTCCTTATCTTCTCCCGGGTAAACAGACATTAAATTAATATTCAGTCTGTCTCCGTATTTCTGCTGCAACTGTGTGATGGAACTCTGCAACATTGCAGCTGCACCCTTGTTTCCGCTGTAACTGGCAGCGGTAATACCGATATTTATATCACGCATTCTGAATTATTCTCCTTTGTTATCCTCTGTTTTATCATAATCAATTTTGCGAACATGATACTGAACATCTTCTAAAATCTTTCTGCTGGAAGCGATTACGTCTGCCAGTAAAGCGATGATGTAAGTCTGAACGCCCATTAAGATAAATGTGCTGGATAAAATCAGTGACTGTACGTGTCCGGAACCGTGTCCCATTCCTAAGTATACAAGGAATCTTACACCGATACCAATACCAATCAGGAACAAAAGGATTCCGATGGTACCGAAGAAACGTAATGGCTTGTACATAATGAAAGAACGAACAATCGTTACCATGGAACGTTTTACATAACCAAACATACTGCTGAACAGTCTGGATTTACGAAGTTCCGGATTCGTTCTGATTGGAACAGACTCCATAGCAATCTTCTGACGACCGGCCTGAATGATTGTTTCCAAGGTATAAGTATATTCGTTGGTAACATTTAAACGCATAGCTGCATCTCTGCTGTATGCTCTAAAGCCACTTGGAGCATCCGGAATATCGGATTTTGAAGCTACACGAACGGTCCAGCTTCCCAAATGCTGTAATTTTTTCTTTAATGGTGAGAAATGTTCTGTCTGGTCAATCGGTCTTTCACCGATTACAATATCTGCTTTTTCTTCTAAAATCGGGCGAACCAGTTTTTCAATATCATCACCGTTGTATTGGTTATCAGCATCGGTGTTTACAATGATGTCCGCACCATTTCTAAGACAAGCATCCAGTCCTGCCATAAACCCTTTGGCCAGACCTTTATTTTTCTTGAAGTTTACGACATACTGAACTCCCCATTTCTTCGCGACTTCCACAGTAGCATCTTTACTACCGTCATTAATAATCAAATATTCAATCGTATCAATTCCATCAATATGCTTTGGTAAATCGTTTAATGCAATTTCCAAAGTTTCTGCCTCGTTATAACAAGGAACTTGAATAATCAGTTTCATCTCTCTGCCTCCTAAAGATCCATTTTTTTATATTCAAAAGGTGTAATACCAAAACCGGCATCCTCCACCTGTTTAGCTAAATCATCACCCATGATGAAGACTACATCACGGGATGCGTTTTCGTAATCGAAATCGTCTATTGTATAGAAATCTGCGTTGTCACCAAACTTTTCGGTAAGGTAATTCGCAGCACCATCCAGGGCTGTCTTCTTACAGATTACAAAGAACTGAGTGATTTCTTTATTATCAAGAATGTACTGTAATCTACTGAAATCGAAACGTGGAAGATTACACTGATAATGCTTCACGTCTTTCGATGTATTCTTTGTAGGGTTTCCTTCTACATCAAACTGATAAAATCGCACACTTCCTTCGGAAGCCACATAGATGCTGGAGTATTCCTTGGAAACATGTGTTTTATGGTCAATCTCAGAAATCTGTTCGATAACTTCATGAACGCTCTTGTATAAGTAGCGGTCGTGAGCAATACGAACATTGACAAATACTACACAGTAATTCACTACTGAAATTGTGAATGCCATTGCTGCAATGGATAATAACACCTTCTTGTTTTTAAAATAAGATAAAAACAGGATTACGACAAAAATACAAAGTGACACCAGTGCAGTCAGCACAAGATCATGATTTAAATTGTTAAACGTTGCAGATGTCTTTCCGCCCTTAATTTTCATTAATGCTGTAAGGGAAAGGAAATAACGGGCATTGGTTCTTGGAACCCCGTTTAAAACAGGTCCCACATATTTCCAAAACAGACCAATCATTCCAATGAAAAATGCCAAACTGAAAATTTTGGATTTCATACGAATGATGGTATCTTTTTTCTCAATCAAGAAGTAGAGTGCCAGGAAACACATTGGCCCCACAGCACTTACCGTATATCTTCCGAAAACCGCACGGTCTCCACGGGTAATTTTAATTCCGGTAAATAAATTGAAAATACTAGGGAAGAAGAACAATGTTCCCATAAAGAATACTCCAAGCATTACAACCAAAGTGAACACAGACATGATGTTTACCTGCATGGAGAAATCTTTTTTCTTATTTGCAAATAAAAGCTTCACTGTGATGAACAGCGTTGCTAAAAATCCGATGATGACCAGTCCCATGGTTGAAGCGCAGAGATTAAAAATCCAACCAACCATCAGCTTTAAATAAATTAAAAAGCCTTCGCCGGTAAAGATATGTGCGAATGTGTCTGCATCAAAACTGTCAAATCCTCCATGACGAGGTTCGTAAGGTCCGAACGTTGCAGCTTTGAAATAACGGGTTAAGAATTTATCGAGAATCAGTAACCCTGCAGATGCAGGAAGATAAACGAGATAATTTACCACATGCTTTTTTAATACAAGAGAAATAAAGAAGACAGTCATTACGGTGGCAATGACTAAAACAATTCCTCTGGAATGTGCCATGTAGGCATAAATGGAAACCAGTGCCAACACTGCGGAATAAATATTACGCTGCTTACGATTGTTTTCCTTATCTAATGTGGATAATTTTAAAAAGAGTAATGCTAAAACCCATGGAAGGAGAATTAACATAAATTCACCTCGGGTGTATTCGGCATATAACCAAATGGATGAAATTCCACCACCGCCAAGGGCGATTAATAAAGCGCTGAACTTTGATTCAATCTGAAAATACTTACGTGCAATATGATATGCAATGACCGGAATCAAGCTGATAAATACCATCTGCACAGAAACTAATACAGGATAAATTAAAAATGGATGATCCCGTAACAGCATATAAAAAGGATAGTAGAAAATAACCTGTCCATATTTATAGTAGAATCCTCCCATACTCTGAATACACTTAATCCAGTCATTGCCGGCGAGGAAAGAAGTATTGGAGAGTGTTCCAATTTCATCAATAACGCCCGGAACCAGTAACTGCATTGAAGAAACAACTGTTACGATTGCAAAAGCAATGTACACTAAGATTTTAATCGTTCGATCACTCATTTTTTCTAAATAATTCATGATGTTACTTACCATTTTGCTCTATAATAAGGAACAAAATGGTAAAACCTCCTGTTAGTTTTTATTTAAGCGCAGAAAAACGCACAATAACAAGAATATCTTATTCCGCAAACGCTAAAAAGTCAATATTATCTTAGGAGGAGAAGTACAAAAAATCTCTCCGACTTTTCTTTTGTTAGTCAGAGAGATTTTTGATGTTCCTTTTTTTATAAATTTTTACAATATAAATATGTATAATTTCTTCGGCGGGAATACTTTCCTAAGACACCATTCTTTAACGCGGTCTTATGAAGATATTTTAATCCGTCCTCTGCCTCGCAGAATTTTTTGGCACTGCCGAAGTGCTTGATACATTCATTCGTGATTGCACGAGCGCTTTGTGGATTTTGCCAGAACATATCACAAAAATAAGCAGTGAGGCTATCGTTTGTCAACTTATAGGTCCCGATTGCAACACTGATTTTAGAACGGATGTCTGCCTGAATCTTGGAATTTTGTACCTGAACCCCTTGATTGCTTCCCAATAATTCCTTGATTGCAATCAGTTCCTGTGTGGTGAAGATTCGTCTGGAACCTTCCCAGTTATCACCACCCATAATATCCTTATAAAGTTGTGTTGCTTTTTCTTCCGCTTTCTTTCCCTTCATGGAGTCGTGGATAATGTCCTTCGCCTTATCGGTGTTTGCTGCACAAATGAGACGTAAGATGTTATGGGCATTTCCACCGTACCACTGCCATGCTCCAACAGTAATGGTTTTTTCTCCGGAAGTGATAGGGTTTCTGGCTGCTTTATAATTTCCGGATTCGTTATGTGCAATCAATTCCACAATTTTATCCTGTAAAGGATTTCCGGTGGAACTGATTTTCAGATTCAGATAACTATTCAGAGCGGCTTGTTCTTCCATGGCAAGCTCGTCCTGATAATCTTCAAATTCTTCCTTGGTCATCGCCTTTGGAGCAGTGATTTTAATGTTGATATCTGAAACAGGGACCCAACCGGAGATGGTTTCGGTTCTTTCAATCAGTGCATATTTATCATTGTTACTTAAATCAAGGATTGGATATTCTCCATCCTTATAACTCATACCTACAACAGCACTGTTCTTTTTCGTTTCTCCACGAACCGGAACACTTTGTTTCGTGATAACTGCCGAGATATTCTTATCTTCCATCATGGAAGTTTCCACTTTCTTATTTTTTATAACATACTGTGTGGAAACATAACCGGAAATATCACCGGATTTAATCTGATACCATTTCCCGGTTTTCTTTTCAATGGTCATAACTGCACCGTCTGCCAGATAACCGGTGACTTTCGATTTCTTATTCGCTTTTGTATGAATCTTTAAAGCTTCTTCATCAGTCTTCGTTAAATCGGTAACGCCCATACGGGAAATCTGATTTTTATATTTTTCAATTTTCGTAAGCTTCTTTTTTTTCTCCTTTTTTCGTGCCTCGTTTTGTGCCGTAACAGCAGCAGTCTCGGATTTCATGATCTGCAAATGTTCGGAAATCGATGCCGGAGAAAACGGCTGGAGGTCCAGCTTGTCTAGTAAACTCTTTTTCTCTATGGACACATCTGATGGAATCATTGTAACACGATGCCTGGTTTCCACCTTTGGTGTTGTCTCATGAGGTAACGAAAACTGATAAGAGACAGTTGCAGAACCTAATAGTACAAAAACAGTACTGGCAGAAAAAAGAATTTTTTTCGTCTTTAACTTCATATCTAAATGGATTTTTTTGTCCTTTCCAATAATTGTTTTTTTTCACGCTCTTTCGATAAAATCTACACAATATTATAACATAAAAAAAGAAATAGACAATCAGAGAAAAGGAAAAAATGAATCGGTTGACTTTTCTTCATATTATTTATAAGATATTGATTAAGTGCGTTATATAATAATTACATTATATATGGAAATAATCCATCAGAGAAAATGGAGGAGGTTATCATGGCGAACATTATTTCGGATGAAACAATTGAATACGTCGGAATTCTTGCAAAACTGGAGTTGTCTGACGCTGAAAAAGAAAAAGCAAAAAAAGATATGGGCGAAATGCTTGACTATATTGATAAGTTGAACGAATTGGATACCAGTGACGTGGAACCAATGAGTCACGTGTTCCCGGTTCATAATGTATTTCGTGAGGATGTTGTTACCAATGGAGATGACAGGGAAAACATTCTGAAAAATGCTCCGGAACATAATGAGGAATCATTTATTGTTCCAAAGACATTTGATTAATGAAACTGATTTACGAAACGCAGAGGAATGAAGGAGAAAAGAAGATGAATTTGATGAGTTTAACCGCAGTGGAACTGGGAAAGAAAATCAAATCCGGCGAAGTAAAAGTCGTGGATGCAGTGAATGATGCTTTCGCACAGATTGAAGCGGTGGAAAAAGATATCAACAGTTATGTAACTGTTTACGAAAAAGAAAGAGTATTGAAGAATGCTGAGGAAATTCAGAAGAAAATAGATGACGGAGAATTGACAGGACCTTTGGCAGGTGTTCCGGTGGCAATTAAGGATAATATGTGTACCAAAGGAAATCTCACAACCTGTAGTTCCAAGATTTTAGGAAATTTCTACCCGACCTATTCGGCAGAAGCAGTTGTAAATCTGGAAAAAGCAGGTGCTGTGATTATCGGTAAAACAAACATGGACGAATTTGCCATGGGAAGTACCACAGAAACTTCTCACTTCGGCCCAACGAAGAATCCATGGAATGAAGAACATGTTCCGGGAGGATCTTCCGGCGGAAGCTGTGCGGCAGTTGCAGCAGAGGAATGTTCTTATGCATTAGGTTCTGATACCGGTGGCTCCATCAGACAGCCAAGTTCATTCTGTGGCGTTACAGGAATTAAGCCAACATACGGAACAGTTTCCCGTTATGGATTGATTGCCTATGGTTCTTCTTTAGATCAGATTGGACCGGTAGCAAAGGATGTTACAGACTGTGCTACCATTCTGGAAGCCATTGCCAGCTATGATGAAAAAGACTCCACTTCCGTAAAGAGAGAGGATTATAATTTCACCGCTGCCTTAGTGGATGATGTAAAGGGCTTGAAAATCGGTATTCCAAAGGGATATTTCGGAGAAGGTTTAAATAAGGAAGTAAAGGATGCCATCTTAAACGCTGTAAAGGTATTGGAAGACAAGGGCGCTATCGTTGAGGAATTCGACTTAAGCTTAGTAGAATATGCAATTCCAGCTTACTATGTCATCGCTGATGCAGAAGCCAGCTCAAACCTGGCACGTTTTGATGGAGTAAAATACGGATATCGTACCGAAGACTACAGAGGTCTTCATAATATGTATAAAAAATCCCGTTCTGAAGGATTCGGGGAGGAAGTAAAGCGTCGTATCATGCTGGGTTCTTTTGTTCTTAGCTCCGGATACTATGATGCATACTACCTGAAAGCCTTAAGAACCAAGGCATTAATTAAGAAGGCTTTTGATGAAGCGTTTGCAAAATATGATGTCATCATCGGACCGGCTGCTCCGACTACAGCGCCAAAGCTTGGTTCCAGTCTGGCAGATCCGATTAAGATGTACTTAGGAGATATTTACACAATTTCCGTAAACTTAGCAGGTCTTCCGGGAATTTCTGTTCCATGTGGAATGGATTCTGAAGGGCTTCCAATCGGAATGCAGATTATCGGAGATTGCTTTAAGGAAAACAATATTATCAGAGCTGCTTATGCATACGAACAGACAAGAGAATATGCACATAGCACAGCAGCAAAGAGAGATTAGGAGGGAACAGCAATGAAACAGTACGAAACAGTCATTGGACTTGAAGTTCACGTAGAGCTTGCAACAAAAACAAAGATTTTCTGTTCCTGTTCTACAGAGTTTGGTGGTGCACCAAACACCCATACCTGTCCGGTTTGTACCGGAATGCCGGGATCTCTTCCGGTACTGAATAAACAGGTAGTGGAATATGCCATGGCAGTAGGTATGGCAACCAATTGTAACATTACACAGAATTGTAAATTTGATCGAAAGAATTATTTCTATCCGGACAACCCGCAGAACTACCAGATTTCACAGCTTTATAAGCCAATCTGTACCGATGGTTATGTGGAAATCAAGGATGCGGAGGGAAATCCGAAACAGGTTCGAATCCATGAAATTCATATGGAAGAGGATGCAGGAAAGTTAGTTCATGATGATTGGAATGATTGTTCCCTGGTGGATTTAAACCGTTCCGGTGTTCCGTTGATTGAAATTGTATCAGAACCGGATATGAGAAGTTCTGAAGAAGTAATCGCATATTTGGAAAAATTGCGTCTGATTATTCAGTATCTTGGCGCATCTGACTGTAAATTAAACGAAGGTTCCATGCGTGCAGACGTGAACTTGTCTGTTCGTGAGGTTGGCGCGGAAAAATTCGGAACCCGAACAGAAATGAAGAATCTGAACTCTTTCAAGGCCATTGCCCGTGCCATTGAAAATGAAAAGGAACGTCAGATTGATCTGATTGAAAGTGGAGAAGAGGTTGTTCAGGAAACAAGACGTTGGGATGATACCAAGGAATATTCCTACGCAATGCGTTCCAAGGAAGATGCACAGGATTACCGTTACTTCCCGGATCCTGACCTTGTTCCAATCATTATCAGTGATGAATGGATGGAAGAGGTGAAGGCGAAGGAGCCGGAATTCAGAGATGAAAAGATGGAGCGTTATATCAGTGAATTTGAACTTCCGGAATATGATGCAGATATCATTACCTTATATAAGCCATTAGCAGATCTTTTTGAAGAAACTGTGGCGCTTGGAAACAAACCGAAGGAAGTCAGCAACTGGATTATGGGTGAAACCATGAGACTTTGCAAAGAAGAAGGCATTGAACCGGATCAGATTCGATTCTCCGCAGGAAATCTTTCCAAGCTGATTCACTTAATCGAAGACAGCGTCATCAACCGTGGTGCTGCAAAAGAAGTGTTTGAAGCAATGTTTAAGGATGACATTGATCCGGAACAGTATGTGGAAGAGCATGGAATGAAGCAGGACAATGATGAAGATGCGTTACGTGCCATTGTGGCGAAAGTAATTGAGGAAAATCCTAAGGCCGTGGAAGATGTCAGAAGCGGAAAGGGAAAAGCAATCGGAGCCTTGGTTGGACAGACTATGAAAGCAACACAGGGAAAAGCAAATCCTGGAGTTGTTAACAAGCTGTTGAAAGAAATGATTTAAGGCATTGCATAGAAAAAGAACCGTTTTATCGTGATGGATAAAACGGTTCTTTTCGTTTATTCAGATTGATTTGATTTTAATTTCTTGAAAGCATCGATCACGGTTTTGACAGCAGCAATTTCTTCCGGGCCGAGCCCTGAAACATCAACTACATGTTCGCGTTCAATACCCAATAAGTAATCTGTTGTTACGTGAAAGATTTTCGCATATTTCACTAACACATCAGGCGAAGGACAGCGTTCTTTCAATTCGTAAAAGGAAATGACGGATTTTGTCACGCCAATTCGATCTGCTACCTGTTGCTGTGTCATACCTGCTTGCTTTCTAAGCATTTTTAATTTTGATCCGGAATCCACTTGTCATCACCTCACTTCTTAAACAAGTGTACTAAAATAAGAAATGAATGAGGTGTACCGTGGTACGATAGAAGTGGAAAAGAAAGAACTTTGTGGGAGAGAAGAGTTGTGGTATAATAGACAGGTAAGACTAAAAAATACATAGGAAGAGAAATGGAGGGTTTTATGGCAGACAATAAAAAATGTAGTGCCTGCGGTGCAGTTTTAGTGGAAGGAATTATGTTCTGTCCAAACTGCGGAACACCAGTAGAACAGCAGGAAGCGCAAACAGAAGCTTCAGCGGTGGAAGAAACAGTAGAGGCAAAAGTGGAAGAAACAGCGAATGCGATTGGAGAAGCAAAGGCTGAAGAAACAAAAGTAGAAGACTTTGCAAAGGAACAGATTCAGGAAGCAAAAGCTGAAGAAGAAAAAGTAGAATCGATTGTTGGAGAAAAAATTGAGGAAGCTGCGGAAGAGGTAAAAGAAGCAACTCAGGCTACGGAAGCAGTTCAGCCGGAACAGCCGGTACAGCCGACTCAGACAGCGCAGCCGGTACAGCCGACTCAGACAGCGCAGCCGGTACAGCAGGCAGCAGGACAGGGTTCTGCAGCAACAGATGCATTGATGGGTAAAATCAAGGCATTCGGAACTGCAAAAATTGCAGCAATCTTAGGTGGTATTTTAGCAGTGATTATTGTTATTTCAATCATTGTTTCAAATCATAAGACCACAATCAACCTGGAAGATTACGTTAAGGTAAAGGTAGAAGGTTATGATGAAAGTGGTGAAGCAGAAATCGACTGGAATGATGATAAGCTTGATAAAGCTATTTTAGAAGCAATGGGATATGATGCAGATGACGAAGATGAAGTTGTGGATGCATATTCTGATTATCTCGAAGTTAAGGGAGCAATTAGTTTTAAGGCGAATAAAACCGAAGGCTTATCCAATGGAGATAAGATTAAGGTAACCTTTAAATTTGATAATGATGTTGCAGGAGATCATGGAATCAAGTTTAAAGGAGAATCTTACGAATATACTGTAAAAGGATTAGAGGAATTAAGGGAAGTTGATCCGTTTGAAGGATTAACCGTTACGTTTGACGGAAAGTCGCCTGGAGCCAGAGCACACTTTGAATATAGTGGAGAAGATTTCATTTATTCATATCAGTTCAGTGCTGACAAAGAAGATGATCTGAAAGTGGGAGATAAGATTAAAGTAACTTGTGATGTATCTGAATACACATTAGAAGATGAAGGTGTAAAACTCTCATCTACAGAAAAAGAATATACGGTTGAAGGCGTGGATGCGTACTTTGACACATTAGCTGATGTGGAAAGCGAAGCATTGACTGACATTAAGACCGATACAGAAGCAGTAATTACATCTTATTTTGCAGAACATAAGGATTTCATTGCACAGAGCGGATTAACTTATGAGGGTTGTTATATGTTAATCGACAAGGATGGAGATACCTGGTATGGATACAATACCCTTTATGTAATCTATTCCGCTACGGTAAGTTCCAAGGAAAAAGGTCACGATAAGAAGTTCAAACCGACGAAAGTATTCTTCCCGGTTAAATACACAGAAGTGATTAAGGATAAGGACGGAAAGATTACATGGAACAGAAGTGATTACAGCCCAATCGAAGGTTCCACAAAATTACAGTATAGTTGGTCTAATGTAGACGGTTATACTGATGGAAAAGATATGTACGCTGAATTGATTGAACCAAATAAAGCAGATTGGAATTATGAAATCAGTGCAGCATTGCAGTCATTCGGAAACTAAATAAGGTTTCTTTATAAAGTAGAAAGAGAAAGTCACAAGTTGATTTTCTCTTTCTTTAGTTTTATAATAAAACACGGACTATGTCCGAAACTATCTGATAGAATTACAATTCAGGGATAATATCAAAGGTAAAAAGGAGAAGGACTATGAACGATAAGTACGTAAGCCCATTGTCAGAAAGATATGCCAGCAAAGAAATGCAGTACATCTTTTCCCCTGACATGAAATTTAAAACATGGAGAAAACTTTGGATTGCTTTAGCAGAATCTGAAATGGAACTGGGACTCAACATTACTCAGGAACAGATTGATGAATTAAAGGCAAATGCAGATAATATTAACTATGAAGATGCGAAAAAAAGAGAAAAACTGGTACGCCATGATGTTATGTCACACGTATATGCATATGGATTACAGTGTCCGAAAGCAAAGGGAATCATCCATTTAGGAGCGACTTCCTGCTATGTAGGTGATAACACAGACATCATTGTTATGACAGAAGGATTAAAGCTGGTTCGTAAGAAATTGATTAATGTAATCAATGAATTGGCTAAATTTGCTGATAAGTATAAGGCACAGCCGACTCTTGCATTTACACATTTTCAGCCGGCACAGCCTACCACAGTTGGTAAGAGAGCTACCTTATGGTTAATGGAACTAAAACTGGATTTAGATGATTTAGATTACATTCTTGACAATATGATGCTTCTCGGCTCTAAGGGTACTACAGGAACACAGGCTAGTTTCCTGGAACTCTTTGAAGGAGATCATGCTAAGATTAAAGAATTGGAAAAGAAGATTGCAGAAAAGATGGGATATCAGAAATGCTTCCCTGTTTCCGGTCAGACTTATTCCAGAAAGATGGATACCAGAGTATTAAATATTCTTGCAGGAATTGCAGCCAGTGCACATAAATTCTCAAATGACATCAGATTACTTCAGCATCTGAAAGAAATTGAAGAACCATTTGAAAAGAATCAGATTGGATCTTCTGCTATGGCATATAAGAGAAATCCAATGAGAAGTGAGCGTATCGCTTCTTTGGCAAACTATGTAATGGTTACAGCATTGAATCCGGCAATTACTTCATCAACACAGTGGTTTGAAAGAACACTGGATGATTCAGCAAACAAGAGATTAAGTGTTCCGGAATCATTCCTTGCAATCGACGGAATCCTTGACTTATATTTGAATGTTGTGGATGGATTGGTTGTTTACGATAAGGTTATTACAAAGAGATTGATGAGTGAACTCCCATTCATGGCAACAGAAAATATTATGATGGATGCTGTAAAGGCAGGCGGTGACAGACAGGAAATGCATGAAAAAATTCGTGAACTTTCCATGGAAGCCGGTGCGAATGTAAAACAGAAGGGGCTTGATAATAACCTTTTGGAATTAATTGCCAATGATGATGCCTTTAATATGTCCTATGAAGATCTGCAGAAGACTATGGATCCTACCAAGTATGTAGGACGTTCACCGGAACAGGTTGATGAATTCTTAAAGGAAGAAATTCAGCCAATCTTAGATGCAAACAAGGACATTCTTGGGTTATCTGCTACAATCAATGTTTAAACCTGTGATTTTTGTGTGAACAAGTTTGAATTTTTAATGAAATGCTTTTCATATGACATTGATTGTGATAAAATCGGTGCTATGACTGATTGAAAAATCAAAGATAGAGGAGAATAAGAAAAATGTATAAGAAAATTTTAGCTGGAGCATTAACAGTGACTATGGCATTTGGCTTAGTTGCATGTGGCTCAAAAGATGACAAGAAAGCTCAGCAGGAAACTGTAACATTAGCAGAAGATGCTACAACAGGACCTTACACAGCAGCAAAGGAAGAAACAGAAGTTGATTTCGGTATTGTAAGACTTGCAAAGATTGAAGACGTAACAGTATACGAAGATGACATAAAAGTTACAAAGTCAGCTTACAAGGATGCTGTTTCTAACATTGCTTCACAGTATGCGACAACAGATACTGTTGAAAAGGGTGAAGTAAAGAAAGATTCTACAGTTGTTGTAGATTATGAAGGAAAGATTGAAGTAGACGGAAAGAAAGTAGCATTTGACGGTGGTACAGCTCAGGATACTACAATTAACATCGGAACAGACGAAGGAAACTACATTGATGGTTTCGTTTCCTGCCTCGTTGGTAAAAAAGTAGGAGATAAGTTCACAGAAAAATTAAAATTCCCGAAATCATATGACCATACAACAAAAATCAATGATAAGGAAATTAAGTTAGCCGGACAGACTGTTTGGTTCACATACACAGTAAAATCACTTCAGGTTACAAAGACTCCTGAATTCGATGATGCTTTCGCAAAAGAACATTTCGGTGCATATGGTGTTAAGGACGTTGCTTCTTTCAAGGATTATGCATATAAGCAGATGAGAATTTCCAATGTTGTAAATTCAGGATGGCAGGATTATGTAAATTCTTGTGTGATTGTTTCTTATAATAGTGAAGCAAAGAAGGAACAGATTGAAAAGTACACAAAACAGTACGAAGAACAGTTAAAGCAGAATTATCAGTGTTCTTTAAAGGACTACTTGGAAGCTTGCTCTATGTCTCAGAAGGATTGGGATAAGCAGGTAGAAGAAAGTGTTCTTTCCGATATGAAGAACAGAATGATTATTCAGGCTATGGCTAAGGTTTATAAGTTAGAATTAGATGATAAGACTTATAAGAAGGAAGCAGCTACTATGGCTGAAGGAATGACTGCAAAGGTTAAGGATTTAGAAGACCAGTATGGTAAAGAAGAAGTAGAATATGCAATCATTTACCAGAAGGTTCAGGAATACTTCGCAAATAATGTAACTGTGAAGGAAGGTTCAGCACCAACAACAGAAGCTCCTACTACAGAAGCAGCTGAAACAAAAGAAGCAAAGAAAGATGCTGAATAAGAATGAATAAGCAAGGCGGATTCGAAAGAATCCGCTTTTTTGCGTACACGACGAGGAAAATGCAGAAAGCTTGCTTTCATGCATTTGACGACCGTGAAGCAGCCCCGAAACAAGCGCAGCGGTTTCGAGGGATTGCGTACACGACGAGGAAAATGCAGAAAGCTTGCTTTCATGCATTTGACGACCGTGAAGCAGCCCCGAAACAAGCGCAGCGGTTTCGAGGGATTACGTACACGACGAGGAAAATGCAGAAAGCTTGTTAAAAAGTTCACAAATATTTTGCTTGCTCTTTTATAGGGAGTGTGGTAAATTTACTGCGGATGGTATTTGGATATAAACCATACCGTAAGATTTCTATAAAGGAGCAACTGATCGCCGTAGCTCATATCGCAGCAAACCAGAGTGTGGTGGTGCGAATGGGACTCATTGTCCTTCCGAAAAGGAGGGATGTCGATGAAGTTTGGGTTTATAGGAGCAGGGAAAGTCGGTTTTTCCCTGGGAAAGTATTTGGCTGTAAAAGGTCAGGAAGTGACCGGCTATTACAGCGAGTTTTATGAAGACGCCATAGAGGCAGCACGGTTTACAGATTCACGTTCCTATGAAAATATGGAACAGTTATTAGAGGACAGTGATGTTATCTTTCTGACAGTACCGGATGGTCTGATTGGAAATCTATGGAATCAGTTGAAGGCTTATCATTTAACAAATAAGATTGTGTGCCATACCAGTGGTGCATTATCATCAGAAATCTTCGAAGGAATTACGGAGCGTGGAAGTTTCGGATATTCCATCCATCCATTGTTCGCAGTAAGCGATCAATACACATCATATAAAGATTTATCCAATAGTTTTTTTACAATTGAAGGAGCAGAGGAACGACTGGAAGAGATGAAGACTCTTTTGGAAGGTCTGGGAAATCCTGTTCGGGTGATTTCAAAGGAAAATAAGATTAAGTATCATGCGGCAGCTGCCACAGCCAGCAATCTTGTGGTTGGGGTATTACATATGGCAGAAACGCTGATGCAGGAATGTGGCTTTGAAGGACAACAGGCAGGAGATGCATTGGCTCCGATTATCAGGGGAAATGTAGAAAATATCCTCAGGCAGGGAAGTGTTCAGGCACTCACCGGACCGATTGAACGTAATGATGTAACAACAGTAAAAAAACATCTTTCGGTATTAGAAGGGAAAAATTTGGAAACCTATCAGGTCTTGTCGAAAAATCTGGTAGACATTGCAAAAGAAAAATATCCGACAAGAGATTATGATGAAATGGAGGAGGTATTATCATGAAGAACACAGTAACAACCATTTTAAAACAGAAACAGGAAGGAAATAAGATTTCCATGTTGACTTGTTATGACTATTCCACAGCAAAGTTAATGGAAGAGGTTGGTGTGAACTGTATTTTAGTAGGAGATTCTTTAGGAAATACAATGTTAGGATACGAGGATACGTTGCAGGTAACCATGGAAGATATGATTCACCATTGTGCAGCAGTATCCCGTGGAATTAAAAATATATTATTGGTTTGCGATATGCCATTCATGTCTTATCAGACATCTGTTTACGATGCAGTGGTCAATGCCGGTCGTCTGGTAAAGGAAGGACACGCAAACATGGTGAAGCTGGAAGGTGGGAAGGAAGTCTGCCCTCAGATTGAAGCCATTGTGAAAGCATCCATTCCGGTGTGTGCCCATTTAGGACTGACTCCGCAGTCCATCAATTCCTTTGGTGGATATAAGGTACAGGGAAAGACCGAAGCGGCAGCGAAGAAGCTGATTGAAGATGCTTATGCTGTACAGGCAGCTGGAGCATCCATGGTGGTATTGGAAGGGGTTCCGGCGAAACTTGCAAAATTAGTTACGGAAAAACTGGATATTCCAACCATTGGTATTGGTGCCGGAGCGGATTGTGACGGACAGGTTCTGGTATATCAGGATATGTTGGGAATGTTCTCCGACTATGTACCAAAGTTTGTAAAGCAGTTTGCAACAGTAGGTGATGTGATGAAGGGCGCTTTCCGGGGATTTATTGATGAAATTCAGGAAGGGACTTTCCCGGCAGCAGAACACACTTATGCCATTGATGATGAAGTGATTGAAAAATTGTATTAATTGTTAATAAGGAGAGATAGAAATGAAGGTTGTATCAACAGTAAAGGAAGTTAGAGAATTTGTAAAAGCATGGAAAAAGGAAGGACAGAGTGTTGGGTTTGTACCGACCATGGGATATCTTCATGAAGGTCATGGGAGCCTAATCACCAAAGCAAGAGAAAACAATGACAAGGTTGTGGTAAGCATTTTCGTGAATCCGATGCAGTTCGGACCAACAGAAGATTTGGAAAGCTACCCAAGAGACCTGGAAAAAGACAGTGCATTTTGTGAAAGCCTTGGTGCAGACTTAATTTTCCATCCGGAACCGGAAGAAATGTATCATGATGATTTCAGTACCTATGTGGACATGTCTGTTCTGACGGAAGAACTTTGCGGACTTTCCAGACCGGTACATTTCAGAGGTGTATGTACTGTAGTAAACAAGTTATTTAATATTGTACAGCCGGACAATGCATATTTTGGAGAAAAAGATGCGCAGCAGCTTGCAATCATCAAGCATATGGTGCAGGATTTAAACATGGACATCAATGTTGTGGGATGCCCGATTGTTCGTGAAGAAGACGGACTGGCAAAAAGCTCCAGAAATACCTATCTTTCTGCGGAAGAAAGACAGGCAGCATTAATCTTAAGTAAGACGATTGAACTTGGAAAACAATTAGTGGCAGATGGGGAAACCGACGCAGAAGTATTGGTTGCGAAAATGAAGGAAAACATTGAAACAGAACCATTGGCAAAAATCGATTATGTCAAAGCAGTCAATGGTCTCACCATGCAGCAGCAGAAAGAAATCAAGGCACCAATGTTAGTGGCAATGGCTGTTTATATCGGAAAGACAAGATTGATTGATAATATGATGATTTAAAGGAGAAAAAATATGTTAGTAAATATGCTTAAGAGTAAAATTCATCGTGCAACTGTTGTACAGGCGGAGCTTGACTATGTGGGAAGCATTACCGTGGATGAAGCATTAATGGAAGCAGCTGGAATTTATGAATATGAAAAGGTACAGATTGCCGATGTCAATAATGGAAATCGTTTTGAAACTTATGTGATTGCCGGAGAAAGAGGTTCCGGAATGATCTGCTTAAATGGTGCTGCAGCACACATGGTGGATATTGGAGATAAGATTATCATTATGTGTTATGCTCAGATGACACCGGAAGAAGTAAAGGAAAATAAGCCGAAGGTAGTATTCGTGGATGACGATAATAAAATGACTAGATTAACAAATTACGAAAAACACGGCAAATTATTTGATTTAGAAGTATAATGGTATGTAAGAACGAAACTTCATAGAAACAACGGAGAAAGGAGAGACGCTATGCTGAAGAATAAAACAGTGGTTCTTGGCGTGACCGGCAGCATTGCAGCCTATAAGATTGCAAACCTTGCCAGTGCGTTGAAAAAGAAACATGCAGATGTTCATGTCATCATGACAAAGAATGCGACGAACTTCATTAATCCAATCACGTTTGAAACATTGACCGGAAATAAATGCCTTGTGGATACGTTCGACAGAAATTTTGAATTCAATGTAGAACATGTATCCCTGGCAAATAAGGCGGACGTGTTTATGGTTGCACCGGCCAGTGCCAATGTTATTGGAAAAATTGCAGGTGGAATTGCGGATGATATGTTGACCACCACCATTATGGCTGCAAAATGTCCAAAAATCATTGCACCGGCAATGAACACTAACATGTTTGAAAACCCAATTGTTCAGGACAATCTTAAAAAATTGGAGCAGTATGGCTATCAGGTGATTGCACCGGCAGAAGGCTATCTTGCTTGTGGTGATACAGGAAAAGGGAAAATGCCGGAACCGGAAGACCTTATGGAGCATATTCTAAAAGAAATTGCTTTTGAAAAGGATTTGGAAGGCAAGAAGATTCTGGTAACGGCAGGACCAACCATGGAACGGTTAGATCCGGTTCGTTTTATCAGTAATCATTCCACAGGGAAAATGGGTTATGCCATTGCAAGAAATGCAATGCAGCGTGGAGCACAGGTGACGTTAGTGACCGGGAAGACACATATTCCAAAACCACCGTTTGTGAATGTGGTTGAAGTGGAAAGTGCACAGGAAATGTTTGAAGGCGTATGCAATAATTTTGCAGATGCAGACGTTTTAATTATGAGTGCTGCAGTAGCTGATTATAAGCCGGCAGTGCAGTCTGATGAAAAAATGAAAAAGAAAGATGGAGAACTTTCTTTGGAATTGGAAAGAACAACAGACATTCTGGGAGCACTTTCAGAAAAGAAAACCAATCAGTTTATTTGCGGATTTTCCATGGAGACCCAGAACATGATTGAAAATTCCAAAGCAAAATTGGAAAAGAAGAAACTGGATATGATTTGTGCCAACAATCTGAAGGTTGATGGAGCAGGTTTTGGTGTGGATACCAATGTGGTAACCGTAATCACGAACAAATATATGCAGGAATTGCCATTGGAATCAAAGGATGAAGTGGCAGCAGATCTTTTGAATCTGATTCGTGATGAAATTCAGTAGATGCTGCATCACAGGGGGGATGATTGAACTTTCAAAAAACAAAGAAAAAGTGGACTGGAGAATTTATGAGAAAAAATATTAAACGAGATTTATGTAAACTACTTGCGGTAACTTTGATTATTGGAAATATTTCTGTTCAGGGAGTTGCCCAAAAGACTAATGCAGAAGAGCCTACGATAGAATCCACAGTGGAAAGTACAGAAGAACTGACCACGAAAAATACATTGGATTATATTGTGGATCTCAATGAGATGACAACAGATGAAACGGAAACGCCTGAGGAAACAACGGAAGAAAGTTCAACAGAACCCGTTACAGAAGAAACGACAGAGGCACCTACGAAGGCACCGGGGAAAAAAGTCTATTGGAATGGAAAGGTTGTAAAAAATGCAACCATGAAAGGAATTGATGTAAGTCATCACAATGGCAAGGTTAACTGGAAAAAGGTAGCAAAGTCAGATGTTGATTATGTCATTATTCGGTGCGGTTATGGCAATAACAGAAAAAAACAGGATGATGGCAGATGGAAAGAGTATATTAAAGGATGCGAAAAGTATAAGATTCCGTATGGAGTTTATCTCTACTCCTATGCGAAAACAACGGCAGATGCGCGAAGCGAGGCAGAACATGTATTACGCCTTGTAAAAGGACTTCATATGAGTTTCCCAATCTACTATGATATGGAAGATTACACTCAGGCACGCCTTTCCAACAAGAAAAAGAAAAAGATTGCAGATACATTTCTAGGAATTATTTCGCAACATGGATATGAGTGTGGAATTTATGCAAACCTGAACTGGTGGACACAATATCTTTCTTCCTTAAGCAACAAAGTGTATTATAAGTGGATTGCACGCTATGGGAAAACGTGTGGATATAAAGGTGTTTATCAGATGTGGCAATGTAGTTCCACAGCAAAAATTAGTGGAATCAATGGTTATACTGACTTGAATTTCTGGTATGATGAGGCGCGAACCAATGCGTATGACATTTATACCGACCCAAATACAAAGCGTCCGGCCAGAATGAAAATAGGCAAGGTGTACACCGGACGAAGATGGGCTAAGGTTTCCTGGACACATCAGAAAAAAACAGTAGGTTATAAGGTGGAATATTCCAGATATAAGACGTTCAAGAATTCTTTGACCCGATACACGAACGGAACGTCAGTTTACCTTGGAAATCTAAAATCAAAGAGATACTACTACTTTAGACTGAAGGCATACAAGTATAAAGATGGAAAGCGTTTATATTCGAAGGAATGGAGTAAAGTAGTTCGAAAGAAAGTAAAGTAAAAATTTCCATTGCATAAAAAATAAGAAAGTGTTACTATGAAGAAACAGAACATATGTTCTGTTTCTTTTTCTATGTTAAGGAAATGAGGTGAGGGAATGGAGATTCAGAAGGAACTGCGGATTGATGAGAAATTAAAGATATTAACAGATGCAGCGAAATATGATGTGGCCTGCACCAGCAGTGGTGTGGATCGTAAAAATCCGGGACAGGGAATGGGAGATGCTCATGCCTGTGGAATTTGTCATACCTTTGCTTCGGATGGAAGGTGTGTGTCCCTGTTAAAAATTCTGTTTACCAATGAATGTATTTTTGACTGTAAATATTGTATCAATCGAAAATCCAATGATGTACCGAGGGCCTCTTTTACACCAGAGGAAGTATGCGAACTGACTATGCAGTTCTATCGAAGGAACTATATTGAAGGATTGTTTTTAAGTTCCGGAATCATAAAAAATCCGGATTATACGATGGGACTGATTTATGAGGCTTTATGGAAATTGAGAAATGAACATCACTTTTTTGGATATATTCATGTGAAGGCGATTCCGGGAACTTCTGCAGAGATTGTTGAGCGGATTGGTTTTCTGGCGGATCGAATGAGTGTGAATTTGGAACTCCCTACGAAGCGGGGGTTGGAAGAATTGGCACCGAATAAGAGTCATAAGAATATCATGTTACCTATGAATCAAATTAAAAATGGAATCGGAAACCTACTTCCTGGGAAAACTTCCGGTTATGCTCTGGTGACGAAGTCCGGAGTAAAACGTCCATCGAAATTTGTTCCGGCGGGACAAAGTACTCAGATGATTATCGGCGCAACGCCGGAAACGGATTTTCAGTTGATGACGGTAACGGAATATATGTACCGGAAAATGAAGATGAAGAGAGTGTTTTATTCTGCTTTCGTGGATGTGAATCATAATATCGATGCGCCGGTAGCAGTCGGGCCGAATCCGTTGTTACGGGAACATCGGTTATATCAGGCGGATTGGTTGCTTCGCTACTATGGATTTCAGGTGGGAGAACTACTAAATGAAAAAAGACCGAATTTTAATGTAGTATTGGACCCAAAATGTGATTGGGCGGTGAATCATCTGGAGCAGTTTCCGGTGGAAGTGATGCGGGCGGATTATTATATGCTGCTTCGTGTTCCCGGGATTGGAGTGCGGTCAGCAAAACGGATTGTTTCTGCCAGACGCTATTCCATGCTGGACTTTCAGGCGTTGAAAAAAATCGGTGTGGTGTTAAAACGAGCAGCTTATTTTATTACCTGTAATGGGAAAAGTATGTTTCCACTGCGAATGAATCAGGATTACATTGCCCGGAGTATTGCCGGAGAAGAACAGCGGCAGGTGTTTGCCATTGAAGAAGATACCAGCTATCGCCAGATGACATTAATGGATTTGGAGGTACGAGGATGAATATAACATTGGTTTGTGAGAATTCCTTTGAGGGAATTATGACAGCGATATATGATGGATGGGTTTTAATGAATCAGGGAAATCAGGTGGATATTTATCCCGGAGATTATTTCACACCGACTTTTTTTTCGGAATACCATAATGTGCAGACGGATTTTGAAAAATCGGAGAAGGTTGCAAAGTCCATTCGGGTGAAGATTTCTTTTGATGCCTATGTGGCTGTTTATCGGGCGTGTATGCATTACTCTCCGGAAAAAGGAAACATTGTCTTTGATTTTTTAAAGATTGCATACCCGAAAGGTGGAGCGGTAATGAAAATGCTGGGGGTTCCGGAAGTGGTTGCGTTGATGGAATTAAATCGGAAAGTTGCCAATGAAACCCATAACTTTAAAGGGTTTTTGAGGTTCACAGAAGTGGGAGGTGGATTGCTGGTAGGAAAACTAAATCCGCGCTGTGATGTTTTGCCATTGTTAGAGAAACATTTTTCTGATCGGTTTCCTAAGGAAAACTGGATTATCTATGATGAAAAAAGGGAGAAGGCGTTGGTGCATTCCGCGCAGGGAAAGTGTGTCATGGTTCAGGGGAAGAATCTGGAAGAAGAATTAGGAACACTGAAAATAACAGATCAATATGAGGAATTATGGAAGATTTTCTTTACAACCATTGGGATTGAACAGAGGAAAAATCTGAAAGGACAGCAGAATCATATTCCCCAGTGGTATCGGAAGAATATGCCGGAGATGTGACGAAAATGTGAGAGTGTAAACATTTCAAGGTTCACTCTTTGAGATTTTTGTGTTATACTAGTTCCCGTGTAAACCTTACAAGGGGTAACTATGCCCTTTTTTACACAATTGAGGAAATAATTAATCGGTTGTTAAAACCAAAACTTTCAGGAGGAACTCATGAGTAAAGTTAAGAGAGTTTATGTAGAAAAGAAAACACCTTATGCTGTAAAAGCAAAGGAATTAACAGAAGACATTAAGGGGTATCTGGAAATTGCAGGCCTTGATAATGTCAGAGTTTTAGTAAGATATGATGTTGAAAATCTTTCTGAAGCAACTTATGCAAAGGCTTTGACCTCTGTATTTTCTGAACCACCGGTAGATGATGTTTACGAAGAAACATTCCCATATGATGAAAAGAATGCGAAAGTATTCAGCGTGGAATTTCTTCCGGGACAGTTCGATCAGAGAGCAGACTCTGCAGTACAGTGTGTTAAGTTCTTAAATGAGGATGAAGAACCTGTAATTAAAACGGCGACCACATATGTATTAGAGGGAAATGTTACAGACGCTCAGTTTGAACAGATTAAGAGTTATTGTATCAACCCTGTGGATTCCAGAGAAACAGGATTGGAAAAGCCAGAAACTTTAGTTACAGAATTCGAAGAGCCGGAAGATGTAATTGTATTTGACGGATTCAAGGATATGGAAGAAAGCAAATTAAAAGAATTATATGATTCTTTGGGACTTGCTATGACTTTCAAAGACTTTTTACATATTCAGAATTATTTCAAGAATGAAGAAGACAGAGATCCTTCTATGACAGAAATCAGAGTATTAGATACTTACTGGTCTGATCATTGTCGTCATACAACATTCAACACAGAATTAACAGATGTTACTTTTGACGATGGTTTTTATCATGAACCGATTGTAAAAACATATGAAGATTACCTGGAAACAAGAAAAGATGTTTTCGGTGAAAGAAAAGACAAATTCGTTTGTCTTATGGATTTAGCTTTAATGGCTATGAGAAAATTAAAGCAGGAAGGAAAGTTGGCTGATCAGGAAGAGTCTGATGAAATCAATGCTTGTAGTATTGTTGTTCCTGTTGAAGTTGATGGACAGACAGAGGAATGGTTAGTAAATTTCAAGAATGAAACACATAATCATCCGACAGAAATCGAACCATTCGGTGGTGCTGCTACATGTCTTGGTGGTGCAATCAGAGATCCATTGTCAGGACGTACTTATGTATATCAGGCAATGCGTGTTACCGGTGCAGCAGATCCTACAAAGTCAATGAGCGAAACATTGGCAGGAAAACTTCCTCAGAAGAAATTAGTTCAGGGTGCAGCAGATGGTTACAGTTCATATGGTAACCAGATTGGTCTTGCAACCGGACTTGTAAAAGAAATCTATCATCCGGATTACGTGGCAAAACGTATGGAAATTGGTGCTGTTATGGGTGCTGCTCCACGTCGTGCTGTACAGAGATTGACTTCTGATCCGGGAGATATCATTGTATTACTTGGTGGTAGAACAGGACGTGACGGCTGTGGTGGTGCTACAGGTTCCTCAAAGATTCATACAGAAGAATCCATCGAAACTTGTGGTGCAGAAGTTCAGAAGGGTAATGCCCCTACAGAACGTAAGCTTCAGAGATTGTTCCGTAGAGAAGAAGTAAGCTACTTAATTAAGAAGTGTAATGACTTTGGTGCCGGCGGTGTATCCGTTGCCATCGGAGAATTAGCAGACGGATTACATGTAAACCTTGATAAGGTTCCTAAGAAATATGCCGGACTGGATGGAACAGAAATTGCTATTTCTGAATCACAGGAAAGAATGGCTGTTGTAGTAGATCCGAAAGACGTAGAACAGTTCTTAAAATATGCGAATGAAGAAAACCTGGAAGCAACTGTTGTTGCTGAGGTTACAGAAGAACCTAGATTAGTATTGGAATGGAGAGGAAAGGAAATCGTAAACATTTCCAGAGCTTTCCTTGATACAAACGGAGCTCATCAGGAAACTGCTGTAGAAGTAGATATGCCGGATGAAACAAAGAACTTCTTTAAGAAAGAAGAAGTCGCAAACGTAAAAGATAAGTGGTTAGAAACATTAGCTGACCTTAATGTATGTTCTCAGAAGGGACTTGTTGAAAAATTCGATGGTTCCATCGGAGCAGGTTCTGTATTTATGCCACATGGTGGAAAGTATCAGATGACAGAAACACAGACCATGGTAGCAAAACTTCCTGTATTAAACGGAAAGTGCGATACTGTGACATTAATGAGTTATGGATTTGATCCATACCTTTCCAGCTGGAGTCCATACCACGGTGCAATGTATGCAGTGGTAGATTCTATCGCTAAGGTAGTAGCTACCGGTGGTGATTATAAGAAGATTCGTATGACATTCCAGGAATACTTCCGTCGTATGACAGAAGATCCTCGTCGTTGGAGTCAGCCATTTGCAGCACTGTTGGGGTCTTATGATGCACAGATGGGATTTGGACTTCCATCTATCGGTGGTAAGGATAGTATGTCAGGTACCTTTAATGATATCGACGTACCTCCTACATTAGTATCTTTTGCTGTTGATGTGGCAAAAGAAAAAGATATCATCACTCCGGAACTTAAAGCAGCTGGAAACAAGATTGTTAAATTCGAAATTTGCAAGGATCAGTATGATAAGCCTGTATATGAAGAAATCATGAAGCTTTATGATGAGATTCATGATATGATTCAGAAGGGTGTAATTATTTCTGCATATGCAGTAGACGGAAAGGGTGTTATCCCTGCAATCAGCAAGATGGCATTCGGAAATAAGATTGGTGTCAGCATCAGCGGAAGCATTCCGGGAGCAGACTTATTTGCACCTGGATTTGGTGACATTGTTGCCGAAGTTCCAGCAGATAAATTAGATGAAATTTCTGCAAGCTATGTATTAATTGGTGAAACCAATGATAAGCAGACATTCGAATATGGATACGATGTGATTCCAATGGATGAAGCTGTTAAAGTTTGGGAAAAAACATTAGAAAAGGTATTCCCTACCAGAAGTCATAAGGATACATCCGTACTGGATACTCCGGTTTATGACAAGGGAAGCATCTATGTATGCAAGAACAAGATTGCAAAACCTACCGTATTTATTCCGGTATTCCCTGGAACAAACTGTGAATATGATACAGCAAAGGCCTTTGAAAAGGCTGGAGCAAACGTAATTACTAAGGTATTTAAGAACCTTACACCGGAAGATATCAGAGATTCTGTAAACATCTTTGAAGATGCTATTTCACAGGCTCAGATTATTATGTTCCCAGGTGGATTCAGTGCCGGTGATGAACCGGATGGTTCTGCGAAATTCTTCGCTACAGCATTCAGAAATGCAAAGATTGAAGAAGCAGTACATAAGTTGTTAAATGAAAGAGATGGTTTGGCATTAGGTATCTGTAACGGATTCCAGGCATTAATCAAATTAGGATTAGTACCAAACGGACAGATCACAGGTCAGACAAATCAGTCACCAACATTAACTTACAATACTATTAACCGTCACGTATCTAAGATGGTTTACACAAAGGTTGTTTCAAATAAATCACCATGGTTACAGGAAGCTGAACTTGGGGGCGTATACGTAAACCCGGCATCCCATGGTGAAGGACGTTTCGTAGCACCGGAAGAAACAATCAAGGAACTCTTCGCAAATGGACAGGTTGCTACTCAGTACGTTAACGAACAGGGTCAGCCTACGATGGATGAAGAATACAATGTAAACGGTTCTTATTACGCAATTGAAGGTATCACAAGTCCAGACGGACGTTGCTTTGGTAAGATGGCCCACATTGAAAGAAAGGGATCATCTGTAGCCAAGAACATCTACGGCGAACAAGACCTCAAAGTCTTCGAGTCCGGCGTCAAATACTTTGGCTAAAGCAAAGCACGCATAAAAAATAAAAAGGAGTACTCGACGAAAGCTAGCTTTCAGGAGAGTGCTCCTTTTTATTTTTTGTGGGGTGGCGCAGCCACCCCACCGAGATGAATCACGAAGTGAGGAATCGAGGGGGTGCAGCCCCAAATGAGGGGGTACATTAAGGATGGAAAAATTGTTGAGAATAGGGTATGGTTTAGTGTTGGAGAAAATAAGGGATACCTTATGAATGAATTTTTTCTACAGAATAGGGTACAGTTTTGAAGAATGAAACAAAGTACTGTACCATACGAACATCGATTATGTGAAACACAAGGTACAGCAAGAATTGAAAAAATCTTAAAGTGTACCCTGTAAAATACCTTTTTTGCAAACATAAGGTACGTTACAAATTTTCGGCACCCCGAAGTGTACCTTGTGATATGACATTTCCTGCGAATATAAGGTATCGCAAGGAAAATTGCGGCTCATTGCCAACTAAAGTGTTTCGTATTTCTGGATTACGCCAATTCCGATTGCGTATGGACCGGTGTGGACACAGGAAGTAATGCCGATGGCCACGTTGGTATCTGTGTTCAGCGTCACATCTAACTGTTCTTCCACATCTTTCATAAATTCGAAGCCTTCTTCTTTGTCGTATCCGTAACCGACAGAGATGATGTAGTTTTCTTTTCCTAATGTGGAAATGTATTTTTGTGTAATGTCAATGATTGACTGGCGAAGCTTCTTTCGGTTTCTTCCGATGCCGCCTAGACCGATTTCTCCATCCTTCATTATGATGATTGGTTTTACGCCGAGCTTTCCGGCACCGATTTGAGCTACTTTACCGATACGACCATTGATTTTTAGATAATCCAAAGAACCTACAGTGAAAATGATTCGTGCAGATTTCATCAGAGCATCCAGTTTAGGCAGAACATCACGGATGGATAGACCTGCAGAACGCATGCGTACCACCTGGTCAATGATCAGGGCCTGGGTTACGGTGTTCTGCATGGAGTCAAGGACGATGATTTGTGCATTGGGGAACTCTTCTTCCACAATCATCTTGGCATTTCTGGCAGAATTAAACGAACCGCTTAGCTTGATGGAAATGGTGAAACAAATCACCGGAATATTCTGTTCGGCGTACTTGCGAAATGCATTGGCATAAAGTTCTACAGAAGGAAGAGATGTCTTTGGAAATAAAGTCGGATCATCCACTAACTTCTGGTAGAATTCATCGCGGTCCACCTGATCAATCGGCAAATAATTTTCTGCATCGTAGGATACGAAAACGGGAATAATATCTAAATCGTGCTCGCGGACATATGAATCGGATAAGTCACAGGCACTGTCGCTAATTATTTTAAACATTGTGAATACCTCCCAATAATTGATGAAACTTTGATAATTATAACATAGAAAAAACATTGGGGGAATGAGAGATTCCGGGAGGGAATGATTTGTTGAAGAACAGGCATATTTTTGCTATAATTTTAGGAGTTATGGAAGGAGATAGAACGGAAATGTTGAAAGGTGAATGGAAGACAATTGCGACAAATGTAATGTTGGGACTGACTATGATTTTGACACTGTACGTGATTGTAGTATTAGAACCAGGGTATTATCATGCAGACTGTACGGATACAATTATGTGGGCGGGAGCATCTTATGATGCAGGAACGTTCATTAATCCGGATTTTTCTTATGCGGCATTGATGCCGTTGGCAGGAAATATTATTATGTGGCCATTGATTGCTATCTTTGGATTAGGGATGAAAGCACAAATCATCGGAATGGTAATTTTCTTCGTGATGTTTGTGGCAGCAATCTTTGGTTTTTGCAGACGAAGCTACTTTAGTATGAAAGAAACAGCAGTAGCAATCAGCTTGATTTTACTCCTTGTATCCTCCAGTGAAAAATTGCGGGAAATATTTTGGGGACATATTATTTATTATAGCTTTGGACCATTGCTAACCCTTGCGGTTTTAGCTGTGGTATTCAGACTTCGTAAGGAAGTAAAGAAAAATCTTGCGGACAAAGGCGTTGAAAAGAAAACGATTGCATATGGAATATTGTTGATGGTACTGACGTTTATTGCCGGAGTAAATGGCGTTCAGATTGCAGCCATTTCGGTCATTCCGGTATTGGGAGCGATTGCCGCTTATTTGTTCTTTGAAGTGAAGCAACCGCTTCTTAGCAAAAAAAATTACAGTTACCTGATTGTAGGTGGAGTAGTTGGAATCGGAACCGTGTTGGGGATTGTTTCCATCAAGCACTTTACCGGAAATGTTGTTGCAAGTTATGCGAATGCGTATTCCATATTTGGAAAGATGGAAGATTGGATTAATAACTTCTTTAGCATTCCAAACAATGTATTTACCCTGTTAGGAGTGCAACTGGAAGATCATACAGAATTATTTTCGCTGACGGGGATTTTTGTGATGCTGAGAATTGTTACGGCGATTATTCTTTTGGGAACACCAATTGCAATGCTGTTTCGTTATCAGAAAATCAAGAAGCCGGAATGGAAAATTGTTTTGTTGACACACCACCTGGTTGCTGCGGTAATTCTTTTCGGATGGATTTTCGGAAGATTAAATGCAGCAAATTGGAGATTATCTCCATTGATTGTAACAGCAGCACTTTGTTGCATGATACAGGTAAAGGAATTTAGACAAAAGAAAATGACCGGGCGACTTGCCGCGTTGATTCTGATTCCAATGTTTTGTTTTATGGCATTGACAGTAAGACAATGCCTGACTATTCCGGAACAATCCAATGCGACAAAGGAACTCAAAGGCGTAATTCAGTATTTGGAAGAAAATGAATATTCTTATGGCTACGCGACATTCTGGAATGCCAATGTGATTACATTGTTTTCTGATTCGGAAGTGAAGACGCGATGCGTGAAATATACTGCGGAAGGAATCCAGCCGGACTATTACCAGACGAATAGAAAATGGTATGGGAAAGACGGGGAAAAGGGAAAGTGTTTCGTATTGATGACTCAGAGCGAGTTCGCTCAGCTTGAATTGGGAAATATGAATCAGTATACAGCCGAAAAAGATTTTGGAAACTTTAAAATACTAACTTACGAAGAAAATATATTTAACGGAGAGAATGAAAATGCAGTATATTAATTTTAATAAAGATGCCTGGAAAGGTACT
Source organism: Eubacterium sp. (assembly GCA_024698585.1). GTDB lineage: Bacteria > Bacillota > Clostridia > Lachnospirales > Lachnospiraceae > Eubacterium_G. The sequence goes on from JAILRB010000005.1 coordinate 78,567, forward strand.
GAGATGAAAAATCCAATCGAAAAAATTTGCGGGATGGGGACCACCCTTTTGGCATTGCTCTTTTTTGGAATTGTGGCATTTGCGAGCATTTTGGAAACATCGGTGATTGACCCGAACCATTTTGGAGGGGAATTGATCTTATACAAGAATGATAATGTTTTTTTGAATCTCGTATGGATTCTACTGTTTCTTTTGGTGGCAATTGTTTTCGCGTATTTTCGTGAAACTTTTCAGAAAATCCCTGTGAGCAAGCTGAAGATTGGATTGTTTATTTATACAATGATTTTGGGGACCATCTGGGTTATTAAGGTACAGTGTGTTCCGGCAGCAGATGCGAAGCAGGTCTTTGATGCCGCAGCTATGTTTGCAAAGGGCGATATGACGCCGATGACTGTATCGACCTGGGAATCTTATCTTGGAGACTTGAGTTATTTCCAACCATTTCATCATCAGTTGGGCTTGACCTTTTTAAGTGAAAAGTTATATCGGGTTTGTGGATTTGAAACCGCGTTGCCATTGGAATTAATGAACGTGGTATGTTTGGCGTTCCTGTATTTGGGATTACAGAAGATTGCGGAAAAACTGTTCCGAAGCAAAGGTGTTGTCTTGATTTTAACTGTGATTTTGGCACTGTGTCTCCAGCCGGTATTCATGACAGCATTCCCATATGGAATTATCATTGGATTCTCAGCAGCTATTTGGGCATATTATTTTGTGCTTTGCTTTATGCAGAGTAATAGCGCAAAAAGAGCATTATATATCTTGCCGGCCACAATCCTGATGGTAATCGGTGTATTGGCGAAGTATAATAACCTGATTTTTGTGATTGCCATTACAATGGGTCTGGTAATCTTTATCATTCGGGAAAAGGATTGGGTATCCCTAATCTTGGTTGCAGTATTTTGCATTGTTTCTTTCAATTGCATGAACTTTGTAGTGATGCATTATGAAAGTAAGAGTGGCGTGGAATTAAAACCGGGTATTTCCCAGACAGCCTTTTTAGATATGGGACTGAACGAATCCTATATGGCACCGGGATGGTATAATGGAATCACAATTGGCTTGTACAAGAAGAATGGTGGAGATAGTGAACTGACTACAAAGGCTGCCAAGGAAGATGTTTCAAAACGAATTGAAAAGTTTAAGTCTGATGGTTCTTATTGCAGATCCTTCTTTTCGAAAAAGATTTTGTCTCAGTGGAACGAACCGACATATGAATCAATTTGGGTGAGTCAGGTAAAGGCACATTACTATGGAGAAATTGATCAAAAGTCCTGGCTCAATAAAGTTTATCAGCAGAATGATGAAAACGGAAAGCCAATCTACGATGGAAGCTGGGGAAAGAAACTGGATTCTTACTTTAACGTTTATCAGATGCTGATGTTCGTGATGTTTTCCGTGGCAATGGTTTCCCTTCTTTTGAAAAGGTGCAATGTCGAAACAATGACACTGATTTTAGTATTGGTTGGAGGATTTTTATATCATTTGCTGTTTGAAGCAAAGAGCCAGTATTGTGTATCTTACTTTGTGCTAATCGCATTTTTCGCAGCTTATGGAACTTATGTTGTGGCAAAAAGTATTGAATTGAAATTACCAATAAAAAAATAAATCATGACGCTCTGTATCGGGAATGATACAGAGCGTTTCTTTTATGGAGGTTTGGTTGAAAGAAAGGTGGATTTTTGCTATAATTTTAGACGGATTATTCTGTGAAATAGGAGATGAAATAAATGCGTTTATTAATAAAAAACGGACTTGTCATTAATCCGGCAGAAAACCAGATGGAAAAACTGGATATTCTGGTGGAAGATGGCGTGATTCAGAAAAAAGAAAAAGCGTTGGAAGCTGATGCGGAACAAGTGATTGACGCAGAAGGCTGCTATGTCATGCCGGGGCTGATTGACTTACATGTGCATTTCAGAGATCCTGGACAGACTTATAAAGAGGATATTGCAACAGGAAGTGCAGCAGCAGCGGCCGGTGGATTTACTACCGTTTGTTGTATGCCGAACACCACACCGGTCGTGGACAGCCCGGAAACCGTGCAATATATCGTGGAAAAAGCGAAGAAAGTAGGACTTACTAATGTGCTGCCGGTAGGTGCAGTTACGAAGGGAATGCTTGGAAAAGAAGTCAATGACTTTGTGGCAATGAAAGAAGCCGGTATTTGTGCCATCAGTGAAGATGGAAAATCGGTAATGAATTCTGCCGTCTATCGAAAAGCCATGAAGGAAGCAGCAAGATTAGGACTTCCGGTTATGGCACACTGTGAAGACATTAACCTGGTTGAAGGTGGCGTGATGAATATGGATGCAAAGGCAGAAGCTTTGGGCGTGAAGGGAATCAGTAATGCGGTAGAAGATATCATTGCTGCGAGAGATATCATGTTGGCAAAGGAAACCGGAGCAAGACTTCATCTTTGTCATTGTTCCACAAGAGATAGCGTAACGATGATTCGAGAAGCAAAGGAAGCGGGAATTGACGTAACCGGAGAGGTATGTCCACATCATTTTTCCATGTGTACCGAAGACATTACTGCCAATGAAGGAAACTTCAAGATGAATCCACCACTTCGAGAAAGAGAAGATATGGAAACATTAATCCAGGGGTTACATGAGAATGTGATGGATGTGATTTCCACAGACCATGCACCGCACAGTGCGGAAGAAAAAAATCAGGTGATGGAAAAAGCACCATTCGGAATTGTTGGTTTAGAAACATCGGTAGCACTCACGATGACAAATCTGGTGAAGACCGGAAAACTGACACCAATGCAGATGGCGGAAAAGATGAGTTATAATCCGGCAAAAGTATTGGGGATTGACAAGGGAACGCTGAATGAAGGAAAGATTGCGGACATTGTGGTAATTGATCCGGACGAAACATATGTCGTGGATGTAAATCAGTTCCGGTCTAAGGGAAAGAATACACCATTTGGCGGAACGAAGGTTTCAGGAAAAGTGAAATACACGATTCTGAACGGTAAGGTTGTATTTCGTGATGCGGAATAGAATTGACGAAAAATAAAAAACTTAGAAATGAAAAGGATTAAAAAATGGAAAAGGTTATTATTATAGGTGCCGGTCCGGCAGGACTGACAGCTGCATATGAATTATTAAAGAACGGGAAGTATGAAGTAGTAATTTTAGAAAAAACAGATCGTATCGGAGGAATTTCCCAGACGGTTCGATATAAAGGAAATCGTATGGATATTGGTGGACATCGTTTCTTCTCTAAAGATGAACGAGTTAACCAGTGGTGGCAGGATATGATGCCGACACAGAGTAAACCATCCTACGATGACATCAAGTTAGGAACGGTGAAGAACTTCCCGGAAGTCGGTCCGGATCCTGAAAAGGAAGACAGGGTAATGCTTGTAAGAAACAGAGTATCCAGAATTTACTACTCTAAGCATTTCTTTGATTATCCGGTGTCCTTAAAATGGTCAACCATTAAGAACATGGGATTTATTACCACAATGAAGGCGGGGTTTAGTTACCTTCATTCGGTAGTCAGAAAACTTCCGGAAGACAATCTGGAAAACTTCTATATCAATCGTTTCGGTAGAGTTCTTTACGGAATGTTTTTTGAAGGATATACAGAAAAACTCTGGGGAAGACACCCTAGAGAGATTTCAGCGGATTGGGGATCTCAGCGAGTAAAGGGACTTTCCATTTCGGCTGTAATTAAAGACATTTTCAGAAAGATTATTCCGGGAAAGAACAAAAAAGTGGAAACTTCCCTGATTGAAGAATATGTTTATCCGAAGTTCGGACCGGGTCAGTTGTGGGAAACCGCTGCAGATGAAATCCGTAAAATGGGTGGAACTATTATTCAGGAAAGTGAAGTTCAGAAAATCAATGTAGAAAACGGAAAGATTACTAGTGTGGTATGCGGAGATACCGTATATGAAGCAGATATTGTGATGTCTTCCATGCCTGTAAATGATTTAATTGCCAGCATCAATGGAAGCGAAATTCCAAAGAAGGTACAGGATGCAGCAGCAGACTTACCATTCAGAGATTTTGTTACCGTTGGTTTGCTTCTCAATAAGTTAAATCTGAAAAATGAAACAAAGATTAAGACATTAAATAATATTGTTCCGGATTGCTGGATTTATGTTCAGGATACCGGTGTGAAACTGGGAAGAATTCAGATTTTCAATAACTGGTCACCATATATGGTGGAAAATCCGGATGAAAATGTCTGGATTGGTTTGGAATACTTCTGTCGTGAAGGAGATGATTTCTGGAATCTTTCTGATGATGCGTGCATTGAATTAGCAATCAATGAATTGGTTTCCATGGGCGTTATCAACAAAGAAGATGTTCTGGATTCTCACAGAGAACGTATTCAGAAAGCTTATCCTGCATATTTTGATGGATATCAGTATATGGATGATATCATTGCATACTTAAATACCATTTCGAATTTATATTGTATTGGACGAAATGGTCAGCATCGATACAACAATATGGATCATTCCATGGCGACTTCTTTTGAAGCAGTCAAGAATATTGTTAACAATGTATCTGATAAATCTAATGTATGGAACGTAAATACAGATACAGAATATCACGAAGAAAAAAAGTAACAGTGGAAAGGATAATCCCATGAGAGAAAAAGAAACAGCGAAAATTATCAGTCAGGAATGTATCGGAACCGGAGTTTACAGTATGTGGCTGGAGACTAAGGCAGCAAAAGAAGCTGTTGCCGGTCAGTTCATTTCTGTATATTGCAATGACAAGACAAAACTTCTTCCAAGACCCATTAGTATTTGCCAGGTAGACAAGACAAATAGCGCATTACGTATCGTATATCGCGTAGTTGGTGGAGGAACAGAAGAATTATCGACTTATCAGGCAGGCGACAGGGTTGCAATCATTGGACCGTTAGGAAACGGGTTCATGCAGCGTGAAGGAAAGAAAGCCATCCTGATTGGAGGTGGAATCGGAATTCCGCCGATGGTTCAGTTAGCAGAAGAATTAAAGAGTAAGGCTGAAGTCCAGATTGTTGCCGGATATCGCGATGAATTATTCTTGACCGGGGAGTTAGAGGAACGAGGAACCCTTTATATTGCAACGGAAGATGGCAGCACGGGAACCAAGGGAACGGTTATTGATGCCATCAAGGAACAGGCAGTGGAAGGCGATGTCATCTATGCCTGCGGTCCGATGCCAATGCTTCGTGCCATTAAGGAATATGCCATGGAAAAAGGAATTGAATGTCAGGTTTCCCTGGAAGAACGTATGGCATGTGGAATCGGTGCCTGTCTGGCATGTGTTTGCAAGACGAAGGAAAAGGATCATCATTCCAATGTGAATAATACAAGAATTTGTAAGGATGGTCCGGTATTTTTAGCAGAGGAGGTAGAACTGTAATGGAGTTAAATACAAAGGTAAATATTGCAGGCGTTGAATTGAAAAATCCGATTACGGTTGCCTCAGGAACCTTTGGTTCCGGTGCGGAATACGGTGAGTTTGTGGATTTGAATTGTTTAGGTGCGGTAACGACAAAGGGAGTTGCCAATGTACCTTGGGAAGGAAACTGTACCCCGCGAGTGGCAGAAACTTATGGTGGAATGTTAAATGCCGTAGGTCTTCAGAATCCGGGATATGATGTATTCGCAAAGAGAGATATTCCATTTTTAAAACAGTACGATACAAAAATTATTGTTAATGTTTGCGGACGAACTACAGAAGATTATATTGATGTAGTGGAAAAATTAGGCAATGAAGATGTGGATTTATTGGAAATCAATATTTCATGTCCGAATGTTAAGGAAGGTGGAATTGCTTTTGGGCAGGATCCAAAGGCTGTAGAAGCAATTACCAGAGAAGTAAAGAAGGTGGCAAAGCAGCCGGTAATCATGAAGCTGAGTCCGAATGTAACCGACATCACGGTGATGGCGAAAGCAGCAGAAGCCGGTGGAGCAGATGCATTGTCCTTAATTAATACCATTACCGGAATGAAGATTGACGTGGAGCGTCAGCGATTTGTTCTTGCCAATAAAACCGGAGGGATGTCCGGTCCGGCAATTCATCCGGTTGCAGTTCGTATGGTTTATCAGGTGGCCAATGCCGTAGACCTTCCGTTAATCGGAATGGGTGGTGTGGTTACTGCAGAAGATGCCATTGAGATGATTTTGGCCGGTGCCACAGCAGTTGCAGTGGGAACTGCGAACTTTAATGATCCGGCAGCTACCGTAAAGGTTATTAAGGGAATTGAAGACTATATGATTCGTCACGGCGTGAAGGATATTAACGACCTGATTGGAATCGTAAAGTAGAAGATACAGAAAGAAGAAATTAACATGACACTTAAGGAATTAGGAATTAATGAAGCAGGTTTCATAACGAAGGTTGGTGGCGAAGGTGCTTTGCGACAGCATTTGCTGGATATGGGAGTGATTCCGGGAGCGGAAGTTTCCGTGGTAAAGTATGCCCCGATGGGAGACCCGGTGGAGGTTTTGATTCACGGGTATAAGCTGACCCTTCGACTGGAAGATGCAGAAAAAATTGAGATTGAGCCAATTCCTAAGAAAGCAGAAGAAAAGACAGAAAAGAAACATCACAAGAAAATTGCCCATCCGGGCTTGGGAGAAGGCGGAAAATATCACCGCAAAGGAAGCGGAAATCCCCTTCCGGAAGGAACGGTTATGACCTTCGCCCTGGTAGGAAATCAGAACTGCGGTAAAACAACACTGTTTAATCAGCTGACCGGTTCCAACCAGCATGTGGGAAATTTTCCGGGAGTAACCGTAGACCGAAAAGATGGTGCCATCAAAGGACACCCGGATACCATGGTTACGGATTTGCCGGGAATTTATTCCATGTCTCCTTATAGTAGCGAGGAAATTGTATCCAGAAATTTTGTGTTGGAGGAAAAACCGAAAGCAATCATTAATATTGTGGATGCTACCAATATTGAACGAAATCTTTATCTGACCATGCAGCTACTGGAAATGGATGTACCAATGGTTGTTGCCTTAAATATGATGGATGAAATGGCAGCCAATGGTGGTACTGTGGATGTAAATGCTATGGAAGAAATGCTGGGCGTCCCGGTAGTTCCGATTTCAGCGTCCAAAAACTCTGGGGTAGACGAACTGGTGCGACATGCAATTCATATTGCTCATTATCAGGAAAAACCGGTGGAGAAGGATTACTGTAGTGCAGAAGGAAAAAGCGGTGCGGTGCACCGATGCATTCACGGAATCAGTCATCTGATTGAAGACCATGCGAAGCAGGCTGGAATCCCGTTACGTTTTGCAGCCAGCAAGGTCATTGAAGGAGACGAAATCGTTTTATCCCAGTTAAGACTGGAAGAAGACGAAAAAGAATATATTCGTCATATCGTTCACCAGATGGAAAAAGAGTGTCATCTAGACAGAAGTGCGGCCATTGCGGACATGAGATTCCAATTCATTGGGAAAGTCTGTGAGGAGACCGTAAAGAAACCAAAAGAAAGCAAGGAACGAATCCGAAGTGAAAAAATTGACCGGATTCTCACTGGGAAATATACGGCGATTCCGTCCTTTGTCCTGATTATGGGGCTGGTGTTCTGGCTAACCTTTAATGTGATTGGTGCATGGTTACAGGATTTCCTGGAACAGGCGGTGGAAGCTCTGACCAATTGTGTGGATCAGGGACTGAAAGCAGCCCATGTCAATGAAGTACTACAGGGTCTGGTAATTGACGGGATTTTCTCCGGAGTGGGAAGCGTGTTGAGTTTTCTGCCGATTATTGTGACGTTATTCTTTTTCCTGTCCTTACTGGAGGACAGCGGATATATTGCTCGTGTGGCATTTGTTATGGATAAAATGCTTCGAAAAATCGGATTGTCCGGTAGAAGTATTGTGCCAATGTTAATCGGGTTCGGTTGTACGGTTCCTGCAGTGATGGCAACAAGAACATTACCAAGTGAACGAGACCGAAAGATGACGATTTTACTGACACCGTTTATGAGTTGTTCGGCAAAACTTCCGATTTATGCATTTTTTGTGGACATGTTTTTTCAAAAGTATGGCGCGTTAATTATGATTGGTCTATATCTTTTGGGAATTCTCATTAGTGTATGTGTTGCCCTTGTTTTCAAGGAAACATTGTTTAAGGGAGAAGCGGTTCCTTTTGTTATGGAGTTACCGAATTATCGGTTGCCCGGCATGAAAAATGTTTTCCAGCTTCTCTGGGAAAAGGCAATGGATTTTATCCAGAGAGCTTTTTCCGTGATTTTAGTTGCCACAATGGTGGTGTGGTTGTTACAGAGTTTTGATCCGTATTTCAATCTGGTGGAACGTTCTCAGGATAGTATTCTTGCAATTATTTCGGGAGTGCTGGTTCCGGTGATGAAGCCTTTGGGATTAGGAGACTGGAGAATCTGTACATCCTTGTTTAGCGGATTTATGGCAAAGGAAAGTGTGGTTTCCACCATGGAAATCTTATTCGGTTCCCAGGTGAATACCGTGTTATCGCCATTGTCTGCGGCATCGTTGTTGGTTTTTTCCCTGCTGTATACACCTTGTGTTGCGGCAATTGCATCCATTCGAAGAGAGATGGGGCGTAAATGGGCCATTAGTGTAGTTTTATGGCAATGCTTTGTTGCCTGGGTTGTGGCACTGCTGGTGCGACTGATTGGAATGGCCATTGGATTATAAAAGAAATGGAGTCGCTTAAAAAGCGACAAATCCCGGAGAGGGGTTGAATTCCATTTTTTTCTATGTTAGACTTTTAAACGTTAGTAAAAAAATAAAGCAGAAAGGAGGACTAAATAAATGATGAACATAAATCATGTTGCGAAGTTAAGAAGATACCATGAAAAGAATATTTGGATTGGGGAAAAAGGACACGTGCCATTTAGGACCTCCGGAAAGCTGTTTACGAATATAAGAACTTTCTAGATGTTCTATTCAGGCGCGCATAATCGTGCCATTAAATTTTTAATGAGATGTTAAGCGATTTAGGATCCGATTCCTAAGTCGCTTTTTTTGTTTATATGATGAGGAAAATGCCGAAAGCTCGCTTTGAGGCATTTGAAGATAGATAAAAAATTTGGGAATAGAGGGTAGAGCAATGAATCAAATGAATCAAAACTATGAAAATATATCAAAATTTATTACGAATCATTATGACTACAGAACGTTTGGAAATATGATCAATCATTATTTTTGTAAAAAGAACATATCCACAAGAGAACTGTGTGAACATGCAGGAATTGACCGGAAGCTGGTTTCGAAATTTGTGACAGACAGAAAATATCATCCGTCGAAAGAGAGTTGCATGGCGGTGTGCATTGGTTTCGGACTAACCTTGGAAGAAGCCAGGGATCTTTTGAAAATCTGTGGTTACAGCTTTGCAAACAATAACTCCAGGGATTTAGCTATTGTTTACGCCTTGGATTCAGGAATCCATCATGTGGGGGAAATCAATGAACTGTTAAGTGCATTAGGAGAAAAGGAATTCAAAGTGGCATAATGAAAAAACTAATTGAGAAGATTAAAAAGTTCTTTTCCGATGAGGTGAAAGACGAAAAAGGAATCCCGGCAAAGCACTATAAAACGTGCACTGCATAAAATAGCAGAAAGATGTATAATGGTTAGGGAAAGACGATGAGATTTCCGAATATGTATGGAGTTGAAGTGATAATGATACCTGATAAAATAAAAAATATTATTCTTGATAAGCCTTATACAGAAGACAAGATAGGAATGTCTGATTCCAGAGTAATGATGTTTAGGGAATATGTCTTAAAGATTGAGAAATATCGCAAGGAAAATGATGAAACCATTCGTGTGATGCGGTGGTTAGAAGGAAAGCTTCCGGTTCCGAAGATTATTGCTTATGAAACAGATGGAACCAATCAATACACATTAATGAGCCGGATTCAGGGAAAGATGGCATGTGATACATATTATCTGGAGCACCCGGATGAACTGGTGGAACTGCTGGCTGATGCGTTAAAAAAGTTGTGGAGTGTTGACATATCCGATTGTCCAAGAAATCGAGACCTTGAGGCGGAACTAAGAGAGGCGAAGTACAGAGTTGAAAATGATTTGGTGGATGTAGATCATATGGAACCAACAACCTTTGGAGAATGCGGACGTTTTAAAAATCCAAAGGAACTTTTAAAATGGCTTGAAGAACATAAACCGGATTATGAGCCGGTATTATCCCACGGAGATTTTTGCTTACCAAATGTGTTTTTTGAGAATGGAAAGGTAACAGGATATATTGATTTAGGAGATACAGGAATTGGCGACCGATGGAGGGACATTGCGCTGTGCTATCGAAGTCTGAAACACAACTTTGATGGAAGCTTTGGCGGAAAAGAATATCCGGGATTCAATGCTGATATCCTCTTTGATAAATTAGAGATAGAACCGAATTGGGAAAAATTAGATTACTATATCATGTTGGATGAATTGTTTTAAACTGGGGAGGAAAAAATGAATCTTTTATATGTAGCGCTTGGAGGCGCAGTTGGTGCAATCGGGAGATACGCGATTAGCCTTATACCAATAAAAACTGAGTTTCCAGTTTTAACTTTGATAACAAATCTTGTTGGGGCAATACTAATTGGATTTATAGTAGGATTTATTGGTGATAGAGATGAAACTTCCAAAAACACATTATTGTTTTGGAAAACGGGAGTATGTGGCGGATTTACGACCTTTTCTACTTTTTCGCTTGAAGCAGCCGATTTATGGGAGAGAAAGTCCTACTTCTCAGGGGGATGCTATATAGTATTAAGTGTATTGGGATGTATCATAGGTGTTTATTGGGGGAAGAAAATCGCAATGATGCTTCAACGATAAATCGCGGTTTTGCGGAGGAGGATTACGTGCGAAAACACAAAACCTAGAAACTGCACGTAGGGGGAAAGGCTAAATTACGTGCGAAAATGAAAAACCTCAGGAAACGCAGGTAGAGGATAAGGCTGAATTACGTGCGAAAATGAAAAATCCGGGAAACGCAGGTAGGGGGAAAGGCTAAATTACATGCGGAAATGAAAAACTCGGAAACCGCACGTAGAGGGGAAGGCTAAACTACGTGCTAAAATGAAAAAAACAGGAAACGCACGTAGAAACGCGCGATTTCCGAGTTGTCGCGGTGTCATTCGCATTTCGCTTCGCTACATGCTCATGTCGCGCTGTTGCGCTATGCATCTTCGCCGAAATGTGCCTTTTGGTGAGCAAGCTCCCCACAGGCAATTCGGCTCATCTGCGCACCGCACCTAGAAACGCGCAAATCGGAAGTTGTAAAGGAGTCAGTTATGGAATACATAAAGGTTACAAAGGAAAATATTGAAAACGAACATATTTGTTGCGCCATTTCAAATAACAAGGATATTCAGGTTGCCTCAAAGAAGGAGTGGCTAAACGAACGCTTCGATGAAGGTCTTGTTTTTATAAAAAGTAGCGAGAGAGGTAAATGTTTTATAGAATACATCCCTGCTGAAAATGCGTGGAATCCAATTGATGCAGATGGGTATATGTATATTGATTGTTTGTGGGTATCTGGAAAGTTTAAAGGCCATGGATATTCAAGTGACTTATTAGATGAGTGTATTGATGACAGTAAAAACAAGGGAAAGAAGGGATTGTGTATTCTTTCTTCAGCAAAGAAAAAGCCATTCCTTGCAGATCCACATTATTTGAAATATAAAGGTTTTCAAGTATGTGATGAGGCGGATAATGGAATACAGCTTTGGTATTTACCATTTGAGAAAAATGTGTCTAAACCACAGTTTAAAGAGTGTGCAAAGAAACCGTATATAAAAAAACAAGGATATGTTTTGTATTATACTTCTCAGTGTCCGTTTAATGCAAAGTATGTGCCAATAGTCGAGAAGACAGCCGAAGAAAATGGAATTAAATTTGAAGCGATTCATATTAAAACTAAAGATGAGGCACAGGAAGCACCTACGCCGATTACAACATATGCATTGTTTTTTAATGGAAAATACATAACAAATGAGCAGATGAATGACAAGAGATTTTTAAAATTGATTTCACGTTAAAAGCATTGATAATAAACTAG
>JAILRB010000030.1 GCA_024698585.1 Eubacterium sp.
AGTATTATTATTCATAACAACTTTCCTTTCATGCTGTTATGAAATCAGATAACCATCTTCATTTTATATGATGTGTAAGACTTATTTCCAGTTTGTGGTTAAAAAATAGATTAAAAATGGAATTTAACTTTATATTTAACCTCAAAGATTGTCCGCGTATTATAGCGATTATTAATTTATGGTGTACATATTATTGGACAGCCGGAGTGGTAATTTAGGGTTAGGAGGAGGGAAATAACCCATCCAGAAACTTTAAGAAAATGTAAAAATGAGTGAGGAGGATACGATTATGATGAAGAAGATTTATTTTACAATAACAGGAATGCACTTTTTTGAGGGAGACGAATTTATTGAGCCGGGGATGGAAGTGATGCTCGAAAAGGAACCGGATAACAAGTATGACAATGAGGCAATCCTTGTAAAACTTCCGGGAGTGGCAGCGATTGGTCATGTGGCAAATAGCTGTAATACCGTGATTGGCGAGTGCTACAGCGCAGGCAGAATTTATGACAAGATTGGCGATAATGCATATGGGAAAGTACTGTATAAGATGGGCAGAGGAGTGGTGTGTGAGCTGATTATGGAAGAGAGAGTATATGCGATAGATAACAAGAAAAAATAGGCGACTTAATCGTTTCACCGAAACAGAAAATATCCTACGGAAAGACCGTAGGGTATTTGTTTTATTAAGTAGAATGAAAAAGCAGGTTATGGTAAAATGTTTCTATGAGATTTTGAACGGAAAAAGCATGAGAAAAGGGTCGGCTGAACTAAATGAAACGGCAGGTGATGGAAGTGTTTTTTAGTAAGAAAAAACGAGAGGAAGTCCCGAAATACGATGTGGAAAACAAGGAACCAATCATAAAAGCCAGCATATGCAATGGAGAACAAGTGGCAGGATTTCGCGACATTCATACCAGCGAATTTAAAGAGGTAATGTTTATACGGGATGGGCATGATTTGGAAGAGTTTAAGTTGAGGTATGGAATTTCCGGGGAGATAAGGAAAATTTATTAAGGAGAAAGGCGAAAGTCTATGAAGCTACCATATGAGGAAAATTTAGAAATCAATTATCTTAGTCGATTGTTTGACAATACCAGCGAGTGTTATAAGTTCTTCTGGTTTCAGGCAATTCTCACGAAGGTTCTTGAAGGGAAAGATATTATTTCCTATGAAGAACTGATTGATGAAATGATTGCGGATGCCTGGTATATGGTTACGGAATATCATTTGAATCTGGGACCGAATGACACTTTAGAGAAGGTGGTCAATTACTTACAGGAAACGACACAGATGAAATCTTCGGAAAAGAAGGAAGTACTGTTAGAGTATCTTTGGGAATGTACCGACAGGGAAGTAAATGATAAAAAGAGACAGTTGACAAGAAATGTTCCGTATCGTTTGCAAGCACCTTTTATGGAACATGTAAAAGGAAAAGAGTGGAATGTTTCGGAAAGAACCTTGATTAGAAAGATCAATGGGGAACAACATCTGATGTATTATATCGGTGAACTTAAGGGAATGAATACGACGATACGGATTGAACCGCGTTGGAGTGAATATATCCATAAAAATCAGGAAATCATTAAAGGCTGGATTCAGTACAATATGATTACTTACCTTCAAAGAAGAAATCCGAGTGTACCGGGTATTGTGGATAAACTGTATCCACCACAGGAACGGAAGTTAGAAAAGGTCAAGAAATATTGGAAAGTGTTGTTGGAAATTCAGCCAATGAAAGAAATATACGGACACAATGAATTGAACGGACAAAATATTTCAATAGATCATTTTGTGCCGTGGTCTTATGTGGCACATGACGAATTTTGGAATCTACATCCTACAACCAGGAGCATTAACAGCAGTAAGAGTAACAGTTTGCCGGATTGGGACATTTATTTTCCACAATTAGTGAGTCTGGAGTATCAATCTTATGAGATGATGTGGAAGTATGACTCGATTCATGCGGCTTTCGAAAAGTGTGCTAAAGAGCATCTGAATAGTTTTGAAATCCAAGGGCGACTTTATCGGGAAGGACTAAGTTTTGATGAGTTTTCCAATTCATTAAAAGAAGTCATTCAGCCAGTATATCAGTCTGCAAAAAACTGTGGATTCAGGAATTGGATTTATTCGGATTAAAGGAAATGGAAGATGGATAAGACGATTGAATATTATAATAATAATTCACAAGATTTTTTTGAATCAACAGTCAATGCCGATATGGCGGAGCAATACAAGATGTTTGAAAAATACTTGCCTCAAGAAGGTCATATTCTTGATTTGGGGTGTGGATCCGGGAGAGACAGCAAGTACTTTTTAGACAAAGGGTATTGTGTAACTGCAATTGATGGTTCTGAGGAGTTATGTCGATTGGCACGGGAATATACCGGACTTGATGTACAACAAATGTTTTTCGAGGAATTAGATTTCGAAAATGAGTTTGATGGGATTTGGGCATGTGCAAGCTTGTTACATGTTCCAAGAGAACGACTGGAAGATATTTTGAAAAAGGTGATTCGTGCATTAGTGACAGAAGGTATTTTATATATTTCATTTAAATACGGAGATTATTCGGGAGAGCGGAATGGACGGGTGTTTACGGATTTAGATGAGGAGACGCTGCGGGAAGTGATTGGGAAGATTCCCGGGTGTGAGATTGTTGAAGTAGGAACAAGTGAAGATGCGAGAGCGGACAGGGAAGATGTTTGGCTGAATGCTGTGGTAAGGATTGCATAATAGACTAAAACAAGGAGGAGGCACATTATGAAACTATATTTACTAGACATCAACAAACACATCACAGACCTCTGGAACCTATATTTCAAAGATGAACCGAACGTGGAAATTGTCCTGGACGACTTCCAGCACTTCATGGATACCCATGAGGTGGACTGTGTCGTTTCGCCGGCGAACTCCTATGGCCTGATGGACGGTGGATACGACCTGGCCATCACGAAATACTTTGGAAGAGAGCTGCCGCGTAAAGTCCAGAATTATATCTTGGATCATTATTACGGTGAGCAACCGGTGGGAACCAGTTTTCTCATTGATACCGGTGTGAAGAACATAAAACTGATTCATACACCAACAATGAGAATTCCATCGGCAATCAAAGAGCCAATGGTGGTTTACCAGGCTATGCGTTCCACGTTAATTACTGCATTGGCGCACGATATAAAAAGCATTGTGATTCCTGCATTTGGTGGACGTTGTGGAATGATGGATTCGCAGGAGTTGTGTGAATTAATGTACGAAGGATATAAGCAGATTCAGAACCCACCGAAAGAACTGAATTGGAGTTATGCTGAGCGTTGGAGACCGGAAAATTAGCCCCCCGAATATGGTATAAATGACGTAATTGCGTTATAATTATTCATAAGATTACAGGTTCGGATGAAATGCAGAAGGTGGGGGAAAGTTATGGTTGAATCATTTTATTATTCAGGGATAGCGTTATTTGCCATTCTGATGCTGGTGATGCAGAACTATGAGATTTTGCTGAAGCCACTTTATAAAATTGAAAATAAGGTCTGGAAAGATTATAAGAAGCTGTTGTATTCGATTATATTGTTTCATATGACAGACGTTGTTTGGGGTATTTTTGATGCCTATAAAATCACACAGGTTCTTTTTATTGATTCATTGTTTTACTTTGGGTCAATGTCTTTGTGCGTGCTTTTCTGGACCCGGTATGCCGTAATTTACATCGATGACCACAGTATTTGGGGCAGGATTCTCAGGTGGCTGGGAGAAGTATTTTACGTAACCTTCACGGTAATGGTTCTCGTGAATGTGTTCAGACCGGTCATCTTTTCCATTGATGAAAATGGAGGATATCATGTAACTAACATAAGGTGGGTGATGCACGGCATTCAGATTCTTTTGTTGGTAAGTATTTCTGTATTTGGTTTTGCCATCAATCTCAGAAAAACAGGTTCCATTAAAAAGAGATACCGTACCGTTGCATGGTTTGGTCTGGTAATGTCCATTTTCCTGTTCGTGCAGCTCTGGTTCCCGCTTCTTCCACTTTATACCATTGGATATATGTTGGGAATCTGTATGGTGAAGACCTTCGTCGTAAATGATGAAAAAGAGGAATACAGAATCGAGTTAGAGCAGTCTCTGGAACGAGAAAAGCAGCATTTAAGTGAGTTACAAAATACCCGTGAGGTGGCTTATAAAGATCCGTTAACCGGAGTGAAAAGTAAGGTGGCATATGCGGAGTTTGAAAGCCGGAAGGACATTCAGGTTCGAGAAGGAAGCGCAGATGAATTTGCCATTGCGGTCTTTGATATCAATGGTCTTAAGAAAATCAATGATAACTTCGGCCATAAAAAGGGAGACGAATATATTAAATCTGCTTGCGGAATCATCAGCGAGGTGTTTGAGAACAGTCCTGTTTTCCGAATCGGCGGCGATGAATTTGTTGCGGTTCTTAAAGACAATGATTTCGAGAATCGAAAGGAATTAGAGAATACTTTTAATGAACGAATGAACCGACAAAAATCGGAAGGACAGGTTGTGGTAGCAATGGGAATGACAGAATATCGGAAAGAGGAAGATTACACCTTCGAAGATGTTTTCTCCAGAGCGGATCAAAATATGTACCTTCGTAAACATGAGTTAAAGGGGTAATGCTCCATAGATTAACTGAAAAGAACAGAACGGAACTATTTTGCACAAGGTGTGAAGCAAAGGATTTAGAAGAGGAGGAGAGGCACAATGAAGGGAAGAATGACACTGTTATTATCTATGGCAATGATTATGTCTCTTACAGCGTGTGGATCAAAGCAGGACAAAAAGAGCGAGGTATCGACAAAAATCGAGAAAGTAACGGAACAAAAGAATACCGAAGAAATTTATCAGGTGGCGTTACTTCAGTCCCTTACCCAGGGATATTAATGTTTTAAAAGAAAAACTGAATGAGACGGTAGAGGAAAATGGAAAGAACCTGTTCTTTTTTGTATCCTAGTACCGCTAGCTGTGATGCCGTTTCTTCCCGGTACGTTCATAATAGTTTTGTTTTTCATGATATAACATTTCGTCGGCACTCTGGTACAAGGTATCCAGCGTACTGTCTTCCTGCTTCATGGCATAGCCGATGGAACAAGAGTAGGAAGTCTGCTTCAGTGCTTCCTGAATTTGCTGAATTAATTCTTTTACTTCTTCTTCCGAAATGTCAAAACATAATATCGCATATTCATCTCCACCGATACGATAGATGCGGTGGCTGTGATGGGCCTCTTCCCAGAAACAATCTGCAAGGACCTTTAATGCGTGGTCGCCGGCCAGATGACCGTCCTGATCATTGATTTCCTTTAATCCATTCATATCCAGTGCCACATACGCAGTAATGGAATTCATATATTTTTCCGCATCGCGGTAGTAACTTTGTCGATTCAAAAGATTCGTGAGGGAATCCCTTTTCGTGTATTGTTGCAAAACGTAAATGTAGTAAAACAGAATATTGATTGCAATTGTCATATTAAACCATTGGGTTGCCATGTCCTCGAAAACCAATGGCATTGCCAGGCACAAGATGGAAGACACGGTCATGAAAATCGGTAAGGTATAATCTTCCGCTCTGGTTTTTACATTGTGGAAAATGATTACAATTAAATAAACCAAGTAGAACAGGCATACCCAGTAAGTTAAGTAGCCCAGTCGTCCACGACCGAAATGATTGGTTTCGGAAATGTAAAAGACGATTTTCGTCTTTATGGAAATAAAACAAAGCAGGAAGTTAAGCGTCGCCGGAATCCAAAAGAAAAAATTATGTTTCGGATACACGATTAAAATAATATTCACAAGAATATAAACAATCAAACTGTAATTCACGGCCGATAAGATTGGTCTTAAAATCGTGTAATTCGGCTGATTTCCAAGATATGCCTCGATATAAGAACTGGTGGAATACACAAAAAGAAGAATGACAATCCCGATCATACGTCGGAGCATTCCCAATTCCAGATGTGTATCTGAAAAAATAATTGTCAGGAGACCAATTAAAATAACGATTAATCCCCAGTGTTCGGTTAAATAGCCCGTGACAGACATTCGATTTCCTCCAGTCATTCGCATTCTTTGTTACATGTTTCATTATACTATCATTTGTCATATAAACCAACACAAAAGTATGCTATGATGAAAATACGAAAAAAAAAGTGTTAAAACAAAGAACAACAAGAAGGTTCAGGTAACCATTAGAAAACTGAAATCAAAGGTAAGATACTTTGTAAGAGTTAGAACTTATAAGATTGACAAGAATGCTACAGTTTACTCAAAATGGACAAAAGCAAAGAAAAAGAAAACAAAATAATTGAAGCTGTTTCGGTTATTCAAAATAGGAAAAACACCAAGTTGCAACTTGGTGTTTTTCTTGTGTGCAGCTACATCGCTGAACCTACGATCTTATCAATTTTTCCCTTTTTGTTAATGTGTACATGAATCGTGATGCCCACAAGTTGTCCGGGATAAATGCTATCGTACTGGTCGTAAATGATGCCTGATTCCGTAAGGGAACCGGATTTCACTTTGGAAGCCCCCTTAAAGGTTTTCTTATATTTTTTCTTTTTTCCGCGGAAATAAGCGTTGGCAGATTTTTGTAGGGAAGCTCCTTTTCCCCATTTGCCTTTCATCTTAAATTTACCATTTCCATTGTATTTGAGCGATGCATTTCCTCCGGCTGCAGCCCCGCTACCAGTGAGCCAATATCCTTTCGACTTAGCTTCCACCGTGGTCGTGGATAATTCTGCACAGCCAATGGTTAATGCGAGTGCGAGCATAACTGCAAACATTTTTTTTATGAAAGTAGTCATAAGCAATTCCTCCTTATTCATTTTTTCCGTTCCATATTTCGATAATAGAAGGAAATTCTATTATCTGTTGTAATTATAGTTTAGCATATGGGAGGAGATGTGTCATTGGATTTTTAGGATGACTTGTTATAGCTTGCCCACCTCCTTTGAATCTAGTAAAATGATTGTATCAAAATAAAAGGAACGTACATCTATGACAAATTTAGCAGAACAAATTTTATCGGCTAGTAAGACAAGTTTTATTGATGCGACTTACGAATCGGAAGAAGCTTTACGTCCAAAGCTGTTATATAACAATACACGTAAAGGAAACACTGTTTTAGCGTATATCGAGCAGGAACTGAAAAACTGTGACACCTTCTGGTTTTCGGTGGCCTTTATCACGAAAAGTGGTTTAATTGTTCTCAAAGACATTTTGAAAGAACTGGAACGGAAACAGCCGCAAGTAAGAGGAAGAATTTTAACAACTAATTATTTGTCTTTTAATGAACCGGATGCATTAAAGGAATTACTTAAGTTTTCTAACCTGGAGGTACGAATTGTAACCGAAGAAAATTTTCATACGAAAGGATACATGTTTACGGAAGGTGAAACGAAGACATTTATCGTTGGAAGTTCTAACCTGACGCAAAATGCCTTGAAATCCAACAAAGAGTGGAATCTAAAAGTGACGTCGCTGGAACAGGGCGAGTTAATTTTAGAAACCAATCTTGAGTTTGAAAGTATGTGGGAACGAGCAAATATTCTCACAGAACAGTGGATCACGGAAGAATACGCACCGCTGTATCGTGAACAGAGAAAAGCGAGAGCGGTTAACAAAGTGGAACGAATCCGTTCTTATACATTGAAACCCAATTTGATGCAGCGAGAAGCAACAAAAGCACTGAATAATTTAAGGACGATGGGGGAGAAGAAGGCATTGCTGGTATCAGCAACAGGTACCGGCAAAACATATCTCTCTGCCTTCGACGTGCGCAATTTTGCACCAAAGAAAATGCTTTTCCTCGTGCACCGCGAGCAGATTTTAAAACAGGCAGAAGACAGTTTCAAAGATGTTCTTGGCAATGGAATTAATACAGGACTGCTAACCGGAAATCATCAGGACAGGGATGCTGACTATCTGTTCTCAACAGTGCAGACCATGTCAAAGGATGAAACATTAAAGTCTTTTGCCAAGGATTATTTTGACTATATTATCATCGACGAGACTCACAAGGCAGGAGCCAAGAGTTATCAAAAGATTATCGATTATTTTAACCCTAAGTTTATGCTTGGAATGACTGCCAGCCCTGAGAGAACGGACGGCTATGATATTTA
>JAILRB010000039.1 GCA_024698585.1 Eubacterium sp.
CTTTCGCTACTTCATTATCATTCAATAGCGAAAGCGGCCGCACAATTTTGAATTTCTGTCAACCTTTTTTTGAAAAAAAGACCCCAGTATTATTTCTAATACTGAGATCTTAATTTTGTCATCTTAACTTAATGACATTGCTTTCCTGGCATCCTCTTTCTTTTTTTAACGCATCTTCTACTGTGCATCACTGTGTAAGAACTTAAATAAGTAAGCTGCAGCTGCTGCCCCTGCGATTGGAGCAACGATGAATAACCATACCTGAGCTAATGCATCTGTTCCACTGAAAAGTGCTGCCCCGATACTTCTTGCAGGGTTAACGCTGGTACCTGTTAAACGAATACCAACAATGTGAACAAATGTTAATGTTAAACCAATGATGATTCCTGCAATGTTTGAATATTCAGGCTTTGAAGTAACTGATAAAATCACATATACAAAGATACATGTTAAGATTACTTCTACGATTAAAGCTCCACCTGCATTCAATTTCATTGCTGACATCTTATCGTATCCATTTGCTCCGATATTATCAAAAGCTCCACTAATGTCAGTCATGGCACCTATTACCTTTAATGTGGCACCTGCAATAATTGCACCTGCGATTTGTGCAATCACATAAAAAATCAAGTCATCCTGACTTAACTTTTTATTCAGGAACATTGCAAAAGACACTGCCGGGTTAATGTGACAACCTGAAATATTTCCGATGGAATAAGCCATCGCTACGATTGATAAACCAAATGCAGCAGCAATGGTAAATACGTCACCAGCGAAAATAGCAGCTCCACATCCCATAAATGTGAGTACAAAAGTTCCAATGAATTCAGCGATATACTTCTTCATAAACACGCCCATCCTTTCTTACTTTACTTCTTTACCATACTAACATATTTGCCATTTTTTTACAAACGAAAAAAACTGACAGTGACTGCCAGTTTTTTGCTCATTAGTAGTTTTCTGCATGTACTTCAAAGTAGCTCTGTGGATGTGCACAAACCGGGCAAATTTCCGGTGCCTTTGTTCCTACTACAATGTGTCCACAGTTTCTACATTCCCAAACCTTTACTTCGCTCTTTTCAAATACCTGAGCGGTTTCGATATTCTTTAACAATGCACGATATCTTTCTTCGTGATGTTTTTCAATTTCACCAACAGCACGGAATTTTGCTGCAAGTTCCGGGAACCCTTCTGCTTCTGCTGTCTTAGCGAAATCTTCATACATGTCTGTCCATTCAAAGTTTTCTCCATCAGCTGCTGCATTCAGGTTTTCTGTAGTTGTTCCAATTCCTTTTAATTCTTTAAACCACATCTTTGCATGTTCTTTTTCGTTGTTTGCTGTCTGAAGGAACAATGCTGAAATCTGTTCATATCCTTCTTTTTTTGCTACGGATGCAAAATATGTATATTTATTTCTCGCCTGTGATTCCCCTGCAAATGCTGCCTCTAAGTTCTTTTCTGTCTGTGTTCCTGAATACGGATTACTCATGTTTTTTCCTCCTTCAATCAATTCCAAATTTTCACCTTCTGCTTTACACAATGGACATACCGGAGTTTCCCCTTCCGGAACCTCAAATTCATGTCCACAAATCTTACATTTGTACTTCATATTTCAGTCTCCTTTCCTCGCTCCATACTTATATAAAAGTTTACTTGAAATGCCGAAAAAAAGCAAGAAAAAAGAACGGCAAAAACCATTCTTTTCTCTCTGACATTATGGAACAGAGCAGGGGGATTAAACCTGCTCTGCCATATTAGGAGATTATTAATATACAAAAAGTTGTGACCAATAGTTTTTTCCATTCCAATCCTGATAAAAACCAACACCGATTTTTGTAAAACTGCCATTCAGAATATTCGCTCTGTGACCGGGACTATTCATCCATCCATTCATTACTTCTTCCGGTGTTTTCTGTCCCCAGGCAATGTTTTCTCCTGCTCCCCGATAAGAAATACTGTACTCCTGTAAAACTGTACTAAAGGCAGTTCCATTGGGTCTGGTATGAGAAAAAGATACTGCAGACTCCTTTGCCCTAAGCTGTGCCGCATTATTCAAAGTCTCATTCAGTGTTACCTTTCCCAGACCTGCTTTTGCCCGCTCGTTATTTACCAGCTCAACCACGCGGTTCACATATTCCTGTTCTTTGGTTGTAACTGTTTTTTCCATAGTGTTTTCCCTTGTCTGGTTCGTAGTCTTTGTAACTGTCTTCTTTGTAGTCTTCTTACTTTTTTTCTTCTGCTTCTGTTTCTTTTTCGTTTTCTTCTTTTGTTTTATATTTGCTTTTTTATTACAATTGGCTTTAATGATTTTCACTGCTTTATTGCCACAGGTTTGCTTGACACCGGCTGCATCCACAGCACTTTGTGTCCCCATCAGTAAGATAGCCGACAAAACCAGTGCAAAGAGTTTCTTTCCTTTCTTCATAATGACTGTTACTCCTTTCAATGTTTCCTGCTTCCCGTCTGCCGGGATTTTTGTAACACTTCGAAGTTTTTGTTACAATCACATCCTAACACACTGGTTTACATAAAACCACCAGTAACATTTGGCAAAAAAGGAAAAGACCGGTTTAACAACCGATCTTTTCCCATTCATTTTTTATTTTACAGTCACTGTAACTTTTGCAAAAATACCATTCTGTGCATAAGCATAGACAATGCATTTTCCTTTTTTCTTTCCGACAATCTTACCTTTTGCAGTTACTGTGGCAACCTTCGGGTTTCCTGACTCGAACAATACTTTACGACGCACCGAAACTTTTTTCTTCTTTGGTGCTATAGGCTTCGCTGTAATTGTAACGCTCTTTTTCACCCGAACCACAACTTTTTTCTTTGAAACCTTGACTTTACTGTAATTTGAAAATGTCTTACTGCCACCGGTAATGCAATGAACCACCTTTGACACTGCTAACACTTTTTCATTACTGTTTTGTCCTTTTGCAACAGCAACAACTAAAAACTTGTAATTGGTTCCCTTTTTTAATTTTGTAACTTTATAACGATTTCCTGAAATAAAGTCAAGTTCCTCATATTGGTCCTTCTTCCCACAGCCACTTTTGAAAACTACGTAGTTTGCCGCTCCCGGAACTTTCTTCCAGGTAAGCGTCACATCACTCTTTCCTACTTTCTTTGCACAGACACAAAGTGGTGAAAAACCGGACATTGGTGCTTCTTTATTTCCTGTCAATGTTCGAATGGTAGCGGCAAGTATTACACGCTGGGACTGTTCCTTTTTTTCAATTAATTTTGGAATCTTTATTGTTCTGGAATAGCCACAAACGGTACAAGTATCCTTTTGCACGCCTTCTTTTGTTACAGACGGTGCCTGAACAATGACCGAAGAATATGTATGGTTGCCATACCCCATCTTCTGTTCATTCCTTCCGATATAGCAATGACTTTCCGTGCAATTTTTCCAGTGCGTCTGCTCATCCCACTGGTACTTGGTGTCCCACTGATGAACGTGTGGAAGAAAAGCGAAGGTTACTGTATTCGACTGTTCCGGTGGCTGTCCGTTTTGAAGTGCAACCACATAAGCCTGATAAAGCCCTTCCAGCGCTTCTCCCTTTTCCTGTAATTTTGCCATAACATCAAAACTGCAATTCTGGTGATCCACTTCCTCAAATGCATATGCGCTCTTTTGTTCCGAAGCAATAGATTTTCCTTCCATCGTCATGATGATTACCTGATACTGATTTGCCCCGGAGTAAACATTCCACTTAAGCAGCCCATCATCCACTCGGGCTTCAAGAACATTCTCCCCCTTAACGGAAGCCATTCCCCATCCTATGGGAATCATGGAACAAATCATAATCATTGTAATGATTCCGGCAATAATCTTCTTTCCCATTTCAATCTCTCCATCTTATTTCTTAAACAAGGTACTCAGTAATCCTCTTCCCAGACTGGCTCCAACATTTCCTCCTAAAGTCTTACCGAATTTTCCAAAGTTCTTTCCTACCTGCTTCCCAACTTCACGGCCTACAGTTCCTACCACGGAGTTTCCAACTGTTTTCATGGCCTGTTGTTTCGCTTTTCGTTCTTTTTCTTCCTGTTTTGCTTTTTCTTTTTCTGCTTTTTCAGCAGCCTTTGCTTTTTCCCGTTCTTCCCGTTCTGCCTTTTTCGCAGCTTCCTTGGCATCTTTTTCTGCCTGCTTTTCTGCTTCCTTGGCATCTTTTTCCGCTTGCTTTGCTTCCTCTTCTGCCTGCTTTGCTTCCTCTGCCGCCTGCTGATCTTCCAGTCCTTTTCGAACGAAAAACTCATAAGCAGATTCCGGGTCAAAGGAATTCGCATACTTACTGTATAACAAACTTTCTTTGATTTTCTGATCCCGTTCTGCATCCGACACGGTTCCCATGGAACACTGCGGCGGAAGAATCTTTACTTTCTGAGCAATTCCCGGAACACCATCTTCCTGAAGAAATGAAACCACGGCTTCGCCGGTTCCCAATTCCAACAGTGTCTGATAAGTATCAAAGTCCGGATTCACACGGAAGGAATCTGCTGCCGCACGAACCGCTTTCTGATCAGCCGGTGTATAGGCACGAAGTCCATGTTCCACTTTATTTCCAAGTTGTGCCAAAACTCCATCCGGAATGTCTCTAGGATTCTGGGTGCAGAAATAAACACCTACGCCCTTAGAACGAATCAGTTTCACTACCTGTTCAATCTTATCCAATAATGCTTTTGGAATGTCTTCAAACAATAAATGTGCTTCATCAAAGAAGAACACCATTTTCGGTTTACTCATATCACCTACTTCCGGCAGGGTTTCAAAGAGTTCCGATAACATCCACAATAAAAAAGTGGAGTAAAGTTTTCCGTTATTAATCAGACTGGAGCTGTCCAGAATATTGATCATTCCACGACCGCCATCCAGCTGTAACCAGTCTGCAATATTCAATGCCGGTTCTCCAAAGAAAACATCTCCCCCCTCTGCCTCTAGTGCAACAACGGCTCTTGTGATAACCCCAATGGAAGCACTGCTCATCTTCCCGTAGTCTGCTACAAAGTCTTCGGCATTAGCATCCACATAAGCAAGAAGTGCCTTTAAATCCTTTGTATCAATCAACAATAGATTATTGTCATCCGCAATTTTAAAAATCACCGTCAAAATGTCGCTCTGCAAATCATTCAGATTCAGAATTCTTGCTAACAATAACGGTCCCATTTCCGATATGGTGGTTCGAAGCTGAATTCCTTTCTGTCCGAAAATATCCCAGAACGTAACCGGATATCCATGATAGGAAAAGCCGGCCTCTGCCAGACCAAACCGTTCGATACGCTTTTGCATATCCTCGCTATCTATTCCCGGATTCATCATTCCGGCGATATCGCCTTTCACGTCTGCCATAAAAACCGGTACTCCCATATCACTGAACGATTCAGCCATTACCTTCAACGTCACTGTCTTTCCGGTACCGGTGGCTCCCGCTACCAATCCGTGTCGATTCGCCATCTTAGGAATGATGCAGATATTTTCTCCCTGCTCCGTATTTCCCATCCAAATTTGTTCCTCTTTAATCATGTCCGCTTCCTCCAATGCATTTGATTTTTCTGTCTATTTTTATGCCAGTGCACCACCGACACCTTTTACGATTTTCATTGGCTACCTTTGAAACAAGGTTTCCTTAAGAGCACAATACTTGTCCGCCACACATAAAATCCACGCTTCCTTACTGGAAGGAATCTTCCGTAAAGTCAATGGCCACATATGACTTTCGATTGCTTTGCACTCCTGCTCACCTAAATCAAAATATTTCCTCGCATTTTCTGCTGCCTTTTTTGGATGAAAGAATCCATGCAATCGATGATCCTCTGATGGTTCATGCCAGTCATACAAATAAAAATCATGTAACATCGCTGCAGATATTAATTGCTCTTCATCCGATTTCAAATGGAATCTTCGGTTAATGGAAAAACAGATTTCCGTTACCTGCATACAATGATCATATGTAGAGATGGAACCGTGCTGCACATACTCTTTCATGGACTGCACCACTGGTTCCTCTGTATATTTTTTTACTAATTGCTCTAATTCTTCTCTATCCTTTTCCTTCATTCCCCACACTTCCTAAGAAAGGAACTCTATAATGTCCATTGGATTTTCAACAATCCATTTTGCTCCAGCCTGTTCCAATTCTTCCTGTTCTCCAAATCCGTACAAAACCCCTAAGGTATCAATTCCCAACTTTGCAGCTCCAAGAACATCAAACTTTCGGTCTCCCACCATCAGGATTTCTTCACTTCCCGGATTTCCCAACTGTTCCAATCCGTAATTCAAAACGGAGACCTTGTCATCTCTCTTTCCTTCCAGGTCTCCACCGGCAATCACATCAAAATACTGTGCGATATCCAAATGGTCTGCAATTCTTCTGGCAAAAATTTCCGGTTTCGAAGTTCCCATCATAACCTGTTTTCCCTGCTGCTTTAATGTCTTTAACACCTCAGCAATACCATCGTAAATGGAAACTTCCAGGACACCTTTTTCCCGATAATATTCCCGATAATAATCTACTGCCTTTTTGGAATCCTCATCATTCATTTTAAAAAAAGTTCGGAATGAGTCTCTCAGTGGCGGGCCGATAAAGGAATAAAGAGAGTCTCTCTCAACATCTTCTATCCCCATCTTATGTAACGCATACATTGCAGAATTCAGAATTCCCTGCGCCGAATCAATTATCGTCCCATCCAAATCAAAGATAATTGTCTGAAATCTTTCGTTATTCATTTTTCTCCGTTCCTCTCACTAACTTTTATTGTACCACAAATATACTACTTGTGTGTTTCTAAATAATTACAAATTGCTTTATTCCTGACTTTTTTTTATCGCATCCACCAATGCAGTGTTTTCCTTTGACTCTCCCACCTTGGACCATGTTTCCTTAATGGTATCGTAGGAATCCTTTTCAATATCTACTTTCTTTAAGGAAATTCTTTCCACTCCCCAGTTTTCATTTTCCAATAAACATTTATATGACCAGATAGACCAGTTAAATCCCTTTTCATCCAGAAGTTTCAATCCCTCTGTCCAGGCATCCATATTGTTAAAATAGTTAAACTCTCCCATGTAGTTTGGAACGTCGTAGCTTGATAATTCCACATTGTGGAGTTTTCGTTCCATACTGGTAATCTGCATATTGTTTTCATTTTCATAGTTGCTGTACTCATACTGATGATATTCGTACATTACATTTTCCCACTGATAATCCTTTGGGTTCGGCAAATCCCAGGAATCCCAGGTTGCTTCCATAATAATGACATGATCCGGATCAATTTCTCTGATTTTGTCATATGCTTTATCATAAACGTCCCATAAGAGTTTATGAATTTCATCATCACTCATTCCTGTATTATACCGGTAAGTACAGTACGGTTCGTTTAATAAATCGTATCCTGCCACTGTCGGATTTCCCCTATAGTGTTCCGCAATTTTTTCCCACATTGCATAGTACTTTTCCTGATTTTTAGAAGCATTGTCTCCAAAGAAAAATTCGGAAGCCTTCATTTTTTCTTCTCTTCCGTCAATTCCAGAATGGTCACTACCGTTCTGAGAACCGAAAGCACCATGCATATCGAGAACCACATAAATATCTCTCTTTGCCGCTTCTTCCACAAACCAATCCACACGTTCAAAAGCATCTTCTTTCCAGTGGTTTTCTTCATCTGCAAAAGTTCCATACCAGAATGGTAAACGAATGCTGTTGAATCCCAGTTCCTTAATCTTGTCAAAATCCTTTTCCGTAAAGAAATTGTCCTGATAGATTTTAAGTAATTCCTCTGCCTTTTCTTTACCGAAGCGTTCTTCCAGTGTTTCTTCCATTTCCTTCTGGCATGTTACATGATCTGTATATTCTGTTGGATTCATCCAGAATTCCTGTACGAAATAACCACCAATGTTAATTCCCTTCAGAGACACGGAATCTCCTTTAGCATTTTTCAGCTCTTTTCCTTCTGCTTTCAAAAAAGCATCTTTTGGCATTTGCACGTTCTTTCCTGTGCTACTTTCTTTTGTCATCTTGTCACTCCTTAAATTCATCCATGCGACTCCTGAAACTGCTAAAACCAATACAATCGCTGAAATAATGATTACACCTTTCTTCATTGTTCCAATTCCTCCCATAATTTTTTCTTGACATATACTCCTATGGCAATCGCCAGAATTGCAACTCCCCATAACAGGTTGTCATATTTCACTGTCATTACCGGGAGAAAAGCATGCACCCAATCACTCCAGAACCAATCACCATGCCCCGGACCTTCCAGTAATTCTGTCACATAAGCAAAACTGAAAACACCCAGAATTTGAGAAGTGCCCAAAAAGCTCGTGCTGAAAATCTCTGCATACTTTAGTTTTGTTTGTTTGAAAACTACCACTGCAAATATGGCTCCCACAATGAGAGAAACAATCAGTAGATAATTATCCTCTTTTATTCCCCTCAGTTCATACGCACCATATTTCCTATCCAGATAAGCTCGATATCCCCAGACAAAAATCGGATTTACCAAAATATAGGAACATTTGAACGCGAAAATAAAATTTATTAGAAATTTATCTCCATGAGGGACTACCTCTGTAACTACAATTCCAACAAGTATTCCTGCAACTGCTCCTGCAAAAACAATCCAAATATTTTCACATATAAGGAACCCTACAAGTCCTCCGAAAATAATTCCCCACTCTGCTCCGATAATTTTTGCAATTCGTTTTAAACTCCACTTTCCCGCAACAATGCATAACAGAAATCCCAAAACTGTTTGCACTCCTAAGAAAATTAGTGGAAAATGAAGTTGTTTTAATAGTTTTATAACTTCCATCATGATTCACCTCTAGAAAGCAGTATAGCATACATTAACATTTTTGTGTCGCGTGTCGGGGTTTTTTCTCATAGACATTACCCTGCTTTTCAAGTATAATATACTGTTGAAAACATATATAAGGAGAGATTAAGAACTATGCCTAAGAGAACAGATATTAACAAAGTACTTATTATTGGTTCCGGTCCGATTATTATTGGTCAGGCGTGTGAATTTGACTACTCTGGTACACAGGCTTGTAAAGCTTTAAAGAAGCTTGGTTACGAGATTGTACTGGTAAATTCAAACCCTGCTACAATTATGACCGATCCGGAAACAGCAGATGTAACTTACATTGAACCATTGAACGTAGAGCGTTTGGAACAGATTATTGCAAAGGAACGTCCGGATGCAGTACTTCCAAACCTTGGTGGTCAGTCAGGATTAAACCTTTGTTCTGAATTGAACAAAGCCGGTATTCTTGATAAATACAATGTTCAGGTAATTGGTGTTCAGGTTGACGCCATTGAACGTGGTGAAGATCGAATCGAATTTAAGAAAACCATGGATTCCCTTGGAATCGAAATGGCTCGTTCTGAAGTAGCATATACTGTTGACGAAGCATTAGCCATTGCTGATAAATTAGGTTATCCGGTTGTTCTTCGTCCAGCATACACTATGGGTGGAGCCGGCGGTGGACTGGTTTACAATAAAGAAGAATTAAAGACTGTTTGTGCAAGAGGTCTTCAGGCTAGTTTAGTTGGTCAGGTTCTTGTAGAAGAATCCATTCTTGGTTGGGAAGAATTAGAATTAGAAGTTGTTCGTGATAGCGAAGGTAACATGATTACTGTCTGCTTCATCGAAAACATTGACCCATTGGGCGTTCATACAGGAGATTCTTTCTGTTCTGCCCCAATGCTTACCATTTCTGAAGAATGTCAGAAGAGATTACAGGAACAGGCTTATAAAATTGTAGATAAGGTTCAGGTAATTGGTGGTACAAACGTACAGTTTGCACACGATCCTGTATCTGACAGAATTATCGTTATTGAAATTAATCCTCGTACATCCCGTTCTTCTGCACTTGCTTCTAAAGCGACAGGATTCCCGATTGCTTTAGTTTCCGCAATGCTTGCAACAGGACTTACTTTAAAGGATATTCCATGTGGAAAGTATGGAACATTAGATCAGTATGTTCCGGACGGAGATTACGTTGTAATTAAGTTTGCTCGTTGGGCTTTCGAAAAGTTCAAGGGTGTAGAAGATAAACTTGGTACTCAGATGCGTGCCGTTGGTGAAGTTATGAGTATCGGTAAAAACTATAAGGAAGCTTTCCAGAAAGCAATCCGTAGTTTGGAAACAGGACGTTATGGGCTGGGTCATGCAAAGAATTTTGATCAGTTATCCAAAGAAGAATTATTACAGTTATTAATCACTCCATCTTCTGAACGTCACTTCATTATGTACGAGGCACTTCGTAAAGGTGCTACTGCTGATGAAATCTTTGAGATTACAAAAGTAAAACATTACTTCATTGAACAGATGAAGGAATTAGTAGATGAGGAAGAAGAAATCCTGAAGTCAAAAGGTTCTCTTCCAGCTGATGAATTACTGATTCAGGCTAAGAAGGATGGTTTCTCTGATAAGTATTTAAGTCAGTTATTGGAAATTCCTGAAGAAGATATCAGAAATAAACGTATCAGCCTTGGTGTGGAAGAAGCTTGGGAAGGCGTTCATGTATCCGGTACAGAAGACAGCGCTTACTACTATTCTACATACAATGCTGAAGATAAGAACCCTACATCAGATAATAAGAAGATTATGATTCTCGGTGGTGGTCCAAACAGAATCGGTCAGGGTATCGAATTCGATTATTGTTGCGTTCACGCTTCTCTTGCATTGAAGAAGTTAGGATTCGAGACAATCATCGTAAACTGTAACCCTGAAACAGTTTCCACAGACTACGATACATCCGATAAGTTATACTTCGAACCTCTTACCTTAGAAGATGTTCTTAGCATTTATAAGAAAGAAAAACCGCTGGGTGTCATTGCTCAGTTCGGTGGACAGACTCCTCTGAACCTTGCTGCTGATTTGGAAAAGAACGGCGTGAAGATTCTTGGTACTTCTCCTTCTGTTATCGATTTAGCAGAAGACAGAGACCTGTTCCGTGAAATGATGGACAAGTTGGAAATCCCAATGCCAGAATCCGGTATGGCTACTACAGTAGAAGAAGCAACTAAGATTGCTAATGAAATCGGATATCCGGTTATGGTTCGTCCTTCCTACGTATTAGGCGGACGTGGAATGGAAGTCGTTTATGATGACGCTGCAATGGCTGACTATATGAAGGCTGCTGTTGGTGTTACTCCGGACCGTCCAATCTTAATTGATAGATTCTTAAATAATGCTTTAGAGTGTGAATCTGATGCCATCAGTGATGGTACTCATGCTTATGTTCCTGCAGTTATGGAACATATCGAACTTGCTGGTGTTCACTCCGGTGACTCTGCTTGTATCATTCCTTCTGTTCACATTTCAGAAGAAAACGTTAAGACCATCAAGGAATACACTCGTAAGATTGCAGAAGAAATGCATGTTAAGGGTCTTATGAATATGCAGTATGCAATTGAAAATGGTAAGGTTTATGTATTAGAGGCAAATCCTCGTGCATCCCGTACAGTTCCTTTGGTTTCCAAGGTATGTAACGTACGTATGGTACCAATTGCTACAGACATTATCACAAGCGAAATTACAGGAAGACCTTCTCCGGTTCCTGCATTAAAGGATCAGGAAATTCCATATTATGGTGTTAAGGAAGCTGCCTTCCCATTCAATATGTTCCAAGAAGTTGACCCGGTTCTCGGACCTGAAATGCGTTCTACCGGTGAAGTCCTTGGATTGTCTAAATCTTATGGGGAAGCTTTCGTGAAGGCTCAGGAAGGAATTCAGTCTAAACTTCCAATGGAAGGAACTGTTCTGATTTCTGTAAATAAGAAAGATAAAGCGGAAGTTGTTTCTGTTGCAAAGAGTTTTGCAGATGATGGATTCAAGATTCTTGCTACCGGCGGAACTTGTGATTTAATCACAGAAGCAGGTATTCCGGCTGAAAAGATCAAGAAATTATATGAAGGTCGTCCAAATGTATTGGATGCCATCACAAACGGAGAAATTGATTTAATCATCAACTCCCCTGTTGGAAAAGACAGTGTACATGATGACAGTTACTTAAGAAAGGCTGCAATCAAGTCAAAAATTCCATACATTACAACGATTGCTGCTGCAAAAGCTACTGCAGAAGGAATTGCTTACTTAAAGAAAAATCCATCTGCTGAAATCAAGTCATTACAGTCTTTGCATGGAGAAATTAAAGAAAAATAATAAAAAAATAATTAACGGAGCTGTTGAAACAGCTCCGTTTTTTTATAACTTCGATATAATGTTATCATAAATTTTTCTTTTAAATAAGTACACCGTTACAATCAATCCGGTCAGTTCCGCTGCCGGGAATGCCCACCATACATTGGTTACTTCTCCTGTTTTAGAAAGAAGCCATGCCACCGGAATTAAAACCACCAGCTGGCGCATAATCGAAACAATTAACGAATAAGTACTCTTTGAAAATGCCTGAAACGTTGAAATCAATGCAATACAGACTGCTGCAATCGGGAAGTTGAAACTGATAATATTCAGTGCCGGAATTCCGATTTTCTTCATTGCATCGGAAGCATTAAAAATATCCAATAATTGTTCCGGGAATATTTTCATAATTAACATTCCTGTCACCATGACGCCCAGGGCTAATACCAATGCAAATCGCAACGCTTCCTTGATTCGTTCCGGCTTTCTTGCTCCATAATTGTAGGCAAGTATCGGAATCAATCCATTGTTCAATCCAAACACCGGCATAAAGAAGAAACTCTGAAGTTTGAAGTAAATTCCAAAAACTGCCGTGGCGGTGGTTGAAAAACCAATCAAGATTTTGTTCATGGAATAAGTCATGACAGAACCAATGGACATCATCAGAATTGACGGAACGCCCACAACATAGATTCGCTCCACGACCTTTCCGTCCGGCTTCATAATATCCTTAATGGATAACTCAATATCCTTATTCACTGTCTTATTCAAAATCAGGCTAAGAGTTCCTGCGCAACACTGTCCAATGACGGTTGCAAGTGCCGCACCGGACACCCCCATTTTCGGTAATCCAAACATACCAAAAATCATGATTGGGTCCAGAATAAGATTAATGATTGCACCGGTCAACTGAGACACCATACTGTAGATGGTTTTTCCAGTAGACTGTAAGAGACGCTCACCCATAACCTGTAAGAACAAACCAATGGAACAACAGCAACAAATCTGTAAATAATCCACACCTAACTCAATGATATTTTTTACATCCGTCTGACTCTGAACGAACGCTCTGGTTCCCAGGAGTCCGAAAATCATTAAAGCCAGAAAGCTGAGTACACTTAAAAGCACCCCCGCATTGGCTGTCTTGTTTGCTGTTTTAAAGTTCTTTTCTCCCAAAGACTTTGACAACAACGCATTAACACCTACCGCCGTACCACTGGCAATGGCAATCATCAGGTTCTGCACCGGAAAGGCAAGGGTTACCGCTGTCAAGGCATCCTCACTGATTTGTGCCACAAAGTAGCTGTCCACTACATTATATAATGCCTGTACCAACATGGAAATCATCATTGGTAACGACATGGTCAATAACAATTTCTTTACGGGCATCACACCCATTTTGTTTTCGTTTCTTTCTTTCATGTTTCCCTCTCACTTTAATGGAATTTCTTAAGGTAAATTCTTCTTAAGAATCCACCGTATTTTTCTTTTATTTTTACGCACTGATAGCCATTCTTTTCAAAGGAACGGATACTGGCCACATTCTTTGGCGCAACGGTAGCCATCAAATACTGATAGTGATTCTTTTTCAGTACTTCTTCCGCTTTTTGCAACAGCTTCAACTGAATTCCCCGTCCTCGAAAATCCGGATGAACTACCACCGATTCCATATGTGCTACATGACACAATTCTGATTCCGGTAATCCGATATCCCATCCTAAGTTATCCTCTTCCATCTGTGGGAAGCGAACCAGGAGACATCCTGCCAACTGTTCTCCGGAAGTTGCAACCAAGCCAAATCCTTTTTCGGAGAGATGTTCCTGAACAAACGCCAAATCATCGCAAACATACAAGGTCTGATCTTCCATTTGTTCATGGACCAGTTTCATTAAGGAATAAATTTCCATTGCTTCCTTTGTTTTTGCAATTCTATAAATTATCTCATTCATTGTTTTCCCCTACTGAGGTATCTTCTAA
Organism: Eubacterium sp.; assembly: GCA_024698585.1. Classification (GTDB taxonomy): domain Bacteria; phylum Bacillota; class Clostridia; order Lachnospirales; family Lachnospiraceae; genus Eubacterium_G. The sequence continues at coordinate 14,134 of JAILRB010000039.1, forward strand.
GGTTTCATTCATGCTTCCGGTTCGATACCCTAACAAATCCAGTGCCACATAATCAAACCCGATTTTCTTAAACGCCTCGTAGATATTCGTTCGAACCTCTTCCTTCATGATTCTTTCAAATTCTTCCGGAAGTAATTCGATTCTTGCGACCTTTCCATGAATGCGAACTCTCATCTGATGAAAGCCTAAATCTAACAACATCTGCTCTGCCTGATCCACCATCTGCAGCTTTTCCTCATTAATAGTTTCTCCATAAGGAAAACGACTGGCCAGACATGCGAAGGATTGTTTTTTCCAGGTTGGAAGATTTTTTTCCTTTGAAAGCGTCCGAATTTCTTCTTTCGTAAATCCCACTTCCCGAAGCGGACTACGAATGCCAAGTTCTGCAATGGCAATCAGTCCCGGACGATAGTCTCCATTGTCATCCAGATTGGATCCTTCCACGATTTCCCGGATTCCCTCCTCCTTTGCTATCTGAATCATTTTCTGAAACAGTTCTTTCTTACATAAGTAGCAACGATTCTTTGGATTTTTTGAAAATCCCTCGATTTTTAATTCTTCTGATTCCACGATGATATGACGAATTCCCTGACTCACGCAATAAGCTTTTGCTTCATTTAATTCCCTTTTCGGGAAGGAACAGGATGATGCTGTCACTGCAATAGCCTTTTCCCCTAATGCTTCCTTGGCTGCATGCAGTAAGAAGGTGGAATCCACACCACTGGAAAAAGCCACCGCTACACTTTCCATGGAAGAAAGGAGGTGAATCAATTCTTCATATTTTTCGTTCAGTGTTTTTTTACTATTTAATGTATTCATAAATAAACCCTCATAATTGTTTTATCATCGTTACATCCTCAAGTATTCTATCATAGAAGCCAGAAAAAGCAATCATTTCCATCTTTTCCTTTAAAGATGACGAAAGATGTGCTAAGGTGTTTACAGCAAGAAAACGAGGTGGAAGTCATGAAGCAGATTAATCGGAAAACAATCATTCAATTTATGAAGCAGGAGTTCGTATTGTGCATTGCCACAATCCTTGCAGTAATCTCCTGTGCTTTTGTACCGGTTTCAAAGAACTATCTGGACTACATTGACTTTCGGGTTTTATCCCTTTTATTCTGTCTGATGCTGATTGTGGCAGGATTTCGTTCCATTGGTTTCTTTGACGTTCTTTCAGAAAAACTCTTTCACTTCACCCACTCCATTCGCTCCACGGCAATGGTTTTTCTTTTGCTATGCTTTTTCGGAAGCATGCTCATTACCAATGATGTGGCCTTAATTCTGTTTGTTCCTTTTTCCATTTTCACATTGAAAAAGATTCTGAATCCTCATCAATTCATTCTTTTAATTGTATTGGAAACTCTGGCAGCAAATCTCGGCAGTATGTTTACGCCTATTGGAAATCCACAGAATCTCTATATTTTTAGTGCCTACGAAATGGAGTTACTTTCTGTTTTCAAAACCATGTTTCCCTACACTGCTGTTTCGTTTCTTTTATTACTTGTCTCTGTTTTCTATTTTCCCAAAACCGCGATTTCAGAGCGACAGATTCAGCATCCGAAAACAAATCTAAAAAAATATGCCTTCCGTTATGTGTGTTTTACTGCATTGTTTTTTATCACACTGACAACGGTACTGCGCATTACGCCTTTCTGGCTTACCCTGATTACCTGTATTTTTATAACCTTCTTTATCAACCGTAGTTTATTTGCAATGGTTGATTATTGTCTGCTGCTTACCTTTATTGCTCTCTTTATTTTTGTTGGCAATATGGGACAAATTCCACAGATTCAAAGCACCATGGGAACCCTTGTTTCCGGAAATGAAATTCCGGTTTCCATTGCCTTAAGTCAGGGAATCAGTAACGTTCCCGCCACACTCCTTTTGTCTCAATTCACAGAGAACGGAGCCAAGTTGCTAATCGGCGTGAATCTGGGAGGTCTTGGAACGCTGATTGCTTCCATGGCAAGTTTAATTTCCTACAAATTTTATGTAAAAGAAAAAGAAAGCAGGGGATTCACCTACTTTCTCTTCTTCACCTTATTAAACGTGGCTTTTCTTGCCATCTTACTCCTCTTCTGTTAGGCCAGCCCGTTTCTTTTGGATTTTCTTATCTCGATACATTTTCTCGTCTGCTTCCTTTAATAAATTATCAATGGTCTTATCTCCGTTTTGCAGGCTGACTCCCACGGCGCAGGGATATCCGATTTTCTGACATTCCAAGCGAATCCGGTCAGCCATCTGAACAATGGTTTCCTTGTCTTTTTTACTGAGAACCAGAAATTCATCGCCTCCGGTACGGTACAGTCGACTTCCCGGTTTCAAAAGATTCGTCACCGCTTTAACAATTAACACCAGAACTTCATCCCCTTTGGCATGTCCATATTCATCGTTAATCAATTTGAAATTATTTATATCTAACAGAATCACTCCATTGATTTTACTTCCCACGGCTTCCACATCTGCATAAAAGGATTGTCTGTTAAACGCCCTGGTAAGAGGATCCACCTTTGAATTTTCATTATGGACATACAGCAGATAAAACATAATATTAATTATATAAAGTGGATTCAACAAAATTGTGTTATCCGTAATAATATCCAAAGCAATTGTAACGGAAATGTTCGCCAGTATGTACACCAACAATTTGGTTTCCCGAAACAGACGCTGGTTAATATACTTCACGGCTTCCACGATTAAGATAATCAATAATACGGCCCGACAAAAATCCGGCACCAGACTGGATGCCCGAACCATCCTGTCATCCTGAAAACCATAGGAACTGACAGAAAGAAAATATGCAATCGGGCTGATAACAATCATCGTCACAAACAGTTTACTGAATCGCTCCGAAAAAAGTCTGATTAAAACAATGATTAACATTGGTTTCAGGCACAGATTGGTAAAGTTAAAAAACTTATAAAGCAATTCATGATCCTGATTGCCTTCTACCATTCCGCTTAAAAAATCAGTCAACGCAAGAATTGATAAGAAAAATATGGTCCGGTAGATTTTCTTCTTTGATATTTTGTCCGCAAGAAACATAGATCTTAATGCAATGGAAAGACCGCCTAAAACAATCAGATAGATATATGCCTGTTTTAAAAAATTTAAAAATAGAATCATACGCTACCCCTCACCAACTATCGATACCCCTTTAATAAACGTTCTTCAAACTGGTCTCTGGCCAAAGGTTTATCATATAGGTATCCCTGAACATAGTAACAACCAATTTCCCTCAGAAATTCTTTTTGCTCCTCTGTTTCAACGCCCTCTACAATCACGTTCATTCCCAGGTCTTTTGCCATATCAGCAATTCCTTTTACAATAATCCGACCTTTCTCCTGGAATAATGCCGCTGTAATAAACGAGCGATCAATTTTAATTTCATCCATGGTAAAATCACGCAGCATGGACAATGACGCATAACCGGTTCCAAAGTCATCTACGGAAGTCCGTATGCCGTTCGCCCTCATCTTCTCCAGAAAATAGTGCATTTTTTCATTCATTTTCTGTGATACTGTTTCCGTGATTTCTACCGTTATTTTTTTCTTATCAATATGATATTTTTCCACTACCGCATTAATCTTGTCTGCCAGCTCCTCATCTTTCAGATTCACTCTGGAGAAATTAACTGATAGTGGAACTAGTTCATTCCCTTTCTCCTGCCAGACAGACATAAACTTACACGCCCGCTCCAATACATAAAAGTCTAATTTATCAATCAATCCTGCCTGTTCTAAGACCGGAACGAATTCTCCCGGAAAATATTTACAGTCCGGTTCAATCCATCTTGCCAAAGCTTCCACGCCAATAATCTTGTCCGTACGAATGTCAATTTTGGGTTGAAGCCATAACTGAATATATTCTTCCTTCAGTGCAGTAGGAAACATATCTTCGATTCGTCTTCTTGTTACCATCTGCTCGCAGATTTCCTCGGAGATGAAGACCACCCGTTCTCCATTATTAACCCCATAAGAGAGTGCAAGTCTCGGTTCCACTACCAGTTTTTCCGTATTGGCCGTGGTGGCATCAATTGGCGCAACCCCTGCAAAGGTCCTGATAATCATGTCTACTTGTTTTCCGTCCACATCCAGATGAACTTCAAAGTTGTCTAAAAGATTATTAATCTCATCATAACTTTTTTTCTTCACCAGTAATGCAAATTTATCATTGCCTCGATGCCCCACCAATTCTTCCTGATCACATCGACGGACTAATTCTTCTGCATACAGTTTGACAATTTTTTCCCCTTGCTCTTCGCCATACAACCGTTTCATGGCATCAAAATCTTTAATGGCAATAATCAATGCAAGATACTTATTATCCTGATATTTCTTTACAAACCCAATGGCTTTTTCGATATATTCTTCTCTGCCAAGTAACCCTTCCACCTCGGTATTCTTTTGCATTTTTTCAGCCAATATTATTCTTTTCTTCTTTGCCATTTCCTTTAAACTTTTCTCTCTCATAGGCACTTCCTCCTATCATCACTTCTCTTGTAAGTAGTCAATGATATAAATTCGTGACGGTGTTTCTGCTACTTCAATCTGAATTAATATCCAGCCCTCCTGATTTAATCGTTCCCCAATTTTATCTCCCAGATATTTCGTTATATTTTCCAGTGTAGGATTCATCATATTAAATGGTTCCACTTCATTAATGTACTGATCCTGATATGGAGCTAAAATTTCCTCCACTGCTTTTTCCACGTCGGAAAACAAAACGAAATCTTCCACGACCTTAATCACATCCAAAGAAATTTCCCAGGTATGAGGATGAATTTCCCCCATTAATTCATTGATTACAATAGAGTGATTGGCATTCAAATAAAATTTATATTTATACTGATTATATTTCATTATTATTTCCAGCCTTTCCTAAGTTATTCTTCCGTTTTCCTTTTCGCCATTGAATGAAAATCACTCCAATATAAATCAGGAAGAATCCCCCCGAAACTATGAGACATTTTTTCAAATGCATCGGTGTATATTGTAACGCAACCTTATGTGTTCCCTGTTTCACATTTTCAATCGTCAATAAACAATTCTGACTTTTTCCGGCGGTTACCGGTCTTCCATCCAGCTGAACCTCCCAATTCTCGCTGTATGGAATTGTCGTAATGATTCGACCATCCTGCTCCAGGGTAACCTCTGCATTCAGGTGCGAATCTGTCATTAAAGTCACTTTTCCCGATGACTTCTTTAAGCGTTTCGTATATTTCTGCAACACTGCATAATCTTCGGAGTAGAACAGCGGTTCCATCATTTCACCTTCCCCTTTATACTCCACGCAAACATCTAAAACACTTCCGGCGTTAAAGGTGCCCAGAGGTACAACGCCCTTATTATACACGTCGTAGTATTCTCCCAGGTCTTTCTTATTTACCTTGACTTCCATCAGTGAGATTGTCTTTCCTAATGGCATTGCCATATAAAGATATCGATGATTATCTACCCGGAAACAATAGTGGATTTTCCGTTCTGATTCCACATATCGATCCACCGGTCCCATTCTCTGATAGATATCATCATCCAGTCCGGTATAACTCTTATAAATCCGGTTCTGGTAATCAAAAATATCACCTGTCGAGGCTGAATTTTCATCACCATATCCGGCGAAAACCAATCCTAAGGCATTATTGTTCTTATATACATTCAGATTTTCATAGGTCGCAATCAGAGATAATTTTTTATCCAGTTTTTTTCTGGACACAATATATTTTACTCCTAACAGGGAGTCTCCCCCCAAAGTGGATCCCTGATTATAGTAGCACCAGAAATCCTGGTTTCTGGTATATCCCAGATTTTCCATAAACTCTAATACAAACGGATTATCAGACGAACTAAAATGAGATAATCCGTGATAATTCAATAACATGGAATCATTCAATGAATTGTAAAAAGTTTTTTCCACCCGGTAAAAATCATCATCACGTTCCTTAATATAATCAATACACGGCTCCATTTCCTTAACATAGCCACTAAGACTGTTGTCTGCAAAATCTGTAGCAACCAGTTTTTCATTACCCTGAAACAGGATACTTGCCACTACAATGAAAAGGAATGCAATCCTTACAATCGGAACCAGTACTTCTTCTGTTCTCTTTTGTCTCAACAACAAGAACACCGTTGCCAAAATCAATACCATATCCATGGAAAATGTAACTTTTCCCATTCCCTCTGATACCGTTAATGCAGTAACGACCAAAAGAATCATCATCAGCGTTCCCACTAGAATAATTTTCCATGATGCACTGATTCCCTCTAAATTCTCATAGCATCGCCACGCACTGAAAATGGCGATAAATATGAACAGGAATGTATAACGGAAATAGAACTGATTCGGACTGGCAAACCCATGCCAGATTGCATCTGCAGTGATGAACATAGTACTTAATACGAAGACCATGGTAATCAAAAACACCATCACTTTTTCCCGTACCTTAATTCGATTGTTAAAATAAAATGCTAATGCTAAGTACAACAACGGAATGGTAAAAAATACATAAGGAAGATTTTTTTCCAGAGTATAACGTGTTCCATTGTATCCTAACAGACCATTGATAAATTCCATCGCCGTAATCTGACACTTGGTGGAGATTTCAAACTTTCCACCAATGGATCTGCTGGAATTCTGAGAGGCAATTGCCGGTACCAAGACCGCTACTGCCATACCCAGCCCAACCATTGTTGATAGACCAATGCTTAATAAATCTTTTCCTTTTTCACCAATCTTCTCACTCCCCGTAATCAGTCGATATCCCACATACATTGCCACAAAAACGCAAACCATATATCCGGTATAATAACAACTGACAATCAGCAAAAATAAACTTGTAATATAAACAACCGGCCCCTTTTTCGCAAAAATCCGTTCCACTCCTAAAACTACCAGCGGTGCCAGATAAACTGCGTCCATCCACATCAGGTTAAATGCGAAGGCAATGGTGTAACCGCTTAATGCATAGGCTGTGGAGAAAATTACATTCCGGTAATAGCTTTGTTCTTTTTCTCCCAGCATCAGGAAATAGAAGCATCCGGCCAATCCGATTTTCGCCAAGGTTATAATCATTACCACCTGTGGTAAGTCACTCTTATCCACAAGAATGTAGATGATATTCAATGGGCTTAATAAATAGTACGCAGCCATCCCTGCCATATCTCCCCCCAAAGTTTTGGAGAAAGAATAAAACAATCCATTTTTTGAAAAGACAACGTCTTTTAAATATGCAAAGAAATTTACATACTGCCCGGATAAATCGGAGACTAAAACCGTCTTGGAATGATATGGGTAGATTCCCACCCCATAATATAAAAACAGCATCAGCAACACCGGTAGAATCAACGCTACCAATGCTTTTACGCTTTTTTTACATAATACCAATTCTAATTCGCTTTTTTTCTCCATGACAACAATCCATCCCTATGTTACTGCTTTTCTTTTGTGATTCCGTTTACCTTTTCTTTCAGGCGATAGACAACTCTTGTAATAAACATGAAGTCATTTTTCACAACATCCTTAAAGGTATCACTTTCTTCGGTTAAGTTCTTTGTTCTCCAGGTTCCATTACTATTGATACTGTTAATGATTCCTGCAAAACGAATCCAAAACATAACAAAATTATACATTGGCAGAATCAGACATAAATACCATTTTCCTGCGTAATACCTTCGGATTTCCGGGAAATTCCTCAGAAACGTCAGAATATTAATAAAATACAATCCGCAAGAAATAATATAAAGAATATAAATCACTCCAATGGATCCTGCCACCAGTTTCATTGGGTAGTTCATAAATAACAAACAAATCAACGCAAAATACCAAATCATTCTTGGAAATGCGAAGGTATGATCAAAGACAATCAGACGAATCATGAAATTGGAAAAGAATCCCTTCGTCAGATTCATATTATCCTTAAAAAACATATGGAATACTTCCAGTTCCCCTCGCTGCCAGCGTTGCCTCTGGGTATACATTTTATTCAAATCCTCAATAGGATCTACCATGAACAAAGCATCCTCACACATATATACTTTTTGTTTTAAATCCCTCTTAATCTGGAATGTAATCTGTGTATCTTCTCCCACGGTATCCGTATTATACAATCTCGTTTTCAAAATCGTGGATTTTCGAAATGCAGAAAAGGCACCGGATAAAGTGAAGATACTATCCAATTCTGCCTGATAATTTCGTCCCGCCAAAAACGCCTGTGCGTATTCAAAAAATTCAATTCTCCGGAAGATTTTCATATAAATGGAATCCGTCCGCTCAATGTCATCCGGATTAATCAGAATCGCTCCGGTCATACAATGAATGTTTCCATCACATTCGAACCGTTTTACCATATTCATGATGGCATTTTTTTCTAATGTTCCATCACTGTCAATATGAATGATGTACTTTCCATTGGCATTAAAGAGTGCCATGTTCAATGCCTTGGATTTTCCCTGCTTTGCATTCATCCATTGCATTTTCAGTTCCGGATATTTCAGCTGGGATTCCTGAAATATTTCAAAACTGTTATCTTTCGATTTATTGTTTACCAGAAAAATATCTATCAATTCCGATGGATAAGTCGATTCCGCTATGGAACGGATGCAGCCCGCCAACGTTGCCTCGCTGTTATAAATCGGAACAATGATTGTAATTTCCGGGAGTCTTCCATGAATTTCTATTTTCTTTTTATTCCGTCCCTTAAACAACAGAATGAAAAAGCCCAGAAACGCCGGGATGATTTCCATAATGATTGGAATGATAATCCAGGTCAACCAGAATATGAAGGATTTAGAAATCATTAAAATAAAATCACTCATCTTCCTCCTCCTTCTCGTAAGAAAACTGTCCAACCTTTTGACGCTTAATATGTGGTTTCGTAAACACTGAGAAATACAAATAAATTGTCAGTGCGTAGAAAACAATTCTTCCGAAAATGGAATGTGCAAAATAAAACCAATCATTTCCTCCGAAATAGATAATGGTACAAATCGTAAAAATACGAATGACATTTGCAGCAAACACAAACAGTATTCCTAAGATGGAAATCTTTATTTTCTCCTTGGTCGTATATATTTCAAAAAACCAAAGCAATGCAAGAAACGCCATGATTTCAATCACACCGGAACATTCGAAGTCGACATACAATGAGATGGATGCCGTGTTTTTCGGAATAAACAGCATACAATACTGATAATAGGAATCATACATTCCTGTCACTTCTCCCACTGCTCCGGAAACAAATGCCACGCCTCGCATCATGGGTACCACAATAAACTGTTCCACCCACAACAACATGAAAATAAACACACCAACAGACCCGATTAAATATCGGAAAAATTTTAAGTTTGCCCGTTTCAAAGTCCAAACGATATAAAGCCATATCACAAATCCTAATATTTCCAACAATAACATAGTCTATTTTTCTCTTTCTATTTTTTCATGTTTCATCCATCGTCTTCGATTCAAGAGTAACAACGCAATTCCTACACTTGCCAGACAAATAACAACGCCCAGATATGGGGCAGTCGATGTTGCGGAGCTACTAATTCCATGGTCAAACAAGTTTGGATTCGTCAGGGTAATTTCTTTCACATCATTAACTTCTATTCCATAAATTATCCTGAAGATTTCCTTCGGAATCATTACTTCTACCTCATCCGGTCCATTAGAATAAACGACTAATTTTCCCTTTGCATCATCAATTAACGTTTCATCATCTAAGTGCGCACTTTTATTTTTATAATAGATTTTCAATTCATATTGATTCGGTGACAGGTTGTATTGTGGAAGTGTTCTATGATCCGGCAATACCATATTCAGCGATACTCCGTAATCTCCCACGGATAACATATACTCATTTCCATTAAAAGGGTCGTTCCATCCTCCAATCATCTTTACATGGAAATAAATATTATCATCATCTACCGCAATGGAAAGAGAACGACAATTATTCGCATTTCTTTCATTTTCCGGCATATTCCAGTTTGTCAGGAAAATATGTGGATAATTATCCCAATCTGAGAAATTTCCATCAATGGTTATTTTCCCATTGGAAGACGGTGCAACGATTTCTTCCGGTGTTTCCTCCGGTGTCACATTTTCCGTGGTTCCAGCTTCCTGAGTTGTGGAATCATCATTGCCGGAAGACAATACCTGAATGGTCTGCGTACTACTATAATCCGTAAACAAACGAACTGACGCAACGTCTCCGAATTCATCCAATGGAATTGCCAATTCGTACAGATATGTTCTGCTCTTGTCTCGTTTTCCCACAGAACCGGACAGCACCTCGTAGCCACTTTGCTTTCTGACTCTCAGATTTGATTTATTTCCGGTAGAAGAAGTTTCCTCGATAATCAGGGCATGTTCCTGACCGTTCTTCAGCATCAGCGTCGGAGCTGTATAGGAAAAGTATTTTTCCCAACTATTGGTAGAATTTTCCTTTGCATACATATACAGCATATTTCCCTTCTGGACAAAGGCAATATCCTGATAAAACGTGCTGGTCATGCTGGTTTTTTCCACGCTATCCCAATCACTGAATTTTCCATCGATCTCAATCTCTTTCGCTCCAACGGATACTGTAAAACAGATTGCAAGTAATAATCCCAAAAGCATATAAGAAAATGGTTTCATAACTTTTCTTTTCATCCTATCATCTCCTTGCTTATTCAACTCTATCACTTCTTGTTTCCTGATATCCGATGTCGGTAAACACCTACGCTTATCAGCATGATTAACATCATGAAAATACTGATTCCGACACCGATTTTAAAATTATTGTAATCAAATGTTAATACGGTGGTTCCTTTTTGAACCATTAGCATATTGTTTACATTTCTTATTTTTTTACTTCCCTGAAAAACTTTCTGGTAGGAAATCGGGACAATCATTTGATCATCTTTGCTCTTCACTACCACGCGGTCAAATTCATAAGAAATGTCCACATTTCTCAGTTTCCGCCTTGGACTGGTTCCTTCCTCTAACTGGAAGAAATCATCCAGAATGAACTGTATGGTTACATCATTCGCTTCAATCACATGATACAAAATATTTAATCCCATAAAATGTAAATGATCTGATTTCGTTCCGGCATATGGAAGAATTCTTCCTGCCATTTCACAATAGCCATCTACCTGGTCCATATTTTCCACATATACTGTGTTCCACTCATGATAATCCTTATAAAACTTCATCGGCACAATTTTTCTGTCTTTGTAAGTAAATTCCGGGAAGTTATTTTTAAAGGAAATGGTCTGCGCCGTTACTCCCAGGAATTTCTGACGGTTGGTCAGTGGATCTGCCGGAATGGAATCCATATCAATATAGATGTCGATTCCCTGCTGCTCTAATTGCAGAACTTTGTTTTCTGCATCCTTTAAGATTTTATAAGTAAATCCTGATAAATATATTTTTTTATAGTGAGATAACTCTTCCACAGAGTAATCATCCAGATTGTTACTTTCTCCATTTTCAAAATATGGATAAATCAACGAAACATTTCTGGAGGATTTTCCAATGGCAATTCCCTCATATTCCGTAATGTTTCCCATATTCCGATTGATATCTTTATGGTAAATGAGATATTTTTGTTTAAGACTTCCATCCATCAGTTTAAAGCCATACTTTTCACTTGCCTGCTCCAACTTCTGTCGGTCCTGCTGTGAAATAATCAGACCTTTTAAATTAAACAAAATGCTGTCGCATCCCATTTCGATGCTTCGGTCAAAAATATAGTCAAATCGTTTCGTATAAACCGCATATTTCAGCATCTGGATATTATCCGTAATCACATTGTATTTCATAGAAGATTTATTGGAGAAAATAATGTCCTTCCCCTGACTTACCATGTAATATCCCGGATAGGTTGCCTCCTGGTCAATGTCCAGATACAGCAGGTTATCATTTGTGACTGATTCTGCCTGAATTACTGCACCCTTGATTCGTTCGTTCTCCTCAAACAGGGAAGTATCCCTGGTATGCAGAACAGCCTGCATTCGGTAAACATTACTAAAGCCTAAAATCACAAGCAGCGCTATCAAAATCTTTCGGTTACACTTTTTCCATTCCAGAAGAATAAAGGCAACGGAAAGATACATGATAATGACAGCCACCGGCAACTGATATAGAGCAAACACACCTGCCACGATACCGATTATCGCGTACATTCGAATCTGTTTATATGCAAAAAACAGACATGCTGCCAAAATAATAAATATGGTAATTCCCACATAAAATCCATTATTATTCGTATAGAATTCCGGAATACTGCCATTCTTATATGCGCTATACAGCCATCCTGCGGAAAGTCCCAATGCCATGATCATGCACCCTGCAGTCATGATTAGTTTCTTGTCTTCCTTGATATAAAAAACCTTTACGGTAAAGATAATGAAAATTCCAATAAATGCAATAATGGCAATGGACAAATCTGCCAGAACCATCAACCACATGGAAACAATAATCTTCAGTGCCATGAATCTTCCCCGGTTCTGAAAATACTTCGCAATATAAGCAAAGCAAAACGGAAGGAAGGATAATGCCACCAGAACTTTAATGTCTCCGGTAATCAGATAATGTCTGCTAATTTCCGGCATAGTGAACCATAAAACACCACTGAGAAAACCAATCTGTGCCTTATCGTACACTCTTCCCAGAAAAGTAAATCCACAAACTGTCACGCAGAACACGATGGACAATGTAGCAACATAGCTGGCAATCATATTCGATCCGAATAAAAATCCCATCAGTGCCAGAATATAATAGGTTAACGGCTCACTGTGCATAAACATCATATAGCCGTCATACCAGGATTTCATGTAAATCGGACTGATAATCCCCTGTTTTAACTGACTCAGCAGATATCGTGCCTTTCCCAAATGGATATAGACTTCTTCGGTATTCCGGAACAATTCTGTCCGTTGCAGTACGAAGAATATCCCGGTTGACAAAAGGATTGTCGCCAAAATATATAAAAAGATTTCCAACTTATTCACGCCGATTTTCTTAATATATCCATATTGGTCTAAATCGTAAACTGCTCTGTGGTGTTCCGAGCTGTATTCTTTGTCAATGTACTGCGGCTCTTCGTATATGGTTTCCTGCGACAGTTTTTCTTCAATACTCCGCTCTTCTTCCTGTCTTTTCTGTTCCTGCTTTTCCCGGTATTTTTCCAGAACCGCTTCTTTATATGTTTCTATATATTCATTCAGATTTTTTTCATAGTCACTGGAAAACTCATTGATTTTTCCTGTAATAAGAAAATCTGAAACAAGGTATTTTCTCGATGGTGTTTCCCCGACGGCAATGCTTTCCATCTGAAAATCCGGATTATCCAGTTCCTGTTTTAACTCCTGAAAGAATACTTCTCCCATATCTTCAATGGTCGCCTGTGTTCCCCGGAAGTTCTCCAAGTCATTGATGTACTGGCCTTCAAATTGTTTGAAATAGTTTTCGATTGTCTTTTCATTATCATTGAACAATGCGAATACTTTTTGATGATCGCGAATCAGAATTTCTATATCCAATGTATGATTATGGATTGGATTTTTCCCCATGGAATGCAAAATATTCAGTTTTGTCCGATATTTATAATAATATTCCCGATTCAACGATTCAGCCCTCAATTCTTAAAAATGCATACAACTACACAATTATATTTTAATACAATATCTGCCTTTTTAAAACTGATTTCGACAAATCTCTTGCCTTTTTGCGCCTTTTTTTTCCCCATATTTCACAATACTCATTTTTTCATCACGACATTCCATACAATCGCTTTTTAATGTATAAAAAAAGTGTCCGAAGTTTCCATTTACTTCAGACACTTTTCAGCTCCTATTTTTCGTCTTTATAACATATATCTCATTGTAATCACAGAACGAGCCAGCAGAGCCAACCAAATCACAATAAAAATGTAATCCGGTGTAAACAGCCTGTTCCGTAAATTACCATCATCGGTTCTCCCGTTGATGCTCAATCTCAATTCCAGATGTTCCATTGCATATGCAAACATATAACTCATGAAAAAGAGAATGGAAATAATATAGCGTCCCTGCGGTTCATAATCTCTATAATATGATTGAATAAAATGCAACAGAAAAGTTGCCAAAGATGAACAAAACATCAATCCCATCAGGTATCGATGCTTCCCCTCCGGTTTTCGATTTAAGACAACCATAAGGCATCCCAGGATTCCCGCCAGAATTATTGCATAATAGATTCCATACATCTCAGCCGGATTAAGAATATCCATATTTCCAAACACACCGATTACACTCATAAATGTGATTCGAAGCCAATAGAATTCTTTTTCCGTAAGAAATGTAATCAGGGAAACTCCTTCTTTCCACGGAGAATAATATGTATGATCCTTATTCCCATTCGCAATTACTGCCTCCCAAATCTTCCACTCTGTTGCAGTTCCTAAGAAATCTCCGTTATGATAAATTGCATTTCTAATAAAAAACCAGCCCGCCAGCAACATACAGATTGCCGCAATCAACGACAGTCTTTTTAGTACTTCTGCCTTGGACAGTTCCTTATCTCTGAGTAATGAAATAAGAACCAAGATTCCACACATTAAAATCCATGCATAAATTGTGTAATAAGACAGCAATGCAATGGAAAGTCCCACTGCCAGTCCAGCACAGTTTTTATAACTCCAATGACTTTCATAACCTTGCCAAAAATAGTACAAAATGATTGCCACAGAAGCCAATGCAATGGAATCATTGTTCTGATACATTCCAAGAAACAGTACCTGTGGCATAAGGCAAATAAACATTGCAAAAATCAAAGGTAAGTTTTTCTTTCGAAATAATTTATGCCCGAGTTTGATGCAGAAAACACTGCATACCGTTATGGAACAAACACTGCACATTCTGGATGCAATCATCAGGGCCGAAGGTGCATTGGTAAACAATGACACAATTTTCATAAAAAGGGCACTGACAATTGCAGACAAATATGGCCTAAGCGCATAGGAAAAACCATATGATTGAATGATTGTTTCCGGTTCGTTTCCTGTCGGAAGAGTTCCGGTCTTAAAAATCCAATTGGATAACAGTTGTCTTGCTCCTTCATCCGGACATGGTTTCAATGGCAAAATCATTGCCCCTGCAAAGCAAATTCCGAAAACAGCTATGATTAACGCTATTTCTTTTTTTGTAAATTCTTTCCAAAAACCAGCTTTCACTTTACCCCTCTCTATCTCGCTTTTCGCTGTTCTACCACGGGAAGAATTTGGAAATCTTCCCGGTCCAAAGAAAAGTTAGGATTATAATAAGGATCTCCCAACTCCAACTCTTTCATCCAGCGCTGCTGAAAATCCGTTGCTTCCGCAACCAAACATTTTTGTTTTTTCAATGTATCATCCGTACCACGGCTTTTCGATTCATAATGATATAATTCCGCAAACGGAGTCCATACAATCAGGTATCCTGCCTTTCTGACACGCATACAAAGATCCACATCATTGAATGAAACTGCAAACGTTTCATCCAGACCACTGACTTCGTCCCAGACATCCCGTCTCATCATAATGCAGGCACCGGTTACCGCACTTAGATTCTGAGCATATAATAGTCTTCCCATATATCCGATATGGGCACGGTCAACACCACGGAAGAAATGTCCAGCAACGCCTAAAAGACCTATTCCCAGACCTGCATGCTGTATTGTGTCATCCGAATAGTATAATTTCGCTCCCACAATCCCTACATCTTCTCGCTGTGCAAACATTAACATTTCCTGAATCCAATCAGCAGCGATGACTTCCGTATCATTGTTCAGTAAAATCAGATACTCTCCGGAACAGTATTCTGCTCCAAAATTATTAATTGCAGAATAATTAAACGGTCCTTCCCATACGACCACCTTTACATTTTCCTGTTGTTCCAATGTCTGATAGTATTCAAAAATCTCCGGATCTGTACTATTATTTTCCACAATCACGATTTCATAGTTCTGATAACTACTCTTCTCAAAAATTGAATCCAGACATTTTTTTAAATCTTCCAAATGATTGTAATTCGGAATCAGGATGGAAACCTTCGGCTTTCCCTGAATCTTATATTTCACACGATATATTGTCAGACCTTCCGCTACCGTGCTGACTTCTCCTTCCTTTCCCATGCGTTCGACACGCCTCTCGATTGCCTTGATTCCTGCTTCCACCACATATGGTTTTACCCCAATCTCTTCTGCAACAGAACCCGGATGTGCCCTCCAATAATAGAGAATTTCCGGAATATGTGCCACACGTTTTGCTTTTTCTGTCAGACGCAGCACAAAATCGTGATCCTGAGAACCGTCACAGGACGGATCAAATTTTCCAACTTCATCCATAAGTGTTCTTTTAAACACTGTAAAATGACAAATATAGTTATTTCCACAAAGAGTATCCGGCGCAAAATCCGGCTTAAAATGTGGGTTAAATGCATCTTTCGGGGTGACATGAAAAGTCGTTTCATCGGTATAGACAAAATCGGCTCCGGTCTCCATAATGGTTTTCGTCACCTCATATAACGCTGCCGGGTGTAAGAGATCATCGTGGTCAAAAAGCCCGATGTAATCCCCCGTAGCCATATCCAGACATTCATTGGTATTCCCGGAAATCCCATAATTCTTATCAAGTTTTTTATACTTGATTCGGGAATCTTTTTCGGCATATTCCGAACAAATCGTTCCCACATTTCCATGCTCAGAGTCACTGCCATCTGCCATGCAAAGTTCAAGATTTGAATATGTTTGATGGAGTACCGATTCTATCATTTCTCTCAAAAACTTTTCAGGTGTATTATACAACGGAACGATAATACTATATTTGATTTTTTTCTCGAAGGTATGCTTCCTTTGCTGTTCCAATTCTGCATCCGTAAATAACGGTGTTTTCGCAATTAGTTTCGATGCATTCATGCCTCGAAGTTTATGTCCGATTCTCTGACGCGTTGTGCGAAATCCAAACATTTTATAACTCTTTACTGTTTTACGAATTAAAGAACTAAATCTGTTTCTTTTGAAAAACCAATTTGCCTCAAGCTTCAGCAGACGGATTGGCTTTTTTACCTTCCATATCAATGCTTTTTTTTCTTCGTTCTTGTGATTCTGTTCCATTTTGGTCTCCTAGTGTTTCATTTTTTTGCAAGACAGCAGATAGTCTCCACATGGCTGGTGCACGGAAATTGATCTACTGCACATGCCTTTTCAACCTGATAGCCTTGTTCCTGAAGCATTTCCAAATCTCTTGCAAGACTGGTTGGTTTACAACTGATATATACCAGGCGATCCACACCGAAATTGATAATCTTCTGTAGTGCCTTCGGATTAATTCCATCTCTTGGCGGATCAACAATGATCAAATCCGGCTGTTCCTTAATTTCATCAACGCACTTCAGCACATCTCCTGCATGGAATTCACAGTTTGTCAAACCATTTAACGCTGCATTTTCTCTAGCCGCCACCACAGCTTCTTCAACAATCTCTACCCCGATGACTTTCTTTGCCACCGGTGCAATAATCTGCGCAATGGTTCCTGTTCCACTATATAAATCAAAAATCAGTTTATCCTTCGTGGTTCCAATATATTCTCTTGCCTTTGTGTAAAGCACTTCTGCTCCAAGAGAATTCGTCTGAAAAAAGGAGAACACTGAAATCTTAAATTTCAAATCCAACAAATCTTCATAAATGAATTCATCACCATATAACACTCTGGTTTCATCACTTTGCACCACATCAGCAATTCCATCATTGATAATATGCATCACCCCGCAAAGCTTCGCTGTTAAATCTAAATTCTTCAATGCCGCAACCAGTTCCGTAAGTTTCGCCTGTTCCTCGTAGTTCGAATCCGATGTTGTTACCAGTCCAATCAGAACCTGCTCTGTTTTCGTTGTACGGCGCACCAGCAAATGTCTCAAATACCCATCATGACGCATCTTATGATAGAATGGCAATTCCTTCTCTATGCAATAATCCAAGACACAACGAAGGATTTTTCTGTAGTCTTCATGAACAATCTGACACTGATCAACAGTCACAATATCATGAAAGCTGTTCTTCTTATGCATTCCCAATGCCAGTGGTCCGTCTTTAAATTCATCTCCAAACGAGAATTCCATTTTATTTCGGTAGTCCCACTGCACCGGACTTCCTACAATCCCTTCAAAGGTATACTCTGTGCGAATCGCCTGATCAAGAATAGTTTTTACCATTTCACATTTCAGTTTTGTCTGATTCTCATAACTCAGTGTCTGATAGCTACAACCACCACACTCGCCAAAATGCGGACACTTTGGCTGCACATCTTCAATCTCAGATTTTTCCAACACTTCTCTTAGGCGTCCCATTGCCTTTCCGGAACGCTTCTTGGATACTACGAACTGAACCTTCTGTCCTGGGAGAACTCCTTTAACAGTAGCAATTCCATCTTCACCGCAATCCACTTCTCCCTTATTTGGGAAAGATAATTTTGTTACTATTCCTGTATATTCAACGCCTTTTTTCATTTTGTTTGGACTCCTCTTCCATTTCAATAAAAGAGCAGTTCACTTTTTTTGTGAACTGCCTTCACTATATCTTTACTTGATATCTTTATATTAGCATATTATCCTATAGTTGTGTAAAAAAACATTTACTTTTGTTTTCTTGCCTTTTCTTGATCTAATTCATCCAACACATATTCACAAGATTGTATAACAAATCCGGAAAATGATACTTCTTTCTCTTGCATTATTACATCTATCCTTTTGAGAAGTTCAACTGGAAATCGAATTGTTTTATTCTCTGTTTCTTTCTTATCTGACCTTATTTGTATTGCCATTGCAATCACCTCCCGTACGCTAATCGTATTACAATTACGAGGTGTTTTCAGCAACTCAATTAAAATGCATGCGTATTGCATTTGTATTGCTTTTTCTGTTGTATTATGCTATATTTAATATAAGTTTTTTGCACGGAATTATTCAACTTGTATTTACGAAAAGGATAGCAATAATAATCAAAAATGATCCAGCGATTTTTACACTTAAAATTATCAAGGCAAGTTTTCAATTCAATTATCAAAAAAAAGGACGACCATATTTTTTTGATAGTTAATATCCTCTTTCCAATTCTCTTGGGTTTGATTATCTATTATTTGCTTTGTCCTAATGTGGTATTCGTCAAAAGGATTGATACGATTACAAATCTGAACATCCACTTTATTGTTCAATTTGACAGCCATCCCATTTTAAAATTTATCAGATACTATATGTTAGATATGTTATGGGCTTATTCATTAACAATTTCCCTGGCATATCTTTTAAGGAAAGAGGCAACTATTCTCTTTATTTTGATTCTTTTTTCTTTCTTTATAGAATCTTTACAATATATAAATTTTGCAATGGGTAGTTTTGATTTATTTGATGTTTTTTTCGAAATCATAACCGGAATAATTGCCATTATTATTTTCAAAAGGAGGATTATGCTATGAAAAAAACGAAATTATTAATTGTTATTATGGTGTTACTACTGTTTAGTTCTTTTGCAATCGGAAGTGCGGAATCTGACGAAGGAAAGATCACAAATAAGAGTTCTTCTACAAAAGAAGATAAAAACTCTAATTCAAAGAAGAAATCCAAGAAGAAAAAGAAAAAAGAAAATGATAATACAGATGATGTTTTAAAAAAGGGAGGATCATACGAAAAAGATGGTTTAAAACTTACCTTTGTTGATTGTATTACAAATTACACACCATCAGACGATGAATATGGATTATATAAACCTTCCAAAGGAAAGAAATTTATTGCATGCACATTTGAATTTGAAAACAATGGTGATTCCGATGAATATGTAAGCATCTATGATTTCAACTGCTATGCTGATAACAAGGCATGTAATCAGGAATTTATTTCAACAGAGGATTTTGAAGACAACGATAATATCAACGACAGTCTTTCCCCTGGAAGAACAATTACTTTCACAACATTCTATGCAGTTCCAAAGAAAGCAAAAGATATCCAGTTAGAATATGAGCCAAGTTTTTGGTCTGATGAAAAACTTATTATACAAGTAAAGTAAGTTGCGATTGGTACGCACTTTGTGTTCGTGCTCGCGACAGTCGTCAAATAAAAAGAAAGACGCTTCCTCTTGTACAAGAA
Source organism: Eubacterium sp. (assembly GCA_024698585.1). Taxonomy (GTDB): domain Bacteria; phylum Bacillota; class Clostridia; order Lachnospirales; family Lachnospiraceae; genus Eubacterium_G. The sequence goes on from JAILRB010000039.1 coordinate 34,275, forward strand.
CAAGGAAGCGTCTTTCTTTATTTATCACCCATAATTTTTTGATATTCTGTCAATAATTTTTCATCCACTTCATATTTCGAAATGATTTCTTCCATTGATTCGCCATTTTTTAAAGCTTCTATCGCTTTAAGGATTCGTTCCTGTCCGACAAGAATGCCTTCCTCTCTGCCTTCCTCTCTGCCTTCCTCTCTGCCTTCCTCACGACCTTCTTTAACCCCTCTCTGGTACTGTTCTAATAATTCCAAACCAAGCGTCATATACTCCCTCCGAAATTCACCATTTTCCTTTATCTTATCATATTCTGCTTTAATTGTGTTAGAAAAATCACTATTCGAAAAGATTCCATCTACAGCCGCAAGAAATGTTTTCAGATCAGAACTGATGCATCCCCTCTCCCCCTTCGTATTCAGTATAATCTTTGTGGTCAAATCTCCATATTCCAAATCTTTCACTTCATGACATCTATTGGTAAATGTATATCTATACTCTCCCAACTCATAAAAATCAAAAGAACAAATAAAAATAACATAGCTTTGACACAATTCCCCATATTCTTTTCCTTTTTCCAACAAGTCTAAATCTATAAGATCCTGATAGTACCGCCCTCTCTGCGGAAGATAAGCATAAGAAATATTTTGCATTTCGATATTATAAATTTCATCCTCTCCTTCTACATACAAATCTAAGCGAATTGCTTTTGAGTCATAACGAATATCAATCGTCTTTTCGTAATCCGGGTATACAATTTTCTCAATTTTCTTGTTTAATATTTCTCCCAATATTTTTTTGCACATTTCTTCATTTCTCATAAATTTTTGAAAAATAAAATTGTCTGCTAATGTTAAGTCTTCCCAGCGTTTTGTTGTGTTTTCTTTCATTTACACTCCTCCACCAAATCATTTCCCTGAGTCAATGCATCACATTTTGATTGTATCACAATTTATTGTTCTTGTCACTTATTGTATGAAGTTTTTTATGTTCTCAAAAATTTTAAGAAGGAAGAATAGCCGTGTACAACGAGTCCCGAGCTCTACGCACTTCGTGCTCGCGCTCGCGACACTCTCGGCAAACAGTCATAGCCGTGTACAACGAGTCCCGGGCTCTTCGCACTTCGTGCTCGCGCTCGCGACAGTCGTCGACAAACAGTCATAGCCGTGTACAACGAGTCCGAGCTCTTCGCACTTCGTGCTCGCGCTCGCGACACTCGTCGAATAAAAAAAGAAAGACGCTTCCTTTTGTGCAAGCACAAGGAAACGTCTTTCTTTTTTTATTCGACTCGTTGTACACGGCTATTCTTTAACGAAGTCATCCTCATCGTCATATTCGTCATCGTAGAAAAGATCATCATAATCATCTTCGAAATCATCATAGAAGTCTCTGTTTACGAATCTGTAAATTCCGTATGCAAGTCCTGCTACTGCAGCGATGATTGCGATTACTCCTGCAACGATTGCGATGATTTTTACTGTGTCATTCTTTTCTTCTTTTGTGATGAGTTTACCAATTTTCACGCCTCTGATTAATTCGTCCATACTGTCACCTCTCTTTAAAGATTTTAATAGTGTTATTATAACACTCCTATGGCTTTTTTACTACAATTTTTTCAATTTTGCAAAGGATGCCATCATCATTTTCTGACCTACCGTGTCGAACTGAACAGTAACCTGATAGTCTCTTGGTCCATCCTCGATTCCCAGAACTGTTCCCTCACCAAATTTTGCATGCTCTACACGATCTCCAACCCCATAATCGATTTCTGCTTTCGATACTGAAAATTCCTTTCCAAAGGATGGTTTCGTGGATGGATTTCCATAAGCCGGTTTCTTTGCCATTGCCTTAAACGCACCTTTGTGCTCATTGGTTGCAAAATTACGATTTCCACCATACGTTCTTCCGGAACCCATATATCCGGACCCTCCCGAATGGGAAAGGCTTCCTTCGTATCCACCGAAATTGCTGAATGCCGGCTTGGTTCGTTCCATTCCTGCTGCAATCCGGTCTGTCACATTTTTACTATTTACAATATTCTGCGGAATTTCCTTTACAAATCGGGAAATAATGTTGTACTGTGTTTCTCCGCGAAGCATTCTTCTCTTGGCATAACTAATCGTTAAATGCTTCATGGCACGGGTTATCGCCACATAACATAATCGTCGTTCTTCTTCAATTTCTTCCTTGCTGTCAGACATGATGCTCATATACCCCGGAAACAGACCGTCTTCCATTCCGCAGAGGAATACATAAGGAAATTCCAATCCTTTTGCACTATGTACCGTCATCAATACCACATAACTGCTGTCTTCATCCAGATTATCGATTTCAGAAACCAAAGCGACTTCTTCTAAAAATTCAGATAACGAAGGTTCTTCTGCATTGTTTTCATATTCTGTCACTTTACTTACCAATTCGTCGATATTTTCAATTCTTCCATTGGCTTCATCCGTATTCTCCGCCGCAAGTTCCACCACATATCCTGTTTCTTCCAAGACCTTGTTCACCAGTTCCTTTAACGAAACAGAATTCATTTCATCTCTTAACTCTTCAATTAAATCTGTAAATTTCTGAATCTTAGATGCTGCTCTACTCAGTTCCGGAATATTTTCCACTTCCAGCAATGCCTCATAAAGATTCATGTCATAATTAACTGCAAACGCCTTTGCCTTATCAATGGACGTGGCACCGATGCCTCGCTTTGGCACATTGATAATTCGCTCCACTGCAATATCATCTGTAGCATTTGCAATCAATCGTAAATATGCTAAAACATCCTTGATTTCTTTTCGCTGATAAAAGTTCTGTCCGCCAATAATCTTATATGGGATATTCTTCATCATCAGTTTTTCTTCCAAGGCTCGAGACTGGGCATTAGTTCGATATAAAATTGCATAATCACTATAATCCGCCTTGCCAAAGTCAACAGCTTCCTTAATGGACTGAGCAACCATGTCTGCCTCGGCATATCCATCCTCAGCCTGATATAAATCAATTTTCTCACCCTGATCGTTGTCGCACCATAAGGTCTTGTCTTTTCTTCCAACATTATTGTGAATCACTGCATTTGCCGCATCCAAAATGTTCTTGGTGGAACGATAATTCTGTTCCAGTTTTACCACTCTGGCATTCGGGAAATACTTTTCAAACTGAAGGATATTCGTGATATCTGCTCCACGGAATTTATAAATAGACTGGTCATCATCTCCAACCACACAAAGATTCTGATACTTTCCTGCCAACAATCTGATTAAAGCAAATTGGGCTGCATTGGTATCCTGATACTCATCCACCATAATGTATTTCAGTCGTTCCTGATAGTTTTCCAGAACATCCGGACAATGTGTAAACAATTTCACGGTTTCCATGATTAAATCATCAAAATCCAGGGCATTATTCTTTTTCAATGCTTCCTGATAATCTTCATAGATATTTGCAATATTTACCTGGCGAAAATCTCTACGCGACATGTCTCTCACATCTGCCACAGTCATCAGTTTATTTTTAAAATCTGATATTTTTCCAAGCACTGCATTTTCCTTGTACATCTTAGAATCCAGATTCAGTCGCTTTATGACTTCCTTTAACAACTTCTTTTGATCTTCTGTATCGTAAATTACAAAGTCATTCTGATAGCCAAGCAGATCGATATGCCGACGAAGAATTCGCACACAGGCAGAATGGAAGGTACTGACCCAGACTTCACCGGCACGACCTTTCACGATTTTATTTACACGATTTCTCATTTCACCTGCTGCCTTATTAGTAAATGTAATCGCCATAATGTTATAAGGCTGCACATTTTTTTCTTCAATTAAATAGGCAATTCGATGTGTTAACACGCGGGTTTTTCCGGATCCCGCTCCCGCCAAAATCAACAGCGGTCCATCCGTATGATACACTGCCAATTGCTGCATATCATTTAATGTATCAAATATTGTATTCATGCTTTCTTCCTTTTTTCTTTTTTTACCCAAAATCTTTTTCATTATACTATTTTTTCATTCTTTTGAACACAGCAAAACCTTTTCTTTTTATAATTCGTCTTCAAAAATATCCTGCAGCAGTCTAAGTCTTTCCCTTGTGGTTTTCATTACTGCGTGATATGATTATGGATAATAGTTGATAAATATTTTTAGTTTAGGAGTAATTATGAATATCGAAGAATTATATACGGAAGTGTTTCACGATGTACAGAATTTTAATATCGATGACATTCCCGGAATCGACTTATATATGGATCAGGTAACCACATACCTCAATGATAAATTAAAAATGGCTCAGCGCCACGACGACGATAAGTTGTTGACGAAAACGATGATTAACAATTACGTAAAGAGTCATTTAATGCCACCACCGGAAAAGAAAAAATATTCCAAGGATCACTTGATTGCCTTAATTCTGATTTTCTTTTTCAAAAACGTGGTTTCCATCAATGATGTTAATTCTATTTTAAATCCAATCATGTCAAACCAGTTTGCTGATAAGGATGACTCCTTGGAAAAAGCATTTAATGTTTATCTGGAGCACATTCAGAGTTCAGAAACCATTGCACCGATTGTGAAATCCTATGAGGATTCCCAGAAAATGTTAGAAAAGCTCAATTCCACAAGTGATGAGTTAGCTGTTCTTTCTTTTATTTCTGTGCTGAATTATGACATTTTTCTTCGCAAACTGATTATCGAGAAAATCATTGATTCCGCAAATCAGGAAGCAAACCACACTGAGACAAAGGAAGCCAAAAAGAAATAATGATTAATTCCATAAAAAAATCCGGAGCGAAACCTTCATTTCACTCCGGATTTTTTATTATTTATCTTTTACACGTTCTAATACCATATCATATCCGTCATTCCCATAATTCAGAGAACGGTTTACCCTACTGATTGTCGCCGTGGAGGCACCGGTAGCATTTGCAATTTCCAGATAAGTATGTCCTTCTCTCAGCATCTTTGCTACTTCATATCTTTGAGAAATAGACAACAATTCATTTACAGTACAAACATCTTCAAAAAAGATATAGCATTCTTCTTTATCTTTCAAAGTCAAAATGGCATCAAATAAATGATCCACTTCCGGATTCCTTAATTTTTTACTCATTTGTCTTCCTCCTATATTCATACCAAGTATTAACATTTTAACACTCTAAAGTTTGAAAGTCCAGTAAAATTTACTTTTACCGGACTTTCACTAAACTTATTTTCTTTTAAACTCTTCCTCGGAATTTCAGTCTTGCAATTGCGTAAACCAGAATAACGCCTAATACAAGCATCACGATTCCCGAGAATACCTGCATTAACATTTCATGTCCCAGCAGGAATGTAAAGAATCTTCTCACATATGCATTGGAAATATTCAAACGGTAAATAGCCCCATCCGAAATCATGGCAGCACATACTGTGGTCAGTGTTGCACCTGCTCCAAGAATTCCGTATGCAACGAAACGAAGCCCTCTGTATGTCGCAGTTCTCATGGACATAATCAGGAATATACTCAGCACGGTGGTCAAAATACTAATTGGAATTGCAAACCATATTACCTTCGAAGCAAGCTGAATTCCTTTAACAAGAAGCCAGGATGTTGGAAATGGTATTTTTGTTTTATACAATTCCATCAACTGTGCTGTGTATGCCTCAAGAGATTTTTCCTCTTCCGGGGTAAGCTGCTTCTTTTCTTTTTTCACAGCATCGTACAATCTCTTTTCCATTTTATCTGTATGAATTTCATAGCTTTTCCCATCAACCTGTGCCTTCAAATAGTTTTCGACATCATTCTGAATTTCATCTACAGAAAAAACTTTATCTAAAAATATAATTCCTTCAATTTCCACATTATTCTTTGTAACCTGTTTTGCTTCTGTTGTTTCCTCAGTCGCACTGCTTTGATCATTCTTTGTTTTCAAAACTTCATCCAATCCAAATGGAATCGCCATGTCATAAGCCTGCTGCATCAATTCACTTTTCAGATAATCATAATAGTCCACTCTTTCAGCACTATGGGTCACCCCATGAATGCTAAACATACTATAGGTTCCTAACGATGCAATCGATAAAACAATCAGAGAATTCATCAGAATAAAGGAAAGAAAGTAACAAATAATATCTTTTTTTAGTTTACGTCTATTATGTCTTCTGCTCATAATATTCCTCCTACTTCTTTATGCTTGGTCCGCTGACACGGTCAAGGTACACAAACATTCTCTGATTTTTTGTTCCATTCAAAGTCCCATATGGATAACAGGTATACAAAACAAGTTGTTCCTTATCTGCTGTCAAATCATATGCCTTATCAAAATCTTTATCGACAATTTTCGTATCGACAACTTTATAACGAAAGATTCCATAAGTTGTCGTAAACTTAAATTCATCCCCTGTCTTAACTTTTTCCAGGTTTGCAAAATAAGTTGTATTATGAGCACCAATAAGAATTGTCTTTCCATATCCCGGCAGGAAACTTCCAATGTAATGTCCAGCTCCCTTTGCAAGCTGTTCCGGACGGTCGCCCCAATAAACCGGTGCATCCAGTTTCAAATCCTTACAAGCCAACTCGCCATAACGCTGGCTGAATTTAGGAATTGTAATTCCATGTAATCTTAATTCTTCTCTCTGACTCTTTTCGTCTCCTTTAAAAGGTTGTGCCTCCGAATCATTTGTAAGATAGATGGGCTGCGTGTTCAGGAAGTTTTTGCTGGCACTTCCCCACATTTCCGATGTTGACAGAAAGGCTGCGTAACCAATTCCAATCACAATCAATCCCATGATAATCGGAACATAAAAATATTTTAAGATTTCCTTGAAATTTACATAAGTAAAAGTCTGTCTACGGGCTCTTCTGGTCTTTCTGCTGGCAACCTCTAATTCATCATCTTCCTCATCATCATATTCCTTCTGATGCTTTGAACGAAGCTTTCTGCTCCAGCGTCTGAAGTTTGCCAATAATCCGATAACACAAAGTCCTACTGCGATTGCAAAAAAGATCTCCACGGAAAAATTCCATTCTTTTTCGGCAACTTTTTCTTCTCCCGTGTTTTTGATTGGATTCACAGTATCAATCACAATGTACCCTTCGGAATCCAACGCATAAAATTTTCCAACCGAACTATCATATTCTAAAATCAAATGCAAAAGACTGCCCGCCTTTTCTGCATTGATATACATTTTCTTAAAATTATCGATAGACTTATTTTGTTTATAGGCCTTCTGCGCTAACAATGCTTCACGCAAATATGACACGACATCTTCCACGTCTTCCTTTGCGACAGAAACATCGTCCCGAATCAAATAATTTTCCAGCTGATTCAAATATCTGTTTTCAATTTTCACCGGAAAGTTTTTATTTGTTAATTGGTTCAATACTTCTTTTTCATTTTTGTCCAATTCTCCGGCACTTACCATCACCGTCATGCTGAACATCATGAGTGCCGTAATGAGTGTAATAATTATTCGTTTCAAAAGTATTTCCTCCCATACGTATATTCAACCTCTCTATCATACCACATTTCATACAATTATTACAGTGTGTATACAGAAAAAAGGGAATGGTCAAAAAGGCCATTCCCCTTTAAATATTTACTTAATTTTAACTTTCTTTGTAACAGACCATTTTTTGCTGAAAATAGTCTTCTTTCCAATTTTTTTGTAGCCACGAACACGAAGGAATAATACTTTCTTATTTCTCAATTTCTTATTTGAAATGTTGAAAGTCCTCTTGTTCGTCTTTGTCTTTGCTTTCACAAAAACTTTCTTATTTTTTCTGGCATTCTTGCGTGTCTTGTACACACGGATTTCATAACCGTCTGCAACCTGTAACGCCTTCTTTAAGGTAATCTTAATTTTCTTCGCTGATTTCTTCTTCACTGAAATTTTAATCTTTGCGGTTCCACATTTCTTTTGGAATTCTTCAATTTGTTTTACTTCTTCAGCGGCCTGTCCCTCTCCTACGGTTGAACCTGAAGCAGTTGTAGTACTATTCGTTGCAGAAGACGAAGTAGTTGCATTGTTATTCGTTGTAGTCTGTCCACCAGCCGTAGAGGGTGTTGTTGGCGACTGTGTCACAGGATCTTTCACAATAACTTCATAATAAACTTTATGTGTTTCCATTTTCGTATTTGAAATAGAAATTGTGAACGGTGTATTTTCCGGTAAGTTTTCTCCCTCTTCGCCATAATTTCCGTATCCGTAATCCAATTTTAAGAATCCTTCAAAATCACTTGGAATCACTACCGTTTCAGAAAGAGTCTGTGGCACATTTGCCTTTAAGTTTAAGGTCTTGTCCATAAAGATATAGGAATCAGAATCATTTCCTCTCACCTTAATACGCACTTTTTTGTCAATGGATGATTGTACCGTTGTGGTAAGGCTATAAGTATTTCCTGCTAAACCTTCTAATTCAGAAGAATGTGCCTGAAGTCCCCAGATATTATTTCCAACTTTCGAAACATTAACTGTTCCTCCGTCTACGGTCATACTCTGACTAGTAATTACCGCTGAACCAGCCCATCCGGAGTTTTCGCCTGCCTGATATGTGGTAAATAATTTATTTGCATCCTCAACTACATCAATGTCGCTTTCAGAAAGGTATCGTGTTTCTGTTTCTGCTTCTTTTTTCTGATATACACGAACATAATCCACTTCCATTGTTGATCTATCTGGGAAAGCAGTATCGTCAATATTATTTCCCGGCCAGTTTCCTCCAATAGCAAGATTTAATATAATAAACTGCTTTCTTCTGAATTCTTCCATCTGCGCTTCATCACTAATCACATATGTCTGGAAATATGTGTTATCGACATAGAATTTTACTATTTTTTCATTCCACTCCATGCCATAGACATGTGCCTGTGTTCTATCTGTTACGTTATATGCGGTTCCATTAGTATCTGCCTGATTTCCGTTGTAGGACCAATGAAGATTAGAATAAACATTGTTTTCACTATTGATTGCTTCCATAATATCCATTTCACCACATGCCGGCCAACCTTCACCACTGATGCTTTCTCCTAACATCCAAAACGCCGGCCAAGCACCATTAAATCGAGGTAATTTGATTTTGGCCTCAATTTTTCCATACTTAAAAGATCTTTTCCCCTGTGTTGTAATACGCCCTGAAGTATATTTTTTTCCATTATAGGATTCTTTCAAGGCATGAATTTTAAGCCATCCATCTTTCACTTCAATATTCTCTTTTCTATTTGTATAATACTGAAGTTCGTTATTTCCGCCGCCATTTCCATTCACTTCGATATTCCAATTTTCTGTTTTCAGACTATTTCCGTCAAATTCATCTGACCAAACAAGCTCCCATTCTCCAACCTGTGCAGCGTTTGCATCCTTGTTCTCCTTTGCCTGATAACTAATTCCCGTGAAAGCTACAACGAGAGCCAATCCCAATGCAACTTTTTTTGTAAATTTTTTCATGTTCTCCTCCTTTTTAAAAAAAATATTCAATTCTCTGTCCGTCCATGTTACCGTTATCATCAATATACAAGACTTAAAACGTTTTTACAACCATTTTTTTAATAAAAACTGTTTTATTTTTTCACAGAAAAAATCTTCCGCGATTCTACTCACGGAAGATTTTACATTACTCTCATCATTCAAAAGGATATCTTACCCCTAACTGTCTTCGAATTTCATCCATTAATTCCATCATCTTCTTTGTCTGGGATAATGGCATTTCCCGAAACTCTGTCTTTCCGGCTTCGATTGCTTTCACACAAGCCAAAACCTCATATTCATATCCGGTCAATCCCTGTTCTGCTTCATAAGTCGCTACATCTTCAGCTTTCAGATCCATAATCAGATTCCAGGAATGATCCCAGACCTTCATCGCCCGCGGGCAATTCGTTCCTTCCACGGTGATTATCCCACCGGTTCCGTTAATTACTGCATTTCCATCGCTAAAGGCACACATCCCGGAATTCAAGTCAGCCATTTTCCCGTCCTTATAAATCAGGGTGTACTGTCCCATTAAGTCCACACCTGATTCGCTAAGCACTCCTGTGGCAACGACCTTTTCAATATCGTCTCCCATCACAATTGATGCCATGGTTAACGGGTAAATTCCAACATCCAACAACGCACCTCCGGCTAGTTCCGGCTTCACCAATCGTTCCTTGTGAAGCATCGGAAAGTTGAGATTTGCTGTCATGGACAACACATCGCCAATGGTTTTCTTCTCTATGATTTCCTTTAACTTTTGAATCAACGGCATAAATCGGGTCCACATCGCTTCTCCTAAGAAAAGACCCTTCTGCTTCGCCAACTGAATTAACTGTTCTGTTTGTTCTGCATTGGCCGTAAAGGCTTTTTCGCAGAGCACATGTTTTCCATGTTTCAGACATAACTTTGCCTGTTCAAAATGGAAGGAATGTGGTGTTGCAATATAAACCACATCGATAGCTTCGTCCTGTACCATTTCTTCGTAAGATCCATATGCTTTTTTTAATTGATACTGTTCCCGATACGCTTCCGCCTTTTCCAAACTTCTGGAAGCCACTCCATAAGCCTCTGCTTCCTTCATATGAGACAGTGTAGTAAGCATTGCGTGAGCGATACTCCCTGCCCCCATAATTCCAAATCTTATCATTTATTTCCTAACCTCTTTAATTCCTGAATGGAAAACTGATACTTTGTGTTACAGAAATCACATTTTACTTCGATTTCTTCTCCATCGTTAATCAAATCATTCAAATCCTTTTTGCTGAGACTCGCTAACGCTTTCGATACTTTTTCCTTACTACAGTTACACTCAAACTGTGTTGCAATCTTATCATTGATTTCAACACCTAAGTCTCCTAGCACTTCCATCAGAATTTCTTCCGGTGTCAATCCTTTTTCCAACAAATCCGTAACGGATGTAATCTTTGCAATTTTCTCTTCCAGATAGCTAATGGTTTCCTCACTGGCAAATGGCATCAGCTGAATGATAAATCCGCCTGCCTGCTTTACAGTATTGTCTTTTGACATCAACACACCTAGTGCCACTGCAGAAGGCACCTGCTCACTGGATGCAAAATAGTAGGTTAAGTCCTCTGCCACTTCACTGGTTCCCAACGGCACTTGGCTGGCATAAGGTTCTTTCAAGCCCATATCCTTGATTACAGTTAACGTTCCATATCCGATTGCTGCTCCAACATCTAACTTTCCTGCGTAGTTTGCCGGAATCAGCACATTCGGATTTCCCACATATCCTTTCACATTTCCCTTGGAATCTGCAGTAACCGTAACACCATTGATTGGGCCATCCCCTTTCATCATCAATGTCAGTTTATCATTTTCACCCTTCATCATCACACCCATCATGGCTCCTCCGGTGAGAAGTCTTCCTAATGCTGCTGTTGCAACCGGGCTAGTATTGTGATGCTGTCTGGCAGTCTCCACTAAATCTCTTGATGTAATTGCAAATGCTCGGATCTGATTTCCTGCTGCCGTTGCTCTAATAATATAATCCATTTCGTTACCTCTTTTTTCCTTTTTCTCTTGCAATAATATATAACCGGTCATCTTCTGCTCCCGGTTCTTCTTTCGTAAAAGCTCCATAAGCCCGGACGAATTCCATTCCAGCTTCTGTTAATGCACTTTTTATTTCGTCCAGGGAATATACCCGTTGAAAATGTTCTTCAACATACTTATCATAACGGTCATCTTCTCCTCGAACAAATAAAGATAATTGATACTCATTTACCTTCTCTTCTTCATCATAATAGTTGTCCCAGATGAAACTACATTCTTCCCGGTCCTCAGCTATAACGCATTCCCCAATCCCTTTATAGTAATGTTCTGTCTTTAAGTCAAAGATAAACACGCCTCCCGGATCCAGGTAATTATTTACTAGTCGAAACACATCCACCAGGTCCTGTGTTTCCATGAGATAGTTCATGGAATCGCACAAACTTACCACTGCTGCAACAGTTCCATACAGTTCAAATCCCCTCATATCCTGCATCAGATAAAGAATGTCTCCCGGATTTTTTTTCATTGCCACACTCAGCATTTCCTGTGAGACATCCAGGCCAATCATATCAAACCCTGCCTTTGCCAAACGTTCCGTGACATTTCCCGTACCACATCCCAGTTCCAACACAATTCGATTTTCATAGGAATTCCCTTGAGGAACCACGCCGTATTCTTTTAACAATTCCATTAAATAAGAACACCATCCGTCATAATCAATATTATCCATAAATTGATCATAGACTTCTGCAAATCCTGTATATGCTTCCATTGATTCACCATTCTTTCCCATATTACCCATCAATTCTATCAAGAATCCCCTGGCATGGCAATACGTCACTTGATTTAAAAATAAGACTCCATTATACTACTAACAGTGTATTAACAAATCTTTGGAGGCACCATGATACAAATTCATAAGAAAATCAAATCCGTCTGCCTGACATCTTTGCGTCTGCCGGTGGTTATGATTCTATTGTGCTTGATTGTATTGTTTACAGTTCCTTTTATCAATGTATTTCATCCGAAAACATTGACACAGTTAAAGCCCATTGATTTAAAGGAGCCTTATGTAACTTTTCAAGCGAAACAATTGACTTATTCCGGTTATGACCTTGTGGGTTTTGCGGGAAAACATTACGGATATTATTATTCTTTGGAAAAGGGAAAATGCACTTTCTTCCTTGTTCCAATTTCGGATAACCCGAAGAAAGAGCTTAAGAATTATTGGATTAAAGCGAAAATCACAGAACATGATTCTTCCTTCGATGAGATGACTGAGTCCTTTGCTCAGGATTTAAACTGGGACAAAGAATCTTTATTGGAAGCAACCACTCCATATTTGATTAGTAATGAAGCATATCATCCTATTATTTACATGCTTTTATTCTGGATTATTCTTATCATCTTCCTTGTGAGTACAAAGAAATTCATCCAGTCATTCGTTGGATTCTTTAACCCAAATCTGTACCCGGTCTGCTCGTTCCTTGGAAAAACCGTTCAGCAGGAAATTTTGACAGAAGCTCAGGAAGAGTTAGAGCAGGGAACTTATATTCAGATTAATGATATGTTTATCACAGAAAATTACTTTATCGATTTAGGAAAAAAACGTGTAAGCGTCATTCCTTTAAGAGATATTATCTGGTGTTATCGTTTGGGTAATTTCCCATTGAATCCGCTGAATCAGAATCATAATTATTCCATTAACTATATGATTCGTAACGGTTCCATGATATCCATTGGAAATAAGACCAGTGACGAAGCATTGGAAATCATCAATGCGATTCGCGCTACGGAGTATGACATCATTATCGGTCACTCTGATGCAAAACGAAAGTTAGCAAAAAAACGTTGTGAATAAAAAACGAGAGACAAAACCGTCTCTCGTCTTTTTTATGCTATCTTCCACAACACTTTTTATATTTCTTACCGCTTCCGCAAGGGCAAGGATCGTTTCTTCCAACCTTTTCGCCTTTAATTACTGTACCGGACATCTTTTCTTCCTTGTACAATTCTTTTCTACGATCCTTCGGAATAATATCATCCCATTCTTTTAAGTTATATAACCATTCTGCTCTGGCAGCAACCATGTTCTTATAAAGTAATTCCGGTTCAAATCCTAAATTTACTTCTGTATCAGCAGTCATGGTTTCAATTGGATTCGGATTCTTTAAACTATCATTAATTCCATCTAAAAATCCTACCATTACAAGAAGCTGGAAATCATATTTATCAGCCAATTCCTGTACAGTTCCTGTAACAACTTCATCTGGATTTGACAAAAGTTCCTTATAGACTCTCTTTTCTTCTACAAAGTATCCAGCCCAAAATTCATTGTACTGTCTTTTTGTCTGTTCCTGATTATATGCAATCTCTCTCCATGTTTGTAATAAGCTTTTTTCTTCTTTCTTTTCTTCCATTTTATCCTCCGACATTTTGTCACTAAGATCAATGACATTTTTTCTTACTTGCCTATTATACAAAGTCAAAACAGGAATTGCAATAATAGTTTTCTTCATTTATACTATAAACGTCTCTTTTATAGACAATAACATGTACGAAATGGAGATAGATATGACAGATCCGAAAAAAATAGAACGTACCAGAAGAATCCTTGCTTTATCTGCAGTTGTAATTATGATTTTATGTGCAATTCTAACCTTAGTCTTTGCATTTTTAAAATTCTTTACAGGCTCAGCATTTTATGCATCCGCATGGAAGGCCAGTGCCTGGTCAATGTTTGTGATTCCGCTGGTTCTTTATGGAATGATTTTAATTCACAACATTGTGACTAAAAACGAAAAAGAAGGAAAGAACTAATCCTTTCCTTCTTTTTTTATGGAATCATTGTCACTTCATTCCCTGTTCTCTTCAGTGGTTCTCGAACCGGAAGACCATCTACAGTATCCGCATATCCTACTGCCAGAGCTCCATACACTCGTTCATTCTCCTTCATTCCAAGCTGATACATATATTCCAGGATAACCGGATTTTCATTTAACCACTTTAATTGATTAATCCAACAACTTCCCAAATCTAAATGATTGGCCATCAGCATCATGTTCTCCAATGCACAAGAACAATCTGCAATATTATTTCCATAATCCTTCAGGTTTGCCGTAACAATTAACACTGGTGCGTTATAATGAAAAACGTATCCTCCCCTTTTTGATGCATTAATGGAATTTACCAATGAACGATATAATCCCGGCGTAATTTCCATTTTAGCAAACTCTTGCTCAACCATTTTCGCCAGTTCACCCAGAATCTTCTGATCCTTTATCACAATAAAATGTGTGGACTGACTATTTCCACCGCTTGGAGCATATCTTCCGGCTTCAATAACCTGTTCCAATTTTTCTCTCTCAACTTCTTTATCCTTATACTTTCTTGTACTTCTTCGACTCTTAATAAACTCTAACATTTTTCTTCCATTGCCTCCCTTATTTTCTGAACTTCATCTACTGATACTTTTAACTTGGAAGCCACCTTACGATAATAAACTTCAGTTCCAAAATTGACAACTAAAGTAATTACTTGCTTGATTTTATCACATTTCAAAAACCCCAACAAGAACTCGTCCCCCTTTTTTGTATTCAGATTATTTTTCGTTTTAATCGCAAATATATACTTTACATTGCTTTTATAGAGGGGGATAAAAAAGCACCCCATTTCAAGGCAATGTCATTAAGTTAACGTTGCAATTAAGGTAGCTAAAAAGATATATAGCAGGAAAGTGTTTGCTTTCCTGCTTTTTCTATATTTGATGACATGCAAATAAGACAGATTAACATCTGCCTAAAACACTTATACTTTTTA
>JAILRB010000040.1 GCA_024698585.1 Eubacterium sp.
TCCTTTCATTTATAATTCGGCTTGAACAACCTCATTATAAATGGAAAGGTGATTTTTTTGTATAACAAACACCGCGCACCCGCATAGCGGGTGGTTGATATTTCGCACGCTTTGCGCGCTCAACAGGGTCACGACCCATAATAAAAAAATGCTGATTGAAGATTTTTTCAATCAGCATTTTTTATTGTTCATTAATATTCACAACGATGCGACTATCTGTCACTTTCGTATTATCTGCATACAATTCGTATTCAATCAACAGATTGATATGATCCGTTAATTCTTCCACGGAGATTTTTTTTGTCAATACTTCTAGCAAAATATCTCCATAAGGCGTTCCGTACAGTGACTGACTGTTTTTCCCTTCATCAAACACCAGCTTTCCGTTAACCATCCCATTTCTGAGCACTTCAACCTTTTCCTCGTTAAATTTAATGGTGTTCTTCGTCGTCATCCCGCTTTCTTCTTCAATATCATCATAAAGAAGATAGTGTTTTTCATTCTTTCGATAATATTTTCCCCGGGCCATCAGTTCCACACACTCACCACCATCTGTAGCACCCTGGAGCCCGGATATTTTTACCAAAACATCTTTATTCATAGTTTACCCCATACTTTCTTTTTAATACTCTTCAATGTTAATCTGTTCAATCAAATCTGTTTGAAACGGCATAATGGAATTCGCAAATTTCTTAAATTTCTCTTCCGCATCACTTACATAAAAGCTGTATTCACTCTGATTATTTTCTGACGCGCGAATATGTTTTTCTTCCAATAACTTTCCAAGACTAATTGCCGTTTCGTAAGCAGGATTTACCAGATTAACTTTTTCACCCATAATCTTTCCAACGGTATTTCTCAAAAGCGGATAATGGGTACACCCCAAAATCAGGCTGTCAATATCTTCCTCTTTTAAATCCTTTAAATATCTGGAAGCAATCTCATCCGTTACCGGATCATTTAGCATCCCTTCTTCTACCAACGGGCAAAACAGCGGGCATGCCTTTCCAATAACTTCAATTTCCGGATCAATGCCGCAAATATATTTCGTATATAATTCACTTTTTATGGTACCCTCAGTACCGATAATTCCAATTCGTTTATTCTTTGTGGTTTCAATAGCGGTTTTAGCGCCCGGTTTCACCACACCGATTACCGGAATATCCAATTCCTTTTCCACTGTATCCAGTGCAAATGCACTTGCCGTATTACAGGCAATTACAATGGCCTTCACCTGTTTCGTGCGCAGGAAACGCACAATCTGTCTGGAATATCTGATAATGGTTTCTTTCGATTTACTTCCGTAAGGAACTCTGGCGGTATCACCAAAATATACCACACTTTCATTCGGAAGTTGTCTGATAATTTCTCTTGCTACTGTCAATCCACCTACACCGGAGTCAAACACTCCAATGGGTGCGTTACTATAATCCATATTCTTACACCTTTGCTACTTAGTACCAATATTTTAACATTTTAGGAAAATAATTCAATACCCTTGAATATTTCTCTGAAAATCAGTCAACACTCTATACAGATTCCATTGGAAAGGAGTATTATCATGAAAAAATATCAATTCGTTCTCATTATTTTTGTTTTTTGGTGGAGCCTGTTTTGTCCCAGTGTCGGACATCCTTCCAAGGCCTATTTCAACCCTCCGGAAGAAGCCGTTTCCACACAAAAGGAAATGCAGGAACACGCCCCGCATTTCCGCTTTAAATACCTGACTTTTTTTAATTCATTTTTTTCCGATTAATCTTCATTTACAAATCCCGTAAGATATAACTGTTCCACCAGTTCACTTCCCCGAAGATTATCGAAGGCCTTCTTCGCCTTTTCGGCGCAGTCAAACAATGCAAACACCGTCGGTCCGCTTCCGCTCATAATAGCACCAAGCGCCCCGTCCGAAAGCAATTGCTGCTTTATTTCTTCAATAACAGGATACTCCGGTATCGTCACATCTTCCATAACGTTATAGAGCAATTTCGACAGGTCCTGAAGATTTTTCTGTTCAATTGCCCGGATGATTCCTTTTGTATCCGGTCGTTTTTCAATTTCCGCCGGGCGGATATTTCCATATACAAAAGCCGTGGATACGGAAACCGGAGGTTTCGCAATAATCACATGACACTGTGGCGGTGTCGGAAGCGGAGTCAACTTTTCTCCAATTCCTTCTGCCAAAGCCGTTCCTCCCATTACACAATAAGGAACATCCGCACCTAGAGTCACACCACGTTCCATCAATTCCTGCCGACTGAGACCCAGACCAAACATTTCATTGATTCCCTTCAGGGTAGCAGCACAATCAGAACTTCCTCCTGCCATTCCTCCGGCAATAGGGATTCGTTTATGAAGGACAATCTCCACCCCTTGTGTGATTTCAAATTCATCCATCAAAAGCTTCGCTGCCATATAAGCCAGATTACCTTTTTCATTATCAAGAACCATGGTATCTGTTTTCACGGTAATTTTTCTTTCTTCCGGAATTTTTGTAATAATCACATCATCGTAAACCCCGACTGTTTGCATAATCATTTCCAAATCATGATAACCGTCTTCCCTCTTTCGCAAAACATCTAATCCCAGATTTATTTTTCCATATGCTTTTAACTGTATCTTATCCATCATTTTCTCCATCTGTTTTATCGTAAACTAATTATACTCTATTGACAGGATTTTACAATTAGCAATTTTTCCCCTTTTCGCAAGGTTTCGTCCTGTAATCCATTCACTGTTTTAATTGATTCCACGGTGGTTCTGTTTTTCTTTGCCAATTGCCACAACGTATCTCCTTGCTGTACCACGTACCCTTTCAACAACGGAAGGTTTCCCACCTCTTCCACATTTAATTCTTCTTCCCTGATTTTTTGAATCATCCGTTCCCTCACTTCCCGGAAGACAATCACTTCCATGGCGACAACTGCTTTGATTTCCACCTGCTTTCCATTAATCATGTTGGAGGTAATCTGTTCCGTTCTCCAGTCAATATAGTACTGGTCTTTCGCTGTAATGCCTTCTGCATCAATCATATGTTCAAATGGAACTTCTTTGGTCTGTCCGCAAATCGAATTTTTATCTTCCGAGGATACATAAATAATTTCCCCGATTAGTTTCCCCATGATTTTAATCCCATTGTCCCCTGCAATCACATTTTCGATCTGAAGCCTTGCCGTCCCCTGACACAATTGAAGAATCCTTCCTTTGGTTTCATCAATATCTATTTTTATTGTTTCCTTTGTCCTGGCCTGATTTTTTACCAATAACCGGTAATACTTCTGTTCCTCAAATTCCGGAATGATTTCTTTCTTCGGCGAATATAAATCCACAAGGGTGCGATACTTCTGTTCTTCATACAGTTTCGTATCCAGACGCATCAATGCTGATAAATTCACCTGCTTCATTTCGTTGTCCTGATTCATTTCCACGGACAGATTTACGGTGTGAAGTATTCCGTCCACATAACTAATCAGCCCTTCCTCTGCTTCTTCCATTTCCACAATTCCATGAAATGGCAGCGACGTTTCATACCACTGTTCTGTTCCGTTTTCCACGTCCGGAAGATACAAAATAAATACAGACAATGCTCCATTTAATTCCATTTGGTGATTCAGAATTTTAGGTTCCAGGGAGCTGATGCGGATATCCTTCCATACAATGGTTTCGACCGCAGGTTTTCCTGTAGGAAGTTCCATGGTTTCATTAATCCGGAACATCTCTGTCTTATTTGCCACCGTTTCAAGTACTTCGATTTCTTTGTCCATCACCATGGTTTCCTCATCCGGCACGACCCGGGTGCTTTGGAAATCATTCAATTGTTCCACGGTTATGTACGCCATAACGCTAATCTTATAGAGGTAATTCCTTCCGTCAATCAATTTCACGGAAGCGGAAATCACTTCCAATGTAACCCTGGCCTCAGCTTCTTCCACCTCAGGAATTTTTAGTGTTTCACGAAACATTGTCTCTCCTTCAATTCCGTGGACGGTCTCCCCTTCCTCGGGATAATAAAGAATTTCATACGCCAGATTTCCTTCCACAACCAGCTGGTTATTTCTCACGCAAACCTGCTCTGCCAAAGCCTTTTCCTTATGACATATGATGCTTTTCATTGCCGGACAGGCTTCATTTACGGTCCCTTCATGGTTTACATAAAAAGTTGTTACCATATTTTTCTTCAACACATTCATATGAATATTGTTTTTAATTAATTCCATACTTTCCCCTCCTGTCTTTATACTGAATCTTATGCATTATCCTTCACTAAATATGACATTTTTATCTGTGTATTCTATCTTCACCACAAGATAGGGAAAAGTTTCCCGTTCCTGCTCGTAGCCTCCCTTCGGTCCCTGGAATTCTGTCTTGATAAAGATGGCATTATCGCTTTCATACAATTCTTTTACCCGAATCCGATATCCTGCATATTTTTGCGCTCCGTACCCAATAATGATATAGGTGTATTGTTGGTCCGAAAAGCTCACCCGGAAAGGAGCCTTTTTCCGTTCCTCCAATATTTTCTTCACCGGCTCCGTAAGTTCCATTTCCGGTACCACCGTAAACTCCACCTGTCTCTTCTTTTCTCTTTGGATTTTTTCCACGCTGCAACCACCCAGAAACCCCGACAGAATCAGAATCAGAAAAAGCATCTTATATTTTTTCATAAAAAAACACCATAATATATCTATTAATTAAATATATTATGGTGTGAATTCTTTTTATGATTTCTATTTTTGATTATTTCAACATTCCATTTACCAAGTCAATCATATACTGACCCAACGTAGCTCTCTTCTGCTTTGCATCATCGAAGTCGCTACCCTTAATTCCATAATAGAATTTCAACTTTGGTTCTGTTCCGGAAGGTCTAACGCAAACCCATGCGCCATCTTCCAAATCGTAGTATAAAACATTGGATGAAGGAAGTCCTGTCGGAGTAACTTCTCCTGTTACCATATTCTTAATGGTATCTTCTCTGTAGTCTCTTGCAGAAAGTACTTTATATCCGGCAATTTCTGTTGGGACGTTTTCACGAAGCTGTTCCAGAACACCGGCAATCTTTTCAATTCCTTCCTTACCTTTCAGTTCAATGGACTGAATTCCATCCTGCCAATATCCGTACTTCTCGTACATTTCTTTCATCTTATCCCAAAGAGACATTCCTTTAGTCTTATAATAAGCTGCTGCTTCACACAATGCCATAGTTGCAACAATCGCATCCTTATCTCTGGCATGTGTTCCAATCAGACAACCATAACTTTCTTCAAAACCGAAGCAATAATGACCCTTTCCGGTCTGTTCCATCTGAAGAATCTGCTGTCCGATATATTTAAATCCTGTTAAACATTCAATTAAGTCAATGTTATAATATTTTGCAATATCAT
The DNA here is from genome assembly GCA_024698585.1 of Eubacterium sp. Lineage (GTDB taxonomy): Bacteria > Bacillota > Clostridia > Lachnospirales > Lachnospiraceae > Eubacterium_G. The sequence continues at coordinate 5,382 of JAILRB010000040.1, forward strand.
CTGCAAGGTTTGTTGTTACAATCGTCTTGATTAATGCACCATCTTCCGGAAGCGTTCCTGCTTCCTTCATCTGGCTTAATTCATAATCTGCCAGAAGAGAACCTGACATATTTCCTGTCAAGATATGATATCTTCCCGGTTCATCTCCTTTTACGTATACACCAAGACGGTCTGCATCCGGATCTGTGGCAAGCAATAAATCTGCACCTACTTTATTTCCTAACTTCACAGCCAATTCAAAAGCCTTGTCAGATTCCGGATTTGGATAACCAACGGTTGGGAAATCTCCATCAGGAAGTTCCTGTTCCTTTACCACATACACGTTTTCAAATCCTAATTCCTTAAGGATTCTACGAGCAGGAATGTTTCCTGTTCCGTGAAGCGGTGTATAAACAATCTTTATATCTTTCTGAACCGCATCAATGGCATCCTGATTCTTTACCTGCTTCTTTAATTCTGCAATGTACTGATCGTCTACTTCTTTTCCAATTGGAATATAAAGACCGGCTGCAATCGCCTGTTCCTTCTCCATTGTTTTTGCTGAGGTAATATCAAGACTCTTTACTGCTGCCATGATATTTTCATCATGCGGAGGAGTAATCTGAGCTCCATCCTCCCAATATACTTTATAACCATTATATTCTGCCGGATTATGACTGGCAGTAATATTAATTCCTGCAATACATCCTAACGTACGAACAGCGAAAGATAATTCCGGTGTAGGTCTTAAGGATTCAAATACATATGCCTTAATTCCATTAGCGTTGAGGCACAACGCTGCTGCGTCTGCAAATTCCGGAGACATTCTTCTGGAATCATATGCAATAGCCACACCCTTTTCCTGTCCATTCATTTCGATAATATAATTAGCTAAACCCTGAGAAGCCTTTCCTACAGTATAGAAATTCATTCTGTTTGTTCCGGCTCCAATGACTCCACGGAGTCCTGCAGTACCAAATTCTAATTCCTTATAGAATCTGTCTTCAATTTCCTTATCATTTCCTTCTAAAGCCTTCAACTCTGCTCTTGTTTTTTCATCAAAATACGGATTTTCCAGCCATTCCTGATAAGCATCACGATAACTCATATTTTTCCTCCCATCACTACCTTTGATCCAAATATCAGCTAAAAAATTTTTGCCCATTTGGTGCTATTATAATACAAAGAAATCTGAAATGGAACCCAAAAAAACGTTTTTTTAACGAAATTTGTTGAAAATTTGATGGACTTCTCACTTTTTTAAAGTTTTTTTCTCAAAGAGAATGGATAAAACACCACCTCAGTTCTTCCTGTTCCTGAAAGGATTTCAGTTTTTCTTCATTTTTATCGGAATACCACGCCTTATTGGAATTGTAATAATAATTCACAATTTTCCAGAATTTTTCCGGGTATGACAGCAACAATTTCAAAATATCCTTTTCTGTATCCTGCAATGGATTTACTGCTTCATACCAGGAAATTACTTCATGACCCAGGTTCGGTTTCCATGCATTCTTTTCCAGAACTTTCCGCAGGAAGTCATAGACATCATGAATTTGCGGTCCATAATAGACTTTCGTCAGGTTCACCAGAACCGGTTGTTGTTTTTCAAATGCCAGGGCATGGTGATTGTAATTTCCATGAATCAATTGTTTTCTTTCACAGGATTCCTCATACAGTTCCTGATATGTAGACTGTTCTAAAAGCGTCACGGTTTCCTGTCCCTGTCGGTAATACCCCTCAATAATGTGCTGCAGATATCGTTCAAAAAAATTCTTGTTTCTTCGTTTCTCAATATAATTCCTGATGTTTACTATTTCCTTGTTGTGTTTTTGAAAAGCCTCCAGCAGATTTTTTCCCGGATAGATTCGCACTTCCTCATCAAAAGCATTTTCCATATTGTAGGTCGCCTTATGGAACCGTGCCAGATTTTTTGCAGCTGCCTTCATATGTTCCCTGTTATGAATATCGCACTCTTCCACATCATAAATTCTTTTCAGCACATAGCCGAAGCCATCCTCGCCTACGCTAATCAGATGATGTTCCTGATTAAACACCAACCTTTCTGTTTTTAGCCCTTTTTGTTCCAGATACTCCTGTACCTGAAACAGACTAACCAGCTTTTCCTCACTGAAATCATATTCTAATAAAAGGTATTTTCCCTCTGTGGTATTGCACCCATAGTTTCCCCGCTGTTTAAATATTGCCAGCGGTTTCAATTCATATTGTTCCAATACACTCACTGCTTTTTCATTCATACTTTCACCCACTTCGCGTCAATTTCTATTCTAGACTATGAGATGAAAGCAGAATATATGACATTGCCTTTTCCTACTGTTTGGTAAAGAGGTTCACGGTCTTGGATTTATATACCTGTTTGTAAGAATTATCATCAATCAGATAATTATATAAGAATGAATCTCTTTCTTTTTCCACCACCAGATAGTTGAACTGATAGCGTTCCAAAAACTTCTTACAGTTCATTTCTCCCTTTTTCAATTTATAATATTCAATATAATAATCGTATTCCTTATTGTTTGCCTTTAAGAACAGTTCTGCCCTTCCGTCAATGTACGGATGATATCCGTGGAATTCCAAATATTGTCCACAGACAAAATTTCCATATAACACCACGTTATCACTCTTAGGAATCATTTTCATGACATCATCTAATTGATTATAACTTACCACTTCCTCAGATTTCTTTTTTTTCTGCGGTGTAGTGGTAATTGCCATTACAGCAATTACAACAGTCATTGCAAACAGTCCGGCTAACAGAACCAATCGCTTCTTTTCCGCCGGTGTTCTCTTGGCATCAGATACCTTTAACATTACCTGGGCATCCTGAATCATATAGGAAAAACAAATTGACGCGAAAATGTAAAAATAAGCATGAGACTTGTAATTCATCAAGGCCATCACAAGGCTTCCCGCAAACAATAAAACAAAACGGGTTTCATATCGGTTCTGTTTTTTTCGCATCAAAGCCACCACAGCCATCACTCCAACCAGGAAGAAGAACATTTTTCCTGCAGCGTTTTCAAAACTGGTTGCTTTCATTTCGTTGATCATATCATTAATTTCCGGAACTCCAAAGGACGAAAAAATGTATAACATCGCCTTGATTCCATAAGGATTCAAAAATCCCGGAAGGATACTGACAATTCCTGCCACAAGAAGTTTTCTGTAATCGCAGCATGGAGTTTGTTTCCATGCTCCAATTTTAATCGGCAGGGCGTTCACAAAATAAGGCATTGCATACACAAAAAACATCGCCCACATGGAAGCGTGTAAATTAATTAATAACAAAGATAAAACCGGCAACACGCACAGATATCTGATTTTCTTTTCCTGAACAAATTTTTCCAGCAGATACATTTCGAACAACATAATGATGTACGTAAACATCTGTGGTCTGGACACAATGAACATTGCCGCAATCCAGACATCAGCCGCCAGAACGCAAATCAGGGATACAAACATGTTATTTGTAATCATCCTGCTAAGCTTCAGACTTAAGTAGCTGACAATGACATAACAGATATAAAGCAGCAATAATACGCCGACCTTGCCAAACAACTTGTAGACGTAATAGTAAATCACTGTACTAAGCCACTGCTGTACAATGATATCCATAGAAGAATGCATGGACAGAAAATCCTTATGTGGAAATCCATGATTCACGATATATTCTCCCGTAGCATATAAAAAGTAAAAATCATTATCCAATGTCGTCTTAATCAATAAGATTCCAATCAGTGGTGTTAGCAACAATAATACCCGAAACCACTTTGGCATTTCATTGATATTTATTTTCTTCTCTTCCATGTTTCCTCCTAAATCAGTTTTCTCGCTTCTTCGATTAGTATTTCTTTTTTATTTTTTTCCGGATACTTTAAGACAATTTCCATCAGATCATCCAATACGAATCCAATCTTTTCTCCCAAAGGACATCCGATTTCAATTAAGTCTTTTCCCGAGAAATCCATTTCCTTAATTGATGTGCAAATCCCCTGTGCCACAATTTCCTCGTATTGCTGTTTTACATAACAATAACTGTCATATCCTTTTTCCATCCCATAATCACTTTTCCCCTGAAAATCTGCATCAACCAATTGAAGATATAATTCATAAATATCTTTTCCAATCTTATGCACGCTTCGGCGAACAGCTTCCGGCGTCATTCCGTACTCCGTCTGCGTCGGACGATCATCATGACAATCAACCAGGCGTGACACGGTCTTAATGGTTTTGTTATCCATTTTCAGACGGCGTAACACCTCCACGGCCATTTTACTTCCCACATGAGCATGTCCATAAAAATGATCCCGTCCATCTTTAACCAAACGGCTTTTCGGTTTTCCCACATCATGAAGTAACGCTGCCCATCGAATTACCTTCTGCGGTGGAACGTGTTTCATGACTTCAACCGTATGCCGTCCCACATCATATTTGTGATACGGCGTATTCTGTGGACATTCCATCATGGCATCAAACTCCGGAAAGACGATCTCAGTCACGCCCAGTTCGTAAGCATCCATGAATTTTTCCGGATGTCCGGACAAAAGAAGTTTTTCCATTTCTGTGTGAATTCGCTCCGCACTAATTTTTTCCAAGGTCGGTGCCAGTTTTTTTATGGCCTCCTTCGTACTCTCTGATACCTCAAATCCTAATTGTGCCGAAAAACGAATGGCACGAAGAATTCTTAAAGCATCTTCGTGAAACCGCTGTTCTGCCTCTCCTACACAGGTAATGCATTTCCGTTCAATATCTCCGATTCCATCAAAGGCATCAATCAGACCAACGGAAGGATTATATGCCATGGCATTAATGGTAAAATCCCTGCGTTTTAAATCCTCAATCAGATTCGAAGTATATTCTACGGAATCCGGATGTCTTCCGTCTGTATACTCCCCATCAATCCGGTAGGTCGTTACCTCGTAGCCTTCCCCACCCATACGGACAGTAACGGTTCCATGCTGTAATCCTGTATCCAGGGTTTTATGGAAAATATCTTTTACCTGCTGTGGCAATGCAGAGGTTGTAATGTCCCAGTCATCCGGAACTCTTCCAAGAATCGCATCCCGGACACACCCGCCTACCGCAAACGCTTCAAAACCATTCCCTTCCAGAATGGAAAGAATGGTTTTCACATTTTTCGGTACTTCTATTGTAAAATCCTTTTTTCCGTTATATTGTTTCATCTATTCCTCCAAAGCCTGATTCATAATTTCCAGGGCTTTTTTCAATTCCTCTTCCTGCACTGCAGAATAATTAATAATAAACTTATGCTGAAAGTTTTCGTTATCATTATAACAGTATTCTGCCACAGTAGAAATATTTATCTTGTTCTTTTTCAATTTCTTTACATAAGCCTCGTCATCCATTTCCCGGTTAATATGCAGGATAAAATGAAGCCCTGCATTTTCTTCTTCAATCGTAACCTTTTCGAATAAGGCCGATTCTTTTATTGCTTTCAAAATTCTTCCTCGGTACTCCCGGTAATAATTCCTCATACGGTTGATGTGTCTTTCATAATATCCTAAGCGAATGAAGTTCGCCAGAGTGTACTGCTCAAATCCACTAACCGTGCTGGAATAAAAATCAAGTCGCTTCCGAAAAACCTCCATCAGTTTTTCCGGCAGCACCATATAAGCAATTCGAATAGAAGGTGCCAGTGTCTTGGAAAATGTATTCATATAGATAACCCGGTCTTCATCAATGCTGGCCAATGTAGGAATGGGTCTTCCACTAAAGCGGAACTCGCTGTCATAATCATCTTCAATAATATAACTATTGTGTTCCCTTGCCCATTGAATTAATTTATGCCGTCTGGTGGCAGGCATAACCCTGCCTGTCGGGAAATGATGGGATGGCGAAATATGAACGGCGGAAGCATTGCTTCCCTGAAGTGCCCCAAGCTCCAGGCCATCCTGATCTACCGGAATTCGAATGCATCGCACTCCATTACTTTCATAAACTTTTCCGATTTTCTTGTGTCCCGGATCTTCCACTGCAATCATGGAGCTGTGTCCCAGAATCTGCACAATCAGTCCATACAGATATTCGGTTCCTGCACCAACAATAATATGATTGGGATTCACACTTAGTCCACGGTATTTTTCCAGATGCATGGAAATATATTGACGAAGGGGCGCGACTCCCTGACTCTCCGGACTTTGTAAGAAGGAGTTTTCCTGATCCAGCAATGTCTGTCGCATTACCTTTGACCAGGTGGAGAACGGAAAATTGTCGTACAGAATATGATTGGACTTAAAATCTACCAGCCAGTTTTCCTGTTTCTTTGGTTCCACCCGGATTCTCTTCTTTTCTCCCTGGACATATTTTCCGCCCATGTCTCCCGCAAAGAAACCGCGTTTTTCTTCCGAGTAAATATACCCCTCCGTTAACAGCTGGGCATAGGCATTTTCCACGGTAATGACACTGATTCCCTGGGTCTTTGCAAAGGCACGCTTCGACGGAAGCTTCTCTCCCGGTGCAATCTTCCCCTCTAAAATGTCATTCTTGATGCACATATATAAATATTCATAGATGGGATGCGTTCCTCGTTTTTCCAAATCATAAATCATGGCGCACTCCTTTCTGACCTTATCATCTTTTTTAAAATTGATAATATTAATAATACCACTTTTCTTTTATAATGCAATCATTGACAAAACATACACACACCGGCGGCCTTTCACAACAGGCTGCGCTTCGGTGTTTAAAACGGAGGCAGACTTATGAAACGATTAATGACCATTCAGGATATTTCCTGCATCGGGAAATGTTCTTTAACTGTAGCGTTACCAATCATCTCATCCATGGGTATTGAAACCGCCATTGTTCCGACAGCGGTTCTCTCCACCCATACTCAGTTTCCCAACTTTACCTTTCGGGATTTGACAGATGATCTGGAACCAATAAAAAATCATTGGAAGAGTCAGGGCTTTGAATTCGGAACCATTTATACCGGCTACCTTGGTTCTCAACGCCAGATTGAAATTGTATCTGATTTCTTTGACACCTTTGGCAGCAAGGACAATTACATTGTGGTGGATCCTGCCATGGCAGAAGACGGCGTCCTGTATCCCGGTTTTGACAATCACTTTGCCAAGGAAATGAAAAAGCTCTGCGCCAAAGCGGACATCATCCTTCCAAATATTTCCGAGGCATGCCTGATGCTTGGCGAACCATATCCCGGAGAAGATGCTTCATTGGAACTCCTTCAGGAACTTTTAAAAAAGTTGGTTGCCTTGGGATGTGATACTGCAGTCATTACCGGTGTCTCCTTCTCAGACGGCACCTTGGGATTTTTAGGATACCATAAAAAAAATAAGGAATTCTTCAGTTATGGAACTGAAAAAATTCCTTATCGTTCTCACGGTACCGGAGATGTATTCTCCAGTACGTTTTCCGGAGCATTGACCAAAGGTCTTTCCATTGAGGAAGCCTTAAAGATCGCTGCTGATTATACCTGTGCGTGTATCAAAAACACCTACAAGGATCCGGAACATGTTACTTATGCAGTTAATTTCGAAGCAGAAATTCCTTATCTGCTGAAATTACTATCCATTACTCCTTCGGAGTAAAATTATAATTTTCTTTCAAAGCAATTTTTAATTGCTCGCTGGCAGTATTGAGGCGCTCATTCATTCGGGTGTTCCAATCTGCCAGTTTAGCTTTTACGTTATCTACCCAGTTCTTATCTGTCATCCAGCATCCTGCAACATTTTCATCCCATTTATTTTCCCATTCATAAAGACATCTCTGTGTTTCACCATTTTTTGTTATGCTAAGCAAGGTGCACTTATCAGAATAATCCCAGTACTTTCCGTTCTTCCAGATTTCCAGAACCTTCTGCCATCCTTCCTTGGTTTCGTAAGTCTTATGGGCTTCCACCTGATTCCAGATTTCCATCTGTTCCTCAAAGGCATCACCGGAAACCACCGGGAAGGAATCTCCTGTGGTAGTGTCCTTAATCTGTGTTCCCTCCATATACTTCTGATCAAAGATTGCTTTCTTTGCTTCTGTGCTTGCAGTCCAATATGTGGCAAAGGCATAAGCAATGTCTCGTTTCTGTTTCTCTGCATCACTCCATTCCTTATTGTTATCATCGGATGCATAATTATGAATGCAGATTGGATCCATGACAATTCGAATGGTATTTTCACAATAATCTGTAGCCGGATATGGATAAATATCCCAATCCGATGCATTCAGATACGTATCTGATTTTGAAGCGGATTCATCTGCTGCAGCTGTAATGTACCAAGGGTCTTCGGACTCGGTTAAGGTTCTGTTCTTGGTAAAGAAGAACCATGCGTAGTCTGAGCACTCCTTCATGATTTCCATGGAAACATTCCCTGCACCATTATCAGTATCCACCGTGGACTGTGACCATTCGTTCATATAAGAAAGAAGACTCTTTACTTCATCATTATTAACATCCACTGTGTTTGTTTCATTTAACTGCTTGTTTATTGAGTTTACTCCGATATCCACAATTCCTGAAGCAGTTCCTTTACTTCCCCAATAACTGGAATGGTCCGTATTGGATACAAATTCCGTATAATCATCAATATCCCAGTCCGGTTCCGGAATGGCAATATTCTTGCTGGACGCCAACGATTTGTTTACCCAGATTCCTGCCGGAATCGTATAGGATGGCAGTCCTGCCTGAAAGCCATAATAATTCAGATTTGACATTAGCTTTGCATTGTACGCCTTGTAAGTTTCGTCATTGGCATAACAGGACAAGTCCGCAACTAATCCCTTTTTGATATCTCCCGGAACATCTGTAGCTCCCCAGATATCCGGATACTTTCCATAGGTTGCCTTAAAGTTTTCCATCTCCTGTTCCCACTTTGGTGTTCCAGGCTGGTCCGGATCTCCCTGCTTTGACCAAAGATTGATTTTTACATTCGGATAAGTTTCATTAAACTTGTGAGCCACTGCATAGACCTGCGCCACGTTAGCAGCCGTTATATCTTCCGGTTTTAGTTCCTGATGGCCCATATCCTCATAATATTTTCCATCACCGGCCCAAATCATTAAAGACAATTCTCCTTTAACTTTTTTATCCTTAAGATTCGTTGCCCCTAATGCCGTTTTTGTCTGTCCCAACTTGTCGCTATTTTTATCGCCCTCTGGCCCTCCTTCATTTCCACCGGTGCATCCGCTCATTATTATGGCTGTAGCCAATGCGGTTGCCATCACTTTTGTTCGAATGCCGTATCGCTTTCCTCTCATTCTTTTCTGTTTCATCATGCTCTTTCTCCTCCTTTATTTTTTTAACATCTCTTTCGTATATCCACATAATAAAAGGCAGATGCATCAAAAATGCATCTGCCTAAATCTTTTAATATAAAACTTTAAAATAATAACGAACCCCTTCTTTTTCCGGAGTCACCATCAACATAAGATGTGCACTTTCCGAAGACATCACCCACTCAATGGTTTTCTCTTTTCCGTCTCGAATGGCAATGTACTCATTATAAAGCATTTCCTGATCTTCCTGAATATCATAGTACTCATAACTTCCATCAATCAGAATCTTAAAATGCCAATCATCAATGACATCCATATTTAAATACTTTAAATACTCTTCCATCCGTTCCCTGGCCACCTTTTCCCCGTTTGACCAAAGCATCTGTTTTTCGTACTCCTTTTTCGAATAATTAAGCGGTTTCTGTAACACTTCCACTGCCTTCATCAATTCCTTGTCATAAGTCATGACCAGTTCATCCTCATCTCTTTTTTTGATAACCTGCTCAATTTTATCCTCATCCGGATTTTTCTCTGCGGTTCCGTTTTCTCCTTTGGCAAGCGTTCCTTCTTCTTCCACAGCCACCTGATAAGGACTTTTTAACAACTGGTGAATTTCTCGCACCGCAACAATATTTCTGATATCGGTACTCAGCCCATAAGTAATCGGTTCCATATAGGTTCGTCTAATATATTTTTTCTCATCATCTTTTTTATAATAAGTGTAAGGAATATACATAATTCCCAAAACCAATAGAATTCCGAGGAGGAAAAAGAGTACATTCCATAACTGTTGTTTTAATTTCATACTTCTTCATCCTTTCCCGAATGGTCCTCCACCCATTCGTTCAGTAATAAACAAACTCTGGTCCCTTCTCCCGGAGTACTTTCAATACTCATGGTAATATTCAGCACCTGACAGATGTTTTTACAGATGGACAAACCGATTCCGCTTCGTCCCTGACGGTTCGTCCTAGACTTATCAATCCGGTAAAACGGCTGGAATATTTTTTCAATTTCATCCGGTTCCATGCCACAACCACTGTCAATTACATCAATCTGATATCCATCCGCAGTATCAGTTCCAAGAACCTGAACCATATCCTTCTCTTTGCTCTCGCAGGAACCATCACTGTTATGAATCAGGTTCTTAAGTAACGTAATCAGTAACTCCACATCTGTTTTCAGCGAAGCATCTTCAAATTCCACCTGCAACCGCGCCCGTTCCATTTCATTGGTGCAAATTTCCTCAATCTGTTCTGCAATCCAAACTGTCTGCACTTCACGAATTTCCAGATGTTCTTCCAGAATTCCCAGCATCTTTAATAGTTCATTGGAAAGCTTTTGTAATCGCTTACACTCCTTATAAATATAACCCAAGGCCTTCTGCTGCTGTTCCTTCTTCAGGTTATCCCCTAAAAGCATCTGAGAGTATCCCATTACCGAAGTCAATGGAGTTTTTAACTCATGAGAGAAATCAGTCACAAACTGTTCTCTGGCCTCTACTTCTTTCTTTAACTGCAGAATCTGATGTTCAATGGCATCCGCCATCAAATCAAAGTTTCTACTTAACTCACCGATTTCATCCTGCTTTTTCACATTGGTTCTTAAACCATATTCGCCCTTTGCAATCTGCTTTGTGGTACGACTCAACCTGCCGATTCGATTGGTAATCAGGTGGGCAAGTCCGAATAAAAGCACAAAAGAAACCAGCATTCCAATGGTTACCATTTTTAGAAACTCATTCATCTGCCGATTTCTTTCCCGAAACGTCTCGCTGACATCATAGCGATTCAATACTTTTATTTGAGGATGTTCGGGATAGAAATTTATTAAGGAAGCAATCACCAGATAATATTTACCATCTTTCTCATAAACCTCATATCGTACTACACCACTGGTATCAATGAAGTTTTGTAACTGCTCATCGATTTCATCAAAGTTTTTATAAAATACTTTGTTTTCTGCCCGCTCCACAATTTCAGCCAGCAGAACTCCCGTATCCTTTTGTCCATATTCTTCAATTTTCTTTTCACACTTTTCCACCAGCTTTGCAGAATAGTTTTCCTCCTTTTCTGCGCTGCTGCGGACATTGGATTCCAGGGCATAACGATTTGCGACATGTTGCATTTTTCTGGTTTCCACCATATTTTGATAGGATACATCAAAATTTTTTCGAATGATGTATGTTCCCCCAATAGAAAAACACAATGCCATGATAATCCATGCACCTAAAATAATTTTCGTTGCTATTTTCATACTTGTGACTCTCCGCTTAAAACGAACCCGATTTTTGGCAAGGTCTTAATTTCCTCTTTCAGCCCTGTTTTGTTTCGGATTCTTTGAATATGTAATTCTACCGTCCTGCTATTTCCCGTGTACTCTGTTTCCCAGACTTTTTCATATAAATCTTCTTTTTGAATCACGGTATTTTTATTCTGAACCAATACCACCAGAAGTTGAAACTCCTTCGGCGTCAGATTAATCTCTTCTCCCTTTCGCGTCACCCGATGCTTTCCCAGGTCAATCTGTAAATCCTGAAACTGTAGGATGTTTTTTCCTTTTCCAAAACGTCGCAGTACCATCTCTACCCTGGCAAGCAGTTCCCCTAAATCGAAAGGCTTGGCAATATAGTCATCGGCTCCCATTCGGATACCCTTGATTTTATCCTTTACCGTATCTTTTGCCGTCAGGAAAATCACCGGGGTATTCAAGGGTTCCAAATAAGCCATTAATTCATATCCATCTACTTTTGGCAGCATAATGTCAAGCAGAACCAAATCAAAGGAGTTCTGCTCAATCAGATTCGCTGCTATTTCACCATCCGATGCACAAACGCAGTCATATCCCGCACCGGTAAGGTACATATCAATCATATCTGCAATTGCTATTTCATCTTCCACGATTAAAATTTTATACATCGGCTTCCCCTATTGTTTTTCGTTCTTTATAAATAACTCTTTAATACATCCACTTTATCAGTAGCTTCCCATGGAAGAGAAATATCATTTCTTCCAAAATGTCCATAAGCAGCAGTCTGCTTGTAAATCGGTCTTCTCAGGTCAAGCATCTTAATGATTCCTGCCGGACGAAGATCAAAGTTTTCACGAATGATTTCTACCAATCTTTCATTGGAAAGGACACCGGTTCCAAAAGTATCCACCATAACAGAGGTTGGCTGTGCCACACCGATTGCGTAAGAAAGCTGGATTTCACATTTCTTTGCCAATCCTGCGGCTACAATGTTCTTTGCCACATATCTTGCTGCATATGCTGCGGAACGGTCTACCTTCGTACAATCCTTTCCTGAGAAAGCTCCACCACCGTGTCTTGCATATCCACCGTATGTATCTACAATGATTTTACGTCCTGTAAGTCCCGAGTCACCCTGTGGACCACCAATAACAAATCGACCGGTCGGATTAATGAAGTACTTTGTATGTTCATCAACCATTTCCTGTGGAATCACCGCATCAATGACATATTTTCTAATGTCTGCATGAATCTGTTCCTGTGTCACTTCCGGATTATGCTGTGTGGAAATAACAACTGCGTCCACTCTTGCCGGCTTTCCGTCTTCATCATATTCCACAGTTACCTGACTCTTTCCGTCCGGACGTAAGTAATCTAATGTTCCGTTCTTACGAACTTCTGTTAATTTTCTTGTTAACTTATGAGCCAATGAAATCGGATATGGCATGAATTCTTCTGTTTCATCGGTTGCATAACCAAACATCATTCCCTGATCTCCGGCACCGATTGCTTCGATTTCATCCTCGCTCATGGTGTGTTCCTTTGCTTCTAATGCTTTATCAACACCCATGGCAATATCTGCAGACTGTTCATCTAATGCAGTGATAACACCACAAGTGTCACAGTCAAAACCATACTTTGCTCTATCATAACCAATTTCTCTGATGGTATCTCTTACCACTTTCTGAATATCCACATATCCTTTCGTAGTAACTTCACCCATGACTAAAACAAGTCCTGTGGTAATTGCAGTTTCACAAGCAACACGGCTGTTTGGGTCCTGTCTCATTAATTCATCTAAAATGGCATCGGAAATCTGATCACAGATTTTATCCGGATGTCCTTCTGTTACTGATTCTGAAGTAAATAATCTCTTTTCCATCGTTTTCTCCTTTATATTTAAAATAGAAAAGTCCGCAATCTCTTGCGGACTTAGTTTCAAGGTATTAAGCCCTCTTATTGATCGATTTCTCGCTCCGGTTGGCACCTTCCTAACGACTGTCGGGGTTGCCGTGGTTTCACAGGTCCTTGTACCTCCACCACTCTGAATAAGAGTTATAAATAACTTACTATTGATTATGGGAATTGTCAATAAGCAATTCCGGAATCTTTTTTATCTTTGATTTCTAAACTGCACCGGTGTCATTCCGTATTTCTTCTTGAATAACCGGATAAAATGTTCCACATCCTGATACCCTACCGCATCAGAAATAGCCTCCACCGTCATACTGCTTCCTTTCAGCAGTGTTCTGGCTTTCTTCATTCTCACATTTTTCACCAACTCACCAAAGGTTTTTCCTGACTTCGCCTTAATATACTTTGACAGATACGGCTTAGATAAGTGGAATTCCTCTGAAAGTTCGTCTAAAGTCACCGTAAGGTAGTTGGTGTTAATAAAATTTTTGATTTCCGTTAACCTTTCATCCTGTTCTCCATTTTTTCCAATGGATGTAAGATACTGGTTTACAGCAACAGTAAGCGCCTGGATGGATGCCTTAATAATGTCCGCATCAATTCCAACACCCCAGAACATAGTTCCATTGCAGCTGATTCCCACATAGGCAACTGCCTTGGATGAAGAACCTCTGGAAAGTGAATGTTCTTCATAAACGGATAATTCATAACTGATATCAAAGAACTGCTTAAATGCATTGCTGACCGCATCTAAACGTCCGTTACCTGTACTCTTAACGACTCTTGCTTCGTCCTTGCGGGCAATTGTCACTTCCGCAACAATACCGTCCTTCTGTTCAAAGTGCGCTTCCGGCACGCTGAATACAGAGTTGTCATTGACATACTTATCCTCGAAAATCTGGTGTACCCATTCCGGAGATAATTCCTTATGTTCTTTATCAGATACATCCTTAACAGTATATCCAACATTTTCTCTCATCTTTTCCGGTAATGATAAACCGAAGTTCTGCTTTAAGATATAGCTTACGCCACCCTTACCGGACTGGCTATTAATTCTGATAACATCAGAATCGTAAGTTCTTCCAACATCCACCGGATCAATCGGAAGATATGGAACAGTCCAATGTCCATCCGGATTCTTTTCTCTGCATGCCATCCCCTTTGCAATGGCGTCCTGATGAGAACCGGAGAAGGCAGTAAACACTAAGTCTCCTGCGTATGGCTGACGTGGACTTACCTGCATTCTTGTCACACGTTCATATAATTCACAAATCTGAGGCATGTTACTGAAGTCAAGTTTCGGATCAACACCGTGAGAGAACATGTTCATTGCTAATGTAATAATATCTACATTTCCTGTACGTTCTCCATTACCAAATAATGTTCCTTCAATTCTGTCAGCTCCTGCAAGAACACTTAATTCCGCTGTTGCAACACCACAACCTCTGTCGTTATGTGGATGAACAGAAATCGTTACCGCATCACGATATTTTAAATTCTTATGCATATATTCCACCTGTGTTGCAAATACATGTGGCATTGCATTTTCCACAGTTGCAGGAATGTTAATGATTACCTTATTTTCTTTTTTTGGCTGCCATACATCCAATACTGCGTTACAAACATCTAATGCGTAATCAACTTCTGTTCCCGGGAAACTTTCCGGACTATATTCAAAAGAGAAGTTTCCTTCTACTTCTGCTGCAAGCTTCTTTAATAATTCTGCACCATCCACAGCAATCTTCATAACTTCTTCTTTACTCTTCTTAAATACCTGTTCACGCTGTGCCACAGATGTGGAATTGTAAAGATGGATTACTGCATGCTTTGCACCCTTCACTGCTTCGAATGTTTTCTTGATGATATGTTCTCTGGCCTGAGTTAATACCTGAACCGTCACATCATCCGGAATCATGTCTCTTTCAATTAAGGCTCTCATAAATTTATATTCTGTTTCTGATGCAGCAGGGAATCCTACTTCAATTTCCTTGAAGCCAATATCTACTAACATCTGGAAAAACTCTAATTTTTCTTCTAAGCTCATCGGCTCAATTAATGCCTGATTTCCGTCACGGAGATCGACACTACACCAAATCGGTGCTTTTGTAATATATTCCTTCTTCACCCAGTCATAAGTAGGTGTTGGTGGCATAAAATACTGTCTTTGATATTTCTTATAATTCATCATAATCAAACTCTCCTTTACAACCCATACATTCTAACTCTATTTTCTGACTTTGTAAACGAAAAACGCCTCTGCGTTTTCATACAAAAACACAGAGACGTAAGCTTTACTACGCGGTACCACTCTGATTCAAACCATAATCTCATAAGAATTACGCACACCTTAGTGATCTTCTTATTTATGGTAAGCACTCATGGATGTTTAACCATCACTTCATATAACGGTGAAAACCGTCCAAACCTACACGCCGTTTGCTTTCGCAATCAGTTTCAGTCGGAAGCTCCGAGACGAGTTCATTACTTCATGCTTATTGTCTCGCACCAACCGACAACTCTCTGAAAGCCATTCCATAACTACTACTTCTCATCAAAGCCTTTTCTTTTTTAGGATAACAGTACTATAACACATGCGTTCCAAGAATCATAGTGACAAATTTAATCAGTTTTATTGATGATTCTTATCCTGTCTCATGCTATTTCCATCGTTTTCTCAATTCATATGCCGCCATTTTCGGCTGTCTGTTTCGTGTAAACACACCTTTCTTGTTTCCATCTACACGGTTTAGTCCCTGCTTTGTCTGGAAGTCGCAATATGCCCACACATGTTCTCCAATCATAAAGTCTAACTGGTCAAACTTCTTATGAAATTCATTCAGATATTCACACTGGAACTCTTCCGTAAATGCCACTGCTGGCAATTTATGATATCCTGCAATCGTATCCGCACCGTATTCACTAAGAATCACCGGCTTATGATACTTTTCATGCCATCGTCTCATTTCTTTTTCCAGCTGAAGTCCAATCACCTCTAAGTGACTGTGATCCGTATACCATGCATAATAGCGGTTTACACAAATCACATCCAGCCACTGGCTAACCTTGTCTCCGTCTGCACCGGTGGTATGAACCATGGTAACCGGTCTGGTGTCATCCAGTTCCTTCATTCGCTGAATGACTTTTTCAAAATACGGAACCGCCCCTTCTTCATGGGTTGCCGCCTCATTGGCCACACTCCACATTACCACACTCGGATGATTCTTATCTCTTTCGTAAACTTCCTGCAATGTATCCAGATGATGTTTCAACGTTTCTTCATTGACACGATTTCCACCAAACACCTGTTGTCCATCCCAGAAACACATTCCCACTGCCGGTACTTCATCAATCACAACAAGGCCTTCCCGGTCCGCCAGCATCATATGTTCTTCTGAATACGGATAATGAGAAGTTCTAAAGGAATTGGCTCCAATCCATTTCAACAGATTGAAATCTCGGATGTTTAATGCATCATCCAGACCCTTTCCGTGAATTTCACTATCTTCATGGCGACCAAACCCTTTGAAATAAAATGGTCGTCCGTTAATCAGAAACCGATTCTCTGTGGTTTCAATTTCACGAATTCCGAAGGTTTCCGAATAAACATCACTCTCTCCTTCAACCCGGAGCGTATATAAGTAGGCAGCTCCCGGATTCCAAAGAGTCGGATTTTCCAGTTTCAATTCTGCCTCATAGTTTCTCTTTCCATCTGTCTCAGTACAACGGAAACAGGTTTCCATGGCAATCACAGCTTCTGTTTCGTCCAGAACCATCACAGCCTTTACGCTATCTGTCGACTGAATCTTTACCTTTACAACCGCACTGTCTGCTGTAGGCAATGTAGCACGTTCCACTTTTTTATAATCTTCCATGGTCAGCAATCTTCCTTCCGGACAATTACTGTTTAGTCCTTCCACTTTTGTCTGAATGACAATATCTTCCATATACGTTTTCGGTGTCGTATATATTTTTACCGGTCTGTGAATCCCGGAATAATTGTAAAAATCAAAATAGGTTTCCTGAAAATGAAAACCGTCAGGATAACCATCTCCTTCTTTCGAAATCACCTCGCCACAAGGAATGCAGGTCCAATCCAGAACATTACTTAACGCCACTGTTAAGCGATGATTTTCCAAGGTACTCTTTTCCATCATTTCCGTGATATCGACCTCGAAAGGAAGAAATCCTCCTTTATGATAAGCCACCTGCTTCCCATCCACATAAACATAGGCATGATGGGTTGCACTTCCGAAACGTAATACGATTCGTTTTCCATCCCAACTGTTCGGAATGATAAATTCCTTTTCATACCAGACATATCCGACATGTTCCTTACAGTTTGAATCTGTCAGCAAATCATTATAGCTGGCCGGGACTGCCATAGGAATCCAATCCTCCAGCGGTGCCTCAAACCATTTCTCTTCCATTCCAACATTTTTCTCGTCCAATTTGAACTTCCAGATTCCACTTAAGTTTTTCACTTCTCTGACTTTGTTTTCGATTGGGTATAACATTGTTTTTCTCCTTTTTTGTTATTCCACTCTAAACCCATTCCGATCCTGTGCCTCTCAGCATTCTATTAACAACTATATGCTTTTTCCCCTTTCTTTTCAAGCAACTTTTTCCATTTTTCTCTTTCAATAAACATATAAAACCCCCGGTGCTAATCCGAGCCACCGGGGGAAAAAATACTCCTATTGGTTATTTTTTTAAGTTTTTCATTATACCCATTTACTTTCCCTTAGAAGTTACTCTTCCACTTCTCCTAAGAAAGTAGTCCCAATTTCTTCATTCTTGCTAGAATTTCCTGCAATGTCATTGTTTTCATCCTCAACCTTTTCTTCGTTTTTGTCCTTTCCTAAGGACTGTGCGCCCATATACTGAGCTAATATTTCTTTTAAATCTAATCCTGTGGAACCTTTAATTCCATCCGATACCTGATTCACTGTGTTCATAACGGAACCAACCATCTGTTCATTGTTTCCGGAACCGTACATTGTAATGGAATCGATACCCGACAATGGTTCTGCAGCATTCTTAACAGCTTCCGGAAATGCCTTAAAGAACATTTCCAAGATGGCAGCTTCCCCATACTTCTGCATCGCTTCAGCTTTCTTTTCAATACCTTCTGCTTCAGCCACAGCCTTTGCACGAATCGCTTCTGCTTCAGCAAGCCCTTTTGCGCGGATACCTTCGGCTTCCTGTTCTAATTCGTACTTCTTTGCTTCTGCGTCCTTCTTCCTCTGGAATAATTCTGCTTCCGCAGCCTGTTGCTTTGCAAACTTTTCAGCTTCTGCCTGCTTTCTGATTTCAGCGTCCAAAGACTGTTCCTTAACTGCTGCTTCCTTCTGCTTCAGGATTACATACTGTTCTTCCTTGGCGATATCAGCCTGTGCCTTCGTCGTTTCAATGGACTTTCTTTGTTCTTCCTGCTGGATGGAATAAGCTGCATCGGCTTCCGCCTGTTTAATATCAGCTTCCTTCTTTAATTCAGCCTTCTTAATATTCAGCTCATTGTTTCTCTCAGCAATCTGTCTTTCTGATTCAACGCTTGCATCATTTGCTTCCTTGTTTGCTTTTGCCTGGGCAATCTTAATATCTCTTTCTCCTTCGGCTCTTGCAATGGAAGCAGTTTTCTGAATCTGAACAATGTTATCAATACCTAAGTTTTCAATGACCTGATTTTCATCAATGAAGTTCTGTACATTGAAACTTACAATATCAAGTCCCATTGCTGCCAGATCCGGCTCAGCATTTTCTTTTACAAGAGATGCGAATTTCTGTCGGTCGGAAACCATTTCCTCCAATCTCATCTTACCAACGATTTCCCTTGTATTACCTTCCAAAACACTTTTTGCGACACTACCAATATAGTCCGTGTCCTTATTCAGAAAGTTCTGAGAAGCAAGTTTTAATCGTTCTGGATTATCACTGATTTTCACATTGACCGCAGCATCCACATTAACGTTAATGTAATCTGCTGTTGGAACACTGCTCGCCGTTTTCACATCGATTGGAATCAGTCGTAAATTCAACTCGTCCTTCTTCTCCAAGAAAGGAATTTTAATTCCGGCTTTTCCAATTAAGTATTTTGGCTTTTTTCTCAATCCAGAAATGATGTAAGCGGTGTCCGGCGAAGCCTTCACATAACCACTTACGATGATTCCGATGAGAATGATTACCAAAATTCCAATTGCAATATGCGGCCAGTATGTAGCTAACATATCAAGAAATCCATCATCCATCATGCTTTCATCCATAATGTTCTCCTTTCGTCTTAAGTAAAATTTTTAAGTTTTCCTTGGAAAACTTAACTACCTTAAGAACTTTCTTTTATTTTCAACACGTTTAGTATATAATGAGGGATGTGCCGATTAAATGGTTTGATTAGCGAAATAGAAGTGCTTATTTCCGCTAAAATTGCGAAATAACAGAATGGAGTATGTTTATGGGTAAAAAGTCCACAAAAGAGAATAAAACGATCTATCAGACAACTCGTGAAGAATTAGGATTAACCAGAGATAAGGCTAGCGAACTCCTTGGTTGCCTCTCTTCAGATCGTATCGAAAAAATAGAAAGTGAAAAATCCATGGCTCATCCGGATGAAATTCTTGCCATGGCAGAAGGTTATAAAATGCCTACTCTTTGTAATTATTACTGTTCCCATGAATGTCCCATTGGTGAAAAATATGTTCCGGAAGTGTCCAAGCGGGAATTATCCGGCATTGTATTGGAAATGCTTGCTTCTTTGAATTCTATGGATAGGCTGAAAGAACGATTAATTGAAATCACCGCCGACGGCGAGATTACCGAAGATGAATATGAAGATTTTACACGCATCCAGGAGGAATTAGAAAAGATATCCATTTCCGTGGAATCTCTTCAAATTTGGATGGAGACTACCCTTGCTAAACGAAAGGCATAGATGAAGAGAGGAACCTGTTTCAAACAAGTTCCTCTCCTTTTATAATTCCTGAATCCAGCTCCAGACCTCAGAGAACATGTCCCCTTCGCTCAGCGACTGAACACTAACCACCATTTCTTTCTCTGGCAGGATGATAATATATTGTCCATACTTTCCATCTGCCCGGAAACCTGTACCGTCCGGATTCATCCAGAACTGGAATCCATATTTCAAATCCCATTCTTCCGGCATCTGGTTCTTTGTTGCCATATCCAGATACTCCTTTGACACAATCCGCTTTCCGTCAAAAACCCCACCATTTAAAACCATCTCTCCAAAGTTTCCAAACTCATCAATGGTTAGATACAGACCATTGGCCGCATGAATATGCTTCTTCGGACAACGGGTCCAATCAGGACTATAAATCTTTAGTGGCGTAAACAATCTTGGAGTTAAATATTCCATGATATCCATCCCTGCTTTCTTTTCAATCAGACACCCTAGCATATATGTATTGAAGTTACAATATAAAAAGCGTTCACCTGGCTCAAACGGAAATTCCTGTGAAAAGAAATAATCAATCCAATCTTCCGTCACATAACGTTCGGGATCATTGTCAAAGAATAACGGATTTTCCACACCGGTTGTCATTGTCAGCAGATGTCTCACCGTTAAGTTCAGCAAATTCTCCGAAGGGTTTTTCGGCAGATATTCCCGAAAACTATCGCAAATTTTTTCCTCCAACGTCAACAGTCCCTCATCCATTGCAATTCCGACTGCCACAGAGATAAAACTCTTACTGACAGACCATGTATTTAATCTGCTTTTTCTATTTAATCGGCCCCAGTCAAAAATGATTTCACCTTTCTGTCTGACCTGTACATAATTGATCACCTTCTCCTGCTGCTTCATTCGTTCAATGAATCTTTCAAAACTCTTTTCCATCTGCTTCTTCCCTTCTTTTTTCAGAATGCATTTTTTTATAATAAAAGAATCAAGCGCATCGCACTTGATTCTTTTATTATCAACCAACTTTTAATTTAAAACGCTGCTCGTCTTTATCTGTGTCAACTTTTTCAATAATTGCACCCAGTCCTGCAAGTTTTTCTTCAAACTTCTCGTAGCCTCTCTGGATGTAAACAATATCGTCTACTTCTGTGAAACCGTTTGCTGCAAGTCCTGCAATTACTAATGCCGCACCTGCTCTTAAGTCCGGTGCACTTACCTGAGCGCCTTCTAATCCGCCGACGCCGGAAATAAATGCTGTATTTCCTTCGACCTTAATCATAGCACCCATACGGTTTAATTCATCCACATATTTAAATCTGTTTTCAAAAATGCTTTCAGTAACCATGCTGCTTCCGTTTGCTAACGCAAGACAAACCGCCATCTGCGGCTGCATATCTGTCGGAAATCCAGGATATGGAAGTGTCTTAACCTTCGCACCGGTCATTCCGTCATTCCCCTTAACTTTCACTGCATCATCATATTCAATGACAGTACAGCCCATTTCGACCAATTTTGCTGAAATACATTCCAAATGCTTTGGAATCACATTTTTTACTAATACTTCTCCACCGGTAGCTGCAGCGGCACACATAAACGTTCCTGCTTCGATCTGATCCGGAATCGTGGAATACACAGTTCCGTGAAGCTGTGGCACACCGACGATACGAATCTTATCAGTACCAGCACCACGAACATTTGCTCCCATACTATTTAACATATTCGCCACATCTACGATATGTGGCTCCTTCGCAGCATTCTCAATAATTGTCTTTCCTTCTGCATTTACTGCAGCGAGCATAATATTAATTGTCGCTCCAACAGAAGCAAAATCAAGGAAAATATTATTTCCCACTAAACGATCTGTTTTCGCGTTTACCATTCCATGGTCGGTAACAACATCAGCTCCTAAAGCTGAAAATCCTTTCAGATGTAAATCAATCGGTCTGCTTCCGATATCACATCCTCCCGGAAGAGCAACTTCTGCTTTTCCGAATTTTCCAAGTAATGCACCTAATAAATAATAAGATGCTCTGATTTTCTTCATCTGCTCATATTCAACAATATGAGAATA
Organism: Eubacterium sp.; assembly: GCA_024698585.1. Taxonomy (GTDB): domain Bacteria; phylum Bacillota; class Clostridia; order Lachnospirales; family Lachnospiraceae; genus Eubacterium_G. The sequence goes on from JAILRB010000040.1 coordinate 27,779, forward strand.
AATCGTCTTTCCGTTAATCGTCACGGTGTGTCTGTCATTTCTAGTAACAGTTGCACCTATATTTTCTATTGCATTAATCAACTGATTAATATCGCTTACATCCGGTAAATTCTCTATAGTCACGTCTTCATCTGCCATGATTGCTGCGGCCAATAATCCTAATGCAGCATTTTTTGCTCCGCCGATTTCGACTTCACCTTCTAATGCTACGCCGCCCTTCATTATATAACGTTCCATATTCACTCCTGATATCTATGTATAATTCTCACAGTTCCAAAACTGCTTTCCAATAATTCCTTATGTCTAATTCATCGGTAAATGTGTGAACACACACTTTAAGATATTATAACACAATATCTTCCTTTGTAAACCACTGAAAGCACAATCTCTTGGTTTTCGAGGTTGTTTTTTTGTGTAAATCTTACAATAACACCCGCCATCCCCTAAAAAAAACAAGGGTTTCTAAGGCAATTTATACATTTGCACCGTATTCCTTTTCCAACGTATCCACAATCTTTTCAATGGTCTTTTCAACAGTGCATCGATGTTCATTCACCGTAAAATCTGCATATTTTTCATATAATGGAACACGTTCCTTATAAAGGTCACTGAGACGCTGTCCTTCTTTTAATACCACACCACGTTTTTTCAGATTGCCCAATCGCCTGCGCAACGCACCCAGTTCCAGCTCCAAATAAATTACCGTGGCAATTTCCTTTAGATGTTCCATGGCTTCCTTCCCATACACCACACTTCCTCCGGTTGCAATAACTGTTTTTGTAGTGTTAATAGATTGGTTCACTTCATTTTCTATCTGAACAAAGCCGTCAATTCCTTTTTCTGCAATGATTTCCTTAAGTAGCTTTCCTTCTCTTTCCTGAATCAACAGATCCGCATCCACGAACCGATACCCCAGAATTTTTGCCAGGATAACGCCAATGGTACTTTTTCCTACCCCCGGCATTCCTATTAATACAATATTATCTTTCATCTTCTTCATTGTTTTGATCCTCTATCATACTGGCACGCATAATCGCTGACCTGCCATATTTTGTTTTTATTTGATCCAATGCCTGATCTAATTGTTTTAGCTTTTCATCAGACGGACCTGTTTTTTGTTTCCTTGTTTCTTTATTCCAAAAGTCATTCAGTTCTAACTGTTCCGGCTCAGTGACATCAATTAAATTCGTTACTCGGACTCCCAGTAACCGGACCGGTTTTCCACTCCAGTTTTCCCGAAACAACTCCCGGACGCTTTCATAAATCACCGTGCCGGAATCCACACCCTTTCCAAAAGTTTCCTGCTTGGACGTCTTCTTGAAGTCATTGTATTTCACCTCTACCGCCACAGTCTTTCCTTTTTGTTCCAACTTCCGGAGCCTGCCGCCCACCTTATCGGATAACTGTAACAGAACTTTATCAATCTCTTCTAATTGGGTATAGTCCTTTGATAACGTAATGGAGTTTCCTACACCTTTTGCCTCTTCACGAACCGGCTGCACTTCACTGTCGTCAATTCCATTGGCAAACTGCCACAGTAAAACACCATGGCTCTTTAAATGAGATTCTAAAACCGGAACGGAACTTTGCGCTAAATCTCCAATCGTAAAAATCCCCAGTTTATGCAATGTTTCCACGCTGGATTTTCCTGCCATGAATAAATCCTCCACCGGCAGTTTCCACATTTTTTCCTGAATTTCACTTCGATACAACGTATGAATTTTATCCGGTTTTTCAAAATCGGAAGCCATCTTTGCCAAAACCTTCACGTCAGAAATTCCGATATTTACGGTAAATCCCAGTTCCTTGCGAATGTGATTTTTAATATGATAGGCAGCCACAATCGGAGAGTCAAAGGAGTTTTCAATACTTGAATAGTCCATATAACACTCATCCACGCTGACCTGTTCAATTCTTGGGGTGTAACTTCTCAGTAAGTCCATTAGCTTACGACTTTGTTCTTGATAATACTGATGTTCCGGTGGAACGATTAAAAGATCAGGACACTTATTCCTTGCCGATGCAATGGTTTCTGCTGTACGAATTCCATACCGTTTCGCAGGAATTGACTTCGCAACAACAATTCCATGGCGTGTTTCCTGATCTCCTCCAATCACTGCCGGAACCTTGCGGATATCCAAGGTGCTTCCTTCCCGAAGCATTTTCACCGCGGTCCAGCTAAGGAATGCCGAATTCACATCAATATGAAATATTATTTTCATTCTGCCACTCCTTTTATCTGTAACCTCTATTTCTTCTTTTTCTGAACAGAATATCCGAATTTTCCAAGATATTCTCCGGTTTCAAAATACTGTCCATGAGAATAAATTAATGGATTCGCCTTTTGTAAATCAAATTTTCCTGTTTCATCCATATATTGTTCATCTGCATGAACACAAAGAACCTTTCCCAGGAACATGTCATGACTTCCGCAAGGAATGACCTGTGTCACTTCGCATTCAATATTCACCGGACTTTCCTTGATTAACGGAGCCTTCACATAAGTAGCTTTTTCCCGGGTCAATTTTGCCGTCTTAAATTTATCTTCATCCTTTCCGGATTTCACTCCACAGTAATCTGTGGCAAATGCCAGGTCCTTCGTAGTCAGATTTATTACAAACTGACCTGTTTCCTGAATCATCTTGTAGGAATGTCTGGATGGGCGAATGGATACATATGCCATCGCTGGATTTGTACAAACGGTTCCGGTCCACGCTACAGTCAAGACATTGTCATTGCCTTGATTATCTGCTACGGTTACCAACACAGCCGGAATCGGATAAATCATGTTTCCTGCTTTCCATGTCTGCTTTGCCATGATAATTCTCCTATTTTTTCTTCTTACTCTTTTTATTCTTTACAATAATATCCTTGATTTTAAAGTTTTTCTGTTTCACAGAAATAGAAGCCTTCATGGTAACTGAACTACTTCCGGAATAACTTTCCGTATAACTGTTAATCAAGGACGTGGCAGTCACACAATCATATTTCATCTGATAGGTACTTACCACATCAAATTGCTGTTCTTTTTTATTATATGTGATAGTAGTTTTCAGGTCACTAATATCCACATTGCTTAATCCATACTTTTCGCGGTGTTCCTCATCGAAAATCATGGTAACAGTACTCTGAACCGCCTTCTTTGCCTTCTTACGTGCTGATTTTTCAAAGAATGCGAGATAGTCTTTTTCCCCGCTTCCCTTCTTTCTTACCGATGCATAATACTGTTGGAACATTCCCTGATAAGCCTCTTCCACTTTCGCACGATAATTACTTTTTGCTCCGTAAGTCAATTTCGTCAGATTTGTTTTCGACTGATTTTCCTTTACCTGAATCTTCTTTTCAAACACGCCATATTGATTTTGAGAACATATGCTATATTCCCCTTTTAAGATGGTCGGAAATTCATATCGTTTCATTCCGTCCTTTGTATCTGCAACCATTTCTTCCGGCACATCTGTTCCGTTTAATTGCAGGGTATCTCCATCCGGAATGCTAATCTCACAGTCATTTACATAGTATTTACTAAAGTCAACCTTATAGGATGGCTTTAAGGAAAATCCCTTACGGTAAGCATTCAGATAAATTTTAAAATCCATCTTTTTTCCGGTCTCCTTATTGGAGCATCGAATTACAACAAGATTTTTTCCATTCTCCTTTGTTGGCTCCTTGACTTCATACTGATCTACATTCAAATCCTTTTTCTGGTCAGCAATAATAGCACCCAATGCTTTTTCATCCAGATAACTGTCATTCGGTACATCAATTAATTTCTTAATCCCCTTATAGTCCTGTTTCATAAAAACCTTAAAGTATTCCACTGCCACTTCTGTAGGATCCGACTCATGATGAATATATGCTGCAGTTGCACCAATGACGGCACAAACCGCAATAAAAACCAAAACTTTCATTAAAGAAAAAATTCTACTGTTTCCAATCTTTGTTATTATTTCTTTCATTGTTACTCCATTCCCGCTATATGATTGAATTTGCTCTCTTTTATCCTATTAAATGTTACCCATTATCCTTGATTTTTGCAAGGCTTTTATGTATCATAAATGCGAATGGTGACAATGCTATCATGGAAGTCACTTCATTCAGAAAGGAAAATATATGGATCAGAAATTATTATTTAATGACGCTCTTGTGTCTTTAGTTGAATACGCTTCTGCTCAGGGAAATCAGCTTTCCAAACAGGAGATTCAGAACCATTTTAAAGAACTTACCTTAGATGATAACCAGTATGAATTAATCTATTCTTATCTGGCAGCAAATAAAATCACCGTAGAAGGATTCGAGGAAACAGAAAACAATGCTTTTTCCGAAGCACCTGTTACACCAGATGAATCCGAGACTTCAGAAAGTCTGGAAATTCCTGAAGAAACCTCCCCTTTAAAGGAATCGCAGGAAGAGCTATCTTTCATTGATATGTATTTAAAGGAGCTGGAAGCCATCCCTCCAGCGGATGCTGATGAGAAAGCTACATTGCTGCAGAAGTTGTCCGTCGGAAATCAGGACGTGGTCAATCGTCTCGTAGAACTTCACTTAAATCTCGTAGCAGAGGCTGCGCAGAAAAAACGCGGAAAGGGAGTTACCTTTGGCGATTTAATTCAGGAAGGCAATATGGGATTGATTCAGGCGATTTCAGAATTTCACGAATCCGAAGAATCCTTTGACGCCTATCTGGAAAAGGCAATTGACGCGGCACTGGATCAGGCCATCAGTAATCAGGTAAGTTCCGACCGCATTGGACAGCACTTGGCCAATAAACTAAATCAATTAGATAAAGCCACAAAAGATTTATCAGAAAAATTGGGACGCGTTCCTGAAATATCCGAATTGGCAGAAGAAATGGGAATCACTGAAGAAGAAACATCTCTGTTATTAAAAACTTCCTTAGATACTCTTTCCGTCAATGAAGATACTCAGATTACGGAACCGGAACAGACAGAACCGGCACCAAAGGAAGACCCTTTAACCTGGCGTGTGAATCGATAAATAGAAAAGCCGTTGCATAATGCAGCGGCTCTTTTTATTGTTTATTCTGTTATTTTTTTCATGACCTCTTCCAAAGAAGAATTTCTGCTTCTTGCAATTTCTGCAAGATCCTCATACTCGAACTTTTCCCTTGTAACACCAAATCCTTTAGACTGTTTTACCCGGATTTCACCCAACGGGGTATCTTTCTTTTTCAATTCCCGGGTAAGCGTATATCTCTTACAAAGATTCTCACGGATTCCAAGAGTCGTGGTATGTTTGAAAATCTGCTCCACCATATGTTCCCGGTCTTCTTCCTTGCAAAGAACACAAATCATAATTCCCGGGCGGGACTTTTTCATTCCCACAGAAATGGTATAGGCTTCCAATGCCCCTTCCTCCAACAACTGTTCTATTGCAAATCCAATCTGTTCTCCGGTCATATCATCCACATTGCAGGAGAGCTCCAGAACCTTTTCTGCCGGTTCTTCCATAGTTCCTAAAAATACTCTGACACAGTTTGCCTGTGAAAAATCCTTCTTTCCCATTCCATAACCAATCCGCTCCGTTTTCATCATTGGCATTGAGTCAAACCGGTTAGCAAAATATTTCAACAATGCGGCTCCGGTTGGAGTACATAATTCTCCTCGAATTTTTCCGGAATAAATTGGAACATCTTTTAAAATAAACGCTGTAGCCGGTGCAGGAACCGGAAGGATTCCGTGGGCACAATGTACATGACCGGAACCCACATGAATCGGAGATGCCACCACACTCTCCGGTGCCAGCATTTCCATCAAAAGACACACTGCTGTAACATCAGCAATCGCATCCATCGTTCCCACTTCGTGGAAATGAATCTCACTGACCGGACGATTATGAGCATGGCTTTCTGCTTCAGCAATCAAACCATAGACAGAAAGGGCATCCTTTTTCACCCGGTCTGATACCTGTAACCCATGAAAAATGTCTTCAATTTCCTTCATTCCACGATGCACATGGGCATGAGTGTGTTCATGTTCCTCTTCATGATGGTGTTCATGGTGATGATGTTCGTGTTCCTTCTCATCATGATGGTGATGCTCCTCCTCATGATGGTGATGATGAGAAACCTCTTCTTCCATTCCATTTACCAGAACCTTCATATGCGTTCCGAAAATTCCACATTTTTCACTTGGCTCTGCTTTTATCTCAACTTCCGGAATTCCTGCTTCATTTATTCTTTGCAAAAATTCCTTTTGCTCTTTTTCATCTAATAATTCATAAAGTGCAGCAGTCAGCATATCTCCTGCTGCTCCCATTCCGCAATCAATATAGATTGTTTTCATTTTTTCACCTCCATATGATTTATCATATTTGCCAAATATCCAGCTCCAAAACCATTGTCAATATTCACCACGGAAACACCGCTGGCACAGGAATTCAGCATGGAAAGTAATGCTGATAACCCTTCAAAGGAAGCCCCATATCCTACGCTGGTTGGTACAGCAATGACCGGACAATCTGCCAAACCACCAATCACACTGGCCAGGGCGCCTTCCATTCCGGCAATGGCAATAATTACCGAGGCACTCATAATTTCCTCCAGATGTGCTAACAAACGGTGGAGTCCTGCCACCCCTACATCATAAAGTCTTATCACTTCGTTGCCTAGAAATTCTGCCGTATCAGCCGCTTCTTCTGCCACAGGAATGTCACTGGTTCCGCCGGTAGCCACCACAATGGTTCCGATTCCATCTGGAAGAGGATTTTCTCCAACGATTCCAATCCGGGACTGTTCGTGAAACTGAAATCCCTTAATTGCCTGTTCCAGTTCTTTTGCAGCCGTTTCACTTAACCGGGTAATCAGAATTCTTTTCTGTCCCTTTTCCTGCATCTTTTCCACGATTCCAATAATTTGCGGAACCATCTTACCGGCACCGTAAATCACTTCTGCCGTTCCTTGCCTCGCCTGTCGATGCATATCAATTTTCGCATAACCAATATCTTCAAATGGTTCTTTCTTTATTTGAAGCAGTGCATCGTCAATGGTCATCTTCCCATCCCGCACCGCTTCCAGAATCATCTTAACTTCCGTATTCATTCCGCCCACCTCCGGAGTTGATAGAAACAAAGTGGTTCTGACTACTTCAGAACCACTTTTCAATTGCTCTCTTTATTTCTGAAACAATCTGGCTCTTACAGTACCCTTTGGATCCTTAATCAAAACATATACCAACCAGATTACTAATCCCAATGCTACAACAGATAATCCCAAATAAGAATCATTCAGCATATCCATTGGCTTCGGCGTGAAATATTCTGCACCCAATTCTGCATATTCGAAGACTGCGTCAATACTCCACATCAGGGATGCTCCCCAATACATCAGGGCTAACGTTCCTAACATCATCGGATTCTTATCCGATTTTACATACCATAAAACAGTGGTAATCACTGCGGCAAAAACTGTAATCAATAATGTCATGCTAGCTTTACTCCCCTTCCTTTGCAGTCTTCTTCGCACTTTTTTCCATGTAGGAAACTGCTACGACCATTCCAACCCAAACCAGGGTAACCAAAACAGCCATTGCCACACCGGCCGTACTCATTTCCGCCAGCATCCCACTGGTTTCTCCTTCCTTCACTGCTGTTAAGAATGGGAATGTCGGAATTACTTCTCCATGCCAGAGATGTTCAAATGCTAAAAGTGCAGAACCTCCCCAAAGCATTTTATTTAACCATCCCATCTTCGTAGATAAGTGAACTTTCGGAACCTCAGTGTGTTCCGCATTTTTTTCTTTTGATTTTATCACCTTTGTTGCAACAGTTGTTACAATCGCCTCCGTTGTCGGCACTAAAAAACAAGCCATTTCATTGTCCTCCTTCTCAATCTATGCTTTTCTTATTTTTCAAAATGATTTGCCACAATTTTTAAATCTTCGATAATTGGCAAGTGCTGTGGACAGATTCCTTCGCATTTTCCACAGGCAATGCACTCGCTTGGTCGTCCAAAGACCTGAGCCAGTCGTTCATAATATGTTCCCTGCGGTCTCCAGGCATCCATATCCTTTTCCAGCATATCCACATTATATAATGCAAAATATCTCGGAATGGCAATCTTCATCGGACAGCCCTCCGTACAATAGGAACATCCCGTACAAGGAATCGCCAGACTATCATGAATGATTTTCTCTGCTTCCTTTACAATCGCCAGTTCTTCCTCATTCAATGGTTTAAAATCACTCATAAAACCGGTATTGTCTTCCATCTGTTCCATGTTACTCATTCCGCTTAAAACCATCTTTACATTCGGTTGGCTGGCTGCAAAACGAATCGCCCAGGAAGCTACCGATGCATCTGGATTATAATCCAGAAACAGTTTTTCTGCATCCTTCGGTACATTAGCAAGGGTTCCTCCACGAACCGGCTCCATAACCACAACCGGCTTTCCGTACTTTTCACAAACCTCATAGCATTTTCTGGATTGCACGCCTTCGCTTTCCCAATCCAGATAATTCAGCTGTAGCTGAACAAATTCCACGTCCGGCTGCTCGCTAAGGATTTTCTCTAACATCTCCGCATTATCATGGAAAGAAAATCCGAAATGTTTAACCAACCCCTGAGCTTTCTTTTCCTTCAGCCATTCAAAGCAGTTAAACTTCAAGTATTTATCATAGCGGTCTGAACCAACATCATGAATCAGATAATAATCAAAATAATCCACACCGGTGCTTTCCAACTGTTCCTCAAAAATCCGGTCCCTTCCTTCTATGGAATTAAAGAAGTCCGCATGAAGTTTGGTAGCCAGGGTAAAACTTTCCCTTGGATACCGGGACGTCAAAACATCCTTTACCGCACTCTGACTCTTCATCCCACAATACATGATGGCAGTATCAAAATAGGTAAATCCTCGTTCCATATATACATCGACCATCTTTTTGGTCAATTCCAAATCAATGCTTCCATCATCTGCGGGATCCAATAACGGGAGTCGCATCAGACCGAATCCCAGTTTCTTTGCCTGATTAAAAATGTCCATGGGCATTCCTCCTTTTCCGTTCCTTATCCTATTTTTTTATTATACACTATTCCCCATATGTTTGAAAAGAGCCGATGATAATTCATCGACTCTTCCGAGATTAAGAAACATGTGGTCCAGGGGCTACGCTCCATACCACTCTATATTTAAGAAATAAATCCTAAATATCTGATTAAATTGTTGTTAAACGAAAAATCTATAATGCTGCTTTGCGGGTACCAAAAAAGGGAGCAAGACTGTTACGTCTGCTCCCTTGCATTTCGTTTAACTTTGGATAGTATATCAGTTATCCTGTTTTTTTCAAGACTATTTTTACAGATATTTCCATAATAAAGTCTCGAACGAATTATTTAAAGATTTTGCATTTCAAATGAAAGCATTTTCTTAAATAATTAATCTGAATCCTATACCAAGTACTCTTTTACTGACTGATAAATTCTCGTTTCTGTATTTCACACCTTTTCATTTCTTTTTAATGAGACTTATCTCAGTACATTCGTATTTTTTTTTATTGATAGACTCTTTATCCTCCATCGAGAAAGAAATACCAACCTTGTCCCCTTTTTTTAATCGATAATCTGATTTAACCTCATCTCCATCTGAAATGTCAATTACATCTTCATATGTAACACAAATCTTTGTTCCTGTCTCATAGACATCATTTTTTTCAGTTATCTCTAAAATAATTTCAGCATTCATTTCACTTTTCACTTCTTTTACTACACCATACAGCGTTCCTCTATGATAATCTGCAGTTACGGTTTTTTCTTCATCTTTTTTACATCCAAATATCACAAGTAAAGCAGATAACAGAATTCCACTTATCCAAAAACACTTTGAGTTCATAACGGTATTCCTTTCTTACTTTTTAACATTAAAATAAGTTACAACACAATCCATAAAATCAATTTTCGAGTAATTCATATATGCTACATTTGAATACCATCCATCATAAACCATCAAGAAATGCAAGTTAACTATTATGCTAAGTATTCTTTTACTGACTGATAAATTCCGTCTCCGTCCAAACCGAATTCCTTTAATAATTCCAAAGCCGGTCCGGAATGTCCGAATATATCATTGACACCAATCTTCTTAACAGGAGTAGGCATCTTTTCGGAAAGGACATCACATACGGCACTTCCCAATCCGCCAATCACAGAATGTTCTTCTACAGTCACAACCTTTCCGGTTTTCTTGGCAGAATTTAAGATAATTTCTTCATCCAATGGCTTGATTGTATGAATATTGATTACTTCTGCATCCACACCGTCAGCTGCTAACTTTTCTGCTGCTTCCAATGCCATAGATACCATCAGTCCGGTTGCCACGATGGTAACGTCCTTACCTTCTCTCATGGTAACCCCTTTTCCTAATTCGAACTTATAATCCTCGCTGTTAATTACCGGTGCTGCAAGACGTCCAAATCTTAAATAAACAGGACCATCTAATTCATAAGCAGCTTTAACTGCCTGCTGTGCTTCTACATCATCTGCAGGATTAATGATCGTCATTCCCGGAATGGTTCTCATTAATGCAATGTCTTCGTTACACTGATGAGTTGCTCCATCTTCCCCAACGGAAATTCCCGCATGTGTTGCACCAATCTTTACATTCAGGTGTGGATATCCCACGGTGTTTCGAACCTGTTCAAAAGCACGACCTGCTGCAAACATTGCGAAGGAGCTTGCAAATGGAACCTTTCCACAAGTTGCAAGACCTGCAGCCACACCAATCATATTGCTTTCTGCAATACCGCAGTCAATGTGTCTTTCCGGAAATGCTGCTTTAAACTTTGCTGTTTTTGTTGCTTCTGCCAAGTCAGCATCCAATACAACTAAATTATCATGTTCTTTTCCAAGTTCTACCAATGCAGAACCATAACTATCTCTCGTTGCAATCTTCTTTACTTCTGACATAATGCTTCACCTGCTTTCTTTAATTCTTCCATAGCAACTGCAAACAATTCATCGTTTGGTGCAGCACCATGCCAATTGACTTTGTTTTCCATGTAAGAAACGCCTTTACCTTTTACAGTGTTCATAATGATTGCTGTAGGCATTCCCTTGGTTTCTCTTGCTTCTTTTAAAGCACTTCTGATTTCATCAAAGTTATGACCATCAATTTTAATCACGTGGAAATTGAAGGCTTCAAACTTCTTATCAAATGGATATGGAGAACATACTTCTTCTATGCTTCCATCAATCTGAAGGTTATTATTGTCTAAGATTACTACCAGGTTATCTAAGTTTCTTGCACCTGCAAACATGCATGCTTCCCAAACCTGACCTTCTTCACTTTCTCCATCACCAATCATAGTATACACACGGTAATCTGCCTGATCCATCTTTCCTGCCAATGCCATTCCGACTGCAGTAGAAATTCCCTGACCAAGAGATCCTGCACTCATGTCTACACCCGGTGTGTGTTTCATGTCCGGATGTCCCTGTAAGTATGAAGATGGTTTTCTTAATGTCACCATATCTTCCTTTGGAATGAATCCCTTTTCTACCAAAGTAGCATATAAGCCAGGTGCTGCATGTCCCTTTGACAATACAAAGCGATCTCTATCTGCCGCTTTTGGATTCTTTGGATCCACATTCATTTCTTCAAAATATAAGAAAGTCATCATATCAGCTGCTGAAAGCGATCCACCCGGATGTCCGGACTTTGCGCTATGCACTCCCTCGATGATATTCTTACGTACCTCATTAGCAACTTTTGCCAATTCTAAATTTTCCATGGTTCTTCCTTTCGTTTTACGGGAAAGACACATTGCCTTTCCATTGATATAGTTCCAAAAATGGTATTTATCTGAAGTTTTTCTCAATCAAAATGATTAATCCATCTTCATTTTTCTTTGCGCCGAAAAGCTTTTTACTTCTCTTTGCAATTGCTTTATCTAGAATTTCTTCCACATGCTGCTGCTTGATTCCCTTGCGGGTACCGAAACAGTCATCAATTGCCTTGTAGAAAGCCAGGCTAGCAAGTTCATCCATCACATATCCCTTTTCTTCTGCATATCGCTTTCCGTATTCTACCCATTCTTTGATGTTGTATTCACGGATATGAATCGTGTGGTTGAACACTTCCTTAATACGTGGTGTTGTTTCCAGAAGTTTTTCCATGCCTTCCAGATCACCCTCCAGAACCATTAACATATCATCAGTAAACATTCCTGCGCAATCAATAATTTCACTAATTGTCATGGCTCCTAACTCATGAGCATGTTCCACAACCAGGTCACATCCTATCAGTTTGCTTAAGGAATTTCTGAATCCTCTCTTATTCAATGCGACTGCATTGACCTTTGCTAATTTTCTGTTTCTTCTACCACGTTTTGTATTTACCAGCTTAATCATCTCAATAGCTAATGTGGTTTTTCCTGTCTTCTTGTTTCCAAGAATTATTACATTGCCTTCGGTTGACTTTCCATCTGGATTATATTCAGAAATCAATGCTTCCACTGTTTCGCGGATGGAATCTTCCAATCCTTCCACATTCAGATAGTGGCGGAATACATCCATTTCTTCTTTGGTCAGTTTAATTGTTGGTTCTTTCTGTGAAGCATCATCCGATTCTTCTTCAGCATCATATTCTGAGTCTTCTTCGTCATCGTATTCTGAATCATACTCTGAGTCATATTCTGAGTCTTCTTCATCGTCATACTCTGAATCATACTCTGAGTCATATTCTGAGTCATATTCATCTGCATCAGAGTCATCCTCGTCCTCAGATTCTGCTTCCACGTCCTCTTCCGTCACTTCTTCTTCAGATTCTTCGTCTTCTTCAGCTACGTCTTCCGCTTCAGTAGCTTCTTCCTCTTCCTCTTCTTCGGCGATTTCTTCTCCGTCTACTGCTTCCTGTTCTTCCTCAGTTTCCTCTGCTTCTTCTTCAGATTCTTCTTCGGTTTCTTCATCAGTTACTTTTTCTGAATCTGACGCTTCTTCCGTTTCCGGTTCTTCCACGGTTTCAGTTTCTGCCTCTTCGATTGCATCCTCGGATTCAGCTACTGCTTCGGTTTCTTTCTCTGCTTCAACGGAAGGTACTTCTTCTTCATTTTCCAGGAACATCTTAATTTCTGCTGTATTCGGTTCAGGAATATCGGTAGTATTCAGTTCCGGATTTTCATCCTCACTCTCTTGCGCGTCCATAAATTCTTCCACCTTTGGAAGTTCCAGTTCCTCTTCCGGTTCTTCCTCGCCCTTTTGTCTCCAGTTTGTTCCGGAAATCACTTCCACTGCTGCGGAAAGACTTGTGGTTGCTCTCAGCCCCTCATTGGTGTCTTTCTGTTCCTGCTTTTCCGCTTCGCGAATTGCATTTTCGATTTCTTCTTTGCTCGGAATCTTATCCGTAATGTTTCCTAAATCAGAATTTGCAACAATATTTTCATATAATTCTTTTTTGCCAACATCCTGAGAGGTATCTCTTTTTGGCATTTCAAATCCCAGATCCAATACCGGGATATGATTTAAGGTTTCTGCCTTCACCGCTTTATTAACCGGTTCATACAGTTCCTCTTCCTGTTTTTCCATTGCCTCGGAAGGCGCAATGGTTTCATTCTGCAATTCTTCTCTCATCATCTTGAGATTTGGAATGGCAATCGTTGCTTTGGAAACCGGCTCTTCTTCAGCCACTTCTGGTTCTTCTGAATCTTCCTCAGCCACTTCCGGTTCTTCTGAATCTTCTTCAACCACTTCCGGTTCATCCTCAAGTACCTCAGGCTCGTCCTCAGTTTCGTCCTCAGTATCGTCCTCGATTTCGTCCTCGATTTTGTCCTCGATTTTGTCCTCGATTTCGTCCTCGGTTTCGTCTTCAATCTCTTCTTCGATTTCCTCAGGTTCTTCTTCCACTTCTCCTAAGTCCTGCTTGGACAACAGAATTTTCTGCGTTGATGTAATTCGTTCTTCAAACTCTTCATCAATCTCATCATCTAATTCTTCTTTGGACTCATTCATGATTACTTCATCAAGTCCCTGATCTATTTTTGCGAACTCTTCATCCAGTTCTTTATTTTCTTCATTTCCAGCTTCTTCTATGATGGTTACAGCCTGTTCCACAGTTTCAGCCTTCAGAATTCCTCTGGCTTGCAACTGCTTCAGAATATCCTGCACATCATCCAGGCTTTCAATTACCGGTTCTTCTACTACCGGAGCGTCTTCCTGTTTCGCATCTGCTTCTTCAATTATCTCCTCCGGTTTTGTTTCTGCTTCAGAACTTTCATCAGTCGTCTCTTCTGCAACCTCTTCCGGAACTTCCGTTTCTTCTTTCGTTTCCATAGTTATCTCAACAACATCGCCCGCCTTAATAGCAACCTCATTGATTTCCTCAGCATTTACCGGCTTAAATACCTGTTCGGATTCACTTGGCTTTTCCAGTTCCTTAAATGGAATTTTTCCTTCTGCCACCTTGGTAGAGCCTTTGCCTTCATGGAAATTTTCATCCTCAAGTTCCACTTCTTTCATGCCTTCTGCAATCACAGCCTGAATATCCATGGTGTCAAACTTGGAAAATTCTATGTCCTGAGGAGTTTCGATGATTTCTTCCACCGGTTCCTCTTCATCCACATATTCTGCTTTTTCTCCGGACAGTTCTTCCTCTGTTGGATAGATTTCGATGATGTCATCACTTGGAGCGAACACATCCATCTCTTCTTTAGCTGCTTCTTCCAAAGCTTTCTGCTTTCCTTCTTCATACTTCTGCTTCTGTGCTGCAGATAAAGGAACATATTTTTTCTTTAACTCCAATGCCTTTAAGACATATTTTCCTTCAGAGAACCACAGGCTGATTTCATCACACATATCGACACATTTTTCCTGATCGCCAGCCATATGGTACAGTTTCGTCAGCTCATACGCCCACTTTTCTTCCATATCAATATTGACATATTCTTCCAGAATTTTAATCTGTTTCTCAATCGGTGCACCCTGTGCTTTTGCCATTTTATATTTTAAGATATATCTTCCTGTGTCACGAGGAGCCATTTCTACAAAGTCTTCATAAAAATCTTTTGCATCATCATACTCTTTCGTTTTAATGGATATTAAACATAATCGATACGCCAGCTGTCTTCCGGCATTGGTGTTTTCATACGCTGTTAACAAAGCGTCCTTAGAACGCTCATAGTCATGATTCATTTCATATGCATCTGCTACCATGCTGAGCAGATTATTGTCTCTGATTTTTCTCAAATCAAGATCATCTGCAATCTCCATCGCTTTTTCATAGTCTTGCTGGTGCATTGCTGCTTTCAATGCTTCCACTCTTAAACTAAATTCATTTCTATCCATTTGACTTCCTCTTTTACTCTATTTTAAACAACTCTTTTTGTATAATCCCTATTTAAACAATTACTCTTCCCTGAAGAGCTCGCAGTAATGTAACATTGTCAATATTTTCCAAATCGCCTCCCACGGGAACTCCGCTGGCGATTCGGGTCACCTTGATTCCAAGAGGTTTCACCACTTTACTGATATACATAGCGGTCGCTTCTCCTTCCACGCTGGAATTCGTTGCAATGATGACTTCATCCACATCATCCTTCAACCGCTGAAACAGTTCCTTTAACTTAATATCATTTTGTCCGATGCCTGCCATTGGATTAATGGCTCCGTGGAGAACATGATATACCCCCTGATATTCTCCCACTTTTTCATAAGCAGCCATATCTTTGGTGGTTTCCACCACCATAATGGTTTTATGGTCTCTCTGCTTACTGCTGCAAATCGGACAAACCTCCTGGTCTGTCAATGTACAACACTCTTTACAATATTTCACATTGCCCTTTGCTTCCACAATGGCATTCGCCAATGCCTTCACCTGGTCTTCCGGCATATCCAGAATATGAAAGGCAAGCCTTGCAGCAGTTCTGGTTCCAATTCCCGGAAGTCCGGACAATTCCTCAATCAATTTTGTGATATAACCACTATAGTAATCCACAGTGTTTCCCTCTCTCTACAATCGGTAATCCATAGGGGATTTAGAACAATCCCATATTTCCTAAGCCACCGGTAATCTTTGACATTTTTTGTGTAGACATTTCATCCATTTTACGAATGGCTTCATTGACTGCTGCCATAATTAAATCTTCTAACATTTCAATGTCATCCGGATCAACAACTTCTTCATCTAATTTAATCTTTGTGATTTCCTTGGTTCCTGAAATAGTAACTTCCACAGCACCACCACCGGAAGTTGCAGTGTATTCAGACTGTTCTAACTCTGCCTGTGCCTCTTCCATCTGCTTCTGCATTTTCTGTGCCTGCTTCATTAAATTATTCATGTTTCCAGGCATTCCTCCCGGAAATCCTCCTCTTTTTGCCATTTAAAAATCCTCCTCTTCTATTTCCATATTGATATGGCTGATAACTTCCTGATAATAATCATTAAAGTTTTGGTTTGTCTCCAATAATTTCATTTCGACTTTGACCTGCTTTTGAATTTCCTCACCAATAATGGTGTTCAGCATTTCAATGACTTCCGGTTTATTGCAGGCTCCGTATCCGGTAGCTGCAAAACCTTCAAATACAATCAGCAGGGTGTCGTCCCCTTTCACACTGAATCGCGCACCATTCAAAAACTGTTTATACGGTTGGGAAATATGTCTCTGAACTGCTCCCCAGTTATCTACGACATACTGAATGTCTTCCGGAACAGCTTTATCCCAGACCTTCTTCGGCTTCGGCTGCTGCACCGGCTGGGGTGCATTGCCTGCAGTCTGAACCACAAAGTCTCCATTTTCAATTTTCTTTTCCAATAATGCAATTCTATTGTTTAGCGAACCGTTATCCCGTTCCATGGATGGCTGATTCAATTTAATCAATGCGATTTCCACCAGCACACGCTTCTGGGATGAATACTTCATCTGACCGGATAACTCAGACAGAACACGAATATATCTCATGATGATATCCGTCTCGACCATGGCCGCTTCATTCTTCAAGGCTTCCAATCGTTCCGCAGATGCATCAATGATATCCTCTACGGCTCCGTCGGATGTTCTTACCAGCATCAGGTTTCTCAGGTACCAGATAAAATCATTCACGAACTGTCCCAGTTCTCTACCCTGAATCACCATTTCATCTAAAATCTGAATGCTCTGTACGGTATCCCCTTCAATCACCGCTCTGGTCAGCCGGCTGAACACTTCCTGATCTACCGCTCCTAAAACTTCCAGAACATTATCATAGGTCAGCTTCTGTCCCAAGTAAAAGGCAATACACTGATCCAACAAACTTAAGGCATCACGCATGGAACCATCCGCTGCTTTTGCCACATAACGGATAGCTTTTTCCTCCACATCGATATTTTCCTTTTCCATCAGTTCGGACAATCTTGCCGCAATGGTATCAATGGTAATTCTCTTGAAATCATACCGCTGACATCTGGACAAGATGGTAATCGGAATCTTATGAGGTTCCGTTGTTGCCAGAATGAACATGGCATAAGAAGGTGGTTCTTCCAAGGTTTTTAACAACGCATTAAACGCTCCGATGGAAAGCATATGAACTTCGTCGATGATGTAAACCGTAAATTTTCCACTGGATGGAGAATACTGAATTTCATCACGAATCTGTCTAATGTTATCCACACCATTGTTTGACGCAGCATCAATTTCCATGACATTCATGGCACTGCCATTGTTAATCGCCTGACAAGTAGGACATTCATTACAAGGGCTTCCGTTAACCGGATTTTCACAGTTCACCGCGCGGGCAAAAATCTTGGCCACGCTGGTTTTACCGGTACCTCTTGTTCCACAGAAAAGATAAGCGTGACCTATACGATTTGCTTTTATCTGGTTTTGTAATGTTTGTACAATGTGGTCCTGTCCCTTTACATCTTCAAATGTGGTCGGTCTGAACTTTCTGTACAATGCTGTATAAGACATAACTTCTCCTTTCTTCGGATTATCCTCGGCTTATTTTTGGGCGTACTACCCCCTTTACACCTTTGGAATTAATTATATAATAAAATCGTTCTAAAATAAAGAAGAAAAAGAGGCAACTTTTCACGAATTTTTCCTGAAAATTGCCTCTTCATTGGTCAAATGCCACACATTCCGTTTCCACGGAAACAAGTTTTATTTTTCTTCCTTAAAACCATCCAGCAAATCCTGCAGTTCATCAATCTGCTTTTTGCTCGGTTTCTTTCCTGAATATAATGCCGACATAAAATTGGTAATGGAATTATTATACATCTTCTCCAATACCGTTTTACTCTCTGCCTGAAGATATTCCTCCTGAGAAACTAACGGCGCATATACATTCTGCTTTCCGTCCTTCGTTACCTGAACGAATCCTTTTTTCTCCAATCTGGAAAGCATAGACAAAATGGTTGTCGCAGACCATTCCTTCTCTGTATCAAGATTTTCCTCAAGTTCCATTCTTGTACACTTGTCTCCTGTTTTCCATATTGCCATCATCACATCTAATTCTGCATCTGGTAATCGTTTCATAAATCCTCCTTAAAAAACTTTGATTTTATCAAAACTAAAATGATATTGATTGTCCTCATCATACTTCAACCACAACGAATATTCTTTATCCGTCTCAAGTCCGATGTAATCCCTATATGAAATATCCTCTCCTTCCAGAAGAATTCCATCTTTTGTAACTTCCACATTCTGCACCGTATAGTCTACTACTTCCGTGGCAAACCACCGAACAGAATACTTTCCTTTTTGTTCATCATAGGAAACCCATTGGCCTTTCGGCAAAGTTTCCGGTGTAATTTTCTTTCCTAATAATACCGCCCCCATGTTCTCCACAAAGGATGGTTCTACCAGATCTTTTTCTTCTCCGGCATCTTCATAGAGTCCCTGTCCGGAATAATCATTGTGGGCGAAACGGTCTTCCTGAACACGTAAGAACATGTCTGCAATCACAGCATTTTGAAATGCTTCTCCGGAAGCCTTCTTTTTCGCCCCTTCAAAGCTCGGGCTTCCACTATCAATCAACGCCATTACAACCGGTGACACTTTCTGTTCAATCAAGATATTCTCCATCATCTGCTGAACCTTTTTTTGTTCTAAAAGATTTTCATCATCCGGATTTCTTACAATTTCAATTTCCTTGTTGTTCTCTGTTTCTTCTTCCGTATTATTTGTTCCCGGAATATCAGTGTCTTCTTCTGACCATTCATCTTTTTCTTTTTTCACCTCGGTAATTCTGCAGCGATAGTAATTATCTGCATCTTCAAATCTTACAAAACAATGTACCGTGAAATCTTTTCCTTCGCCTAAATTAGCAATGTTTGCACTCCAGCTTTTTGTTAAGACACTGTAAAAAACATTATGATCGTAAATCAGACTTTCTTCCTGTACAGACAATTCCCCATCAGAAGTAAAATAATACGCTTGTTTCTTTCTGTCATATACAATCCCCAGTTCTTCCGGAATCGTCTCAGGTTCCATGATTTCTCCGTATAGACTCTCACACAGTTTCTCCACGTCCTGTTCCCGTAATTCATAATATCCATAACCCGATTCAGGCAAACCATCCACAGCCGTGTAAGTATTTTTTACAATTGGAACTCCTTCCCCTTCTTTACAGCCAAAAAAATCACAATAACATAATTCACCCCAATGTTTTACTGTTGTCCAGAAGAACAGTTCTTTTTGTTCCTTATAGTCAATATCTGCGCAGGCGGTTTCTTTTATCGCAGAAAAAAACGGATTCCAAAGTTCACTATTTTCCAGGACTTCTTCCGACTTCTTCTCTACAAATTGATCATACTGTTTCCTCTTTTTTCGCTCTATAGATGCCATGGCACGATAAACCGATTTGGAATGTAATTGGATTCCTTGCAAGTTTTCCTTCGCCTGACTCACATAGCTCTGGTGAAATGCAGTTCCACAACCAATGATCAAAATCACGGCACACAGCATCACCGCACACTTCACGCCTCTTGGCTTTTTATTCATGTTCATGATATTAAGCATTCGAACCTTCAAGTCATTTTCGCCCTGAATCATTCCAAAAGAAAATGCAATTTTTTCCTTTTCCTCATAGCGATACTGTTCTTTCACCACATTTAAAATGGACTCATTGTATTCGATTCGTTCCTTCTTTTCCAGTGTTTTCACTACTTCATCATCACAAAGTAATTCAATATCATCGTACGCGATTTTCACCATAAGATGGACGAATGGATTAAACCAATGAACGCATTTCACAATCACGTAAAAGAGTTTCACCCACATATCGCGTTTCTTCTGGTGAACCAGTTCATGCATCAGAATATAACGAACTCCTTGGTAATGTTCCATGTAAGGAATCAGAATAGAAGTATGCACCACACCTACCGCCATCGGGGTGTTAATCCTCTGGCATTGGAACAAACCAATTTCCCTGTCAATGTTCAACGTTTCCTTTTCCTTTAAAAACAATTCTCTTAATTCTTCATCCGACACCGGAGTGCGAAAACGACGGATTCTTTTTTTATGATATTGGTACAGGAACAGGTAATACATCATGTTTACCACGGCCACAATTATCCACACCCAAAAGATTCCTTTTAGAATAACGTCCTTGTCCGTCCCCTGATACCACTGTTTCAGCCACTGGACTACACCGGATTCTTTTTTCTCATTTTTCATCTTCTTTCCAGAAGATTCTGTTTTTCCAGGTTCTTTCGCGTCAACCTCCTGTCGCTCCGGTGCTTGTTCCTCTTCGAGACTCCTTTCCGTCTTTTGTTTCTCCTGCTTTTCCCGAACATACTTCCAGGTGGAGTCCTTCCCCATTACGATCTGTTTCTTCCCTTGAACCACTTTTTCTTTTTTTATTTCAGGCATCTGACTTACTGCCGCCTTCGACAACATTGTAAAAGGAATCATCAAGCTGACGCCAATAACAATGAATACGATATACCGCCATCGTTTAGAATATTTTTTCAGCAAAGGACTCATTGCCAAAACCAATAAAAAGGCAATTCCAAAGATCACATTATTAAATATTAAACCAATCGTAAATTCTTTCATATTCCATCCATTCTTTTTTCTACATCCGTAGAATTGACTTCTATTTGTATTCTACATTTGTAGATTGTTTTTGTCAAGGTGTTATCTTCGTACATATTTTGCAAGAATTTTTCCTATAAAAAAAAGACTGCAAATGCAGTCATTGTTCCAATTGAAAACCACGCGGTCTGCTTTGAGAATATCTCATAAGCGTTACCTCTACAGTTAACTCGGTCCAGGCACCCTCATGTCACTCAGAAGAGCACTGCTTAGTGCTGCTACATTCCTGTCCTGACACGGTTCGCAGGTCTCTGATGCATAAGACCCAGACGTCAACATCACTTATAAAGGGCAGCCCTACAAAATAAACCCTAAGCCGACCATCACCCCTGCTATAGCGGATTGCAGGTACAGGGCGCCGCTACCTCCCCGGCTGCGTGGAAATATAGTATACCTTATTCACTTTTTCTTTGTCAAGATTTTGCACGGAGACTACGAAAAAAATCCTTCAACAAATTGCTACATTCTTCTTCCAAAATTCCCTGTTCAATCTCCACCTGATGATTGAATTGTTCCACCTGTAAAAGGTTCATGATGGAACCGGCGCATCCTGCCTTTGGATTCATGCATCCGATATAAACTTTCTTGATTCTCGCCTGGACAATTGCCCCGGAACACATCTGACACGGCTCCGTTGTAACATATAATTCACAGTCATCCAGTCTCCAATCATCTAGTTTCTTGCTTGCCTTCTTAATGGCATTTAACTCCGCATGGGATAATGTATTTTTATCCACCATTCGACGATTATACCCACGGCCTATGATTTTCCCCTGATAAACAATCACACATCCAATGGGAACCTCACCAATCTGGGCCGCCTTCTTTGCCTGGCGAATAGCTTCCTTCATATACTTTTCTTTTTCGTCCATAGTTATTCCTTACTTAAAATACTCCTGGATCACATTCCAGACATCTGAGGATTCCTGTCCCAGACACCAATATGCTGCTCCACCCAAGGAATATTTCTTCATTAATTCTAATCTGCTCTTTACAGATGTCTCGTCTTCTAACCAAATGATTACAAACTTCTTACCATCCTGGTAGGACACTTGGTTCTGTCCGGTATTCTCATCAAAAACCGGAGTTGCTCCTGCCTTCTGATAGAGTTCCTTTGCTGTATCCATGGAAATATCCTGACTGGTCAGGTAGTAATCTCCGTTCACGGAATCTGTTACATAAGTTCCGGAACCATCGGAAACATCCACCGGTGTTTCAATCCATGCAGTCGTGTAGAATGGCATTCCATTGATGACACGACTTTCGTCCACGACTTCTGCCACAGTATCCTTAATGGACTGTTCTGTGTAATTTAATGAAGAAACAGAACCTGCTCCATCTTCACTGGTAGCATGTTCGTCATAACTCATGACAATCACATAGTCTGCCAACAAACCC
This sequence comes from Eubacterium sp., assembly GCA_024698585.1. Classification (GTDB taxonomy): domain Bacteria; phylum Bacillota; class Clostridia; order Lachnospirales; family Lachnospiraceae; genus Eubacterium_G. The sequence continues at coordinate 50,194 of JAILRB010000040.1, forward strand.
TGCTGCTTGCGATCATAGTACGCTGTTCCTGCCGTCGGCACATAATCATCCACGGAAAGCACCAATCCACGATTACGGCATTCGATAGATAATTCTCTTAAGAACTGCAAATAATCCTGAGCCATATCTTCGGTAACACGCTCGAAGTCCACATTGATTCCATCGAAATGATGCTGCTCTGCAAAATACATCAGGGAATCTACCATATTTCTTCGGGCAGTATTAGACTTCAATACTTTCTTGGAAGCCTTGGCTCCCTTTTCATCCAGGTCACTAATCAGTGGCCAAACCTGAAGACCTTCACTTTTCGCCTTGGCAACATAAAGAGTGCTGGCAATAGATTTAAGATTCCCCTTTCCATCCGCAATGGAGAACCATGTCGGAGAAACCACATTGGCCCCTTTCACCCCTTTTAACTTATCACCCAATCCACCATTGGCAGTCATATTGGTCACTAAATGCCAAACCAGGCTCACCTGACCATCCATTGTTTTATGGGTGTATTCCTTTTCATCAGTTTTATAGGTTCTTTTTTCTGTCTTCTTATCGCTTAATTCAGAAACCGGCAAGTAACCTACCAGTCCGTCTTCGGTTCGAACAAGATTCCAGTTCTTTGATTCCTCAATCACGGTAACCTTACTATCTTCCGGAATTTCCGCCACAATCAGATTCTGATAATTTCCTCCGGTTCTCATTTCAATGTCATCATCCACGGTCATAACCGTAGCCGCTCCCTGTTTATAACTTAAGCTAACTCTGGCCGGAGTTTTTCCTTCTGCTTTAACATATTTATATTTAAAATCAATAAACTTCTTAAGGAATTCAATATTCACGTAACAAGTCTCACCATCTAAGATGCTTGTTACATAATCCACTGTCTCCCCACTAATCTCGCTACTAGCAATTTTTGTTTCATAAATTGTGGTAGCATTGGTAAACATCACCAGCTTCGATGCTTCATTATAATAAAATCTCGGATCAATCTCTCTCTGAACCATGCTCAAATTTAGGAAAATCTGCTTTCCACGAACAATGGCAAATTCCGTACTATATCCACCTTCTAGGGCAACTGCTGCCAGCGTTCCTTCTCCTTCGATGGTCAAAGGTTTTTCATTATCATCTGTCAATTTCATATACCAGGAAAGGTTCGCCTTCCCGTTATTCGTTTTACGAAACGCCTCACATCCGGACATGGTTACAATCATGGAAACTCCCAAGGCGATGGCGGTAATGTTCTTCGTGATTCTTTTCATAGTTCCTCCACTGCGAATTTTCTATCTCATTTTTCTGTATTTTCATTATTCAAACGCCACATTTTTCATACCCGAAAAGAGCCACAAATAGATGTCCTTGACTTCTAATTATGGCTCACTTGTTTGTAGGGATTCTCCTTCTGACGTAATTTTTTAAAAATTAGGAAGTCCATTTTCCTTCGTGATATATACTGTCAGTTGTTGTCGTTCCATCCCACAATGCGTTTGTCTTTTATAGTATACACATATTGATTGTGTGATGCAACCATTTTTTTGATTTTACCAAAAAATACTATTATCATTTCTGCATAAAATTGAAAAATACGGTTGTCGTTTTGTCAAACTTCTTGTAATATATTACTAATCAAAAAACTTTACACTATTTTTTTAATTGGATATACTATAAATAACAATGATTTTTCTTAAAAAAATAGAAAAGCTTGTTTGATTAATTTCATTAATATCCTACGAATCTAGGAGGTGATTTCAATGAAAATCGAAAAAATCAATGATAATCAGATTCGTTGTACCCTGAACAAGGAAGACTTAGAAGATCGCGATCTTAATTTAAGCGAACTTGCCCTTGGCACAGGAAAAACGAAGGAATTATTTCAAGATATGATGCAACAGGCAAACGACGACTTTGGTTTTGAGGTCAATGATATTCCATTAATGGTTGAAGCGATGCCATTGTCCTCCGAGGGAATTGTCCTAGTAATCACCAAGGTAGAACACCCGGAAGATACGAAATCTCATTTTTCCAATATCTTTTCCAAGGAATTTACAGATGATTTCTTCTCCCGTTTAGAAGACATGAAAATGGAATTAGACGATTTCGAAAAAATTGAAGCTGAAAGTTCCGAGACTGAGAAACCTGTTTCGAAAGAATCTTCCGATTCATCCCTTCTCTATTGCATCTATGTATTTAACACATTGTCGGAGATCATCACAGTCGCAAGTCAGTTAGCTCCGTTTTACCAGGGCGACAGTTCCGTTTACAAATCTCCGCAAAACGGCAGATATTACTTGTCCCTCTGCATGGAGACGAATGACGAACATCTGCTGAACAAAATCTGTAGCATTCTTACAGAACAGGGTGAACGCGAAGAACCATCTTACGCAAAGGAATTATTCTACGTAGAACACTTTGAAGAAATCATTGCCGATAAGGCGATTGAAAAATTAGGAAACATTTAATTCATTGCAAAGCATACCCCCGAAAATTGTTTTCGGGGGTATTTTTTATTGCATCTTATGGGCATACATCAAAATTGCTGTTGCCACTGCCGCATTTAATGATTCCACTTTCCCATCCATCGGAATCTTGATTTTCTTATCCGACAGTTCTGCTATCTCATCACTAAGTCCTCTTGCCTCGTTTCCAATCAGGAACGCACAATCCTCCGAAAGATTTCCACTGCTATACAGTTCTCCCTGAAGATGCGCTGCATAAGTCACGATATTATGTTCCTTTAACTGCATTACTGCATCCTTTAAATCATCCACCACCACAAAAGGCACCCGGAAAATTGATCCCATGGTGGAGCGAATCACCTTAGGGCTGTAAATATCTACACAGTCACGGCTCATAATCAGTCCACTTATTCCAGCACCTTCCCCGGTGCGAAGAATGGTTCCTAAATTCCCCGGATCCTGCAAGCGGTCCAAAACCACAAAACAGCTTTTCCCTTCTTTTCTTTCCTTTATAATATCTTCCACCCGGTACACCTTCATCTTAACAATTGCAAGAATCCCTTGAGGCGTTACAGTGTCAGACATTTTCTTAAACACACTATCACTTACCAACTGATAGTGGACTCCCTTCAAAGCTTCCCCATGCTCCTTTTCAAACTGCTCAGAAACATAGACCTCCTGTAAGTCACTCTCCGGTATTTCAGAAAACATCTTAATGCCTTCCACAACGAAACATCCTTCGTTTCGTCTCACCTTCGCCTTTTCCTTTAGCTGAATCACTTTCTTTATTTGTTCATTTGACGCTGATGTAATAATCATACTTCATCTCCAACATTTTTTATTTCAATTGCACAGTTTTTGGCAGAACTCCCATTTTCTATGCATCTCATTTCAGAATCCAGTGCTCCGATCGCACTAATCTGGACAAAACTTTCATTTTCTATGCACTCTTCTCCGGAATCCGTCCCTCTAGCTGCACTAATCAGCGCAAAACCTGCTTTTTCTATGCACTCTTCTCCGGAATCCGTCTCTCTAGCTGCACTAATCAGCGCAAAACCTTCATTTTCTATGCACTCTTCTCCGGAACCCGTCCCTCTAGCTGCACTAATCAGCGCAAAACCTGCTTTTTCTATGCACTTCACTTAGGAATCTAGCGCTCCGGCCGCACTAATCAATGACCTTCACGAAGTCTTCCCCATACTGCTCTCGCAGTGTGGAAAGCAAACTCTCTGTCACTTCCACGCGGTACTCTACCGGCAGAACTTTACGTTGACGCTCTTTTGCTAAAGCAATGCATACCTTATCATTCCCATGGTAACGCGCTAAAAGCTGTAATAACTCTGGTTCCTTTGCCACGTAGGTTTCCTTATCCGGAAAGGCAATCCAGAGTTCTGACGGCATCATGGCGAACTCGGTAATACTGTTGGCAATGACTCTGCCTGCTGAATTTTCTTCGAACTGTGCCTCACCGGTCACGAAAATCTTTTTCCCTTCCTCCATCAGTTCACGATTTCGTTCAAACTGACGTGGGAAGACAATGACTTCCACGGTTCCAACTAAATCTTCCAAGGTAATAAACGCCATCTGCTGTCCACTCTTGGTAAATTTCTTAGTCACAACCGACACAATTCCACCAATAGTCACTTTGCTCTTATCCGGAATTTTAGGTTCTTCCCCTTCTTCCGGCTCCACAAAATCAATAGCCATGTTTGTAATGTGCTTACGCCACTTCTTCTCCTGGGACTGTAGCGGATGTCCACTAGCATAGATTCCGAGAACTTCTTTTTCAAATTCCAGTTTCTGCTCGTTTTCGTATTCACCTACGTTTGGCATCTGCACCTTGTAGGTTTCTTTTTCTTCATCTCCTGCAAAATCAAACAGCGTAACCTGTCCTTCCATGGCGTCTTTCTTTTCCTGATTCACGCCATCGATGATTTGGACGTACACCATCATCATCTGCTTTCGTGTCGCACCGAACGAATCGAAGGCTCCTGCCTTGATAAAGTTTTCGATGGCACGTTTATTTACACCGAGGCTTGCGGTTCTGCTAATGAAATCTTCCAGGTCCACGAACTTGCCTCGTTTTTCTCTTTCTGTAACAATCTGATCAATAATATTCTTACCCACATTCTTAATGGCAGTCAAACCATAACGAATGTCATCTCCATCTGCGGAAAATCCGCTGCTTCCCACATTAATATCCGGCGGAAGAATTCTGATTCCCATGGAACGGCAGGAATAAACATATTCTGAAACCTTGCTTGCCACATCCATAACGGAGGTAAGCATGGCTGCCATGAATTCTGTCGGATAGTAATATTTCAGGTAGGCTGTCTGATAGGCTACCACTGCATAGGCAGCCGCATGGGATTTATTAAACGCATACTTTGCAAAGTCAATCATTTCATCAAAGATTTTATTTGCAATGCCTTCATTAATTCCATTCTTGATACAACCATTCACCCCGGTTTCCTCGTCACCGTAAACGAAAATCTTTCGCTCCTTCTCCATGACGTCCTGCTTCTTTTTGGACATGGCTCGACGGAGCAAATCGCTTCGGCCTAAAGAGTAACCTGCCAGGTCACGTACAATCTGCATAACCTGTTCCTGGTAAACAATACATCCGTGAGTCGGCTTTAAGATTGGTTCCAACTGCGGACAATCATAGGTAACGGAGGAAGCATTATTCTTTCCTTCCAAATACTTCGGAATGAAATCCATTGGTCCCGGTCGGTATAAGGAAATTCCGGCAATGATGTCTTCCAGACTATCCGGTTTCAATTCCTTCATGAAGTTCTTCATACCGCCACTTTCCAACTGGAAAATTCCTTCCGTATTTCCGGTTCCAATATAGGAAAGCACTTTTTTATCATCATAATTAATTGTTTTTAAATCAATTTCCACACCGCGGTTTTCTTTAATAAACCGCTCCGCATTCTGAATGACCGTCAGATTTCGTAGCCCTAAGAAGTCCATCTTTAACAATCCCAGTTCTTCCAGGGTTGTCATGATGTACTGAGTGGTAATGGAACCGTCGGAAGCTCTGGAAAGCGGTACATACTCGTCCACCGGCTTTGCACAGATAACCACGCCGGCGGCATGCATGGATGCATGACGTGGTAACCCTTCCAACCTCTTTGACATATCAATCAGATATTTTACCTGCGGGTCATTATCGTAAAGTTCCTTCAGTTCGCGGCTTTGCTTCAAAGCAAGGTCCAGCGTCATATGAAGATCATTCGGAATCATCTTTGCAATGCTGTCGCATTGTGCATAAGGCATGTCAAGAACACGTCCCACATCACGGATTACACCTTTTGCCTTCAATGTTCCAAAGGTTACAATCTGGGCTACATGGTCCTTTCCGTATTTTCTTCCAACATAGTCAATCACTTCCTGACGACGCTCGATACAGAAGTCCACGTCGATATCGGGCATGGACACACGCTCTGGATTTAAGAAACGCTCAAAGAGCAGGTTATAACGCATCGGCTCAATGTCCGTGATTTCCAAACAATAAGATACGATGCTCCCCGCCGCAGAACCTCGTCCCGGTCCAACAGCAATTCCATTGGATTTCGCATAGTGAATGAAATCCCAGACAATCAGGAAGTACTCAATGTACCCCATATTTTTAATGGTATTTAATTCGTAGTCCAAACGTTCCTGAAGTTCCGCCTGACTCAATTTACAGAACGGATCCTCCTGTCCCTGAAAAATCGGGTATCGGTTATGGAGTCCCTGCTCACAAAGTTCTTTCAGATAAGTCCATGCAGTGTATC
>JAILRB010000055.1 GCA_024698585.1 Eubacterium sp.
CCGGATTTTTCCACTTTTGCTGACTTTCCCGACCCAATCAAGCGCTATAACACCTACCGCATGCGTGCATTCGGATGTTGGATGAATGCACTAAATATTCCTGTCATTAATAATGTGCGCTGGGGAACTATTGAAACCTGGAATTACTGTTTTGCAGGTATTCCTGAAGGAAGCACTGTTGTTGTTGGATCTGTCGCAAGTGGAATACGAAAACTAAATAACCGCCCCATTTTTGAAGAAGGTCTTAAGAAAATGGTTGCTGTAATAAAGCCAAAAAGAGTCATCTTTTATGGTTCTGCTAATTATGCTTTCATTCACAACCTCCGTGAACAAGGAATTGAGATTATCTCCATTCCAAGCAAAACCAGTCAAGCATATAAGGAGGTACGAAAATGAGCAAATCAAACAGCGGACATTTTAGTGGTACCGGCGGTGCCCAATTATCAAGGTATGCTCTTGGTACTCATTCTAAGGTTACAAAACCTTCAGAAAGTGATATCATAGCAAGTAGAGTTAAAGGGCTTGATTTACGCGAGCATCCATCTAAGTACAAACAATTATCTTCTAAAAAGATGACGGCATTACGTAAGAAAAAAGAAGCTCGAACAATGACTCAATTAGAATACAAAACATACGAGTCAAACAAGCGACTTTCTGCAAGGCGAAATAATGGTATCACAGAGTTTTGGAATCAGGAAAAAATCCGTATTATGAATGGCGCTCCTACTTCGCGAAATTGGACGCCACAACAAATGCATGATATCCTCCACGACAGAAGGCCAAAACAAAACGGGAAAACAATACAGGCACATCACACCTATAGTGTTTCCAAATATCCGCATTTATCCAATCATGGCGCAGTAATTTATCCTGCGACCTTTAGAGAGCACTTATATGGTTGGCACGGCGGAAACTTCAAAAAATCTCTGCCAGGAAAACCTATTAACACAAGGAAACTACACTAAAAAAAACTAAAGCAAAAGAAACTACAGAAAAACAATCAGAAACAGAACAAGGAGATAATCATATGAATTTTAATGAAGAACGAGATCTTGGGATTAAGATTACCCAATACGATTCTCTGTCAAAATGCATAAGCATTATAAGAAACTATCGAAGCGAGTCCATGGGAGTAATTAAATCAGAAATCGAATCAAACGATTTTATATTCGTCTGTGATTTTACAGATACTCCAAGCCTCAAACGAATGCTTAAGTGCTATGACGAACTCACAGACATAGGCTGCGTTCTCACTATCCAAGAACAGATGAGGATGATTCCTCGTGAAATTCTCATAAACCTTCTTCAAATGCACAAAGAGATTCAAGAAGAAACCCAAGCAGCTATTGATGCCGAAGTCGGTGACGACGAGGATGACGATATTTAACATCACTGCTTATCAAATAATAAACCCGCCCAGGCACGTCAATCACCAGAGCAATCTTCTCTGTCATTGACATTCCCGGACGGGTTTGTTTTATGTTAATCAAGGCCACTTAAGGATAAGTGTCTCTATCCAATATTCAGCTTCAGTTCATGTACCGGCCGAGACAGCCATCCTAAAACTATTGTTATTCCGATACACTACTTTTTTTAAAAGGTATAAACTCGGTATAAAATAAATCAAAATCACTTCTCAAGCCCTGTATTTACGGGGATTCTTTCATCTGTCCAATATATAGCCGTGGCAGATGAACAAGACGTTTATCATAGTTTTAATTTACTCCTTTTTGCCCTGAAACGCCTTGATTTGTAAGGGTTTTCGGGGATTTTATAGTTCGCTCTGAAATGTGTGAATGTGGCAAATCAGAGCAGAATTTAGCAAGTTATTACTACCTGTTAGTAGTAAAATTAGTAGTAAAATGAAAATTCTTACTACTAAGGATTTTTATAATCTTCCGTGACATTTCTTATATTTCAATCCACTTCCACATGGACATTTTTCGTTCGGATAGATTTTTTCCTTTCTCCTTTCTTTTGTTGGAAAATCAACTGGTAATGGCACCACACCCTTTGCAAGCAATTCTAACTCCCTCAACCTGTAAAGATATTCTGATATTACCAATATTGCCTGAAACATACTTAATGCTTCTATTTCAAACTCTAACAAAAACTCCGATTGTTTCTTTTCTCTTTTTTTAGGGTCAGGAATATAAATAATGTCCTGAGTTGGTGTATCATACTCGACATCATTATGTCCAATGGCATTTCTAAGTTTTTGATTATACTTTACATCAATAGTTCGCATGTAAATCTCGTCAGTGTTATACAAATGAAATCTTTTAGCTTTGGGCACACGGATAAATTTATCTAAAGAATCTATGCTTACATCATTTGATTTAAACGAATTAACATCTCCTCTGTTCCGTATATTATCAAGTGCCGCAGGAATAATAAGAAGATTTCCTAAGGTTTCATAGACATCTAGATAAAATTGTTTAACATCATCATATGTACTTGTTGTTGTCCCTTCTACATTAAAATCTATATTTCTATCATCACAAAATTGCAGTGAAAATGCAGGAACCAGATATGGAAAAATCTCTACAAATTCCCCCAGCAAGGTATTTATTTGTTCTTGCATCTGACTTAATGAGTATCCATCATGACTATTAAAATACTCAATCAAACTATCCATTTTTTCTTTATTTAATTTTAGTATACTGGAGCCTATTTCAGGTAAACTTATTATTCCAGGCTTTAAAGGTGCTAAAAATCCCTGTACCTCAACCATTCTAACGGCACGTAAAATTTCTAATTCATTTCTGCAAGATATAAAATCTTCCGGAAATAATTTTTTTATTTCTCTTAACAAATATTCTTGATTCCCCGTCTTATTTAACTGCAAAATTCTTTTATATTGTGGCCAAATACTAACTGTACGCTTGAGAGAAGCCATGCTATTCCCAAATTTTTCATAGTTATCAAATCCTCCCATTCTTTTTTGAAATCTAATAAACGGTGTAATGAAGTCTTCTTGCAAAACCCAACCATCACACATTTTTACAGTTGTAAACTCTCCTGAGCACTCAACGACATAGTCTGGAAGTGTTGTCGGACTAGCAAAAATTCTTTCTGCATTCTCAAATTCAAATTTTAACCCTGGTTCATCCTGTCCAATAAAAACTTTTCCTTTTAACGAAATTCCGCACTTTCCACATGTAATTGCAATAGGGTGTTCATCAAACCACCCAACCTGTAATCTAATTCTAGTAACCCTTCCACAAACCTCACACTTTATAAATTCGTTATGTACCAATCATCTCACTCCTCATCATTTTGATTGCAATGTTTAAGTCTAAGCAAATACAATAAAGAATATGCCCTATTATATAAGTACTCTATAAATTGGGAGTCATTTAACGCTTCTCTTTGTTGTTTTGCATCATTCAAATAATAAAATCTTTATCTCCTATCCTCAATTCAAAATCTATTTTTCTCTTACAATTTTAATATTGCAATTAATTCTTCGCCGTCCATTTCCCCTGTCTCAGAAAAACCAAACGAGCGATATAGTTCTGCTGCCACCTTATTTTCCGGCTCATAGGAAAGCCAACAGTATTCCGCATCGCCACAAGGAAATGTTTTAATATAATCTAGTGCAAGTTTCACTGCTTCTTTTCCATAGCCTTTCCCCTGCTGCTTTTCATCAATCATCAATCTCCAAAGATTATAATTTTCTCTCGCTATTTCCGGTGCGTCTTCCCAATATTCATCCACATCATATCCAATCATTAAAAAGCCCACCGGCGTATCATCTTCATAAATCCCAAACGGGAACGCGTATCCATTACCGGTAATCGTTGTATAAGCTTCAATAATACTAATGTCATTATCAGCCACAAAACTCCTCTGATTTACTGAAACCTGAAGTTTCAAAACGTCCCAGACATTCTTTGCGTTTACGTTTTCTAATCTTAGCATCTCACTGTTCCTTTATATTTTCCAAATACTCCTCTGCTTCTTCTCTGGAATGAAAAATAATGATTTCTTTCTCTTCATTCTTCGCAAGTATTTCCAACACCTTTGGTCTGCTTTCAACATTATAGTTTTTCACCCATTCTAAAAACTCTTCATCAATCTCATCAGGTTTTTCTACCCAAGGCATATCACTTCTTTCTTTGCCTCGTCTGCTCATTATTCCTTCAACACAAACTTCCATCGGATAATCCAAAAAGAAAACTGTATCACACTTTTCGATACGCATTTCCATTGTGGATTCATAATTCCCATCAATAATCCAAAGTCCTTGTTCCAAAACATCATTTAGTTTTCTCAAAAACAGTTCTCTTGGGACTTTTGTCTTATCTTCCTTCCAATACATCATATCCAAGTGAAATAAAGGAATCCCTGTAGCACCATGCAACGCCTTCGAGAACGTGCTTTTTCCACTTCCCGGGCATCCGATTACAATAATCCGATTCATACGCAACTCCTCTCACTGAATCCTCTCCAACCATCTTTTTTCATCTGTATTCATTACTTTCGCAGCATCTTCACATACCACTTTCCGGTCTTGGATAAATTACTCTTCTTAAATCCTTTGACTTTCTTCACACTAGGCTTAATCAATGAAGCAGTTTCATCCTTGTTACAAAAACTCCATGCCACACAGCTCAACTTATATTTTCGAATCACTTTAAACCAACGCTTTCCTTCCTTCGTATCAATTCGTCCATTTCCTGACGCTTCCGTAATGTTGCTTTCCGTGATGAAAATCGGAAGGCCTTTCTTTCTGGCTGCCGGGATCAGATTTCGTAAATCCGTCTTATGGGTTGCGGCATAAAAATGCATTGCATACATAATGTTTTTCTGTCCTTTGATTGGATTGTTTGCCGCTTCATCGATTCGCTGGCTCCAGTTCGGTGTACCTACAATGATAATGGCATTCTTATCATTCTTTCGAATCACCCCAATGATTTTCTTGGCATACTTCTTGATATCCGCCCAGGAAGTTCCACCATTAGGTTCATTACAGATTTCATAAAGCACGTTGTTGTAATCCTTATATTTTTTCGACATCTTTTTAAAGAATTTCTTCGCATCCTTCAGATTCGTATTCGGATTGCAGTCATTGAGGATATGCCAGTCAATAATGACATACATTCCTTCAGCTTTGCAGGCCTTCACCCCTCGGTCAATGACACTTTCCAGATGCGCCTTATCTCCGCCACTGCAATAGCCATTGTAGTCTGCCGTATACATAGCCAGTCGGATACAGTTGATTCCCATCTTTTTCAGGTCGTGAAAGGCATCCTGATTCACATAGTCCTCGAACCAGTTAATACCGTGGGTGGAGAATCCTTTCAAACGGAAGGTCTTTCCTTTCCGGTCTACCAAATTCACACCTTTCACCTGCAGTCTTCCGTGTTGTCCCACCGGTGTCTTCGCCTGAATCACCACACTGTCAGATAATACCGGTCCGCTTAAAATCGCAACGGCCAATAAGAAAATCAATAATTTTTTCATAAAAATCCCTCCTGTTTTTCCGAATCCTATCTTTTCTAATTATAGCATTATTTCATCATTCCTGCTGATTTTTTTCGATGCTGCCTCTGCGTCTGTCGCCACTTCTCTTCGTTGAAATCGGCCCATTTTTATTATATAATTACAAGCAAAGTCACGATAAGGAGTCTACTATGAAAACTACAAAAAATCTCAACAGAATGAAGGGACTTTCATTATTTATTCTTAGTCTCGCCATTACCCTGATTAGTTTTTCTTTTCTGAGCAAAAATCAGTTTCCGGGAATTCCATTTCGTTTTTCCGAATATATCATAAAACATCTGTCTTTTCCTAAGGCTGATCTTTTTACCTGGGTAAGCGACCACGTTACTTACTGTTGTGACGAATGGTTATCATTCCTCCTACTCCATTTTGTGCATCGAGTATCCGGAGTATCAGGAATGTTTGCTCTATTTGTAATCATCTCTATGATATTATTTTTCATTATTATGCGATATAACAGAAACACCCTCGCGAATCATTTCGTCATGTTTCTGATTCTATTTATATTTGCCGCAATCAATTTTTCCAGATTTTTTGCTTTTGAAGGAATTATTGTTTGTTGTGTATTGTTCGCACTGGAGTTAATGATTTTATATTCCAATCGATCAAGCGATACGAGGACCATTTATCTGATTCCGTTTCTTGCCTGTCTTTGGGCAAACACTTACGGACATTTTTCCAATGTTTCCTATCTGTTGTGCGTTCTGTTTCTGATTGATGCAGCAATCGCGAAACGAACGTCAGAATCGAAATCATTGATTCCTCTTGGTAGCGTGACAGCCTTGTCTTTCATCGGCATCTGCATCAATCCTTACGGAATCAAGATGTTAGCATATCCTTATCAGTACAATTTATCTTCCAGAGTAAATCAGTATTTAGGTTCCGGAGCCCCGGATGCAAAGGAATTATATTCCTTACTCTTTGGATTTATTCCTTTGGTATTAGTAATGATGCTTTTCATCATCCAGCGTTCTAAAGTAGAAGTCATTGACTTTCTTTTATTTGGGCTCACTGCTTTTGCAACCTTTGCCCATGAAAGAAACATCATCTTCTTTCTTATTGCCGCAGGATTTTACATCGGAAAATATGCCGTCGATTTCTCAGAGATTTCTCTGTTTGGAAAACCCTTACGAATTGCTTTTTCCCTGAAAGACCAATGGACTATGGTTTGCGCTGTGGTTGCATTGATTGCATCAGTATGCGTTTCCTTCGGTACAGGACACAGCACACTGAAGGAAAAGGAATTCATGAAGCAGCCACTCAGTGCTTCTGCCATCGAAGCAATTCAAAAAGAAAATCCGAAACGACCATATACTTCTCCGATTCTCGGGAACGCTTTAATCGCAGGGGACATTCTGGTCTTTACGGATTATCGCTCATACATATATCAGGATTACAATTTAAGCGATGCGGAAAACATTGATTTCCTTTTCTCAGGATTTCATGCACCGAAATCAGTGGAATCCCAGATCAAAGTTCGTTCGGATTTGGTGGAATACTATTTTGATAAATATGACTTTGACGGATTTATTGTTTATAAAAACAATAGCCTTTACCCGTATTTAAATGCTTTACCGGATCAGTACACGAAACAATATGACGACTCAATGGTTGCTTATTTCAAGCGAAACTAGTAAATACGAATCACTCAATTTAGGAGGACCGAATGAATACAATGAAACAAAAAAGATTTTCCATGTCTTTTAATATGACACTGATATTTTCCATCTGCATTGCCATCCTGATTTTTTCCTATTCCAACGGAATCACCGGAAATGATTTTTGGTGGCATGTGAAAACCGGAGAATGGATTTTTAAAAATCATCAGGTACCAACCACAGGAATCTACTCCTGGTCTGCAGATTTCATGAATGCGAAATGGTATTCTCAGGAATGGCTTTCCCAGCTGTTCTTTTATCTCCTCTACCATGTCTTTGGGCAGGTTGGAATCTTCGTGTTTTGTATTTTGATTTCCTTGACGATTTTTGTCATTTTATTTTTTACTGCCGGAAAGAAAATTGATCACAATATGCTGTTTTCCTGTGCCTATTTTCTGCTGACAGTAAAAATCATTACTTTATTCTGCTACGGACGACCTCAGGTTTTTTCTTATCTGTTTCTTACGATTAGCCTGATGCTTCTGTATCACTTTATAAAGAATCCGGATTCGAAGAAGATTTTCTTTCTTCCCCTGGTAGCTCTTCTGTGGGCGAACTTCCATGGTGGTTCTTCCAACGTGGTTTATATTCTTCCATTGATTGTCCTCATAGGACATTGTGTGGATTTAAACATTGGATGTATTCAGTTCCATCGACTGGAAGTGAAACATATGAAACGCCTGATTCTTGTCAATATTCTTTCGTTTCTGGCGTTGTTTCTGAATCCTCACGGAATCAATATGGTGATTTATCCGTATTCCAATATGATGGATAAAAACATGGTAACCTTCGTGGAAGAATGGTCTGCTCCGGCTCCATCCAGTATTTCTAACGTGATATTTTATTATCTGCCGATTATTGCCGTGGCTGTTTTATTCATTCTTCAAAAAAACAAAATTAACGCAACGGATTTTCTTATGATGGGCTTCTTCGCCTATCTGACATTCCGAAGCAGACGATTCTTAATCTTCTTTATCATCGCCTGCACATTTTATATTTTTGATTATGTGAAGAAAAAAGATTATGACACAGCAAACACGACGGACGCATCCGAAAAAGGAAAAAAACTAATCATTGGTTCCATTTTTCTGATTTCGGCATTGATTCTTTGCGTCAGTGTGGTTCAAGTCCTTTCAACCTACTACACGAAGGGCGAACTCATTGATAAACCGATGGACACGAAAGTCATCCGTGTCATCAAGGAGGATGCTCCGAAACGATTGCTGAACGATTACAATTTCGGCGAGGTACTCATCTTCGAAGGGATTCCGGTATTTGTGGACGGACGTGCGGATATCTATTCCGGAAGAATCTTAAGTGATTACATTCGCTTTTACGGAATGTACAATCATCAAGATGATTTTGCATCCCTGTACACGCCGGAAAACTATATGGAGGAAATTCAGAAGTTCTATCAGTTTGACGCCTTTTTAGTCAATAACAATTCTGCACTTCACTCCTACATCTGTTCACACGCAGACAATTACACCTTAATCTATCAGGATGATACCTTATCGTATTACCGTTTAAAATAAGAAAACACCGAAGGATTTAACCCTTCGGTGTTTTTTATCGTTATAATTTATTAACCATTTCTGCCGGAACATATGCTTCCACATAAATTCCGTCTTCCCGATAATCTTCGGTGAGAAGCTGTCCATATTTTCGAATCAGGCCAGGTTTACCCGCATCCGTGTACGGAAATACCTTTTCAATATAAACGCGCATGGATTTCAATGCCTGTTCAATGGCATCATTGATTTCCTCTAAACCAACCTGTTTCTTAATGGCTGCTTCCACGGTATAATCTGCCTGAAAGTCTTTTAAAATCGGCTTTTCTTCCAGCTTATCAATCTTATTAAATACCGTAATGATAATCTTATCCGTTACTTCCAACTGCTTCAGTGTTTCGTATACTGCATGAACATTCTTATCCATGACCGGATTTGAGGAATCCACCACATGAAGAATGATATCCGAGTACTTCGCCTCCTCCAGGGTACTACGGAATGCATCAATCAAATGATGTGGTAGTTTTCTGATAAATCCTACCGTATCCGTCAATAAGATTTCCTGACCATTCGGCAGTTTGTAGTTTCTCGTCGTCGGATCCAGAGTCGCAAATAATTTATCCTCTTCCAATACCTTGGCATCCGTCAATGTATTTAATAACGTCGACTTTCCTGCATTGGTGTAACCTACAATGGCTACTACCGGAATCGGATTTTCCTGACGTTTCGCTCTGGTTACCTGACGATGGTTCTCCATCTCCTGCACCTGACTACGTAACTGGGAAATACGGTCACGAATCAATCGACGATCCACTTCCAGTTTCTTTTCTCCGGGACCTCTTGTTCCGATTCCACCACCCTGACGGGAAAGATTGTTCATTCCGATTAATCGGGTGGAACGATAACGAAGCTGAGCTAATTCTACCTGAATCTTACCTTCCGCGGTTTTCGCTCTGCCGGCAAAGATGTCAAGAATCACCAACGTTCTGTCCATGATTTTTACTTCCAAAGCATCTTCCAGATTCTTATACTGGGCCGGTGACAATTCATCATCACACACAATGGCTGTGGCTTCCGTTTCCCAAATCAGATTCTTTAGTTCCTCGATTTTTCCGGAGCCAATGTAAGTCGCATTATTGATATGCTCCAGATTCTGAATCATTCGTCCCACGACTTCTGCCCCGGCTGTATTGACAAGTTCTTCCAATTCGTCCAAGGACTCCTCCGCTTCTTCCACATTGGAAGTCGACACAGAGACCAGAATGATTTTTTCTATTTCTGTATTTGTTTCAAACATAAAATCTCCTATTACTATTCTTCCACAATCCTGTTCACCACATTCATTTTCTTCCATTTTCCTCTCTTATAACGGACGAAACTGAACATTCCGTTTAGGAACCAGGTTAAACCGGTAGCATAGAACACACCGTATTTTCCCATAAATGGAATCAGCGTCAACGGATATGCCACAAAGACTCTTCCGATACATTCCACAATTCCTGACAATAGGGAGAACATCGCATCTCCTGCACCGTTTAACACATTTCGTGTGGTGTAAATCAATCCAAGGAATATATAGAATACGCTGTTGATTCGAAGTCCATCCACTGCGATTCGTCTCACCTCCGGATCATTTCCGAAAATACGAACGATGAACGGAGCAAAAATCCAGAACAGAATCATGATACACACCGCAATGGTAGAACTGATTACTGTATCAGCACGAAATCCCCGTAAAACACGCTTAATCTTACCGGCACCGATATTTTGCCCGGTGTAAGTCGATAACGCCGCACCAAGGGACATAAATGGCTGCTGTACCAGTTGTTCGATTCTGGTCACCACCGTAAAGGACGCCGTAAATGTTTTTCCGTAACTGTTTACGATAGACTGTAATACAATCAGGGAAAATGCAATCAAGGCATTCTGCAATGCAACCGGAATTCCCAGACGGCAAGCCTTCGCTAACAGCTCCGGTCTCAGTTTAAAGTTCGATGCTTTTAACCGGAAATAGGTATTGGTGCAATACGCATAAATGATACAGGTTACCGCAGCCAGAAGCTGTGACAAAACCGTAGCCACACCGGCACCTACTACCCCCATACCAAATCCCAGTACGAAAAGTACGTCCAATCCTACATTAACCAGACTGGCAAAAATTAAAAAGAATAATGGAGTCTTCGAATCTCCCAGTGCCCTCAGGACACTTGATACCCCATGATACATTCCAATACATAAAATTCCCACCGAGGTAACCCGCAAATAGTTTACTGCGTCATCAAGAATCCTCGGGTCGGTCTTCATCAATGTTAATAATGGTCTCGCCAGAAAGAATCCGATACAAGCCATAATCATGGAACACGCCATCAATATCCAGATGGCATTTCCAATGGTATTCTTTACCTGATCGTCATCCCCCGCTCCATAGTATTGGGCGATGATGATTCCGATTCCCATGGACAAACCGCCCACCAGGGAAAAGAAAAAGAACTGTAACGAACCGGTGGTACCAATGGCTCCCAACTGATCCGTACCAACATAATTTCCTACAACAATGGAATCCACCAGGTTATATAGCTGCTGAAAAATGTTTCCGATAAATAACGGAACCGCAAATTTCAATAACAGGGAATATGGATCCCCTTCTGTCATATTTAGGACAAATCTATTTTTTTTACTCATATGCTTTTTCTCATTTGTTACTTGATGTAACAAAATTCCCTTTCAATCAAACAATGACCTTCCTTTTGCAAAGGCATTAAAAACAATAGAATCCTATCATTCCCATTCCAATCCCCAAGATTGTTCCCACAATCACATCCTTCGGATAATGAACTCCTGCGAGAACTCTGCCAAAGCACATCACCAGAGCACAGATTCCCACCGGGATGCTCAGCGGTGGCCAAATATAATAACAGGTCATCGCAACAATCACTGCGGAAAACACATGTCTGCTCGGCATTGATTTCCCTATTTTATGTTTTTTTACTACCGATGGATAATTAAATGCAATATATGGGCGCTCCTGGTTATAAATGTACCGGAAGACACTTACCAGAACAAAGGAAATTCCCGGAACAAGCACTGCCTTCCAGATTCTTACATCCCATCGAAGAAGCAGTCCGAAAATCATCATCGGATAAATGGCATAAACCACCAAGGTCACGAACAGATTGATATCCTGTATGCACCTTGTCCGTCCCTCTGTCTTCCTTCCCCAATCCATCAGTCGGATATATGTTTCTCGTTTCATTTTAAACTCCTATTGCTTTCTGGCAATACGATATTCGTCACCGTAGGAAAAATATGGGCAGGATGCATTTTTAAACTGCATCATCCTTGCCAAATCATCTTCATCCATACTGACTACACAGGAATACTCCTCGTATTCCTCATCATAAACATAGTTGCTGCAAAACTCGCAGCTGTACTGTCCACTCATATAACGCCTCTATTTCTGATAGCTTTCTGCTAACGCCTTAAATGCAGGAAGAGCTTCTTCAATCTGCTTTGTCTGCACACAATAAGAGATTCTTACATAACCCGGTGTTCCAAAACTGTCTGCAGGAACCAGAAGCAATTCATAGTCTTTTGCTTTTTCACAGAATGCATGTGAATCTTCTTCTAAAGCCTTCACAAATAAGTAAAATGCTCCATCCGGATATACACATTCATATCCCATTTCTGTCAGGGAATTGTATAATAAATCTCTGTTTTCTTTATAGATGGAAATATCTGCAGTATCTGCAATACATTTTTCAATTACTCTCTGATACATGCTGGAAGCACATACATATCCCAATGCTCTTCCGGAACCACAAACAGCCGCATAAGCATCGGAGAAGTTCACAATTTTTGGTGAAACCACAATATATCCGATTCGTTCTCCCGGCAAAGATAATGCCTTACTGTAAGAATAACAGATAAATGTATTGTCATAATAGTTTACCAGATATGGAACCTTAGTATCATCATAAACCAGTTCGCGATATGGTTCATCGGTAATCAGGAAAATCGGATGTCCGTATTCTTCCTGCTTCTTTTCCAAAAAGCTGCAAAGTTCCTTAATTTTTTCTTCGGTGTAAACCACACCGGATGGGTTATTTGGCGAATTAATGATTACTGCTTTCGTCTTTTCATTGATTGCCTTTTCTAAATGATTGAAGTCAATCTGGAATGTTCCCTGTTCCGATTCCACGGAAACTAACTTTGCTCCTGTTCTTTCCATGAACACACCATATTCCGGGAAGAATGGTGTAAATACGATACACTCATCATCCTTTCCTAAAATTGCATTTAAAACAATTGTCAAAGAAGCAGCTGCACCGCAGGTCATATAGATATTGTCCCCGGTCAGTTCTGTTCCAAATCTCTGATTCGTGTATTCTGCAATGGTATTTCGCACCTTCGCATCACCCTGAGCAGATGTATATCCATGAAGGGCAACGGAATCAAAATTTTCTACCAAATCCTTGATTGCCTCATCCACACTCTTTGGTGCCGGAACACTTGGGTTTCCGATACTGAAATCGTATACATTTTCTGCACCGATTTCTGCTTTTCTCTTATTACCATATTCAAAGATTTCTCTAATTTCTGAACGAACCTTTCCTAACTTTACTAATGACTCTGTGTACATTTTCTTCTCCTTCCTTAAATCACCATCATCGTTTATCGAATGCGAACCTTAAAGTCTCGTTCGCTTTCTCGTTTCATATCTCGTTTTGCAATATCCTGTCGCTTATCATACAGTTTTTTACCACGGGCCAGTCCGATTTCAACCTTTACCAGACTTCCCTTAAAGTAAACCCGAAGTGGAACCAGGGTCAATCCCTTTTCCTTGATTTTTCCAATCAGACGATTGATTTCATATTTATGAAGCATCAGCTTCTTCGGGCGCAACGGATCCTTATTAAAAATATTTCCTTTTTCATAAGGACTGATATGCATTCCATAAATGATTACTTCCCCATTGTCAATTCGCACAAAGGATTCCTTAATGCTGCAATGTCCCTGACGCAACGACTTTACTTCCGTTCCGTGCAGAACTATACCAGCCTCATAAGTATCTTCAATGAAGTAATCATGTCTGGCCTTTTTATTATTTGCAATCAGTCTTTCTCCACCTTTTGCCATAGTTTCTCCTTTTTTCCATTCTGTCATTACTATGATAGCTTATTTATCAGATAAATCAACCGTTTACAATGCTAAAATCCACATTTCCGGTCATCTTATCCGCACCTTCCACGCGAATTCGAATCTGCTGTCCTAATTTATAGGTTTTCCGCGTACGCTCTCCGGTCATGGAGTAGGTGGCTTCATCAAAAACATAATGGTCGTCCATCATATTAGATACATGAACCAATCCTTCCACCGTATTCTCCAGTTCCACATAAATTCCGAAACCGGTCACGGAAGAAATCACCCCATCATATTCTTCTCCGATAAAGCTTCGCATATATTCTGCCTTCTTCATTTTTTCTGTATCTCGCTCAGCTTCATCCGCTCTACGTTCGTAAGCGCTACAATTCTTTGTCACTTCCGGCAAGATACTGTTATAATGACGAACCTGCTTGTCATCCATACGGTTATGAAGCCAGGTCTTAATGATTCGATGAATCTGTAAATCCGGATATCTTCGAATCGGCGAAGTAAAATGACAATAATATGTTGCTGCCAGACCATAGTGTCCGATACACTGCGGAGTGTATTCAGCACGCTTCATGGAACGTAATGTCACTCTGCTAATCATTGCCTCCTGCGGCGTTCCTTCAATCTGAGTCAACAATTTCTGTAATTCCTTTGGATGAACCAGATTATCTGATTTCTTTACAGAATATCCAAAGTTCTCAATAAACTGTGTCAGCTGATCCATGCGCTGCTCGTCTGGCTTTTCATGGTTACGATACACGAAAGGAATCTTTAACCAGTAAAAACATTCTGCCACGGTTTCATTGGCAGCCAGCATAAAATCTTCAATAATTCTTGTTGCCTTGTTTCTGTCATATGGGACGATTTCAATCGGTCTTCCCTGATCATCCAGCTTAATCTTACATTCCGGCAAATCAAAGTCCACGGAACCACGGCTAAAGCGGCGTTCTCTTAATAAATCGGATAATTCTGACATTAAATAAAACATCTCTGCCGCATCCTGATATTTTGCAATCACTTCCGGATTATCAAAGGATACCACCTGATTGACTTCCGTATAATTCATACGATGATCCACATTAATCAACGTTTCCGCAATCTGATAATTCACGATTTTTCCTTTTTCGTCAATGGTCATCAGGCAACTCAATGCTAATCTGTCCTCTCCCTGATTCAGGGAACAGATTCCGTTGGACAATTTATGCGGAAGCATCGGAATAACACGGTCTACCAGATATACACTGGTTCCACGGCGAACTGCTTCTTTATCCAATGCTGAATTTTCCTTCACATAGTGGGAAACGTCTGCGATATGAACTCCTAATTTATAATAGCCATCTTCCTTCGTTAAGGTAATGGCATCATCCAGGTCCTTCGCATCTTCCCCGTCAATAGTTACAGTCAATAAATCTCTCAAGTCCATTCTGCCGTCTTCCGAAAGATTCAACTCACTTTCCAGCACCCGGTCCGGAATTCGTTCCACCTGCTCCATGACTGCTTCCGGAAACTGCTCCGGAATGTCATATTTTTTGATTACAGAAAGAATATCCACTCCCGGATCATTCTTATGTCCTAAAATCTCAATGATTTCTCCTTCCGGTTTCCGACCTTTCGAGCCATAATCCTTCAGGCGAACCACAACCTTATGTCCAGTCACGGCACCTTTCATGTCCTTCTCAGCCACATAGATGTCGCTGGAAATTTTCTGATTGTCAGGAAGCACATAACCAAAGCCCTTATTCTTCTGGAATAATCCCACCACTTCCGTGATTTCATGGGAAAGAATCTTCACAACCTTTCCTTCCTTACGACGTCCCGACTGACCTGCCTCCACCGTAATTAAAACCATGTCATGGTGAAAGGCTCCATTCACATTTCCTTCCGGAATAAAATAATCATCATCCTGACCTTCCACTTCAACAAATCCAAATCCTCTTTCATTGCTGATAAAGAGTCCCTGAATATATTCTTCCTGAGGCAACATATATTTTCCACGTTTCGTTAACGTGATTTTTCCCTCAGTAATCAATTCTGATAAAACAATGTCCAACAACGGCCGGTCTTCTTTTTTTACATTTAAAACCACAACCAGTTCCTTAAACTTCATTGGCACATAAGTCGTATCACTCATTAATTCCAATATAATTTTCTTTTTCTCATTAATAATATCCACAATTCACCTCATTCTGTTCGAAATTCCAAAAAGAAAAAGGTGTAGAAAAGAATCTACACCTTCATAAGTACTTTACTAATCAATCTTAGTAACCAATCATATCCATATTTAATACGATTGCAAGAACAAAGAAAAGAATAACACAAATCTTTGTGATTTTTTCTAACTTTCCTTCCATGGAACGTCCCTTGTTCTTTCCCCAATAACTTTCAGCTGCACCACTGATTGCACCTGTCAGTCCAGCCTGTTTTCCTTCCTGAAGTAAGATTACTACTGAAATTACTATACAAATTATCATAAACACAGCTGTTAAAATCTTTAACATGTGATTTCACCTCCTAAATTAAATCGAACAGAAATATACTATCACAAAGTCGTTATAAAATCAAGATATTATTTTACAATTAATGACTTTCCTGTCATTTCCATTGGCTGTTCCATTCCCATTACTTCGATTAATGTTGGAGCAATATCAGCTAAGCATCCACCTTCACGAAGCTTCCATCCTTCTTCTGCATTCACAAGAATAAATGGAACCGGATTTGTTGTATGTGCTGTGTGAGGAGCACCTGTTTCATAATCCACCATCTTTTCTGCATTACCGTGGTCAGCACAGATGAATAATACGCCATCCATTTCCTTAACAGCTTCCACTGCCTGTCCAACCAATCCATCAACAGTCTCTACTGCTTTTACAGCTGCCGGAATCACACCGGTATGTCCAACCATATCAGGGTTTGCAAAGTTAATAACGATTACATCATATTTGTTAGACTTGATTGCCTTTACAAGGTTTTCTCCTACTTTTGGAGCACTCATTTCCGGTTTTAAATCGTAAGTTGCTACTTCTTTTGGAGAGTTTACCAAAATTCTGTCTTCATCTTTATTCGGTTCTTCCACACCACCATTGAAGAAGAATGTTACATGAGCATACTTTTCTGTTTCTGCTAAACGTAACTGCTTTAATCCGTTGTTAGCCAAGAATTCTCCGAATGTGTTCTTGATTTCTTCTTTTTCAAATGCAATGAACTTATTTGGAATTGTTTCATCATAATCTTTGAAGCATACATAAGTGATGTTAAGGAATGGTCTTTCAAATCCTGTAAACTGATCATCACAGAATGCTCTGGTAATTTCTCTTGCTCTATCCGGACGGAAGTTAAAGAAGATAACTGAGTCTCCGTCTTTTACTAAAGATAACGGTTCTCCCGCTTCATCTGTAATGACTGTCGGAAGAACAAATTCATCTGTTACATCCTGTGCATAAGAATCAGCCATTGCCTGTACTGCATCAGTAGCCTTTACACCTTCTCCGGTTGTAAGAGAATCATAAGCCTTCTGTACACGATCCCAGTTGTTATCTCGGTCCATTGCGTAGTAACGTCCGGAAAGGGAAGCTATCTTACCAACACCGATTTCATTCATCTTTTCCTGAAGTTCTGCAACATAATCTTTTCCTGATGCAGGAGGTGTATCTCTACCATCCAGAAATGCATGTACATATACATTTTCTAAGCCATTTTTCTTAGCCATTTCCAGTAATCCGTAAAGATGTGTATTATGACTATGAACACCACCATCAGATAATAATCCCCAAAGGTGTAAATCAGAATTGTTTTTCTTACAGTTTTCGATTGCCTGTAACAATACCTTATTTTCAAAGAATGTTCCATCCTGAATATCCTTTGTGATTCTTGTAAGATCCTGATAAATGATACGTCCGGCACCAATGTTCATATGACCAACTTCTGAGTTTCCCATCTGTCCATCAGGAAGTCCTACAGCCATTCCGGATGCATTTCCTTCAACAAAAGGATAATCTTTCATCAATCCGTCCATAACCGGTGTCTTTGCCATTGCAATCGCATTTCCTTCCGGATTATCATTTAATCCATATCCATCTAATACCATTAAAACTACTGGTTTCTTTGCCATTTTATTTCTCCTCACTTTATATGATTTATTTTGTTTTCGTTTTTGTCATTTTTTCATTGATTTCCTGTTTTTCGAAGTTAACGCCTACTGCATTATCCTCATTTCTTCGCCCCGTTCCCTTAATATAAACAATGTCATATCCTGGGAATCCCGGATCATTTCCACAGTCCACAGATGCATTAGCCAACATTTTCTGTGTTTCCGCTTTTGTAATATATACATAAATCGGTTTATACTTCGCATTATATCTGGAATTTTCTTTCATTGCAAAATAGACCGGATTTAACTTGATTTTTTTAAATGTATTACCAGTCATGGTAATTTTCAAAACTCCGCTTCCCGAAATTGCATGTCCGGTAGTGTTTCGTTTCTTGTTTTTCCCGATTCCATTCTTAACGAATGTATTATTAATAATTTTTGTATTTTTCCAATTCAATACATTGATTCCGGCATCATACATTCCTGTAAATGTATTTCCCACAATTGTTATATTCTTATGATAAATATTTTTCCCACTCTTTGTTTGAGAATAATTATGTGTTCCAACGCCTCTGCTCATACCGGTAAAATAGCAATTCTTTACCGTAATATTTTGGCACGGTGTCTTATCCTGCTTTGCCCAGACAGAACCTATTCCACCAATAGTTGGATCCGGTAAGTCAATGTTGATTGCTTCCTTCACATAATTTTTCTTTACACTCTTTAACGTTGCTTTCTCAAAACGACAATCATGAATTTTTACTTTCTTTGACGCATTCACTTCGATGTAATGTTTTCCATTCATTCCTTTGAATGTTATTCCACTAATTTCAATATTCTTACAGTGAAGCACATTGATTGCAAGTCCCTGAACCTTGTTCATTTTGAAAACAACTTTTCCTTTTCCAATCATTTTTGCATTAGATGTTCCATTATACTTTCCAATCACTTTACTCTGCTTTGATTTATTCTTTGGAACAAACTGAAACAGCAATGTGGTTGGTGCAATATGCGCATGATAATTCATAATATTCTCAATGACAACACCATCCTTGAACACTACCGTTACATTTGATGGAATACAGACTGAATACTGAAATCTGTAAGTTCCTTTCTTAAATGTTAAAGTGCCACCGCCTTTTGCACGCATCGACTCTGTAATCTCATTTAACGACATACAGTGAGCCACAGATTTATCATAGACACTAGGATGTTTTCTCGCCTGCGCTTCCAAGGATGCCGGCGAAACGGTAACATTCTTCTTTGCCTGAGCAGTTACGGAAAGCATACCACCTACAGCAAAAACAATACATATTGCCATAGCAAATTTTAATAATCTTTTCATAATACCCTCTCCTTTTCTTTTTTACTAAGGAAAACGCCCCACATACGTCCCTTACCTTTATTCTATCAAATATCAAGACGTATGAAAAGCAGGATACCGAGAAAACAGTACCCTGCTTCATATCTATTATTATTATTTATTATAGTTGACAATCTGACCAAAGTCAGCCTTAAGGCTAGCGCCACCTACTAAACCACCATCAATGTCAGGTTTAGCCATAAGTTCTGCAGCGTTTCCAGCGTTCATAGATCCACCGTACTGAATTCTGATTTCAGCCGCTGTCGCATCATCATAGATTTCAGCGATACAAGCTCTGATAGCTGCACAAACTTCTTCAGCCTGATCAGAAGTAGCAGTTTTCCCTGTTCCGATCGCCCAGATTGGTTCATAAGCGATAACTGCCTTCTTCGCCTGATCTGCTGTTACATTTAAGAATGCAATCTTAATCTGCTGACGAATGAAATCAATTGTGATTCCCTGTTCTCTCTGTTCCAGAGATTCACCACAGCAGATGATTGGAGTAATATCATGTTCGAAAGCCTTTAATACTTTCTTGTTTACTGTTTCATCTGTTTCAGCGAAGTATTCTCTTCTTTCTGAATGTCCGATGATAACATATTTTACTCCTACATCAGTAAGCATGTTTGGTGCAATTTCTCCTGTATATGCACCACTTTCTTCGAAGTACATATTTTCTGCACCAATGTTGATGTTTGTTCCCTTGGTTGCTTCAATAGCAGGAACAATGTCAATTGCAGGTACGCAGAATACTACGTCTACATCTTCGTTTGCTACTAATGGCTTTAATTCTTCGATTAATGCAACTGCCTCACTTGGAGTTTTGTTCATTTTCCAGTTGCCTGCGATAATTTTCTTTCTCATTTTTGATTCTCCTTATTTATCGTTTGCTGCTACTACACCTGGAAGGTCTTTTCCTTCTAAGAATTCAAGAGATGCTCCACCACCTGTAGAGATATGAGTCATCTTATCACCAAATCCAAGGTTGTTTACAGCTGCTGCAGAATCACCACCACCGATGATTGTTGTAGCATCTGTTTCAGCTAAAGCTTCTGCTACTGCAATTGTACCGGCTGCAAGACTTGGGTTTTCAGAAACACCCATTGGTCCGTTCCAAACAACTGTCTTAGCGCTCTTAACTGCTTCTGCAAATAATTCACGTGTCTTAGGTCCGATATCTAAACCTTCCTTGTTATCCGGAATATCATTTGTAGGAACAATGATTGTATCGATTGGAGCATCAATTGGATCTGGGAATCCGTCACCAGCTACAGTATCGATAGGAAGTAATAACTTCTTGCCCATTTCTTCAGCTTTCTTGATCATGTCAAGACAGTAATCTAACTTAGAATCATCTACTAAAGAGATACCTACGTTTCCACCCTGAGCCTTGATGAATGTGTAAGCCATACCACCACCGATGATTAATGTATCACACTTTTCAAGAAGGTTATTGATTACGTTAAGCTTATCAGCAACCTTAGCACCACCAAGGATTGCTACGAAAGGTCTTACTGGATTATTTACTGCGTTTCCAAGGAAGTCAATTTCCTTCTGCATTAAATATCCAACAACTGCTGTATCAAGATATTTTGTTACACCTACATGTGAGCAATGAGCTCTGTGAGCTGTACCAAAAGCATCATGTACGAATAGATCACATAGAGAAGCAAGTTCCTTAGAGAATTCTTCACCATTCTTTGTTTCTTCTGCACGGTAACGTGTGTTTTCTAAAAGAACAACATCACCATCGTTCATAGCTGCTACTGCTGCCTTAGCGTTTTCACCAACAACGTTAGCGTCAGCTGCGAACTTAACTTCCTGTCCTAATAATTCAGAAAGTCTTACAGCAACTGGTGCCAAGGATAATTCTGGCTTTGGTTCTCCCTTTGGCTTTCCAAGATGTGAGCAAAGGATAACCTTTCCACCATCTGCGATTAATTTTTTGATTGTAGGAAGTGCTGCAACAAGACGGTTTTCATCTGTAATCACACCTTCCTTTAACGGAACGTTAAAGTCACAACGAACGAGTACTTTCTGTCCCTTTACGTTAATATCATCTACTGATTTCTTATTAAGCATATTTGTGCTCCTTTCATATACATTGAAAGGGCCCGGCCCAAGAAAGCCGGACCCTTTTTGGATCTAAATTTTAAAACTATGCTAATTCAGCAAAGTATTTGATTGTTCTAACCATCTGGCTTGTGTATGAGTTTTCGTTATCATACCAAGAAACAACCTGAACTTCGTAAAGATCATCAGCGATCTGAGCTACCATTGTCTGAGTAGCATCGAATAATGAACCATACTTCATTCCGATAACGTCTGAAGATACGATAGGATCTTCATTGTATCCAAAGCTTTCAGAAGCAGCAGCCTTCATAGCAGCGTTGATTCCTTCAACTGTTACGTCAGAACCCTTAACAACTGCTGTAAGGATTGTTGTAGAACCTGTAGGAACAGGAACTCTCTGTGCAGATCCGATTAACTTTCCGTTTAATTCAGGAATTACAAGACCGATAGCCTTTGCAGCACCTGTTGAGTTAGGAACGATGTTTGCAGCACCTGCACGTGCTCTTCTAAGGTCACCCTTTCTGTGTGGTCCGTCAAGGATCATCTGGTCACCTGTGTAAGCATGGATTGTAGACATGATACCACTCTGGATAGCAGCATACTTGTTTAATGCATCAGCCATAGGAGCTAAGCAGTTTGTTGTACAAGATGCAGCAGAGATGATTGTATCATCAGCTGTTAATGTATCCTGGTTTACTGAGTAAACGATTGTCTTAAGGTCATTTCCAGCTGGAGC
>JAILRB010000007.1 GCA_024698585.1 Eubacterium sp.
AACGATTGATAATAATGAAGCCACAAATTTTGGCGGAGGAATATCCTTGGATCTGTCTTATGGGGAATGGAGTACTTATGGACTGGGTAATGTCAGAAGTACAGTCATAATAAATGATGGAACCATTAGTAATAACAAAGCCGCAAATGGCGCCGGGATTTTTGCTTCCGGATATTTCTATTCTTACGCAGAGCCTTTTTTAGGCTATAATTCTGGAATTGGAACAACATCAAATCCGGGGCTTTATATGAACGGTGGAACAATTGACGGAAATATTGCCGAGGAAGGTGGAGGATTATTCATTGCAATGCTCCGTCCGAATACGGTTCGGTTAAGTAATGCTACTGTCAGTAACAATGAGGCAGATGGAGGTGCTGGACTTGAGGTATATGGTTACTGGACAAAAACACAAATAGATCACTGTAGTGTGTTGAACAATGTAGCGACTGGAAAGGGTGGAGGAATCTGCTTGCTGTCAAATAGCTCCGGAGGGGAAACAATTATTTCAAACACAGAAATTAAAGGAAATAAATCCGGTGCAATTGGTGCAGGTGTTTACTATGATGCAAATTCCCCATTGAAAATAGGCGGAACCGATGAAATCCAAAATAATACCTATAATGGCAAGCAAAACAACTTAAATATCTTAAACAGTTCCAAATTAGTGACGGTTACAGGATCATTAGAAGGGGCAAAAATAGGAATTTCCGACCCTACACTTTGGGGTGATAATTTAGATGATACTGATTTCTCGGCTGTTTCCACTGCAAAGCTTACTACAGGATTTAAAGCAAATAATGCAATCATTCCAAAGGATGCATTTACCAGTGATCATGCTACCTGGCGACCGGACTTTAGTGAAGACGGTAATGAAGTGCGCCTGATTCGCAAGGAGTATCACTGTAAGATTATGGGAGGAAGCCTGACATTAGATGGATTGATTGGGGTAAATCTTTGGGCATATTTAGATGCACCGGAAGTATTGACTGAGGAAGAAATTTCGAAATATTCCATCCGTTTTACTTTAAGAGATGATACAGCAGAGGGAACGCAGACAGAAGTTTTTGGAAATCCTACAAAATATGTGGAGACAAAAGAAAATAATGAAACTGTAATCTGTTATGGTTTTACCTGTGATGTTGCTGCTACACAGATGGCAGATGTAGTTCATGCAGAAATCTTTTATGAGGGAGAACCGACAGGGGTCACGAAAGATTATACGGTAAAGCAATATACAGACAATATGCTGGGAAAATATCAGGGAAGAGCTGATAAAGAACAGTTAGAGAACTTATTAACTTCATTACTAAACTATGGAGCATATTCTCAAAAATATTTTGATTATAAAACAAATAATCTTGCAAATGAAGGATATGAAAAGACTGACACAATAGAAAACTGGAAAATTCCTGAAAAATATCAGTGGAACATTACATACAACGGTATTTCCGGAATTACTATTTCAGGGCTTCAGCTGGAGGTAGATGATGGAATCAATATCTATATGAAGGTCACCTTGGATGGAACCAAGAAAATTACAGACTATATTTCAACCTTGCAGGGGGACCCAAACCAGGATTATTTATTTATTAATGATGAAAAGGAAACCTATAATGTTGAACGACTGCCATTTACAGATTTAGATGTTCAAAATAATAAGGTTTATCATATTATCCTGAATAATATGCCGGCAAATCGATTTGATGATCAGTTAACCTTAAGTATTGAAGACCGGAATAATATAGAGAACAATTGCGAAATGAAATTCAGCGTCATGAGCTATTGTTATGAGATGATCAATAATGGAAAAATTGATGAATTGGATTTAACCCTACAAAAGAAAAATGATTTAAAGAATTTCTTGAATTCGTTATGTTATTACAACCAGTTTGCAGAGATTTATTATGCAAACAATCAGTATATTAAGGATAACAATATTAAAAAATAGTGTATTATCACTAGAAGAGGAGTAAACATGAAAAGAATAACGATAATAATGTTACTCATTTTTACGCTGGTTATCGGAAATGCCCTCAATGTGGGAGCTGCTTCCGTAAAAATCAAGCCGAAAAGTATTCGGTTAGAGGTTCGGAAAACTTGTAAACTAAAAGTAGTGGGGAAAAATGTTAAAAAAGTAAAATTTCGCTCAGAAAATAAAAAGATTGCCGTTGTATCAAAAAAAGGAATTGTACGGGGCAAGGCTGTCGGAAAATGTAAAATTTATGCGGCGGTTTATTTAAAAAAGGGGAAAAAGAAACATCTGGTGTGTAAAATCACGGTGTTAAAAAAGAAAAAAGAAAAAAAGCCGAAACGGGAAGGAAGGGAGGAAACCTCTACGGAGGCACAAACCCGAAGGGAGGATGACTCTGTAGGGAAAGAGAAAGAATCTCCGGAAATACAGTCAGAACAGGAAACCACTTCTACAAAAAAAGAACCGGTATCATTAATGCTTCCGGAATTACCAGTATAAAGAAGATAATTACCTATGCAACATCTGCTCAGTAAAAAGAATGTGGCATGTGACACCTTGCTCTTTCATGGCACATGCAGGAAACGTACTTGAATAATAGGGAAGACTCATTTATAATCTCTAAGGATAAAGTCATTGGAAGGAAAGGATTATGAACGAGCAATTAAAAAAAGAAATAGAAAATAGAAGAACTTTTGCCATTATTTCTCACCCGGATGCCGGAAAGACCACATTGACAGAAAAGTTTCTGCTGTATGGTGGAGCGATTAACACAGCAGGTTCCGTAAAGGGAAAGGCAAATTCCAAGTACGCAGTTTCTGACTGGATGGGAATTGAAAAGGAAAGAGGTATTTCTGTAACATCTTCAGCACTGCAGTTTAACTTTGATGGATATTGCATTAATATTCTGGATACTCCGGGACATCAGGATTTCTCGGAAGATACGTACCGTACTTTGATGGCAGCGGATTCTGCCGTGATGGTAATTGATGCGTCCAAGGGTGTAGAGGCGCAGACCATTAAATTATTTAAGGTTTGTGTGATGCGTCATATCCCGATTTTTACCTTTATTAATAAGATGGATTTGGAAGCCAGAGATCCTTATGAATTATTAGAAGAAATTGAAAATGTGTTGGGCATTAAGACTTGTCCGATTAACTGGCCAATCGGATGCGGAAAAAGATTTAAAGGTGTGTTCGACCGAAACACCAATCAGGTGTCAATGTTCCAGGCAGTTTCTGTTGGTGGTTCCAAGAGTGCTGCGGAAACAACCTTTGATGTGAATGATGAAAAACTCAAAGAGGAAATTGGCGATGATTTATATGAACAGCTGATGGATGACACGGAATTATTGGATGGAGCAGGAGATCCTTTTGACCAGGAATTGGTGGACAAAGGAGAATTGTCACCGGTGTTCTTTGGATCTGCATTGACTACTTTCGGTGTGGAAACATTTCTGGAGCATTTCCTGAGAATGACAGAGTCTCCACTTCCTAGAATGTCAGATGCGGGATTGATTGACCCGATGGAAGAGGAAGCTTTCTCCGGATTTATCTTTAAGATTCAGGCCAATATGAATAAGGCACATCATGATAGAATTGCCTTTATGCGAATCTGTTCCGGAAAGTTTGATGCCACAAAGGACGTGTTCCATGTTCAGAGTGGAAGAAAGATGAAGCTTTCCAGACCGCAGCAGATTATGGCACAGGACCGTAAGGTCATTGATGAAGCTTATGCGGGAGACGTGATGGGTATTTTTGATCCGGGCATTTTCTCCATTGGAGATACGATCTGTACTCCGGGGAAAAAGTTCTCTTACGAAGGAATTCCTACGTTTGCACCGGAACACTTCTGTCGATTGGTGGCATTAGATTCCATGAAGCGTAAGCAGTTCATGAAGGGGGTTACCCAGATTGCCCAGGAAGGTGCCATTCAGATGTTCCAGGATTACAATCTGGAAATGTCGGAAATCATTGTTGGGGTTGTTGGTACACTTCAGTTTGACGTGTTGAAGTACCGTCTGGAAAATGAGTATAACTGTGATGTACGATTAGAACCATTGCCTTACGGATATATTCGCTGGGTGGATAATGAAGGGGTAGATCTGAATTCCCTGAAGTGCCCAAGCGATACAAAGAAGGTAAAAGATATGAAGGGAAATCCTTTGGTATTGTTCTCTAACGAATGGTCCATTCGAATGATGTTAGAGAGAAATGAAGGACTGGAATTAAGCGAATTTAAAAAGAATTAAGATGACGGGTTGGAGTTAACATCCAACCCGTTTTGTGTTATAACTATAAGGAGAGATTTGTGCGTAAAAAAAAGAAAGGGAGGTTAATGAATTAGATAAAAAACAGAAAGAAGGGTGATAGATGAATTGTTATTTAAAAAAGATTCGCGTGTTTGTTTCTGTAGCTGTTCTTATGGCGGCTTTTTTCTTTTGGGGAAATACCGTTCAGGCGGTAGTAAATTATACGGACGATAACACGGAATTTGCGAAACGTACGAAAGAGCAGGTGGCTCAGAAATATTCTCAGGGGAAAAATGCAGGAGATGCTTATGAAGATGGAAAACAATCCACGTATTATAAGGTTCCGGCATCGGTTTCTTCCCCATATTATCAAGGGATTGTTAGTGATGACACTTTGGATGCCATGCAGGGTATGACGGAGTTTTACCGGTGGCTTACAGGTGTGGATGGATTGACACAGGATTGTGTTCAGAATGAGTCCTTACAGTATCAGGCATTGGACCGAAATTTTGAGTTTAATCATGTGATTAGTCAGTCCAGTAGGCCGGCAGATATGGCGCAGACCTTATGGAATCAGGGATTTGATTGTAACCATAACATTTTGGCATTGGGGTATACCCCGCAGGGCTCCATTACGGGATGGATGAACGAGGGGTACAATTTACGAAACGGCTCCTGGGATACATACGGACATCGTTACGCACTGATTCGTCCGGCCAATGTGGTGCAGCAGTTTGGATTCTGCGGAAATATTTCCATTGGAAAGTATACGCAGCAGAGTGGCCATCCGTATCACGAGGCTTTCTCAGCATTTCCGTCAGCAGGATACATGCCACAGGGATTGGTACATGCCAATGAATGTGGATGGCATGTGGATTTAAATAGCACCTATTTAAAGGTGACGAATACTTCGGGACTTCGGGTAACAATTACCAATGACAGAACCGGAACCAGTTATACAAGAAGTTCTTCTCAGGGAACGCTGCAGTATAGTAATCCGAGCGTTACGTTTGTTCAGCCGGAAGACGCACAGTCTAATCGTTATCGTGATAATTACACAGTGCAGATTACCGGACTGGTGGATGTGAAGACCAATAGTGAGGCGACATTAACATATCATGTGAAGTTCTTCGACGAGACAGTTTATGCACAGACTTATGTGGCAGGTGTGAATCCACCGGGATACAATGAATTAGTGTTCTATTCCGGAGCGGTTAATACGACTTACTTAAAGAAGGCGGCAGCAGCCCTTGGAACCTATGTGGAAATTGTTGCAGACAGTGGATATACCGTGACAGTTCCGGTAAACGGACGCTGGATGTTAGATGAGACAAGACAATGTTATGTAAACTCGGTAGACCCGTCGGTTTTACCAAGTCATATTACAGATAAACGAGGACTCCTTACCCGAATAGAGATTCCGTATACGATTTATTCGGATACTTATGATCGATATAATTATCTCCAGGTCTCAAGAAGTAATGTGATGGAGGGGGATTCCGGATATTTTAGAGTATTTCATTCCATCACCAATTTCCGAAGAGCGAAGCTCTTTAAGGTGAAGGGAAATGAGACGGATGGTTATTACGGAGAAGAGGCTTACGATACCAAGACTTATGCAGGGTATGAAGACAAGGATAATTATTCCTACTTCAATATTAGTGCTTTTAAACCGGAAGATACCGGGGAATATATTTCTGTATTCTTTTTAGATGATACATGGAACATGGAAGGACGTGTTTCTGTTTCCACGGTAAACTTAAAGGTTACCAGAACTTCTCCGGAACCAACGACCACAGAAGTGACCACACAGCCAACCACGGAAAAACCAACCACAGAACCGACGACTCAGGAAGTGACTACGAAGGAAGTGACTACGGAAGAGCCGACTACAGTGCAGAAGGTGGAGGGATTGGAAGTGAATGGATGTCAAATCAATCCTATTTTTGGTGGGGTTCGAACAATTTATACAGTGACGGATACCATTCAGGGTAAGGAAGTGGTAGAACGGGGACTGACTTATGGTGTAGGTGGCTATGCTCAGCTTTCGGATATCACTTACGGTAGCTCATCCCCATATGTTGCAAGTTTTGCTTCTAGTGCCAAGGGACCGTTGGCAGCCAATTATTCTCAGACATTGACCGGGGCAACCAGTTATGGAATGACCCTGAAATTTGCAGCAGGAACGAAAAAGGAATTCCAGACTACCTGGTATGTCAGAGTCTATGCAAAATTGTCTGACGGAACCATTATACAGGGACCAATCAATTATTATGAAATCTATGATTTGGCAGATTTCTTCTATCAGAATCGTGGAATGGGAAGTGCGACGGAACATGATTACTTATATGAAACAATCTTGAAAAAAGTGAATCCGTCTTATGTAAGAATTAAATATTAAAAAAATAAAGGAACTGCTCCATCGTCTGATGGAAGACAGTTCCTTTTCTATGAGAAAATTTTAGTTGAAAAGCTTGATTTCGCGGGCACCGTAGAAGTGTGCAAGATTAGAATATCTTCCCATGGAGAAGAGGAAATATCTTGCCTGAACGTTTACGGATACAGTGTCTGTATACTGGAAGTTCATTTTATCTACGTTTGTTAACATGGTCCAATCTTCTCCGTTGTTTGAGTAGAAGATGGATACACCCTTTGGTGCATCGTAATCACCAAGCCATGAAAGTTCCATGGATTTTACATAGCGTTCAGAACCTAAATCAATAGTAACTGAAGGGAACATCTGCATTGCTCTCCATACTGTGTTGATGTCTGCATCTACAAGGTTTGCAGCAACGTCATCGCCGTATACGTTTGTTGCAGTAGCAGTTGCACCTAAAGCAACATTGTTTTCTGCCTGTGTACCGGTTACGTTCACATCGAATTTCACACCTTCAGATTCAACATTGTTTAATACAGATTTGATTACGACCTGTGCCTGACCAATTCCTAAGTCAGATAATTCATAGTAGTTACAAACTACATTGTCTAATTTCTTAATACCATTGACATATACGTTGTATTTGCATCCACTGTTTAATCTTTCTGCATCCTGACCCCATACAACTGCGATGGTATTGTCTCTAGGAGTGGATACTACTGCACCGATTACTTCCAATGGAACAACAGGAGCAGTTACTTCTGTAGTAGTTTCCGGAACGGTTGTTGTTTCTGCTACAGTAGTAGTTTCCGGAACAGTTGTTGTTTCTTCCTGAGTCGTAACTTCTGTTGTAGGCTGTGGTGCAGGAACCTGTTTTGTTCCCATAACTTCGATTTCGTAAATGGAAGTTCCATATTCTGTGGCACGCTGATTGCTTGTGATCTTGATGTACTGAACCGGTCTGTTATAGAACATATCAACGGTGTCTGCGAAGTAAGAAGACAATGTTTTTGTAACGGCATTTGTCCAAGTTACACCGTCTGTTGACCAAGAAATTGTGTATTTCTTTGCGTAAGCAGCTTCCCAGTAAATCTTAATGGAACCAACATTGCAGATGGAACCTAAATCTAAAGTGATTGACTGAGCATCTCTGAAAGCAGAAGACCATCTAGTGCTCATGTTTCCGTCGATTGCATTGCTTGCTGCATAATTAGTATCTTCAATACTTGTTGCAGTAGCAGTTGCATCCTGAGCAAGGTTCATTACATCAGAAGTTGCTGTTGCGTTTACAGTGCCTTCTGTAGTAGCTTCTTCAGTTGTGGTTTCAGCAACGTAAGCATTTCCGACAGCTTCGATTTCATAAATGGAAACACCGTACTGTGTTGCTCTCTGGTTACAGATGATACGGATATATCTTACCGGTCTGTTATAGAACATATCAGTTGTTTCCGGTGAGTACTGGGAACATCCATGAGTTAATGCTGTGTTCCAAGTTGTTCCGTCCTGTGACCAAGCGATGGAATAAGATTTTGCATAAGCAGCTTCCCAATGAATTGTGATTCCGCCGATTTCAACAATCTTTCCGAAATCTAACTGAATCCATTCACCATCTTTAAAAGAAGATGACCATCTAGTTGTCATTGTTCCGTCTATTGCGTTCTGTCCGATTAATTCGTTTGATTCGTTGCTGGATGTTGTTACGGTTGCGCTCTTGGCATAATCCATTGCAATGGACTGTGCAGCTTCAACAGTTTTTACAGGACTTGCTGTAAAGGTTGTTGCGACTACAGCAGCAGTTAATACGTAACTTACTAATTTCTTTACTGACTTTCTCATTTCTCTAAACCCTTTCTTTCAAAACCCAAAATAACAAAAATGGCTTAAAAGGTGTAAAAACATTTTTATAAAACAGGTAAAAATGAATGATGCTGTCGCTTAAGAGAGAAAAAAAGCACCTGTTTAAGCCATCGGTGGGAATAATAGCACGATAAAAACGTTTTTACAATAGGCGATTTACAAAATCGCTGTTTTGTACAAAAAAGGAAAAGGCAATTTGTGTTTTGTTGTAATTTTGCTAAAGGAAATGTGGGGGAATTTGATGGAAATAAGATAGGTGAAAATATAAAATTATACAGGAATATGAAAATTTTACGAATGAATTTTTTTGGAATCAATGTTATAATAATAATGTGCCACAGGAACGGAAAAATATAAGGAGGTTTTGAATGTTTGGATCATTGGATGACATGTTTGACCTGAACGGAGACGGAACACTGGATGATTTAGAAAAGGCCGGAGAATTTGGTTTTGTTATGAACGAAGTTATGGACGAAAAAGAAGATGAACTTTGGGACGGCGATGATGACCATGATGAGTTCGGCTGGGATGATGACGACGATAATGATGGTTGGTAGAGAAAAAAGAGGATGTTTTGTTTGTAAAAATACAAATAGAACATCCTCTTTTTTCTATTTATTATTGTTCTTCCTGAAAGGAAACAGTGAATCGCGTGCCTACATCCTGTCGGGATAAGACATTGATGGTACCGTCATGGGCGTCAATAATCCATTTTGCAATGGAGAGCCCCAACCCGGAACCACCGGTGTTTTCGTTTCGCACTTCATCAGAACGGAAAAAGCGTTCGAAAATATGGGCAACATCCTGTCCCGTCATGCCGATGCCTTCGTCCTGAATGGTGTAAAGAACATTTCCGTTTTCTTTTTGAACATCAAGTTTGATAGTACTTCCTTCTTCTGAATATTTCGCTGCGTTCTGCACGAAGATGCGAATGGATTGTTTTACCATGGCCAGATCTCCGTTCATCAAATAGGTTTCATTGGATTCTGTTTTCTCTTCCGGTATTCCCTTCAGCACATAGGTGTGCTTTTCGTCAATCATCAGGGATTCTTCCCAAACTTCTCGAATTACATCACCCAAATCAAAGTTTGTACGATTTAAGGTATTTCGACCACTGTCCCCGCGGGCCAAAAACAGAAGCTGTTCAATCAGCTCTTTCATATGCTCAGACTCATTCTTCAAGGCGGCAATGGATTCTTCCAATACTTCCGGATCCTCTTTGCCCCAGCGATCCAGCATATTGACGTATCCCTGAATCACTGCAATCGGAGTACGCAGTTCGTGGGATGCATCAGAAACGAAACGCACCTGTTGTTGTCTGCTTTCCTGCATTTTCATCAGCAGACTGTTCAAAGCGATTTCGATGCTCTGCAATTCCCGGTCTCCGGTTACAATCTTTGGTGAGTCCGGACTTGCCGAATGAATGGCATTCTCTAAATGTTCATAAGAAATATTTCCCATGGCCTCGGCCTTCATCGCCAACTCATTCAGAGGACGAAGCTTTTTCCGAATCCTCTTGGTGTCTGAAATTCCGTTAATTAAATCAAAACATTGAAATAATAGTAATAATAAGAAGAGAGGAATTACATAATTATAAAATTTGTAGAGAGGAAATCGATATTCCTCTCCGTTTTCCAAGTGAACCATATAGGTAAATGACTCGTAATGACATCCTTCCCGAATGAAATCGACTTGTGTCCCTTCCGCATAATCCCAACCGTTGTGAACTGCTTCCCGAGGCAATTCCTGGTTACAATGTAGCACAAACAAACCGAAGGTTGCCGCAAAAAGAAGCACATCCCACAGCAGAAAGTGCAGGAATCGTCTGGACCACATGCTCCAACTGATTCTTCGGGCGATGGACGTCATCCTTTTATTGTAAGTTGATTTTTGTTTTTCCAAAATTTTCTCCTATTTCTATGAGTCTTTAATTACATAACCAACGCCACGCACCGTGTGAATCAACTTGACGGAATACTTATCGTCAATCTTTGTGCGTAGATATCTGACATACACATCAATCACATTGGTTTCACCCACATAGTCGTATCCACATACCAGATCCATCAGCTTTTCGCGGTTCAGTACAATGTTCTTGTTTTCCATAAGAACCCGCAATAATTCAAATTCCCGGTTAGTTAATTGCACCGGCTCTCCTTTTACGAGTACCTCGTGACGTTCTTGATCCAAAGACACTTCGCCGATTTTTAAGACAATGCCTTCCGGTCGCCGTTGCTGTGATACTTCTGAAAGTTTTTCTTTTCGCTTTAATGCCACACGAATTCTTGCCAGAAGCTCTTCAATGGCAAAGGGCTTGGTGATATAATCGTCAGCTCCTGCATCCAGACCGGAAACCTTATCCATGACGGCATCTCTGGCAGTAAGCATGATGACAGGCGTATCCTTCTGTTGACGGATACGCCTTAATACTTCCAGGCCATTTAACTGAGGTAACATGATATCTAAAAGTATCAGGTCAAAGTCTTCTGCTAATGCCAAATCCAATCCGGTTCGACCGTCGGAGGCTTTTTGTACCTCGTTTCCTTCATGCTTTAATTCCAGTTCCACGAATCGTGCAATTTGTGTTTCGTCTTCAATAATCAGAATATTACTCATGCGAACAATTCCCTTTCTTATGATGGAATGATTTTATTTTGTGCTGTCTTTTACTTCATCCACATGATCGGCAGCCTTGTCACACATTTCATTGATATCAAATGTCACAGAATCAATTCCCTCGAAATGATATCGGCATTCACAAAACAGACCGATAATTAAAAGTGGTACGGTAATCCAAAAAGCGAAAATCAGTGCCAGTGCCAAAACAAGAACCGGTGCCTTAATGACCTGACGTTCCTTATGGTGAATAATGAAGGAGGTTTCCAGACTCTTTTTTAAAACTCTTCCGCACCAATCAAAGAATTTGTTTAATACATCTCCAATGGAGGAAGTCTTTACAGATTTCTCATATTCCTGCTGAGCCTTGGCAAAATCCTGTGCAGTACTGTCATTAGCATCTTTATGGGTTTCATAGCGGGCACTCTGCTGGTCGTTAATCTTTCCGGCTTTCTCCAAATATACGATTGCATCCAGCATATCGTATTCATTGGCCTCTAATGCTTCCTTGGCATCCTCGTAGCTTACCCCTGTTTTT
The DNA here is from genome assembly GCA_024698585.1 of Eubacterium sp. Classification (GTDB taxonomy): domain Bacteria; phylum Bacillota; class Clostridia; order Lachnospirales; family Lachnospiraceae; genus Eubacterium_G. The sequence continues at coordinate 11,609 of JAILRB010000007.1, forward strand.
TCTCTTAATTTTTCAACTTTTTCTAATTTATCCATATGTATACATCCTTTCTTTCAGCAATATTCGTTGTAATTCGTTTCGAACCGGCCAACGTGTTACTCTTGCTGATATGTATATCCTAATGTGTCAAAATTAATTTCACATTGAAGGAAGATTAAAATTAGATTAAAATTCGTTAATTTCCAAATAATACCTAAAAGAATTATAACATATGTTGATAATAAAAGTGTTTTTATTAAAGGAAGGTAAAGGTTAACGTTAACATATCATTGGGAAATAGGGAGATATGTAAAAAACTAAAAAACTAATACCATAATAAAAAAAACGGTATATTAAAAACATTTCAATCGTATTATACTCATACACGATTGAAAAGGGTTTAGATTAAATGAACTTTTGAGAGTGGCATGTGCCTTTCGCAAGGGTTCATTTTTTCTTTGCCCAAAAAATGATCGGGGAGATTATTATGTTTAAAAAGAGAGGAATTAAAATTGTTGGGGGATTCTTAAGTGTGGCACTTCTCACAGGTTTAGCGTTGCAGAACTTTGGGGGTGAACAGCCCGGCATTAAGGTTGAGGGAGAAACACAATTAAAAGTTTACGAAGTTGGTGAGGAAACTCTTTCTAACATTGTAAAGACTGCAAGAACGGACGGAGCAAAAGCAGCATCGGAAATTCGTGAGTTTCAAAAAAATGATTATGAGGCAGCAGTAAACAAGGTATTGACTTCTTATTATAAAGAAGGAAATGAGGAAGAACAGAAGGAATTTGAGGAAAATCTTGATGATAAGGCAAGAGGGATTGTTGCTAATTATCGGGAAGCTGCAAAGGAACGAGCAGACGAAAGTAAGTTGAAATATGAGCCGAATGTTTCTATTCTGACTTTCGGTGCAGAGATGAGCGAAGATACCATCCGCAAAGTGGTTGCAGACCAATATGGAGAATGCGAATATATTCACAAGTGCCCGGATGATACGTATATGGTTAAGGTTAAATCCTATGGATTGACGGCAGAGAAAGCTGCAAAGGCTTATGATGGCTATACCCAGACAAACACGTCTGAGGTCAATGGAAAGGTTGAGCAGATTGCGGAAGCGTGGGATATGGTCAATGATCCGTATCGCTACAACGAATATTATTTAAGCCAGTTAAATGTCGGAGATGCATGGAACTACATTAACGGAAGAAGTCATTCAAAAGTTAAGGTTTGTGTAGTTGACGGAACCGGCGTGGACATTAATGCGAATCTTGATTTAAAGAATATTTCGAATAAAAATCAATCCATTGTTTATAGAGAAGATGGTAGCTATTATGCCATGACTGGTTTAAATACGGATTTTAACACAGGAAATATGCATATGATTAACTGTGCAGGATTAATTGCTGCACAATCTAATAATGGAGCACAAGTAGCGGGTGTGGCAGCAGGAACAGATAACAGTATTGTGGATTTAGTGAATGTTGCGATTCCATTGTATGTAGATAAGATGGCTTTGGCTGTAGACTATGCAAATGGTATTGGAACGAAGGTTATTAACTTTAGTTTGTTCCATGAGGGCTCATATGATTATGAGCAACAGGCAATCACTCGTTTTACGAATGCGGGTGGAACTGTTGTAGCAGGAGCCGGAAATAATGGAGCTGACTTAAATGGATTCCCATCAGATTATAGCAACGTTATTTCCATCATTGCTACGAATGAAGATAAGACAAAACGTGGAACCAGTAACTTTGGATGGGAATGTGATTTCTGTGCACCGGGGACATCGATTGCTGCTTGTGGACCTGGAGATCAGGTGTGGTTTACCAATGGAACATCTATGGCATCGCCTATTGGTGCTGGTGTTGTTGCAATGATGTATAGTGTCAATCCAAACCTGAATAAAAATCAGGTTCACACGATTTTGAAAGATACCGCTCAGGATTTAGGGGATTCGGGAAGAGACTATTACTATGCTTATGGCCTAATTAATGCTGGGGCAGCAGTTCAGAAGGCAGGTGGCGGTTCAACGGCTCAGCCAACACAACAACCGACTCAGCCTACCACTCAGCCTCAGGCAAATGGTCCGGAAGAAGTTTTTGGCCAGGTATTTAACAGCCCGGCAAACAATACGATTTCAGTCGTTTGGGGAAGCAATGAAAGAATGCAGGCCTTAGGCCAGGTTTATAATATTTATGTAGATAACCAGAAAAAATTAAATGGTGTAGGATGCGGAGAACATCGCATTACGGATGTTCCTGCTGGAAAACATATTGTAAAAATCACATCAGTTTATAACGGACAGGAAACTAATGGCGTCACTGGAGAAGTGGTCGTTAAAGGCGAGGTGCCGACTACCCAGGCACCAACCACCACGGAAGCGGTAAGTACATTACCTTCCGGTTTTACAGCTGCAGGAGCAAACTGGACAGAGTTGAATTACTGGTCTGTTTATTTTGCTTCGGGTTGGGGAAATAATCCGACCGGTGGATATAAAGATGGAAATGACTATGGAAGTTTCAGTACCTTTATTGCTTCCGGCGGAAAAGGAGTTGCTTGGTCTGTTCAGATGAAGACCAAGGAAATTCCGCTTACTGCAGGGAAGAATTATTCTTGTAAGTTAAATGTTACGACAAACAAAGCGGCAGAAAATATTGTATTGAAGGATGAAAAAACACAGGCATCCACCAATGTGAAACTTGCAAGTGGAAACAACGAGATTGTCTTGAACTTCAGAAGTGAGAGCTTGGCGCAGTTCTTCTTTGACCTAGGAAATGCTCCGGATGGTTTTAGAATGGACATCACTTCATTCACGTTGGTAAACAACGAACCGGAAACCACAACGCAGGAACCAACCACAGTTGAACCGACAACAGAAGAACCGACGACCAGAAGTTTTGATGCATATGATGTGATTGAAGCAGAACATTTCGCTGATCATCAGGGAGGTGTGATTGATACGAATGCAAATGCTAGCAACGGACAAAACATCGGAGGCATTACTAACGGTGTCGTAATGCGTTACGATCATGTTAACTTCTCAGAATCGGCTGGTGGAATGTCCATCAATTATTCTAGCCCGACCGGCACCGCCAGCGGAAACGTAGAAGTTTCCGTGGATAGTCTGGATCATAAAGTCGGAACGATTATTTTAGAAAATAACGCTTCCAGCTGGGCACAGTACGGTGAAACCACAGGACAATTCACAGAGGAAATTCCTTCAGGGGAACACACGATTTTCCTTAAGTTTGTCACAACCGGTTCGGCATACTATGCTGCAAATGTAGATTTCTTCCGTTTGGTACCCGCAAGTGCTTTTGTAAAGACGATTGACGGAGGAATTGAAATTAACGGCTACCAGGTAAACACGCTCCACGAGGGAATGCGAACCATTTATTCCGTGGATTCAGAAATTAACGGAAAAGAAGTTGTTAGCTCCGGACTAATCTACTCTATTTCTGACAGTGCTTCAGAAAACGATCTAGTAGTTAACAGCTCTAACCCATACATCAAAAATTATGAGGCCATTGAATCCAAGGCAAAACTTTCTTATGTGAAGTCTGATTCAGACCTGGGTTCCAGCTACGCCATGACGATGAAGTTTGTGAAGCAGAAGCCATTAGAATGGACGATTACCTGGAAGGTTCGTGCTTACGCAAAACTTTCCGACGGAAGTTACGTTTACTCGAAAATGAAGACATATACTATTTTTGATGTTGCAGAGGAACTCTACCGGAACCGCCGCATGAGTGGCGCAGACGCTCACGACTACCTCTACAACACCATTATAAAAAAAGTGAATCCAAGTTATGGAATTGTATATTATTTAGAATAAGCATTATGGTATTTAACCGCTTGCCGTATCGGCAGGCGGTTTTTTATGATCGTCTGGAATGTTGCATAATGTATGTGTTGAAATGTTGATTAGGGTATGGTAGAGTTTATGTAACATAATGTATGAATAGATATCGGGAGACCATATAGAAGGAAAAAAGTGAAATATACCGTCTGAAAAATGAGGGGAAAGCTGGGAACGTACGGTACAAATGCGAAAAAATGAAATATGCTGTCTGAAAAGTCACGGGGAAGCTGGGAACGTACGGTATAAATGAGAAAAAATGAAATGTACTGTCTGAAAAGTCACGGGAAAGCTGGGAACGTACGGTACAGATGCGAAAAATTGAAATATGCTGTCTGAAATGTCGCGGGGAAGCTGGGAACGTACGGTACAAATGAGAAAAAATGAAATGTGTGGTTTTTGGGAGGAATTGATGAGCGGATTAATGAATGAATTAAAAAAGAGACAGGAAAATACTGAGAAAGTAATGAAAAAAATGGAACAAATGATATCTTTAAATGGAATGGATGAACAAAAGATCAATGTGGTTTTAAGGCAGAAGGGGATTCAGTTTTATAAAAAGAACCAGTCAGGAGAGTATCGTTATATTCCTAAAACAAAAAAAGAAGAAGCGATAAAAATCTTACAGCAACAGTATTATAAGAAAATATATGAAAGTACGACAAAGGAAATGAGATTATTAGGTAAATTACAAACTTTTTTGGAACAGCAAGCAGCAGAGACTATTTACCAAAATCTCGGAAAAGGAAAACAGAAAGTGGTAATTCCTATCGTTGTACCTAAGGAACAGTTCATTGAAGCCTGGCTCAGTGAAGAATACACAGGAAAACCTTTTCCTGAAAACAGCCCGGAGTATTATACAGATCGAGGGGAAAGGGTGCGGTCAAAATCAGAAAAAATCATTGCGGACAAATTATATCGGGAAGAAATTCATTATCGATATGAGTATCCGCTGGAGTTGCCGGGATGGGGAGTCGTGTATCCGGACTTTACGATTTTGGATGTGGAAAATCGGAGGAACATTATATATGAGCACTTTGGAATGATGGATGATGAAAATTATGCTGGCAATGCAATAGCAAAGGTGCAGCGCTATGCGAGCGCAGGTTATTATATTGGGGATAATTTCTTTATAACTATGGAGAGTTCAAGAAATCCATTAGACAGCAGAACGCTGGATGGGATTGTGCAGCAACTAAAATCTTAAAGATAAAGCAGAAATGAGATTGAGAAAAAATGGCGAATTCAATGTGTTAGGATGGCAGTGAGAACAAATCAATTGATGGGAAAGGGAGGCATAAATATGAAATATATCAATGCAAAGGATTGTCTGCCAGAAGAACTGCTGGAAGAAATCATGGAGTATGTGGAAGGGGCATACATTTATATTCCAAAAAAAGAAGAAAATAAAAAGCAATGGGGGAATGAGACAGCTTTCCGAAGGGAAATGGAACTTAGAAATCAGAGGATTTATGAACATTTTCTGATCGGAATGTCTTATGGAGAAATCGCGGAAATGTATCATTTATCAGAAAAAAGTATTCGTAGAATTGTTTTAGAGGAAAGGAAAAAAACAGAGATGGAAAAAATGCACGTGATTGAAATTTTAAAGAACTATGGGATTGAGGGAGAGGTGAAGCAAATCTATACCTCGGCCTGGGACATTGGTGGAGAATATGTGTTGAAAAAATATGATAATAAAAAAGAATTACTCAACAATGTTAAAATGTTGAAGGCGTTGGAGAAGGAGCAGGTTCCGGTGCCACAGATTGCAAAGACTGTTGATGAGAAGGATTATGTGGAGGAAAAACAGTATTGGCTGTTAACAACAAAGTTGAAAGGGAGCAACATTGTTAACATGTCTCGCTGCGGAGATGAATGGTTTGTGAAGATGGGGAAGATTTTAGGAAAATTACATCAGGCATTTGGGCAATGTGAAAAGGACATTGAGTATTGGAACAATAGTCTGTTGGGAGAAATGGAAAGCTGGGTTTCTGATAATTTAAAAAAAGAGAAATTGGATTATTTGGAAGAAAAAGATGCGGATGAGGCAATTGAAGAACTGAGAACAATTGATGAAGAATTGCCGAGAAACCTGATTCACAGAGATGTGCACCTGGGGAATTTCCTGTTTAGTAATGGGGAATTTTCGGGATATGTTGATTTTGATTTAAGTCAGAAGAACATCAGGATTTTTGATTTGTGCTATTTCCTTTTGGGGCTGCTGTTAGAAGAGGAAGAAAATCAGATTAGTGAAGAACGTTGGTTTGAGGTGCTACGATCTGTTGTGAAGGGCTATGATTCAGAAATGAAATTGTCTGGGATTGAAAAGGAAAACATTTCTGTTGTAATGAAGAATATCGAATTGCTTTTTGTGGCGTACTTTATCGGGGAAGAGGACGAAGTGGCAGCAAGGGAATCCGCAAAGTTGTTTTATTTCGTGAAAGACAATCAGGAAAAAATAAAAAAGAATTTGACATTCGTTTGAGAATGAGTATAATTAAACACAATTATAACGTTATAAGAATTTAGGAAAGGAATCAGAGCAATGCAGAACAGAACAGCTTTTTCACAGCATTATGAATGGATGGTCTTGCCGGTGGGCTACGTCGACTGCGGGTCTATTGCTGATGGAAAAAGATACTGTATTGGAGAATATTCCGATTCTTAAAATATATAAAAAGAAATTCAAGTGTCAGATACCATCAAGCAATAGCAATATTGTTTGGTGGTTTTTTTGTTTACACGACGAGGAAAATGCAGGAAAGGAGAATTTATGGAGAAAGATTTGGCGAAGAACGGTACCCGCAATCAACTTCGACTTCGCCCTTATCAATCTGGTGACGCAAAGGTAATCACATCCTGGATTCACAGCGAGGAAGATCAAAGAAAATGGAGTGCTGACCGATATGAAAAATATCCAATTACTCCGGAAGATATGCAGGAACAGTATCGTTCCGTGTTGAGTGCAGATGATTTCTTCCCAATGACAGCATTGGATGGAGACAAAATCGTAGGTCATCTGATTTTACGTTATCCCGATGCAGACAAGGACACGATTCGTTTTGGGTTTGTCATTGTGGATGATACAATAAGAGGAAAAGGATACGGAAAAGAAATGTTGCAGTTAGCAATACAGTATGCGTTTGAAATATTGAAGGCAAAAAAGATTACCTTGGGCGTGTTTGAAAACAATCCGGAGGCTTATTATTGCTATAAGGCTGTGGGCTTTGAGGAAAACGAAGAGATACTTTACTTTGAATGCATGGGCGAGCAATGGAAATGTATTGAAATGGAAATAGGGAGGAATTGAAATGAATCATCAGGGAACAGAGCAGTTGGAAACAAAAAGATTAATTCTGCGAAAGTTCAAACTAGAAGACGCAGAGGCAATGTATCATAATTGGGCATCGGAAGATGAAGTAACACGTTACCTACCCTGGCCCACACACGAAAGCCCGGAATTTACGAAAGGATTGTTGACTGATTGGATTGCACAATATGAACGACCGGATTATTACAACTGGGTCATTGAACTCAAAGAAACCGGGGAAATTGTTGGGAATATTTCCGTTGTTCAAATCAAGGAATATATTTTGTGCGCAGAGATTGGATACTGCATGGGTTCTAAATGGTGGGGCAATGGAATTATGCCGGAAGCCGGAAAGGCGGTACTCAAATATTTGTTTGAGGAAATTGGATTTAACAGAATTCAGGCACAGCATCAGGTAAACAACCAAAAATCAGGGAAGGCAATGCAGAAAATGGGAATGACCTATGAGGGAACCAGAAGGCAGGCCGGATGGAGCAAGCAGGGAATTACAGATATTGTGGAGTATGGCATATTAAAGGAGGACTATGATGGAAAATGATATACTTGTCAATTTTTACGAGAATCATTGCGATGAAGAGGAAAGGCTTTTAAGCAGAGAAGGAAATGTGGAATTTGTAACCACAATGAAGTACATTAAGGAATACTTAGGTGATAACAAGGATGCAAAAATTCTGGAATTAGGAGCGGCAACCGGGCGGTACAGCATTGCCTTGGCAGATATGGGATACCAGGTGACCGCTGTGGAATTGGTGGAGCATAATTTGGAAGTATTGAAGTCAAAAATCAAACCGAAACATCGCATTGTAGCGGAGCAGGGAAATGCCATGGATTTATCCATGCATGCGGATGAAACTTTTGATATGACGCTGGTGCTTGGCCCAATGTATCACTTATATAACCTTGAGGATAAGAAAAAGGTTATGGAAGAGGCAGTTCGTGTAACGAAAAAGGGCGGAGTCATTATGGTGGCATACTGCATGAACGAAGCGGTGATGATTCATTATATGTTCGGGAAAAAACTGATTACAGGTTATATGGAAAATGATATGTTTGAAGAGGGGTTCAAATGTAAATCCAAGCCGGAGGAAATAATAGATATTGTTAGAATTGAAGATATCAATCAAGTCAATGAAGGATTCCCGGTAAAAAGAGATAAGATTATCGCTACAGACGGAGCGGCAAGATATTTAAGACATGAGATGCCGGAGTTTACGGAGGAAGAATATCAGTTATTTATTGAGTATCATCTGGCAACCTGTGAGCGTTATGAATTACTTGGGGCATCGGATCATGTACTGGATATATTAAGGAAAGAGTAAGTCTTGAAAGGAGAACACAATTGAACATTGAATTGGTAAAGCTCACCCCAAAATATAAAAAGCAATTCTTTGAAATGATGGACGAATGGTCAAACGCAGGAGAAAAAATTGTACCTTATGCCATTAGAAAAAATGACTACCATAATTTTGAAGAGTACATAGCAAATTTAGAGATTCCTGAAAATGACAGAGGACTTGTGCCGGATTCGACATTCTTTTGTTTGGATACGGATAGAGATATCTTGGTGGGGGCAATCAATATCCGTCATTATTTGAATGAGGAACTTTTATTGAATGGTGGACATATTGGTGATGGAGTCAGACCTAGTGAGCGAAGAAAAGGGTATGGGATGGCAATGATTGGCCTAGCATTAAAGGAATGTGAAAAACTTGGAATCGATAGGGTATTAATGGTTTGTGATAAAGATAATATTGGATCGGCAAAATCCATCATTAATAACGGGGGCGTGCTGGAAAATGAAATTTTCGTAGATGGCGTGGTGGAGCAAAGATATTGGATTGGAAATGAATGAGGCAATTCTGAAATACCCCGCGAAAACAGGACAGGTCTTTCTTAAAGACCTGTTTTTTGATAGACTAAATGCAGCAGGAGGAGATTGAAATGCCGAATATTATAGAGATAACAGATTTTAATGCGCCGGAGCTGGATGTGTATGCAAGACTTTCAGAAAATCAATTGTTGAATCATCACGAACCGGAGAAGGGAATGTTTATCGCGGAAAGTCCCAAAGTGGTAGAGCGTGCGCTGGATGCCGGATATGAGCCGGTGTCAGTGCTGGTTGAGAAAAAGCATATTGAAGGTGAGGCGAAAGAGGTTATTCGGAGAGTGGGAGAGGTGCCGATTTTTACGGCGGAGTTTGAGGTGCTGACCCAGCTTACCGGATTCAAACTGACCAGAGGCGTACTTTGCGCCATGCGAAGAAAACCACTTCCGACCATGCAGGAAATCTGTAAGGGTGTCAGAAGAATTGCAGTGTTGGAACGAGTGATGAATCCAACCAATCTGGGAGCAATTTTTCGGTCGGCAGCAGCCCTTAATATGGATGCAGTGCTGTTAACGCCAGAGTGTACCAATCCATTGTACCGCCGGGCAATCCGTGTCAGTATGGGAACGGTATTTCAGATTCCTTGGACGATTATGACAGAAGAACCGTCAAAGTGGCCGAGGCCGATGATGGAAGAAATCAAGAAGGAAGGCTTTAAGACTGTGGCAATGGCCCTTCGAAAGGATACCATTGAAATTGACAATCCACAGCTAAAAGAGGAAGAAAAACTGGCCATTATTTTGGGAACAGAAGGAGACGGATTGCTGGAAGAGACCATTGATGGATGTGATTATACCGTGAAAATTCCAATGAGCCATGAGGTAGATTCTCTCAATGTGGCAGCGGCAAGTGCCATTGCTTTCTGGGAGTTGGGAAGGTAGGTTTTACCTGTTACCCGCGAAAATTGACCTGTTACGAAAAGTGTATTTACACTCCAAATACATTTTTCTATAATGCAGACATAAGGAGTCGCTTATGAAAATTACAGTTGAATTGGATGAAAACTGCATAGAGGAAGAAGTGGTGATTCGATGTAAGGAACTGAATGATTCCGTGAATCAGATACAGCGTGCCATTACGGAGATTACCCGTCAGGAATCAACGATTACATTGTATCGCGATAAGACGGAATACTATATTCCAATTAAAGATATTTTGTTTTTTGAATCTGATGGCGATATTATTTGTGCTCATACAAAGGAAACCACCTTCATTACCAAGTATAAGTTGTATGAATTGGAAAAAATGCTTCCCTGGTATTTTACAAGAATTTCCAAATCGGCAATTTTGAATGTGAAGAAAGTCTATGCAATTACAAAAAACATTACGGCATCCAGTGCTGTGGAGTTCCAGGGGACGACGAAAATGGTTTATGTTTCCAGAGGGTTCTATAAATCTTTGATGAGTAAAATGGAAGATTTAAGAAAGTAGGAAATAAAGGAGGAGTGATTAGAATGAAGAAAAGTGTATATTGGGGATTGTCATTTTTGGGAATCGCCGCTTTAATTATTGCAAGTTCCTTGAATTTACTGAATGGATTGGGCTTTTGGACTGTCTTTTTAACCATCGTATTCCTGTCCGCTTTGGTAGACGGTATTGTAGATTTTTCCGTTGGTAATGTGGCTTTTTCCTGTGCGTTTTTATATATGATTTGGGATGGACCTTTAAACCTTCCACATATTTCAGCAGTGAGTCTGTTGTTTGCAGCATTCTTTACAACCATTGGTCTGAATCTTTTATTAAAGAGAATGCGAATTGAAGCGTTCAAGAATAAACATATGAAGCGCTTTGAGGCGCATATCGATTCTTTTGAAAAAAACGCTGAACGATTTGAGGACGGTTCCAATGTGGAATATGATGCAGGGGAACATATTATGTGCAGATCAAGATACGGAGGAATGAAAAAGTACATTACTTCGCAGAACTTACAAAGTGTTCTGGTTGATGTTTCTTTCGGAAGCGGAGAAATTTACTTTGATCAGGCAAATGCACCGACAGGTGTGGTAGACATGGAAATTGATTGTTCCTTTGGAGGTATAAAAATATATATTCCAAGAAGTTGGGCTATTGAGAATAATATTAGCAATACGATGGGATCAATTTCGACCCACGGTTCCCCGACAGGAGAGAATCTTGTGACAATTAAGGCAAGAGGGGATATCAATGCCGGTTCTATTGACATTAGATATGTATAAATTAAAAAGGCAACATCCATTACCGGATGCTGCCTTCTTTTTTATGAGACAATTATTCTTTTTCAAATACCATGTCTGCGCCACCTGCAGAAATAGTAATCTGATTATCTTTAATCTTTCCATCAATAGATTCTTTGGAATCTTTTAATGTAATCTTTTCTCCGTCAACAGAGTATTCTCCTTCTGAAGTTTCTGAATCAAATAAGAATGTACATTTTCCTTTTCCATCTAACTTCATATAAGGAAGTTTGCTTTCATCTGAAAAAGCCTTTTTCCAAAGGTCATCGCCTTTCTTAATTGTTGTGTTCTGAACTGTTACGGATACAACTTTGTATGTTCCAGCGTATTTATCGCTTCCCCCACAAGCTGTTAATGAAAGTATCATCATTAAAGATAATACAAGTGCTAAGATTTTCTTCATTGTAAATCCTCCTTTAGTTTTTTATAATGAGACTATAGCATAGGTGTATAAAATTCGCAAATAAGATGGAAATGTGAAGATGGAAAATAGAAAGAAAGGAAGTGACGGAAATGAAAAAGAATCAATTCCTGATTTGGATTATTTTGGTACTGTTCGGGTGTTACATTATGAATTTACCGGTAGTGGCAGATGATGTAGCAACCAAGGAAGCAGAACAGGTCCGGGCAAAAAAATATAAGATGACGGTTCGCCTGAATACCAAAAAAAATTCCCTGTCAGAAAAAGTCCAAGTAGACATTGTTAATCATACTTCCAATAAAGTTCAGGTCATTTGTTTTCGAAATATGGCAGAATCCGTCCTTCGTTATGATAAAAAATACTATAAAACAAAAGAAAATAAAAAGAAAAAGAGTGTAATCCAATGGGTGAAAAATCCGAAAGGAAAAAAGCTGTCCATTCGTTATAAAAAAGATGCCAGTATATTTTATGTAAACCTCGGAAGAAAAGGGTTGAAACCGGGAGAAAGCATTCAGATGACAATAAAAGCCAAAACAGATATTCCGAAAAGGGAGGATCGTTTTGGATATAGCGAAGACGGCAAGAAAAAGATGTATGCCTTGTCTTTCTGCTTTCCTTACCTGGCGGACAATGGAAACGGATCTTGGAATTTTGACCCGTATTTTGATGATGGAGAAAGCAGAGCTTCTGAAGTGACGGATTATAAAGTGAAATTTATTGCACCGAAAAATTATGTAGTGGCGTCTACCGGAAGTCATCAGACTAAAAACGGAATCACAAAAATTACTGCAAAAAAAGTGAGAGATTTTGCGATTGTTGCTTCTAATTATTTGCAAAAAGAGAGTTTTAAGGTTTCGGGAATTACAATAAACAATTATTATTTTCCAGGGAAGAATGCAAAAAAGTATCGGAAAATATGCAAGCTGGTAGCAAGGGATGCCGTTTCCATATTTACAAAACAAATAGGAAAATGTCCGTTCCAACAACTGGATATGGTTGCCTGCCGGTTAGAAGCCGGTTTTGGAGGAATGGAATTTCCGGGACTTCTGATGAACAATGCATCCGCTTATTATGGGGACGAACAGGCTGCAAATGATCCATATTCATTGCAGGAAGTTGTAGTTCATGAAATTGCCCATCAGTGGTTTTATGCCGGGGTGGGAAATGATGAATATAAAGAAGGGTGGCTGGACGAAGGTTTTACCACATATCTGGAGCAGGTTCTGTATGGTCTGACGGATTCTAAAAGCATGCGTTATGTGAGGAAACTCGCAAAGGAAGAAAAGACAATTCTGGATTTTCAGAAAGAATTTGACGAAATTGTGCAAGCGGAACACCAATCAAATCAAACCAACTATATCAATATTCCGGTACGGAATTATTCAAAAAAAATGGTTTATGGAGAGCGGGAGTATGAGGGTGGCAAGATGTTTCTTTGTGAATTGAATTTGGTTATGGGAAAAGAAAAATTCGGGAATTTCCTGATGGAATATTATAAAGAATATCTGTTCAAAAAAGCAACAACGTCAGATGTGCTGGCGTTAATCAGAAAATATGACAATGAAAAGGATGTGAATGCGGTCATTAAAAAGTATATACGCTCGTCTTATTTGATGTAGGATGTTGCAGTGAAACACTTAGGGAAAAGATTTTTCTCATAATAACTACAGTTTTCTAAAATATGATTTGTTTTTTGCAAACAATGTTGACAATTCTTTTTTTTATAATATTTAAGTCGTTTACCGGGAGATGTAATAGTCATTGATACTCTATAGAACATGTTAAAAATATCAAGAGAGTTAAAGTGGTTATCGAAACGAAAAGTAATAAGGTTATTAAAAGAATCGTAGAGAAGCTGTTACGTAGGTGATGCTTAATTCACTTACGCAACAGCTTTTTTGCAATTTACGCAATTTACGTTTTTGCTGTCCATTGGTAAAGACCCATTTATTGTACTCCCTTTGATTACAATAAAAGTATATCAAAACACTTTAGGAGGGAGAAAAAATGAAGGGATACAATACACAGACAGGTTATATGGGATACGTTGATGGAGAATATATTTTATTCGCATCTGAGGCAGATTATTATGATTTTTTAGAGGAATAAGAACTGTAGTGGTGCTATAATAGTGGAAGATGAGTGAACGGAAAAGAAGGAGGATGAGATTATGAAATTATTGCATCTTGGGGACTTACATATCGGGAAAACAGTAAATGATTTTAACCTGATTGAAGACCAGGAATATCTTTTGAATCAGGTGATTCAGATTGCGCAGGAGCATCAGGTGGATGGAATCATGATTGCAGGAGATATATATGATCGTACCATTCCCAGTGAAGAAGCTGTTCGGGTATTTGATGAATTTCTGTGCAGACTTTCAGAATTAAAAATTGAAGCATACATAATCAGTGGAAATCATGATTCTGATGAACGATTGCATTTCGGAAGCCGATTGTTTGAGAAAAGTGGGATTCATATTGCTTCCAAATTCAATGGAGTTTTGTACAAGCATGAGGTGGAAGACTCTTTTGGTAAGCTGAATATCTACCTGCTTCCGTATGTGAAGGCTTCTCAGGTTCGTCACTTTTTTCAGGAAGAAAATATTGAGAATTATCATGATGCAGTAGAACTGATTGTAAATTCTGCGAAGGTGGACGAATCGGAAAGAAATATTATTGTAGCGCACCAGTTTGTGGCAGGAAGAAAAGAAATCCCAGTAATTAGTGGATCGGAAAATGTGTCTGTCAGAAGGCAGGCTGCAACCTCCGAAGGAAGTGTTGGAACGGTGGAAATGATTTACTCCGACTGCTTTGATTCCTTTGATTATGTGGCATTGGGACATATTCATGCACCTCAGAAAATTGGTAGAGAGGAAGTACGATATTCCGGCTCGCTGATGAAATATTCCAAAAGTGAAGTGTTTAGTGAAAAGTCGATCCCATTGATTTCCCTGGGTGAAAAGGGGCAGGTGGATATTCAGTTGATTCCATTGAAACCAATTCGTGACATGAGACAGATTAAAGGAACAATGAAACAGCTTTTAAGTGCGGAGAACATTACCGATCCGGAGGACTACATTTTTGTTACGTTAACAGATGAAGATCCGGTGATGGATGCAATGACGATTTTCAAGAATTACTATCCGAATACTATGCAGATTGAATATGATAATTCCAGGACTAGAGAGGCGGAAGATGTGGAATTATCAGAGAATGCATTAGAGAAGCCGTTTTCTGAACTGGCAGAGGAATTCTACAAAATGATGTATGGTGTTGAAATTAGTGATGAAGAAATGAAGATTTTGAAACAAGCTGCAAAGGAGGTGGGGATTGATGAAGCCGATTAAGTTAATTATGAGTGCTTTTGGACCATATGCAGGAAAAGTACCGGAAATCAATTTTGAAGACTTTGAGGAAGATGGATTGTTTTTGATTTCCGGAGATACCGGAGCAGGAAAAAC
This sequence comes from Eubacterium sp., assembly GCA_024698585.1. Taxonomy (GTDB): domain Bacteria; phylum Bacillota; class Clostridia; order Lachnospirales; family Lachnospiraceae; genus Eubacterium_G. Next base: position 26,763 of record JAILRB010000007.1, read on the forward strand.
AACTATTTTTGATGCAATCTGTTTTGCCTTGTACGGTACTACCAGTGGCACATATCGCGATACAAAAAATTTGCGAAGTGACTATGCTGACCCAGAAGTGCCGACCTTTGTAGACTTCTGTTTTTCTCACCAAGGAAGAGAATATCGGATTTATAGAAGTCCGGCCTATGAACGGATTAAGAAACGAGGCAGTGGAACAAAATCGGAACCGGAAAAAGTTGAATTATACGAAGGAAGCGATGTTCCGTTGGAAGGAACACGAAAAGTTAATCCGAGAATTATTGAAATTCTAAATGTAGATGAGAAGCAGTTTAAGCAGATTGTAATGATTGCCCAGGGAGAATTCTGGAAACTTTTAAATGCATCAACAGAAGACCGGACAAAGATTCTTCGTACGATTTTTATGACAGAAAATTATAATAAAATCGAGTTTCAACTGAAAAATTATATGGATGATAATTTTTCTAAAAAGAAAACCATTGAAACAACATTGAACAATGAATTGGATCATATTGTGTTAGGGGATGATAGTCCTTTTAATGCAGAGTTAAAGGATTTCATTGAAAAAGCAGCAGATACAAAAAACTTTTGGAATCTTGACGAAATTCTTGAATTTCTTGGAAGGATTCTTGAAGTGGATCGGGAGTTATACTTGAAACAGGAACAATTATGTAACGAGCAGCAAGAGCTCTTGAATCAGGAAAGAGCAAAACTGAATGTTGCAAAAATTAACAATGAATTGATTGAGAAGGTTTCTGAATTGAAAAAAAAAGAACAGGAACTTCTTTCGCAGCAGGATGAAATGAAAAAGAAGGAGGAGATACTAGAACTCCGGAAAGTTGCGACCAGGGAAGTGTCCCCTGTGTATAATGGCTGGAAGTCAAAAGTGCAGGAGGTTCAGGAAAAGGAACAACAGTTAGAAGGGGAAAGAAAGAATATTTCATCCAAGAAGGAACAGCTGGAAGTAGCGAAGCGACAAAATGAAAAAGCACAGGGAAAAAAGGAAGAAGGTTTGGAACTTCAGAAACGGGCAGATAAGCTGAAGGAGCAGGAACCACGTTACAAAGTGCGGGAAGAACTTCAAAGAAAAGTTAAGGAATTATTATCCGAAGAACGAGAGCTCCAAGAAGAAAAAAGTACTTTGGAACAGACCGAAGAACAACTTCGTAAAAGAATGGAAGAACTGGAACAGCAACTTTTGGAATTAAAGGAGGTGCCTGCCCAAGTTCAATTGAATTTTCGGGAGATTGAGGCGGTTCAACAGCTAAAAGACGAAGTGGATGAATTAATTTTCACAGAACGACCGAAAATTAACTATCTGAAAAAGGAATTAGAAGAAAAGCAACAGGAATGTGAAGTGGCAATGAAAGAATACCAACAGGCTGAATCTGAACGAAAAGATGCGGAACTTTTGTTGGATTGCTGCCGTGCGGGGATTATGGCACAAAAATTAGTGGCAGGAGAGCCATGTCCGGTGTGTGGTTCGAAAGAACATCCAAATCCTGCGGTTCTATCTCAGGAGTCGATCTCGGAAGAACAGGTTCAGGAAATTGTTCAAAGAGAAGAAGTGCTTAGAACGTCAAAAAATGAAGCGGTTACAAAAGCAGAAATCGCAAAGACAACCTGGGAATCCGAAGAAAAGCATTTCTGCCAGCAGGTAGAAAAAGTGCGGAAGCATTCGATTTTTAAACAGGCAGAATCAGAACTTTCCATCGAAGAATGTCAGACGTTTGTTCAGGAACGATACGATTCCCTTCTTCATAATAAAGAAGACTTAGCGCAGAAGAATACAATCTTTGAACAGGGACAAAAGGAACGGGAGGACATTCAGAAGGAACAAAGCAGTTTGGAAGAAAAGAAACAGGATAATAGAGAAAAAATCCTGAAGAATACATCAGAACTGTCGGCAAAAAAATCATCGTTGGAATCCATGAAAGATTTAGAATTTGATAATTTGCAACAGGCGCAGGAAGAGCAGTTGGAAGCAACAAAGAAGTACAAGGCAATTATGGATGAAATTGAAAGTGCCGGAAAAGAGTTTGAAACTGCAACCAAGAATTATACGGAACAAAAGGCGACAGTTGAGACATTGGAAAGTGCATTGGGAACGGAGAAAAACGTTCTGCGGGAAAAGAAGGAACAGTATGAATCACTTCGTAAAGAAAAAGGCTTTGCTACTGAAGCAGAGTACCTGCAGTATGCGGTGGATGAAACAGTGATTGCTGAAAACGAAAAAGAGATTTTGCAGTATCATAGTGACGTGAAAGTAAATTGTGAGAAATTGAAGGATGCCCGAAGTAGTGCCGAAGGAAAAGTATTTATTGATTTGGAAGAACTTACGCAAATTGTAGAGGATGAGACAGAGAAATTTAGTGCGTTGAAAAAGATTGAGGCAGATATACAAATGCGTATAAATGCGAATTGCGTTGTGGAAGAAAAAATGAAATCATTGGAGCAACCGTTAGCAAAGGCAACGGAAGATTATCAGCGCTGTTCCAGACTGTATAACCTTGTCAGAGGAAAACTTTTGGGAAAACCAAAAGTTACATTAGAGCAGTTTATTCAGGCATATGGTTTCGAACAGATTGTAAAGGCAGCGAACAGAAGATTGAAGCCGATGAGTGATAATCAATATGAACTGTTTCGTAAGGAAGAAGCTACGGAAAACAGAGGAAGTACATTCCTGGATTTGGAAGTGTTGGATAACTTTACCGGACGCAGAAGACCGGTAGGAAGTCTTTCCGGTGGTGAAAGCTTTAAGGCATCTTTAAGTCTGGCACTGGGATTGTCCGATACTATTTCCAGCAGTCGTGGTGGAATCCAGATGGATGCATTGTTTATTGATGAAGGGTTTGGAACATTGGACCGAAAATCCATTGACAATGCTATGGAAATTCTCATGCAATTATCCGGTCATAAAAAACTGGTGGGAATTATTAGCCACCGGGAAGAATTGATGGATATTATTCCTCAACAGATTCAGGTGGTAAAAACAAAAGACGGAAGTACCCTTTCCATAGAAACCGGCTTATAAAAAGTGACGTTGAAGGAATGACCATATAGGGTTATAATAAAGAAGAATGATGTGATTACGGATTTAAGGAGGTTTCAAATGGACGTAAAAGCAAAAGTTGAAGAAATTGTAGGAAAAATTAAAGGAGACCCGGGACTGGCAAAGAATTTCCAAAGTAATCCGGAAAAGACCATTGAATCGTTGATTGGTGTGGATATTCCGGATGGAGTATTGGAACAGGTGATTTCAGGAGTAAAAGCTGCACTTGCAGGAGATAAGGCTTCAGGAATTGTTGATAAGATTACAGGTATTTTTAAAAAGTAAGAATGAAAAAAGTGCCAGGTGATAATATTGCCCGGCATTTTTGCTTATTCATAAAATTATTATGAAATGATGGAGGAATGGGAATGGAGAAAGAGCAATTAATTGAAAAGTTGATTGAATTAGAATATGAAGCCTTTGATAAAACAAGAAATGTGGGGGGGAGAGCTGCTTGCCAAAATGATTGGCCTACTTTTTACATTATGAGAAAGAGCCAATATCTGACCTGGAATGAAGAAATGCTTGAAAGCTTTCTTTCCGATTTTGAAGAGGCAAATGCCAGAGGCTGGAATCTTATTACGGAAAAATATGCAAGAATGATGAAAAGCACCAATCCTGCAGAATATGACCAAATTAAAGAAATTCTACCGGTTCAGAGTGAATGGCAGAAAAATGTCATTGAACAGATTGTGGAAATTCAGGTGGGATGGATGGAAGAATTTTCCAAAGAACATCCGAATATTTCTTCCAGGGCAAGGGTGATTCATACTTCGGAAGATCAGATGGACGATACTTCCTATGAAACGTATTTGCGTGGAGAAATTGGAACATATTCCGAGGAAACATTAGCCAAGTATGCAGCATTTATTGTGGGCCTGGCTAAGGAAAAGAAAAACCTGGCAGAGATGATTATGCAGAATACCATTGAATTATATGGATATTCATCATTTGAGGAAATTAAGGAATTGGAGTGGATGTAGATGACAATCGAAAAATTTTTTCGGGAACTGGACGGTTTTTTTGGTAAAAATGAAATCGAAGAAGCAGGAGTGTTTTTGGAAAAGGCATTGAAAGAAGCACGCGAGACAGGGGATTTATCTTTGGAGCTTTCAGTTCTTAATGAAATGATGGGATATTATCGAAGCACGGACCAAAAAGAAAAAGGATTACAAAGTGTGGAAGATGGACTGGCACTGATTCAAAAAAATGGATTAGAGGCACATCCCGGTGTGGCCAATATGTGGATTAATATGGGAACCACTTTATGTCATTTTGAACGGGTGGAAGAAGCAGAAGTCTGTTACAAAAATGCGGAAATGTTTGTAATGCAGAGTGGAGCAGGCGCTTTACAAATGGCAGGTCTCTATAATAATACCGCAGCTGTTTATGTGAAAACCGGGAGATTTGAGGAGGCAGGAAAGCGTTATGAAAAGGCATTGGAGTGCCTTGCACAGATTGATGAAAATTCGGAATTCTGGGAAGATATTCAATTTAATCGGATTGTTACATGGCTTAATATGATTGTAATGAATTGCGTTAAACAACAAGGAGCGGGAGAGGAAAACCAGCAGCTTGTTGAAAAAATCAAGGAAATCATGTCGTCAGAGGATTTTCAGAATACAGAGTCTTTTCCTTATGCAGTCAAGAAATGTATTCACTGTTTTGAAAATCTTCAGGATCAGCAAAACAAAGAGTGGTTTGAACAATTTACAGGTGTATAAAAAATGTGAAAAATACTGTTGGATTTCATTGCTTTTCCCCAGGGAAAATGATATTCTATCAGTAACGATATGAAGCGTGAAAAAGAAAAGGAGGCAGAACTATGGAATTGAAATTTTATATTTGTGAACGTTGTGGAAATATTGTGACAAAGGTTGATGATAAGGGAACACCATTGATGTGTTGTGGACAGGCTATGACAGAGATTGTTCCGGGAACAGTTGATGCAGCAGTTGAAAAACATGTGCCGGCATACGAAGTAGCTGACGGAGTTGTGAAAGTGTCCGTTGGAGAGGTAGAACATCCGATGATGGAAGCGCATTACATTATGTGGATTGCAGTTGCAACGAATCAGGGATTCCAGATTAAATATCTGAAACCGGAAGAAGCTCCAAAAGCTGAATTTGCATTAGCAGCAGGTGAAGAAGTGGATGCGGTATATGCTTATTGCAATCTACATGGATTGTGGAAAAAATAAGAATATTGAATAATAATGATAATTGCTCTGCTTCCGAAAAGAGGCAGAGCAATTTATTATTTACACGATGGAGATAAGGAGAAGAAATGAATCAGTCAGAGAAAAAATATATACATTTATTATGGATTACGGGAGTATTGACCGTTATTGTCAAAATCGTGATGATTTGCACCTATGAAATCACAGAGTGTGATGACTTATGGCAGTTTTATAATTGTCTGATGATTTCTAAGGGAGCAGTAATCTATAAAGATTTTGCATGTGTCACCACACCACTTTTTTATTATATCTTTTCAATTCCATTGTTTTTTGTAAAAACCTACTCCGCAATGAAAATTATGCAGGTTTTCTTAATGATTCCGTTAGTTCTAGTATTATACGGACTTGTAAAGAAGTTGAACTTATGTCATTCGCTAGGAATTATTTTATACGGAATTATTGCGATTTGTATGGCACTGTTTCCGATGGAATACAATGCATTGGTAACAATTCTGACGATTGCATTAATGTACTTGATGTGCAGGATGGGGGAACGGACTCCGTCAACAAAGGAGATGGTTCTTTATGGTTTCTTATCTTCAGCAATGATTTTGACAAAACAAACAACCGGAGGAATGATTGTAGTTGTTTCTTTTTTGGCATGGCTGTTCTGTAGTAAAAAAGAAAGCAGGACCATCAAGGCAGTTGTTTCCTATATACTTACCGGTTTGCTGTGTGGAGGAACTTTTCTGGTGTATTTGTTTGTAACAAAATCCTTTGGGGATTTTTGGGACAATTGCTTTTCAGGAGCAAAGAAGTTTTCGCAAAATTCCAATTTGAGTTTGATTTTTCAGGTTCAGAACACATTTAAAGATGTGTTAGCGGTGCAGTTTGCGGTAGTTCTTTTGGCAATACTTGTTTTGGTGCTTGCGATTCGATGCAAGGATACAAAATTGAGATTGACTTCATGGATTGCATTTGCACATACTATTGTAATTTATCCGATTCCGAACATGAAACATATGGAATTGGCGATTATAGTATTGTTGATTCCACTTATTGCTTTTGCCAGCAGAAAAGTGGATTTGAGTAGTGAAACATTTGTGAAAGAGTTGAATGCCATTTTCTATGTGATGATGTTGGCAACAATTGGATACGCTGTGTTTATGATTCCAAAATCATTACAGGCGGACAAGATTCATACAACATACGTCAATACCGCAGTTGATCCGAAGACCGTTCAGAAGACTAAGGAAATTGTGGAATATGTGAAAAACAATCCGGACAAAAAAATCTACTCCATTGAAGATGTTTACAGTTATGTGGCTTTTGCAGCGGAACAAATGCCGGAGCCCTACTTCAATATATATCTTCAGGGAAATCTTGGAAATCATTCACCTATTGAGATTCTGAAGCAGATTGAAGGACAGGAAAACACTTACGTGTACATTTATCATGATAAAAAGGATATGTTCTGGCAGACACCTTCAGAGGGACGAGATTACATTGAGAAGAATTACAGTTTGATAGAACAGTGTGGTAAGTTTGATATCTATCAGGTGAAGTGAAAAAATGTTACCGGATACATTTTTACAAAAAACAGGGCAGTAATTAGAAAAAAGAATACTTAAAACCCCAAAAAACCTATGCTACTATGGAAAAGGACGGCTGTATGGAAAAATGGGAGTCTATAGTCGTTTTACCTAAAATGATACAGAAAGAGGGACGTAGAATGGGAAAAAAGGTTTGGAAGGGAGTCGTTACTGCTTTTGCAGTGGCGATAGTACTGATTATTGGAGGTTTGGTGATTGAAAAGTCCAATGGCAGAACAGCAAATGCTGACACCATTGCAATCACATCAATGGATTATTATGACGGAGAAAATGGTCCGTCACAATCGAAGACAGGAGTTGCGCCGGTAAGTTTTGGAACGGTAATGCCGAAGTTTAACGGAGTGACTTACGACAAAGTATCTTTGAAAGATGTGGAAAAGGATCTGCAACTTTACGTGAAACAGGAAAAGGGAACCGGTGGTGAGTGGAAAACCATTGATTCCGTGAAGTACTTTGTATTCAATGACACATGGGGCTGGGAATACCAGCAATGGAGCTCAGACTTAGGTGGCTGGATTTTGTGGATGAAACTGGAAGAAACGACTCAGGTTCGTTTCCATGGAAAGACCAATAACGTTGATTTAGAATATACATTTACTTTAGTAGAGTTACCGAAAATGTCCTTGACCGGAATTTCTACCAGAGAAGGAACCATTATGGCAGATGCCACCGGTACTTCTGCAACTCATTGGGGAGAATGGACATTCAATGGTGGATCGGCAGTGTATGATCAGGTAAAGGATGACATTACAATTAAAGTGGACAATGGAGACGGAAAAGGATTTGTCAATTTGATGGGAAATGCATCCTCGGGATTTATATGGGATACAAACTTTGGTATATATACAGATGGTACCGGCGGACTTTGGTTTAAGGGAATTGATCATTCCTTTACCATTCGGGTTCAAAAAAAGAATGACCCAAGTATTTATGTTGACGCTAAAGTAGTTTATGAGGAACCTGAAAGGAATAATTATACGTTATCTTCGTATGATGGAAAAACAACGTATGATGCAAAATCCGACAGTACCGGAGCTGTCGGATTTCCATTACCAAAAATCGGAGGAACCAATACAAGAAAATCAGATTTGGATATTTACACCTACGAAGTTTATGCAGGTGGTTCCTACAAGAATGGAGAATGGACAGGAGGAACCTGGACCATCCTGAATGACGTGGCAATCAGTGGATTTATCTACGAAGGAAATGGGTTTAACAATTATTCCAACAGTCAGCAATGGGGCTACTTTATTGATTATGTATATGGATTGTGGTTCCGCCCGGTTCGAAAAGATACCTATTTCAGAATCGGCTATCCGAAGAACGGAAAAAAGGGTGGCGCTATTGAAGAGAATTATGTTTATTATACTGTTTGGGGAAATCCGAATGTTCCGAGTCAGACGGCTGCGGATATGGGAGATATCCAGGTAGATGATGAAACAAATTCTTCCGGGTATACACCGGACGGCTGGAAGATGATTTGGAACGATGAGTTCAGTGGAAACAGTATCGACACCGGCAAGTGGAATCTGGCGGAAGGATATCTTTTGGAAGAAGATGATATTGCAACTGCCGGATGGGGAAATCAGGAACTGGAATATTATTCGAAAGATAATGTTTCCGTGAAGGATGGAAAACTGAACATTCATATGAAGAAACAGTCGAAGACTTTCTATCAAAAAGGAGATCATACAAAAGCGGCTACAGCAACATATTCCTCAGGAAAGTTAACCACACAGCACAATTTCTCCGTAAAATACGGTCGTGTAGATGTGAGAGCAAAACTTCCTAAGGGCGAAGGAATCTGGCCGGCAATCTGGATGTTGCCAAATGACAATTTATATGGCGGATGGGCATATTCCGGAGAAATTGATATTGCAGAAGGACGAGGTCGTGTTCCGAATAAGATTTTCGGTGCAATGCACTATGGAGCAGCATGGCCTGATAATATCAACAGCAGTGATATGTTAGATTTGGTTGGGGATGGAAACAAGAAGACTGATACGACAGACTGGCATGTTTATTCCGTGATTTGGGAAGAAAACAATATTAAAATTTATTGTGACGGAAAATGCTTTTTCAAATGTACCAATAATGAATGGTTCTCGGGCTCAGACCGTGGCAATAAAAACGCACCGTTTGATCAGAGATTCTTTGTGATTTTAAATCTTGCCTGTGGCGGAACCTTTGACAGCTTCCATGCACCGGGAGCAGATTTTAGTGGTGCAGATATGGAAGTGGATTATGTCCGGGTATATCAGAGAAAGTTAATTGGAACAGAAAATGAGAAAGCTGATAATAATCCGAAAGTGAAGACAAATGGCGTGGGAGATCATCTTTTTGGAGATTATAAGCTTGGTACAAACAATACGACGACAGAGGAAACTACCGTTCCTCTGACAACAAGTGGAAAAGAAGAAACCACAAAGGATGTAGCTCCTACAAAGAACGTTGTTCCCAAAAAGCAGAATAAGGTCGGAACCGTGAAAATCAAAAAGGCGGTGAGAAAGAAGAAATCAAAGAAAGTAAAAATTACTTTGAAAAAGAAGATTTCAGGAGCTACCGGATTACAAATCAGATTTTTTAAGTCAAAGAAAACTGCGAAGAAAAACAAGAAAGCAGTATATCGGAAAACTATTAATAAAAATTCACACAAGCTTACGGTATCCAAAAAGAAATTAAAAAAATACAAAAAACTTTATGTTCGCATTTGTGCATTTCGAAAGGAAAAGAATCAGAAGATTTTTGGCAAATGGTCAAAAGTGAAGAAAGTTAAAATAAAATGATTATGGAATCACCTTCCTGCATATACTAATGCTGGGAGGTGATTTTTTTGAAAAAAATCCAATGGAAACAATTGATTATTTGCATAGCCATTCCCCTGCTGGTAGGAGCGGTATCCTCTTTGCTTACCAGAGGTGAAATGGAAAATTTTGGAAAATTGAATCAACCGGTTCTTTCTCCGCTGGATTGGTTGTTCCCGGTAGCCTGGACTATACTGTACGTGTTGATGGGAATTGCATCCTATCTGGTATGTGTGGCAGATGTGGCGGAAGATCGAAAGGGTAGGGCATTATTGTTGTATGGAGTACAACTCTTTTTTAATTTTTGTTGGTCCCTGTTTTTCTTTAATGGAAAATTCTTTTTGTTTTCACTGATCTGGCTGGTAATTCTGTGGATTTTGATTTTGCTGACAATAAAAAGTTTCTCGAAAATTCGTTTATCGGCAGGCTGGTTGTTGGTGCCTTACCTGCTATGGGTGACCTTTGCAGCTTACCTTAATTGGGGAATTTATGTATTAAATTAATTGTTGACAAAAGAATTCAAAGTGATACAATAAATTCAAACATATGAATAAGTGTTCATATGTTTGAATTTGAAAAAAGGAAGGTAAAAATATTATGAAAAAGACATATTCGATTGAAGTAGATTGCGCAAACTGTGCAAATAAAATGGAGGAAGCTACCAAAAATACAGCAGGCGTAAGGGATGCAGTAGTAAACTTTATGGCTTTAAAGATGAAAGTGGAATTTGAAGAAGGTGTGGAGCCAAAAGATATCATGACCGCCGTTCTTAAGAACTGCAAAAGAATTGATGATGATATTGAAATCGAATTTTAAATCGAATCCTGATGGAGTCAGGAAAGGAATGGGATGAAAGATGAATAAAAAACAGAAAAAAGTATTACTGAGGATTGTTTTGACGCTGATTTTGACTGGGATAATCTATGCGGGATTTCGTCAGTGGGACAATCCATGGAAATATAAAATTTATTTGAAGGCAATTACATATGCGTTTCCTTATTTGGTAATCGGCTATGATATTTTGAAAAAAGCAGGAAAGGGAATCTTAAACCGTCAGGTCTTTGATGAAAATTTCTTGATGGCAATTGCTACCCTTGGTGCCTTTGCTTTAGGAGAATATATGGAAGCGGTGGCTGTAATGCTCTTTTATCAGATTGGTGAACTGTTCCAAAGCTATGCCGTGGGAAAGAGTCGGAAAAGCATTACCGCTTTAATGGACATCCGACCGGATTATGCCAATATGGAAATTGAAGGGAAATTGGAGAAGGTGGATCCGGATGAAGTTAGTGTTGGCAGCATCATTGTAGTTCAGCCGGGAGAAAAAATTCCATTGGATGGTGTGATTGTAGAAGGAAGCAGCAGCCTGGATACCAGTGCACTGACTGGAGAAAGTGTGCCAAGAAGTGTGGAAGAAGGAAGTAAGGTTCTGAGTGGCTGTATTAATATGAGTGGTCTCATT
>JAILRB010000050.1 GCA_024698585.1 Eubacterium sp.
GTAAAGATATCCGGTAAAGCTTTCTGTCAGGTTGATGTCCTCAATGTATGGAGACAGACTGACTGCATTGTTTTCCGTCACACTTCCCCAAGCATCATAGGAAGTCTTCGCCATGACATTTCCCACATCATCCAGTGCCCAGCGACTGCTTCCACGTTCATCCGTACTGATATTGTAAATCTTCCGGGTCTGATTGTAAACGGAAGTTGAGGTGATTACCGCTTCCATACGCTCTTTCGCATCACCGTAAGTGTAATCCACTATCACTCCATCACTTGGCACTTCTTCTGTGTAGTCGTAGATATAGTCTTTAGTTACATTAGTCTGGTTTGTGTAATACTGACTTCTGGTCTGTTCCGTGATTGGATTTCCTAAACCGTCATAAGTATAAGTACTCTGGCGGTCTCGCAATCCATTCTGGTATTGCTATAAGAAAAGCACTCCTAACAGACGTTAAAAGTGCTTCATTATTACTGGTACTAAAATAAATTAACCTTTCCTATTAAACAGTTATTCCTATTTCTCTAAAAGCTTGTCTGCAAAAATTAATATTGTCTCCATACCATAATTTCAACTTTTCTTTTTGCTTTTCCTTTAAATCAAACTGTCCCTTAGTCAAACGTTCTTGGTATACATTTTCTATCAATTCAAACTGTTCATCACTTGCTTCATAATAATCACGCCAATATTTTTTCAAATCACTAAAATTATATAAATATGGTAATAAAATACCGCCACTTATTTTAATAATATCCTTTTCATCCATTTTAGATAGTATTACGGTGTCATCTCCCCAAAACAATGCTGAAATGCTTATTCCATCCTCGTTTTCTATTTCCTCCAAAAAATAAGGAAAAATTTCATCTTCTGCATATTGAACATTCTCTCTTTCATTTCCGCCAAAGTACATATCAATTAATTTTTCTTTTTGTTCTGGTTTACTCTCCCTATTTTGTACACCACACATAAACAAGTTCTCACCGAAAGCAATTACAGCTCTCAACCCCTCCATATCTTGAAATAAATAATTTTTTTCATCCCAAGCAATTTCATCCAATAATAAATCATATTTTCCAACCATTACTGCATGAGCAACGGAGGCATATAGACATTTTTGGTATATTTCTTTTTTATTTGTAAATCCAAATATTTTCTTCATTTTTCAATCATCTCCATTTATTTATTCCATTTTTTTCGATTATATTTTCTTGATATAATTTGACAATTTGAGTAACTATTTGTCCCCCCCTTATCTTTAGGAATAATATGATCAAATTGCCATTCATCCGGTCTCGGTGTTACTCCCTTCTGACTTTTCTTGGGTTTTGTAAGCATTTCAAAATAGTCATTTGCATTATCTGATTTAACAATACCGCCATTCCTTTTCATATTCTCTTTAAGCATTCTTTGTTTTTGTTTAGCAGTAAAGTTCTTTCCTGCAGAAATATTACAATCATCTTCTAGATATGAATATGGGTTTGCTTTTTTCCAACCTTCGTACTCCATCTTCAAATCAGCAGCTCGACATGCTTCCTTTTCTTCTGCTGTCAGCGTAGATGAAATACCTCTTTCTTCCATCATACTTTCGTACAGTGGTGTATCTGGACTTTCGACTGCGTGATTCTTCTTTCCAAACTTCGAAAGATTAATCTCTCCGCCAGTCTCATCCGCTAGAAACGCCTTCAGCGGTTCAGGATTCTTTACCGCATAGGTAACGCTTTTTGCAATCATTCCAACACCGGCAAACAACGCTCCATCCGCTGCACCGTCAGTGGCGGTCTTTCCCATTTCCTTCCAGCTGAAGTCATGGTATCCAAAGAATGCTCCTGCTGCGTAGATTCCTGCATTCATTGCTGCTCCACCCAGCATTGCACCAGCCAAAACACCTATAGCCGCTCCCAATGGGGCTGCTCCCGTAACTACGGCAGCCGCAACTCCTACAGCTCCGATTGTAAACTTCACAGAGTTTGGTATCTTGTCATACAGTTTATTGACATCATTCCAGACCTTCTTCACGCCATCCGGAATCATACAGATGACCTTCTGCACATAGCTGGCTGCAGCGTCAATCATCTTCCTTCCGGCCTGTTTTACTGCCTGAACTCCCTGGACTACCTTATCCTTTACGTAGCCCGCGGTCTTCTTAACGGCATTGACTGCAGTTCCTGCCCAGGACTTTGCAGTGTCATATGCCTTTCCTGTCCAGGATGTGATGGTTCCCCATACAGAGCGTCCATCCGGATCCACGTTCATCACCGGATTATCATAGGCATAAACATATTTTACCGTGGAGATTGGATCATCCATGGTTCCGCTTTCCGGGTCCTCTGAAAGGAAACGTCTGGTGGAGGCATCATAGGTTCTTGCCCCGGCATTCCATAACCCGGTTCCTTCATCGTAAAGATATCCGGTAAAGCTTTCTGTCAGGTTGATGTCCTCAATGTATGGAGACAGACTGACTGCATTGTTTTCTGTCACACTTCCCCATGCATCATAGGAAGTCTTCGCCATGACATTTCCCACATCATCCAGTGCCCAACGACTGCTTCCACGTTCATCCGTACTGATATTGTAAATCTTCCGGGTCTGATTGTAAACGGAAGTTGAGGTGATT
>JAILRB010000051.1 GCA_024698585.1 Eubacterium sp.
GTAAAGATATCCGGTAAAGCTTTCTGTCAGGTTGATGTCCTCAATGTATGGAGACAGACTGACTGCATTGTTTTCCGTCACACTTCCCCAAGCATCATAGGAAGTCTTCGCCATGACATTTCCCACATCATCCAGTGCCCAACGGCTGCTTCCAGGCGTTCTTTTGTGTCACCATAAATACTCCAAATGTCACATAATCCATTCTGGTTTAGAAATATGAATAACACTCCTAACAAACGTTAAGAGTGTTTTGATGCCAATTTTTCTAATCTTATTTCCAATTTTTAGAACTTTTCAAAAAACTAAATTAGGCAACTCTTATTCATGAGTATTTTAAAAAATAACAAACAAAATAACACCGTTTCTCTCTATTTATTGTTATCCTCTTTATCTTTTATATTCTAGATAACTTAGTATGATTCCGAGATTGTATGTTCAAATCTGGAACAATGTATTTCAATAATGTCATCAACCAAACCTTCTATATTTTCTTTTCGTGAAGTTGGTAAAATAATTATTCCACCATCCCGTTTTATGTCATCAAAATATTTAAACACTTGCGAATTATACATACAATCGTAAAATATCATTGTATTCATCCATGGGAAACAGAATATTTTCTTATTACATGCATATCCAAGAGCTAATGAAGCTCTCCATCTTTCCCATTCACAATTATTTGAAAATCCATATTCTAACTTGTTTGGCAAAAGATTAAACATAGAAACAATCTCGTTTATATCATGAAATTTATTATATTCATCAATTGCTATCTTAAATGCCTTTTCCTTACTTATTTCTCTTTTGATAACCCCCTTTGACATTATCTTCTTTCCCACATACCATCCACTGTCAATCTTTTGTACTTCTTTTTCGTCAATAAAAGACTTTTCTAGTTGCATAGATATTTCTCCAGACAAAAGAAGCGACAACGCCTCTCCTCCTGAACCATATTCACACACTATACCATAGCTTTTACCTTTAAAAAATTCAAAAGAATTTCTACTTATGTAATCACTATATATATCACCAAATGGATTGTTTATTCTAATTAATCTATCTTTTTCAATCACTATTTTTATTTTTTCCAAAATTCCCACCATTCCTTTTTAAATCCGACACTTTCTATATTGCTAACAGATATCGGTACCCTCTGCGAATCTATTGTTTGAACAACAATGTTTTCTATGCTTTTTCCTACATTACCAACATCCGGTTCAAATACCGCTCTTGTATTAAATTTTAATACAGTATTAGCATCTTTTCCAATCCCTGCAATACTTGCCTGTTTCTTAGTCGGTTGCTCAGTCCACGCAAACACACGCTTTTCCCAATTATTATTACTTAGTCCCAATTTTTCACTCTGCATTATCATTTTTGCATTCTCTTCTGTTGTAACATGATAATATGTTTCACCCTTTTCCGCAAAGAATTGCAAGTTCATTTTCATGCCGTGACGTGAACCTTCTTCAACCGTTTCCGTCGCAACAGACCCTTTAAGCCCTTTTCCATTCTTACTTAAAAGATTCTTGGCCTTCATTACTCCACGAGTAACTCCTGCGATAGTTAAGCCAACGCCGGCAAACAATGCTCCATCCGCTGCACCGTCGAGGGCGGTCTTTCCCATTTCCTTCCAGCTAAAGTCATGGTATCCAAAGAATGCTCCTGCCGCATAGATTCCTGCATTCATTGCCGCTCCACCCAGCATTGCACCAGCCAGAACACCTACTGCCGCTCCCAGTGGGGCTGCTCCCGTAACTACGGTAGCCGCAACTCCTACAGCTCCGATTGTAAACTTCACAGAGTTTGGTATCTTGTCATACAGTTTATTGACATCGTTCCAGACCTTCTTCACACCATCCGGGTCCACGTCCATCCGTACTGATATTGTAAATCTTCCGGGTCTGATTGTAAACGGAAGTTGAGGTCATGACTGCTTCCAGATGTTCTTTTTCGAAATAATATGATTTTGAATTAACTTCAAAATAGAAAAGCCGCTTTTGAAAATCACAAAAGCGACCTTTACTTTGATTCCTAACTACTCTAAAATGTTTTACGATGATTTGCTATTAGTTTTCATCATTGATGGGTTAAAATAAGAATTTTCCCTTGTATCTCCCAATAATCATCCTCATCTAACGGTATGGCAGTTATCGTCCAGTATTTAAAGATAATGAATTTCTCTTTGTTGAAGCTAACTTATTTAAGATAATGATTATTATTAATCATACCCTTTTTCCAACTTTTACACTTACATATACAATTGTATTCAAATCATGCCTCTAATAATCAATTCCTGATTTATTCTTTTTGCAATTCCGGAGATAGTTGCCACTCCAAAAGTGTCAAATAATTCAGGTTTATAATTAATTTCTTTTCCATATTCATCGCAATTTTTTTTCTTTCCAATACTATAAAATCCATATTGAAGCTTACACTCCACATTTTTTATTTTATCAATATTGGAAAAATATCCTTTTGTCCAATATTCCTGTCCGACAATTTGTGGAGGAAGTAATAATGCTTCTTTCATTATATCCATTTGCTCTCTATTATTAATTGAACTTTGTGAATTAAAAATCACTATGACAATTAAATCTTTTCCATTTATATTATCTACATGATTATTTATCACGACCCCGTACAAGGATATATCTTTCTTCGGAGCAATCCTAAAAACATCACCAATTTCTGGATATATTTTTTCTCTCTTTATAACTTGAAGTTGATAATCTTTAATTGCAGAATCATTTAACAAATCAAGCTTTTTCTTTATTTCTATCGGTTGTTCAGCATATCTTTTTTTCCAATTATTCGAAATCGTATTATTGTTAATGTCATTTAAATCAATCATCTTTTACTCCTTTACATCTAAATATCTTTCTGCCCACTTTCTTGCATTATTATAATATTTATTTTTAGGGCTTATACTATTAATTTTGTTTAGCTCACTCGGACCATTCTCAATATAGTATTGTTCAATGGCTCGAGCTTGATTTCTCGTCAGATTATCATTATGATGTCGTGTTGCTATTTCCGTCTGTTTCTTCTGTCACTTCACCACGGCTGTTATATGCATAATGTTTTGTACTAATATTTTCACCGGAACCGGAGGAAACAGTCACTAATTTTCCGTATTCATCATAAGTGTAACGATTTAATATGACAGTGTCTTCCGATTCTTCGTCTTTTCCTTCTTCTTTCGTAACCCTTCCAAGAGCATCGTATTCATAAGTATAGGTCACTTTACTTTTTTGACATTCGCCCCCCTTTTATTATCCATTGGGGCTTGGGCATAAGAAAAACACTCCTAACAGAGTTAAGAGCACTTTCTTATTATTGATACTAAAACAATATTACGTTTCCAATCCTGCTTACTTATACACCTATCGAATATTTTAATACCCAAAGCAGAATCACTGCCATCATTAGTAAACACATCAACATTCTTTTATTTTTACAATAGCCACTTTAAGCCTCAGGAAAACTTTTGTTATTTGACCTTATAAAAATTCGTCTATATATACCATTGCAAAACTTCGAATCATTTCATCAGAATAGTCCCCACCTTTGGAATATGATAAATTCATAATGTCAAGTTTCACTTCTTCAAGAGAAATTGTCTTTTTCAGTTTCACTTATAACTCTATAAGGTCTCTTTAAGAATATTCTTTTACTATTCTTCGTATATCTTCCTTGTCAAAAAGAAATACATCTGGTTCAATCATCTCATCAATATTTGAGATTGCAACTAAATAATGCCACGCTTTTATATCCCGAATTTCAACTTGATCATCATTTCTAATATAATTAGTAGCCCACTCACATATTTCTTTTCTTAAAACAGAATCGTTTAAGACCATATCTATTTTTTTCGTTATCTCTTCTATTGTTGGTTGCTTCATATATACTCCTTTATTTTTTTGGAATCCAACTACCAGTATAATTACCATTATTATCAAATGTATAATGAACCTTTACTCCACCTGTGATATTAGGATCTGGTCGAACTTGTCTAATTTTTCCATTATAATCCACTGTTTCATACCAATCTCTTTTGAAATCTGAATAAGGATCCCATTCTCTTACATGTCTTGCACCTGCCATCTCACCTTTTTTTCTCGCTGGCTTTATTTTTTCATAAAAACGAAATCTTCCATTTTCTAATTCCTTAATTGAACCCGTTCCATAGTTCTCAGCTTGCTTATAATACTCTTTTAATCTAGCTGCATCTGCAACATTATCCGCACCAATTTTTCCACTTGACTTTCCATGGCCGGTCTTTCCAAACTTCGAAAGATTAATCTCTCCACCAGTCTCATCCGCTAGAAATGCCTTCAGCGGTTCAGGATTCTTTACCGCATAGGTAACGCTTTTTGCAATCATTCCAACGCCGGCAAACAACGCTCCATCCGCTGCGCCGTCAATGGCGGTCTTTCCCATTTCCTTCCAGCTAAAGTTATGGTATCCAAAGAATGCTCCTGCCGCATAGATTCCTGCATTCATTGCCGCTCCACCCAGCATTGCACCAGCCAGAACACCTACTGCCGCTCCCAGTGGAGCTGCTCCCGTAACTACGGCAACCGCAACACCTGCCGCTCCGATTGTAAACTTCACAGAGTTTGGTATCTTGTCATACAGTTTATTGATATCGTTCCAGACCTTCTTCACGCCATCCGGAATCATACAGATGACCTTCTGCACATAGCTGGCTGCAGCGTCAATCATCTTTCGACCAGCCTGTTTTACTGCCTGTACACCCTGGACTACCTTGTCCTTTACGTAGCCCGCTGTCTTCTTAACGGCATTGACTGCAGTTCCTGCCCAGGACTTTGCAGTGTCGTATGCCTTACTTCCCCAGGATGTGATGGTTCCCCATACAGAGCGTCCATCCGGATCCACGTTCATCACCGGATTATCATAGGCATAAACATATTTTACCGTGGAGATTGGATCATCCATGGTTCCACTTTCCGGATCTTCAGAAAGGAAACGCTTGGTTTCCGGATCATAGGTTCTTGCCCCGGCATTCCATAAACCGGTTCCTTCATCGTAAAGATATCCGGTAAAGCTTTCTGTCAGGTTGATGTCCTCAATGTATGGAGACAGGCTGACTGCATTGTTTTCCGTCACACTTCCCCATGCATCATAGGAAGTCTTCGCCATGACATTTCCCACATCATCCAGTGCCCAACGACTGCTTCCACGTTCATCCGTACTGATATTGTAAATCTTCCGGGTCTGATTGTAAACGGAAGTTGAGGTGATT
>JAILRB010000056.1 GCA_024698585.1 Eubacterium sp.
TAAAGCAAATAGTTTATCACACACCAAATGGATGTGTAAGTACCACATAGTGTTCATTCCTAAGTATAGAAGGAAGTCAATATATGGAGTATACAAAGAGAGTATACGTGAAATATTAATACAACTATGTAAGTACAAAGGAGTGGAAATACTGGAAGGTCATCTAATGCCAGACCATGTACATATGCTTGTAAGCGTTCCACCGAAACTAAGTGTATCACAGTTCATAGGATATCTCAAAGGAAAAAGTGCACTTATGATATTCGATAAGCACGCAAATCTAAAATATAAATTTGGCAACAGACATTTCTGGGCGGAAGGATACTATGTAAGCACGGTAGGTCTAAATGAGGCAACAATAAAAAAGTACATACAAGATTAAGAGAAACATGACATTGCAATGGATAAACTTAGTGTAAAAGAGTATGAGGACCCTTTTAAGGGTAGCCGGTAATACAAACGCCCTTTCAAGGGCGGCGACGAGTCAAGGGCATTAAGGCTTGAACAAAGTGAAAGCCAGCGTCTTTAGGCGCTGGCCGGCAACTGCCCCTTATAGGGGCGAGCAAACCACCCGTTTGACGGGTGGTCATGATTTTCTACCAAATAACTTTTTCTTTTTTGGTGGTTCGGAAACAGGGCCGCGGATTCTTTTAAAGGATGTAATGTATAGACCACTGACCGTTGCCTTGATTTCCTGTTTTGGTAAGATTGCATCGTAAACTTTTGCATCGGCGATGAGGTTCATCACACGTGGGCCGGCTTTTACCTTGACGATAGGGATTTTAGCGGCTTTTGCAAGCTTTGGAGCCTGCTCTAATACAATGCTAGGAAGACCAGCATCTTTCAGACGCATCTTCTTTTTATCAATAACGAACAAACTAATGGTTTGTGCATTTGCTTCTAATGCTTTCTGCTGTTCGTCCTGTTTTTTCTCAGCTTTTCTTCCAAGAAAATATAATACAGCCATCACTGCAATCATAACGACAAGAACGATTGCAATAACCCAAACATAAGTTGCCACTGCAAGAAAAGGTGTATAAATCATCTTGTACCTCCATAATTATAAAAATTCTTGTGATATTTTAACATTGAAATAGTAAAAAGACAATGTTTTATTCTTCGAATGTGTTTCCGGAATGTGATTCCTGACCGGAGAGTCTGGCAACTTCTTCACGAATCATGGATGGAAGTGCTTTCATATCTGAACGACTCATTTCCGCAGTAGAAACAGGCTTGCCGAAATTAATGGTAACCTTTGCAGGTTTCATCCATGGTGTATGCTTTTCAAATACATCAGGGGTGCCAATGATTCCCATTGGAACAACCGGACATTTTGCTTTTGTGGCAATTTTAAAGGAGCCTTCCTTGAACTCGCCAAGAGTACCATCTTTGGAACGGGTACCTTCTGGGAAGATTACAATGGAAATTCCGTTCTGGATATATTCTGCTGCTTTTAAAATTGTCTGTAATCCGGCACGAGGGTCTTCCCTGTCTAAAAACAGGCAACGTACAAAATACATAACCCAAGGAAGAATTGGTATTTTTTTGATTTCTTTTTTTGCCACAAAACCGGTAGGTCGTTTCATGATTGGATAGGTCGTGATGATGTCGAAATAGCTGGTATGATTACCGATAAATAATACGGCTTCATCTTTCGGGATATTTTCCAATCCATTTACTGTGACTTTTACTCCTACAATAAAACGGTATACGGTATAAAGACCGAATTGAACAAAACGGAGCATCATAAGATCCCTGGCTTTTATGGAAAAAAGTCCCACAATTAGTGCGATTAGCATAACCGGCAGGGAAAAAATCAAAAATAGAAATAAATATGTTACTGCTATAATAGAACGCATGGTTTTATCCTCCTTTGCTGCTTCATTATATTAAAAGGGAAACGAAAATGCAATTGCATTAGGCAAATTGTACAGATATTTTTTAAAAAAATTGTTGATTATGTCTGAAAGATAGAAAAAACCGATTTTATCCATTGAATTAGAGCAATGTTCGTGCTATACTTCGTTTATAAACGCGATACTGTCGCATATCAAGAGGAGGACAAAATAATGAAGAAATTTAAAAGAGTCATGGCAGTAGTTGCAGCTCTTGCGCTTACTGCAGGTATGACAGTAAACTGTATGGCTAAAGATACATGGGGAAGCTACTTCGGAAGAGAAGAAGGAGCGGGACATGGTATCTGGTATGAAGGAGCAGAAGGTACATTGAAATCTCAGTCAGCAGACGGCTGGACAGCTGAAATTAAAGAAATCGGCTGGGGCGGTGTCTGGGGCGGACAGGTTTACCAGAACACGAAAGACGGATTCGGATCTGTTGATGTTAAAAAAGGAACAAAGTATAAAATCAACTTAACATTAAAGTCATCTAAGTGTGACAAATGGGTATTCATTAAGATTGCTACGAAAGAAGATATCGCATATGGTAAGTGGATCAGACTTAAAAAAGGTCAGAATCAGACATTAAGCGAATCATTCACAGCTGCTTGTGATGCAAACTCTGTTTACTTCGGTATCGGTGGTGAATTCGGTGATAGAGGTGATGAAACAGCAGCATACTCTTATGCAGATGGCGGACAGAACGCTATTGCAAAGGAAACTGATGAAGATGCTTTATTAGCTACAGTAATTACATGTACAGGGTTCTCTTTAGTTGAAGATTCAGGTTCATCTACAGAAGCTCCAACTGCATCAAGCTCAGGTGCTACTACAACAACTACAACAACTGTTTCTACAGGTGATTTCGAACCATACGCATTCGGAATGGTTGCTATTTTAGCAGCTGCAGCAGTAGTTGTATTCTCTAAGAAGAGAGAACAGGCATAAGAATTAAAGAAATGCGACATGTTTAAATGGTCAGTTTGTAAGAACTGGCCATTTTTTTGTGTCGGAGAGGCAATTTAGAGACCGGAAAAAGAAATACTAGATTTAGTTGAATAAAAATCTTTTTATTCTAGATGTGGTAATTGTAAAAAAACACGTGACAAAAAATTGTTGAAATAGTTTATTTTTGTCATAATTCCATAAATGGATAAATGAGTTATAGTAAAAAATTCACAAGAGAAATGAAGCTTAAAACGTTTTTTGTTGTTGATTTGTACATATCTCTGTGATAAAATATTTTCAAGAATATCACTATGTGGATTCTAATGTAAGTGAAATTTTTTCGACAAGGAGGAGGATAAAAAATGAAAAAATTTAGTCGCAAGGCATTAGCTTTTTCTATGGCCGCAGTTGTTGGTGCGTCTATGGTGATGACAGGATGTGGTGGATCTAAAGGAGGTTCACAGGGAAGCGGTAAAAGCTCAAAATTAAGTGAAACAAAAACAAATTTAGGAGCTACAAACTTAAAAGATAAAGAAATCGAAGGTGACGTATCTATCATGGTATGGTCTGGTGACGGAAAATATTATGAAGATATGGGACATCAGGAATTAAGAGCTGAAGATATTACAGCTAGTAACGTTGCTCAGGTATATGCTGTTGCTCATAAGTTCAACGAAACTTATCCAAACATTAAAATTAACCTTTGGTCTAAGGAAGGAGATCCGGATCAGGTTGGAACACCTACTTGGGAACAGGAAATGGAAAACTTTAAGGCTACTTATGGTAAGTATCCTGATATCTGGGCATCAACAGATGTACCAAACGATATCAAGAAGGGTCTTGTAGCTGATCTTTCCAAATATAAAGATGACGAAACATATAAGGCTTATAACGCAAACCTTATGGATAACTTAAACTACTATGGATTCCAGGCGGGTCTTCCATCCTACACAATTCCTGCTGGTATCTGGATTAATAAGTCATTAGCATCTAGTAAGAATATTTCTATCCCTGAACCAGATTGGGATATTGATGATTATACAGAATTTGTTGCAAATACTGACCACTCAAGCTATTGGGGAAGTAAAGGTACTGCATCAAGTATCGTAGATATCGGAACAACTACAATTAACAAGCAGATCAAGGAATCTGGTACTGTTGATATTAACAGTGATGAGGTTAAGAGCTTACTTTCATACATGAACGAATGGTCACAGTCTACTGTTGATACAGATAACGGTGCAGGAAATGTATCTCTTGAAATCATGAAAGAATGTACTGACTATTCTTGGTTCTTCTTTACAAAGAACAGAACATTAACAAACTTCGAAGATCCTTGGTACATCACTGCTGCAGCTGATGAATCAGCTTCACAGTCTGATACATATGTAAACGCAAGCGATTGGGATATTTATCCATACCCTGCAACAGATTATTGTGATAACACAATCAAGGTTGTAATGGACCCTATCTGTTTACACAACTACGCTTCAGATGATAACAACAAAGAATGGAGCGATGAAGAATCTAAAAAACTTGATGTGACTTATGCATTTGCTACATACTGGACTGCTAGTACAGAAGCTAAGAAAGCAATCTTTGATCAGCAGTACACAGATGGAACTCAGGTGAAGGAAACAACAACTGGTGACTCATTCCCAGTAGTAACAGATCAGGCATTTGATGAACAGATGGAAATTTGGAACAATGTTGAAGCTCACAAGATTTACGAAAGTAAAGAAGGATGGCAGAAAGTTCTTGAAATCTGGAAATCTGAAAAGTATTGGGATTATGCAGATAAATGTGCCCCACTTAGCATCACAGAAAACGGTGAAAGCACAAAATGTTTATATGAATGGATTAACAAGTGGGATGAAGAAGTTGCTGGTTCTTGGATGACAGATAAGAACTGGGTAGATAATGTTAAGTCAAGACTTGCTGACTGGAACACAAAGATTAACGAACGTCTTGAAAAAGCTCAGGATCAGTTAAAGAGTGCTCTGAAAGACAACTATGGAATGACTGATGCAGACTTTGAAAAATAAGATTTTTAAGCACAGCTTTGCGGAACTGCCTAACGTAGTTCCGCTTTTGTGCCAAAATAATATATGTAACACACGAAGAAAAACGTGATTAATTTTAAGAAGATTACAAGGAAAGAGGACGGCAATGAAGAAGAAAATCATTACTACATTAATAGCCATAGCGTGTATTATCGCTGTCGTCATTTGTCTTTTCCAGTTTGTGTTCAAGAAAGATGCTGTATATATTGAAGATGCCAGTGCATCAGATGTGCAGTGGGCGTATGATTTGCTTGCGAATTCATATCTTGAAGAAGGTGAACAGCCGGAAGCGTATTATACAGATTATATTAAGGAACACACCGAATTAGGTGAAGGCGAATATACATGTGAGCTGGAAGATGGTATTTCTCCACAGGAATATTTAACACAGAACAGCGAGCAGATTAAAAAAGAAACTACCAGCGAAGATATTATCGCGGCTATGAACGGATACGAGTCTCCGAT
This sequence comes from Eubacterium sp., assembly GCA_024698585.1. Classification (GTDB taxonomy): domain Bacteria; phylum Bacillota; class Clostridia; order Lachnospirales; family Lachnospiraceae; genus Eubacterium_G. The sequence goes on from JAILRB010000056.1 coordinate 5,372, forward strand.
TACAGTGTTGGATTATAACAAGAGTGCCTACTATTATGTAGATGTGGAAAAGGCAGGCATGTATACACTGAACATTGACTATATGTCTACGGGAAATTCGTTATCCGATTTTACTGTGTCTGCGAAAGTTAACAAGCAGCAGCCTTATTCAGAAATGAAGACCATTGCATTACCATTGCAGTGGACAGATGTAGACGATTATAAGGATTATGTAGGAAGCGAAACAGAAAAAGCATTCGATACAGATAGTTATGGTGATGAAATTGCATTGCCTCAGAACAAGATTGTAGATTGGTTTACAAATGTTCCGCTTTATAACAATACCTATGTTTCTGCGACACCGCTTCAGTTCTATTTGGAAGCCGGAAGAAACGAAATTATGATTACGAACGTTTCATCCAGTGGTCTTGCATTAGGTAATCTGATTGCAAAAGCTCCGGAAACAGTTGAAAACTACAAGAAATATGCGGACTATGTAAAAGAACATCAGAATGCTGACTTGATTACAGATCCGGAAGATGCAATTCAGATTGACTCCGTTTCTTATTCAAGAAAAAATACAATTGATGCGATTTACGGTTCGTCAGCAAAAACTTCACTTACAAAATACGACATAGATAATAAGAAAATAAATACATTGGAATGGCAGGGAGCCGGAACAGATGTAACATATACATTTGAAGTAAAGAAGCCGGGAAATTATCATCTTGCTTTCCATTATTCAAATGAAAAGAAAGAATTCCAGACATTTGAAACAATTGCTATTGATGGAGTTGTTCCGTTTGCAGAATTATATAATTATTCTTTTGCACCGGTAACTTCAGGTTACGCTAACGAAGTCCTTTCTGATAAGGAAGGAGAACCATTTAAGTTCTTCTTAGATTCCGGCGTACATACCATCACAATCAAACAGGAAAATGAACCGGTTATGGAAGCATACCGTTATGCATCCATGCTTCAGAAACACGTTACGGATTTCGAATTGGAAATCACAAAGATTACCGGTAGTAACGTAGATGAAAACAGAAACTGGAAAATGACAAACTATATCAAGGATACAGAAAATTATCTGAAAGCTTATAAGATTCTGTTACAGCATATCCGTTTCCTCCTTCAGGATTATTCCGAAAATGGAAGCAACGGGGCAATCCTTGCATATTTAGATGAAGCTGCACAGTACATCAATAACATCAGCAAATATCCGGATGATATTGCATTGCATAAAATTGATTTAACAGGTGCTGATAACTCAGTTCTGGTTTCATTAAGTAAATTTACAACAGATGTAACTTCAAACAAGTTTACATTAGATAGAATTTACATATATGGTGATGAGGATATCTTAGAAAATCCAAACACTACATGGTACAGCTCTTTATGGACAGGAACCATGGCATTGGTTAACACTTATACATCAGAAAAGTATTCTGCTGAAATTCCGGATGACGGTGAAACAATCACAATCTGGGTTAACAGAGCGATTACTCACGTTGACTTGCTTCAGAAGATGGCAGATACAGAATTCGTAAAATATTATAAAGAAAAGACAGGTAAGGATATCAAGGTTAAAGTTGCAACCATGCCTGATGTAAATAAGATTACATTAGCAATTGCAGCGGATGAAGAGCCGGATATTGCTTTGGGATTAATGTCATATGTACCATTCGACTTATCAAGCCGTGGTGCTTTATATGACCTTTCTCAGTTCGATGATTTCTGGAGTGTAGCAAACAGATTCCCATCTGGATCATTCGTATCCTATGTATATAATGATGGAATGTATGCAATTCCGGAAACAACAGACTTTAATGCAGTAGTATATCGTACTGATATTTTTGATCAGTTAGGTGTAGAATGTCCTGAAAACTGGGATGAATTAATTGAAATCCTTCCAACTCTTCAGAGATATGGAAAGAACTTCTACCATAACATTGCACAGGGTGCAACCGGTTATAAGTGGTTCTACCAGACAGCACCAATGATCTTACAGAACGGTGGACATCTGTATGAACAGGATCCTACAACAGGTCGTGTTACAACAGGAATTGATTCTAAGAATGCGGTTGAGGGATTACAGCTTTTAGGAGACTTATTCACAAAGTACTCTCTGGAAAAATCAATCAACTCATTCTTCAACTCATTCCGTTATGCAACAGCACCAATTGGTATTGTGGGAATGGAAGATTACACATTGATTAAGAATGGTGCTCAGGAATTAAATGGTAATTGGGAATTAATGCCATACTTATATACACAGAATGAAAATGGCGAAAAGAACGCCAGCTTCGTAGCAAACGGAACCGGTGGTGTTATTTTCAAAGATTCTGAAATGAAGGATGAAGCTTGGGAATTCCTGAAATGGTGGACAAGTAAGGATGTTCAGACAGAATACACTCAGACACTTCGTTCCACATACGGAAAGACCTTCTTCTGGTTATCTGCTAATAAGGCAGCATTGGAAAACAACCCAATGGATGAAAAAGACAAGAGAACAGTTATGAGTCAGATTGACTCCGTAACAGACGTTCCAAGAACACCGGGTCAGTACTTATTGGAAAGAACAATTTCTAATATTTGGACAACCATGGTATTTGACGGTACATCAGCTCAGGTTGCAGTTGATGAAGCAAAGTCAGATGTAAATAAAGAAATTGTACGTAAGATGCAGGAGTTTGGATTCTATGATGCAAACGGAGATATGGCGAAGGGCCAGAACTTTGTGCTTCATGCAGATGCGAAAGCATGGATTGAAGAACAGATGGCTAAGGCAACTCCGGAAGAAGATCAGATGCCTGTAAACGACTATAAAGAAACGGAGGTGGAAGACGATGGCAGCGAGTAAATATGTTGAAGTTGCAGAGCAGGTTGGAAAGAAAAAATTCACTGACAGAAATGGCTTCCACGTATTCGTATTATTTTTACCATACGGATTATTATTCTTTACATTTATTTTCTTACCTATCGTAATAGGTATGGGATTATCATTTACATATTTTGATGTTATAAACACTCCGACATTTGCAGGAATGAATAACTACATTACATTGCTGACAGGTGATGAAGTGTTTATGAAATATGTATTACCGAACACGATTCTATACGCAATCGTCGTAGGTATCGGAGGATATATTTTATCCTTCCTTATGGCATGGATTTTGGCACAGGTTACACCGCGTGCCAGAACAATCTATGCATTGTGCATGTACATTCCGTCCATGTCAGGTCAGTTATTTATTCAGTATGTATGGAAGTTAATCTTCTCTGGTGACCAGAGTGGTATCGCAAATGCATACTTAATGAAACTGGGATTGATTAGTCAGCCGGTACAGTGGTTGATTTCATCAGATTACTTTATGGCGATTATGATTTTCGTATCCTTATGGTCATCCATGGGTATCGGATTCTTGTCAATGCTTTCCGGTATCATGAATATCGACCAGGAATTATATGAAGCTGCATACGTTGACGGAATCAAGAACAGAGCGCAGGAAATTATTTATATTACAATTCCATCTATGAAACCGCAGATGTTATTCGGTGCGGTAATGTCCATCGTAGGTGCGTTCAACATGGGCTGGCTCGGTGTTGCTTTGGCAGGTGCAAACCCAACACCGGATTATTCCGGACAGTTGATCGCGAACCATATCGACGACTATGCCTTTGTACGATATGAAATGGGTTATGCTTCTGCAGTTTCCGTTTCATTACTGGTATTGGTATGGATTTGTAGTAAAGTAGCCAATAAGTTATTTACAGAAAAAGACGAATATTAGGAAGGAGGATATAAAAATGGCAAATTTTCAGGGCAATAGAATTAACCCAAGTAGATTTTCCAGGGGACAGATTAAGTTTCACGTGATTGCATTACCATTGTCAATCTTGATGCTTATTCCGGTTATATTCCTCTTCAGTAATGCGTTTAAACCGCTGGGAGAATTATTTAGATTCCCTCCATCGATATTCGTTTATAACCCAACCTTGGATAACTTTAGAAACTTATTAAACTTAGCAGGTTCTACAGGAATTCCAATGTCAAGATATTTCTTGAACACATTGTTTGTTACTGTATTAACTGTAATCTTAAATATTATTATTTCCATTATGGGTGCTTATGTATTCTCTAAGAAGAAATTTAGAATCAAAGGCGCTTTATGGGAAATTAACCAGGCAGCTTTGATGTTTATCGCTACAGCCGTTGCGATTCCAAGATACTTAATCATTGTAAACATTGGAGCATACAACACATGGTTTGCACATATCCTTCCGTTGATTGCCGCACCGGTTGTTTTATTCTTGGTAAAACAGTTCGTTGATGGTATTCCGGATGCGTTAATTGAAGCAGCCGTTGTGGATGGGGCAGGAGATGCCATCATCTTAAGAAAAATCATTATCCCACTTGCAAAACCGGCTCTTGCTACATCAGTCGTGTTAACATTCCAGCAGGTATGGGGAAATGTGGAAAGTTCAAACAATTACATTACTAGTGAATCATTAAGAACATTGACATATTATGTAAACTCAGTAGGAACGAACAATGCTGTGGCAGCTGCAGGTATGATGGCAGCAGCACAGTTGGTAATGTTTATTCCAAACCTCATTATCTTTATCTCAATGCAGTCTAAGGTAATGAACACAATGAGTCATTCAGGTATTAAGTAAGGAGGCAGTCGATGAAAAAAGGAATGAAAAAATCATTAGTGCTGCTTCTGGCACTAACGTTTACAATGTTATCTGTGTTGACTGTAGCTGCATCGCAGGCAACAAGTTATTCCTATACATTAGATGATGAAGGGGAATATGTGAGAACACAGGACGCGTACCTTCCTGACAGAACAATTACTTCTTTAGGATTAAGTGATCCGGAAGATATGTTAATTGAGCAGAATGCAAAGGGAGAAAACATCCTTATTGTTGCGGACACAGGACATAAAAGAATTTTGATTTATAACTTGGATACAGAAAAAATAATCAATACTATTGAAGCATTTTCTGTATCCGGTCAGGAGACAAGATTCTCTTCTCCAAAGGGAATTTACCTGACAGCAAAAGGAGATTTATACGTAGCGGATTCCGCTGCAAAGACAGTTTATCGTTTTAAGAAACAGAACGATAATTATGATTTCTTCTTTACAAGACAGTATGACAGACCAACAGCTCCTATCTTTGATGAATCCGCTTCATCAAACTATGAGCCAAGTAAGGTCGCAATCGATAGTGGTGAAAACCTTTACATTGTTTCAGAAGGTAACTACAACGGTATTATCCAGTTAGCAAACTCCGGAGAATTCCTTGGTTACTTCGCAGCAAACCTTACAAAGTTAACACCACAGCAGGCGTTCTTGAAATTAATCTACACAAGAGAACAGGAAGAAAAGTCAGAAGTGTTGAATACACTTCCATCAACATTCTCAAATGTATATGTAGATCATGCCGGAGCTGCTTATTCTGTAAGTATGGGTACCGGAGATAACCTGTTAAAGAAACATAGTACAGATGGTTCAAACCTCTATAAATCTGTTGTTTGTTCAGGAAACATGACTGATGTTACAGCAGATGATGACGGTATTGTTTATACTTCTGACGTACGTGGTTACATCAATGTTTATACGCGTGATGGAGAACTTATCTTCAGCATGGGTGAAGCAGTTCAGGGAATGGATATTTCCGGATTGTTCTCAAGCTTGACAACCATTGCAGTAGATAATAAAGGAAATATCTGGACAGCAGATGGAGAAAAGGGATATATTCAGTCATTTGTTCCAACAGAATATGCAGAAACAATTTTCAAGGCATTAAAGGAATATGAAAGTGGTGATTATGATGCAGCCATGGAAGACTGGAATACAGTACTTCGTCTGAACCAGATGTCTGTATTAGCACATAACGGTGTTGCGAAAGCTTATTACAATGATGAAGATTACGAACCGGCTATGGAACATTTTGAAATTGCCGGAAACAGAGATGGTTATTCCAATGCATTCTGGGAAGTACGAAATGTAGTTCTGAAGAAGTACATTGGACCATTCTTACTTGCACTTGTAATCTTGTTCATTTTGAAAGTCTTAATTGGAGTAATCGACAGAAATGACGTAATTCCAAGAAAGAAGAAAGCGCTGGGCGAGAAATTAAAGAACGTTCCGGTTCTTGGAGAAATTGGATATGCATTTAAGTGTGCAAGACATCCGATTGAAAGATATTACGATATCCGTGTTGGAAAGAACGGTTCCATGATTGCAGCAACAGTTATTTACATCGTATTCTTTGGTGTATATATGCTGTATCAGACCGGGAAGGGATTCATTTATCAGTACACAGATGTTGAAGATATGGACATGGGAGCCGTAGTTATCGGTTTCTTTGCAATCCTGATTCTGTTTATTGTATGTAACTTCCTTGTTACATCTATCACAGATGGTGACGGAACATTAAAACAGGTATATATGATTCCGGCTTATGGTGTAATGCCTGCAATGTTTGCAATGTTGGCAACCATCGGATTATCTTATGTACTTACCTATAATGAAGCATTTATTTTGACAGTTATTATGATTGTTGGTGTGGGCTGGTCTATCGCAGTTATTTTTGAAGGACTGGCAACCGTACATGATTATGATTTTAGCCATACGGTATTAAGTTTGATCATTACATTTGTATTTATGCTGATTGCCGCAATTGTAGTATTGGTAGTAATTATCATGTGGGAACAGTTATATGACTTTATTTTAACGGTAGGAAAGGAGATTGTAAGAAATGTTACAGAATCAGAAAGTTAAGAAAATTAAACATATCTCTGTGGCAGTATTTGCATTTATGACTCTTTCTGTTGCCGTTGGTGTCGGTGCAGCATTTTTGAATACCAATAGAGATACAAGACCGGTACCGGAGCGGGTTGAATCCGCAATGGAATATACAGATGCTTACACAGAATTATGTACAGTAGGTGATTATAAATATCTTTTCTTTGAAGAGAAAGATATTATTGCAGTAGAAAACGTAAAGACCGGCTGGGTTTGGAAAACTGGTTTGGACGTTCCTTCCATTGATACTATCAAGGATGGAAGAAAGAAATTAAAGAGATGTCAGGAAGATATCTTGGCATTAAAGGGCAAAGCGAAAGTTTCCGACAAAGGAAAAACGGAAGACGAAGTTATTAAGGCAATCATTGAAAAGATTGAAAAAGGTGATGTGAAGATTGAATCAGACACCTATACAGGATTTACAGGATTTGCTAATAAGAACAATATGTCTCCGGTAGAATTGATGGACTTCATCGAATCGACAGATTCTTCATTCCAGTCTGATCAGTTCGTAGACTTTGCAAACTCCCTGATTACCGTTGAGTATTATGAAGGTAGCGGTGACAACACAATGGTACAGAAGGCATCTTCCGCACCATGTGATGATGACACTGCATCCAGCTTGACTGTAGTAGATGAAAGCACACATAAATATAAATTACAGTGTGAATTTAAACTTGGAGCAAAGGCTGAAAAATTAGGAGTTAATGTTTATCTTACATTTAATGAAGATGGAACAATCAACTTCCAAATCCCTAATAAAGAAATTTCCGGGGAGAATGCTAGAAAGAAGTTAAAAGATATTATTGTTGCACCATTCCTTGGAGCAAGCGGTGGTATTTTAAACTATTTCGATGGAAAAGGATATAACAAGGCGGAAATTCAGGATGTTACACCGGGTTATGTATTTGTACCGGATGGAAGTGGAGCATTAATCCGTTTTGCAGCAAACAGTGCAACCTTTAATGAGTACAGTGGTGATGTATACGGTACTGATCCAGCTACAGCATTACACCATTACGCTCCGAACCAGGACGAAGGTGTATCCCAGAACGTAGTACCTTTAAAGAACCCTACAATGCCTGTTTATGGTATTTCACAGGGTGATGGCACACAGGCCGCATTTTTGGCATATGCTGATTCCGGAGACGAATATATGAGCATTCATGTATTACCTGAATCTACTCAGCCAAAGCAGAATGCTTATACCTATGCTTATGCATCATTCCTGTATAACAGCGAATATTATCAGGTTACCAACCAGCAGGGTGATGCTTATAGAAAAATCCAGGATAACATGAACGACTTTGATGTAGACTTTACAATTCATTTCTTATCCGGTGATGGAAGCGATGGAACACAATCTGCTGATTATGCCGGAATGGCAAAGGCATATCGTGAACACTTAATTGAAAAAGGTGTTCTTACTGAAGTTCAGCAGGGTTATGATAGCATTCCACTTCGAATTGATTTCTTAATGTCAGATTCCAAGAACGGTGTATTCTCTACAAAGGAAGTTGCCGTTACAACAGCAGATGATGTTAAGAGCATTTTAGAGCAGGTTAGTGACAATGGAATTTCAAATATTAACTCAGGATTAATTGGATGGCAGAGTGGCGGAGAAACATTATCAAAACCAAACAGCACAAGCTTCTCAAGCACAATTGGTTCTGAAGGAAACTTCTCAGATGTTATGGGTGCTCTGAAAGATAAGGGAATTGACGTTTCCTTCTCCAGAGAATTTGTAACAATCAATGAAGATATGATTTCATACTATAACAATGCTGCAAAGCACTTAAGCACACAGTATATGGAATTAGATCGTTCTGAAGTACTTCCATCAAACTGTCCGGTAACAGAATATGGCTACGCATTGCCAGAAAAGAGTGCCGAATGGTTGAAGGATTTATATGGCGATTTAGGTGACTTAAGTAATTCCATCACAATAGATGGTATTTCAAATAAGTTAATCAGTTCTTATACAAGTAATAAGACAAAGAGAACAACAGCAGTTGATACAATTAAGTTATATCAGGATGCAGTAAAGGGCATTAAGGATAACGGAACAAAGATTAACATGGTAAATCCAAACAAATATATGTGGCAGTATACAGACAGATATCTTCAGTCACCGATTGGAACATCTCAGTATGTATACGAAACAGATACTGTTCCATTCCTTCAGATGGTTCTTCATGGAACAATGGAAGTATATGCACCATATGCAAACTTCTCATTCTATTCCAACAATGATATGTTACGAATGATTGATTACAATGCGAGTCCATCCTTCGTTTTAACAAAGCAGCCATCATATCTCTTGTCTGCTACAGCATCAGCTGACTATTACTCAACAGAATATGAGCAGTATAAGGAATTAATTAACACAATTTATACAACAGTAAACAAACCATTGTCAGAGGTTGTTGATTACAGCTGGGATTCCAGAACAGTATTTACCTGGGACGGAAGCAAGTTAGTTCAGAAACCGGATAATGGAGATGAAGCAACTGGTGGTGTTATTGCGAACCAGTATTCAAAAGATGGAACTATTAAAACAATTATTATTAACTACACAGATGAAGACATCGTGGTTAATGGTGTGACAATCGCAGCAACAAGTGCTGGAGTAGTTGAAGGAGGTGTTGAATAGTGGATGAAAATCAGTTAACACCTAAGCAGCCAACTCAGTTAGATGATGCGGTTGAGAAGGTAGTAAGTAATTCAGAAGAAACAATTGGGGAAGCTACGAAAGTAGTGGAACCAATTGAAGAAACTGTAAAGGAATCAGTAGCGGAACCTGTAGTGGAAGTAGCAGAGGAAGTTGCAGAAGAACCTGTAGTAGAATCAGTTGCGGAAGAAACAGTTGTGGAAACAATTGCAGAGGAAACCGTACCGGAAGTTGAAGTCGAAGAGGAAAAAGTTGCAGAGGAACCAGTTGCAGAGGAACCAGTAGCGGAACCGGTAAAAGAAGAAAAGGCTTCAGCATCAAAAAAAGAAAAGAAAAAGAAGATGCGTACCTATCAGCAGAGACAGGACAGAAATGGATATCTGTTTATGGCACCTTGGATTCTGGGATTCGTAATCTTCACATTGTACCCGTTCATTATGACAATCATCTTAAGTTTCAGTGCGGTAAGCTCTACTGCATGGGGCTACAAGAGAGAGTTCATTGGAGTGAAAAACTACATTAATGCGTTCGTCGGAAACCAGGAATTCCTGCCGGCATTGTTAGGATATCTTAGAATGATTATTCCATACACATTTATTGTAGTAGTATTATCATTTATTATCGCGTACCTGTTAAATAAGATTAATGTAGGAAAGGGAATCTTAAGAACCATTTATTTCCTTCCGGTTATTATCATGTCAGGTCCGGTAATGCAGCAGTTATTAACAGCCCAGGGTAAGGCTGATGCTGCATCAGCAGCTGCAACAGCAGCAAAAACAACAACAAATGCATATTCCAATATTTTCATTATGCAGATTATTGAGAGTTATTCCAGACCTTTAGCAAACGGTTTGGCAGGAATTTTCGATCAGCTTTCCGTAATTCTTTGGTTTACTGGTATTCCAATTGTATTATTTATCAATGGTTTACAGAAGATTAACCCAAGTATTTACGAAGCAGCGAAAATCGATTCCGCAAATGCATGGCAGATTATGTGGAAAATCACAATCCCGATGTTAAAGGGTGTCGGATTAATTATCACAGTCTTCACAGTGATTCAGTTGGGTATGTTTGATTCAATTAACCCAATGTACAAGTTGATTGAAGAAAAGACCGGTGACTTAAGCGCAGGACTTGGATTCGCAGCAACTTATGCATGGATTTACAGTGTAATCGCTCTTTTGATTATCGGCATCATCTTCCTGTTATTTAAGGATAGAACTCCGAAGGATATTAAAGCCAGAAAGAAACAGGAAAAGAAATTAAAGAAACTTGATAAGTATCAGAAGAGAAGATTGAAAGCTCAGAAGAGACATCAGGCAAAGGAGGCAAAGTTATATGGAAAATAAAAATGAAGTGGCAAAGAAGCGTAGCCTTCCTTCATTGAAGAATATCAACTTTGCCAGATTAAAGAAATTAAAAGCAGTACAGTTTGTATCAAAATTTATGATTTATTTTGTATTGATTTGTATCGGTTATGTATTTTTAAGTCCAATCTTTGAAATGCTTGCAAAGTCAATCATGAATGAAGCAGACTTGATTGATCCATCGATTACATGGATTGCAAAAAATGTAACATTTGAGAACTTTAACAACGCAATTAAGCAGTTAGATGTTCCATCATCATTGATTAACTCAATCTGGTTCTCCGCATTATTGGCGGTTGGACAGACTTTTGTATCAGCAACTACAGGTTTTGCATTATCAAGATACACATTTAAGGGACGTAATATCTGGTATATCATGTTAATCTTAGCGTTTATTTTACCGGTTCCATTACTTACTATCCCACGAGTTATGATGTTTACAGATTTAAATACATATACAGGTATTAACTTAATGAATTCCATCTGGCCGCAGTTCTTTATGGCACTGTTAGGTCAGGGAACTTACTCAACAATGTTGATTTTGATTTTCTATAACTTCTTCAATATGATTCCAAAATCATTAGATGAAGCTGCCATGATTGATGGTGCCGGTTCATTCCGTGTATTCTATCACGTAGCTATTAGATTATCATTATCTACCATTTTAGTAGTATTCTTATTCTCATTCGTATTTAACTGGAATGAGACTTATTCAACCAGTATCTTCTTAAGAGATGCGGTAGACTTATTACCTGGAAACTTAGCTGCCTTTGATAATGGAGCAGCAACAGGTGGAGCAAATGCACTGAATGAAGCGCAGCGTATGTCAGCGATCTTAATTTCCATCGCGCCGTTGTTAGTATTGTACTTATTCGTACAGAGACAGTTCATTCAGGGTATTGAAAATACCGGTATTACCGGTGAATAAAATGTGTAGTCGGGCAAGGCACCGATGTGCCTGCCCATAAACACATCAGGAAACTTGTAAAAAATGAACAGAAAAAAGGAGAGTAAAATGAAAAACAAAAAAAGATTTTTAGCAGTTATGATGGCAGTCGTTATGAGTGTTGCTACTTTTGCTTCAACACCGGCTGTTACAACACAGGCCAAGGTGAAGATTATCGTTGGAAAGAAACTAAATCTTTCCATTGGCGAATCTGAATATGTAGTAGCAAAAGGAAAAGGAGTAACCTATAAATCCAGCAATAAAAAAATTGCGACTGTAAATAAAAAAGGTTTGGTCGTTGCAAAAGGTGCTGGGAAATGTAAGATTACTGTAAAGCAGGGTGGTAGTAAAGCTACTGCAAAGGTAAATGTTACACCGGCTAAGGTTAAGATTCAGTCTGTTGCAACAGTAGGTTCTTCTAGTGGAGAGAGCCTTGCACAGAAATTAACCTTAAAGGTTAGCTGGAAGAAAGCAAAAAATGTTTCCGGTTATTATGTATACTATGCAACCTCAAAGAATGGAAAATATACAAAGAAAACTGTAAAGGGAGCAAAGAAAACGAGTACAACTCTTACAAATCTTGTATACGGAAACACATACTTTGTAAAAGTAAAGGCTTATGGTGGAAAAAAGAAAATTGCCAGCAAGGAAGATTCCAAAGTTTTATCTGTAAAGACCTATAAAAAAGTTTGGTCTGATGAATTTAACTACACAGATAAGAGCAAATTGTTAGATAACTGGAGTTACGAAGTAGGACATGGTGATCCATATGGTTGGGGAAACCAGGAATTAGAGCACTATACTGATAATGGAGAAAATGTGTCATTAAATGGTAGCGCATTAGTCATCCAACCTAAGAAAGAAACCATTCAGTGCGGTGGAAAATCAGTTACAGAATATACATCTGCCAGAATGATTTCCAGAGGAAAACGAGAATTTCAATACGGAAAAATCGAATTCCGCGCACAGCTTCCATCAGCGCAGGGTACATGGGCTGCATTATGGATGTTAGGAAACTTTAAGGATGATAAAGGAAACACGGTTGGATGGCCGGATTGTGGAGAAATTGATATTTTAGAAACATTATCGGATACAAGAACCGGTCTATTCCAGTTAGATAAGATTCCTCAGACAATTCACTGTAGAAAATACAATGGAATGTCATCCAGTTCAGGACCAAAGCATCATGATTCCATCGTGAAGGGTTCTACCACCGGATATCATACATACGGTATTGAGTGGAACGAAAAACAGATTGATTTTTACATTGACGGAAAGAAAACATGGACTTACACTCCAAGTCAGTATGTGACACAGGGAGACGGAACAAACGATCCTGAAAAGTGGCCATATAAGCATAACTTCTACCTTCTTATGAATGTTGCCATCGGTGGAACATTAGGTGGTGGAATTATGGGTGAAAACGGAAAAATCAGTAAACATGTTGTTTATGATAATGAAGTTACCGGTGTGAAAGGTCAGATGAAAGTCGATTATGTCAGAGTATATAAGTAAAATCAACCTGCTACTTTTCATTTAAAAGAACGGACGGAATTATTGAGGCCTACCTAGATTAAATGTTCATTGATTACGTTGTAATATACGAATAAATCAAATTTTCAAAGGAGGATTCAATGAAAAAAATGAAGAAAGTAATGTCTGCTGTATTAGTAGTGGCAATGGTCGTTGTTATGTTTGCTGCTACACCGGCTGTTACAGCACAGGCAAAAGTAAAAATTCTTGCCGGAAAAAAATTGACCCTTGCGGTAGGTGATTCAGATTACGTATTAGTAAAGGGAAAAGCTACTTACAAAACAAGCAATAAGAAAATTGCGACTGTTTCTAAAAAAGGTGAAGTAAAAGCGAAAGCGGTAGGAACCTGTAAAATTACAGTAACTAAGAATGGAAGTAAAGCGACAGCTAAAATCACTGTTGTACCTGCAAAGGTTTCTCTCAAGTCTGTAGTTGTATCAGGAAAGAACAGCGCAGAAACACTTGCATCTAAGGCAACCATTACGGCAACATGGAAGAAGGCAAAAGGTGCTTCCGGTTACTACGTATACTATTCCACATCAAAAAAAGGAAAGTATACAAAGAAGACTGTAAAGGGAGCAAAGAAAACAAGACTTTCCATTAGTGGCCTTGCATATGGAAAGACCTATTTTGTGAAAGTTAAGGCTTATGGTGGCAAGAAGAAAACTACAAGTACTGCGTATTCAAAGGTTTTATCAGTTAAGACATATTTGTTGAAATGGAACGATGAATTTAATGGAACAAAGATTGATGAAACTAAGTGGAATACGAACGGTGCCACAGGTGCCGGCGGATATGGAAATAAGGAATTACAGAATTATCAGCCGGAGTATCATAAGGTAGAGAATGGTAGTCTCGTAATTATGCCTGAATTTAAGTACAACACATCCACAAAGACTGCTGTAAAAGATTCATATTATTCCACAAAACTTTGGACAAGAGGCCAGCATTCATTTAAATATGGAAAGGTTGAATTTCGTGCAAAACTTCCAAAAGGACAGGGAACATGGGCAGCTTGCTGGATGTTAGGAAATAACAATTCATGGCCGACTTGTGGTGAAATTGATATCCTGGAAACAACCTCTCAGTTACAGAAGACTTTAATTCCACAGACAATTCACTGTGAGAAGTACAACGGTATGGGAACAAGTTCAGGACCAAAACATTATGATAGTACAGTGTCAACTGCAACAACAGCATATCATACATATGGAATTGAATGGACAGAAAGCGTAATTGATTTTTATATTGATGGAAAGAAGACCGGAACATATGATCCGAACAATTATGATTTGAATAACAAAGGAACATCAAGAAATGATATCTGGCCGTACAAACAGCCGTTCTATTTAATTATTAACTGTGCAATTGGTGGAACGTTGGGAGGCAATGTAACACCTACTTACTGGACAGAAAAAGAGAAAAACGGAAATGTTGTTACATATCAGGATTATATGTATGTTGATTATGTAAGAGTATATCAGTAAAGATTATTATCAGTTGTGCTTTAGGCGGGGCACAGTCCCCGCCTTAAACATAAGGAGGAAACTATGGTTACAATTAAAGACGTTGCTCGCGAAGCGGACGTGGCCATTTCTACAGTATCGAATGTATTTAACAATGCGGATATTGTTAGTGAAGAAACAAAGCAGAGAGTATTGGCTGCAGTAGAAAAACTGCATTATATTCCAAATATGAATGCCAAACTTCTCAAATCCAATAGAAAGAATACCATCGGGGTATTTCTTACTAGTTTGCAGGGGGATTTTTATCGTGTATTGACACAGGCAATACATCTGCAGTGTAAATTAAATAATTATTTATTGAATATTTACGTGAGTAATGATAATTCACCAGATGAGATTTATCGAATGATTATTGCATCCGGAGTTGCTGGAGCAATTATTTACCATGAAGATTTAACAGGGGATTATGTTAAGAGAATTGCAACTGTTAATATTCCAATGGTATTCATCGATAGAGACAGCAAAGGAAAAAACGTATCCGGCGTTTTGTCCGATGACAAACTCGGAGCCTCCATGGCAGTTGACCATCTAATTAAATTAGGACATAAAAGAATCGGATATATGCATGGAAATGAATCCGGTGACGATACCCATCGTTATCAGGGATATGTGGAAATGATGCAGAAGAACGGATTACCAATTGATGAGGACATCATTTTACGAGGATACTATGAAGAGTCATTAGCATACAGTGAAATGCGTTCTATGCTTTCCAGTGGAGTAGAACTTCCTGATGCAATGTTCTGTGCCAATGACGAAATGGCATGGGGAACAATTCAGGCATTACAGGATGTAGGAATCAAGGTTCCGGAAGACGTCAGCGTTATCGGATACGATGACAGTCTTCTCAGTAAATACTATAGTGTGCCATTGACTACGGTACACAGCCCAATTACCGAAATGGGTAACGCCAGTGCTACGGAATTATTCCGTTTGTTACATGATGAAGGGGATAAGTCCGGAACAGTTACAAAATTGTCACCAAAAATGGTGTACAGAAGTTCTTGTGGAAAACACAAGGAGAAATAAGTAAACGAATGCTTTTGCATTTAAAATAAATTTAATACAAATAACATTCACAAGGAGATTATTATGGAGAATTACAGACTTGAAGGAAAAACATTTGTCATTGATGATTATGACAGAAAACCAGCTTTTTCCAGTTTCTTACCGGGTCTTGCAGGAGTAAAGGGAATTCCAATGTGGACATTCTATACCAACAGAGGTCAGGGAATGAACAGTTTCGGTATTGACAACAAAGGCAATGCCATTATGGAATTTAATTCAGCAAATACCGCATTTGAAAATACGCAGGTAAAGGGATTCAGAACTTTCCTGAAAATTGATGGGGAATATTATGAACCATTCTTCAAATATGAAGCTGAAGCAAAACGTCAGATTCGTATGAACAAGAATAGTTTCAAGATTATTGAAACAAATGAAAAATACGGTATTGAAGTAACAGTAAATTACTTTATTTTACCAAACGAAAGCATTGGTGCTTTAGTAAGACAGGTATCTGTTAAGAATATTGGAGACGCTGCAAAGGATGTTGAAATCATTGACGGTCTTCCAAAAATCATTACATACGGAATTTCTAACGGAGAATTTAAGGAAATGTCAAACTTATTCAAGAGTTGGGCATACATCAAGAACATTGATAATAAAGTTCCTTATTATACACTTCGTGCTTCAACAAAGGATTCTGCAGAAGTTTCTGATGTAGAAGGTGGTTACTACTACCTGACAATTAAGGATGGAAAACTTCAGGATGTAATCTATGATGTAGATACTGTATATGGATATGATTTATCCTTAATGACACCGGTTAACTTCATTGAAGGATCTGTTGACGGGGTTCTTGCTAAGAAGCAGTGCTTTGCAAATAAGGTTCCTTGTGGATTTACACCATTTAAGACAACAATTGCTGCAGGAGAAGCATTCTCATTTGATTCCATGATGGGATTTGCAGGTTCTGTAGAACAGATTAATGCAAAGCTCGACACATTCTGTGGTAAGGATTATCTTGCTAACAAGTTTGTGGAAGCAGAAGAATTAGCTGACAGCTTTACATCAGATGTAAAGACTCATACATCAGCAGGAAAATTCGATCAGTATATCGAACAGTGTTATTTAGATAACTTCCTTCGTGGTGGTTATCCATACGTATTAAATAAAGACGGTAATAAGTCAATCATTCACTTATTCAGCCGTAAGCATGGAGATCCGGAAAGAGATTATAACTTCTTCTCAATCGCTGCGGAATATTATTCGCAGGGTAACGGAAACTTCCGTGACGTTTCTCAGAACAGAAGAAACGATGTATTCTTCAATAAGGATGTTGGAGAATTTAACGTAAAGACATTCTTCAGTTTAGTTCAGGCAGACGGTTACAATCCATTGGAAGTACGTCCAAGCTTGTTCAATGTAAAAGAAGGATTACAGGATGAAGTAAATGCATATGTTAAGGAAAGCATTGATGGCGATTCCTCTGCGATCGTGAAATTGGTGGAAGGTAAATTCACACCGGGACAGATTTCCAATACTATTGCAAGACTTCAGTTAAAGTTAAAATTAGATGACGGTGATTTCATTGCCGCAATCTTAGAAAAATGTGATCAGAATATCGAAGCCGGATTCGGTGAAGGATATTGGAGTGATCACTGGGATTACAATATGGACTTAGTAGATAACTACTTGTCTATTTTCCCTGATAAGGTAGAAGACTTATTATTCAATGACAAGTCATACAAGTTCTATGACAGTGTTGCAACGGTTGTACCAAGAAGCGAAAAGTACGTAATCAACAAGAAGGGTGCAGTTCGTCAGTACGGTATGGAAGTGGAATCTGCTGAAAAGCTTGCAAGACCAGGATTTAATAAGTGGGCAACAAACTGGTTAAAGACACCGGATGAAAAGATTTATGAAACAACATTAGCTGTAAAGATGGTTACCTTAGCATTAAGTAAGTTTGCTCAGCTTGACGTTGACGGAATCGGTGTTGAAATGGAAGGTGGAAAGCCGGGATGGAATGATGCCATGAACGGACTTCCTGGATTATTCGGTTCAGGAACACCGGAAACATTTGAATTAAAGAGATTAGTAAACTTTATCGTGGAAAACTTTGATGGAGAAGGCGATGTAGTAATGCCTGCTGAAATCGCACAGTACTTAGAAGACGTGAAGGCTGCATTAGATGCATACAATGCAGGAAGCTTAAACGACTTCGAATACTGGGATAAGGTTGCTACCATCAGAGAAGAATACAGAGCATCTGTAGTAACATACTTCAGTGGAAAAGAAACTGCAGTATCAAGAGCACAGATCGTGGAAGTATTCAAAGCCTTTGAAGAAAAGATTTCAAAGGGTATTGCAAAGGCAATCGAACTTGGAAACGGAATTGTACCTACATACTTAACACATGAAGTTACAGATTTCGAGCCGGTTGTTGATGCAGAAGGAAATGCTGTAATCAGTCATTACGGACTTCCAAAGGCAAAGGTAAAAGCATTTAAGACCGTTCCATTGCCATACTTCTTAGAAGGACCTGCTCGAATGATGGGTTACGAAGATGTTGAAACAGCAAGAACACTTTACAACAAAGTTAAGGAAACTGACCTTTATGATCAGAAGCTTGCAATGTATAAGACATCAGCATCAATTGAAGACTGCTCTATGGAAAATGGACGTTGTCGTGCATTTACACCGGGATGGCAGGAAAGAGAAAACGTATTCCTTCACATGGAATATAAGTACATTCTTGCTATGATTAAGGCAGGACTTTATGATGAATATTATGAAACAATCACAAGAGCGTTAATTCCGTTCTTGGATCCAAATATGTATGGTAGAAGTACATTGGAAAATTCATCATTCCTTGCATCCAGTGTAAATCCAAACGAAGATATTCACGGTAGAGGATTTGTTGCAAGACTTTCCGGTTCTACAACAGAAATGATTTCTATGTGGATTGAAATGTTCATGGGTGGTAAGGTATTTACTTACGAAAACGGAGAATTAGTATTAAACTTCACACCAAAGCTTGCTAATTGGCTTTTTGATGAAGGAAAGGCTACATTCAGACTTCTTTCAAACTGTGATATTACATACGTAAACAACACAGGAAAGAACACTTACGGAGACGACGCTGCAAAAGTTTCTAAGGTTGAAATCGATGGTGAAGTAGTTTCTACAGAAGCTAAGATTACAGGAAAACTTGCAGAAGATGTTCGTGATGGTAAAGTAAATGCAATCACTGTATACTTCGAATAATTAAATATCGAACTTATATGCAAATGGGCAGCTCACATATCTTTTGAAACAAGTTGCAATTCTACCCGAGCTGCGCCGCCTATCAACAGGCGCTCTCGCAAACTCGCTACGCTCAAACAGTGCTTCGCACCTGTAGCTATGCTCGCTCGGCTAACGAATTGCTGCCTATGTTTTCAAAAGTTATGTGAGCTGCCCTTTCATGTGGTTCGGTAATTATTTTTTGTAAGATACATATTTATCAATTGACACATCAATGAAAATTATTTGGGAGAAAAAAATGAGCGATTTAAAATATTTAGATACCAAGGGGACTTTCACCTTGGACAATCCGGATTTAACCAGCTATATGTATTTTCCGCTTTGCAATGAAGCAGGGATGATGAGCTCCATCACACCTGATTTAGGCGGAGATATTAAACTGGATCAGAATACTTTCTTACTGGAGCCGGTAAGTGCTGAAAACCTTCACAATAACAAATCCAGCAGAAACTTCTGGGTTTATGTGGAAGGAAAAGGTGCATGGTCCGCTACAGGACGTTCTGCAAAACAGCAGGCACAGCTTTTTGATGAAAAGAAAGAACAGGTAAAACTGACTGCCGGAATTGCATGGCATCAGGTTGAAAGAGAATCAGAAGAGTTTGGCTTAAAGGCAGTGCTTACTTCCTTTGTACCAAACACAGAAGATAAAGTAGAATTAACAAAAGTAGAAATTACAAATACATCCGGGGAAACACAGAAGATTACATCGACTGTAGCAATTCCAATGTATGCACGTTCTGCAACAAACATCAGAGATCACAGACATGTAACATCTCTGCTTCACAGAACGCATACTGTGAAAAACGGAATCATGATATTCCCGACACTTACTTTTGATGAAAGAGGACATAACAAAAATACTGTTTACTATAGTGCTCTGGCAAAAGAAGATGTGAATGGTGAAATGACTTCACCGGTAAGCTTCTGTCCGGTTACGGAAGAGTTTATCGGGGACGGAGGAAACTTCGAAAATCCATATTATGTCATGAAGAATGAACCGTTGCCATATGTGGCAGGACAGCAGGTAGACGGTTATGAAACTGTTGCTGCAATCCGTTTTGCAACCGGTGATATTGCTCCGGGTGAAACAAAGACATATATCGTGGCATTAGGTTATGGAAATTCAGAGGCTGATATTACAGAAATCAGCAAGAAATATTTGATCACAAAGCATTTCGATAATTTATTGGAACAGACAAAGAACTACTGGCAGGACAAAATCAATGTCAGCTACTCTTCTGCGGACACCGATTTTGATAACTGGATGCACTGGGTAAATTATCAACCAATGCTTCGCCGTATTTACGGATGTTCCTTCCTTCCACATCATGACTATGGAAAAGGTGGTCGTGGATGGAGAGATTTATGGCAGGATTGTTTGGCACTTCTCATTATGGAACCGGAACAGGTTCGCCAGATGTTAATTGATAACTTTGGCGGGGTTCGTTTCGACGGAACCAATGCGACAATTATCGGAGCAAAGCAGGGTGAATTTATTGCCGATAGAAACAATATTACCCGTGTTTGGATGGACCATGGTGCATGGCCATATCTGACTACAGAATTATACATCCAGCAGACCGGTGATATTGAATTCCTTACAGAAGAAAATACATACTTTAAAGATATTCAGGTTTGCCGTGGAGAAGGCAAGGACTGGGAATGGAAAGATGCTCAGGGAAATCAGCAGTTAACAGCGGAAATGTCATCTTATTCCGGAACAGTTTTGGAACATATGCTCATTCAGCATTTGACAGCCTTCTATGACGTGGGAGAACATAACCACATCAAGATTCGTGGTGCTGACTGGAATGATGCTTTGGATATGGCAGATGAGCGAGGAGAAAGTGTAGCATTTACAGCACTTTATGGTGGAAACTTAAGAGACCTTGCAAAGGACATTCTGGCATATCAGGAAAAGACAGGAAAAGATACTGTTGTTTTAGCAAAAGAATTATTGATTCTTTTAGATGCAGATGCGTCCATTTATGATAGCATTGGTGAAAAGAATGCTGTACTGAGTGAATATTGCGAAACAGTAAAACATACGATTAGCGGAGAAAAAGTGGAAGTATCCTGCGTAGACCTTGCAAAGACATTGACAGGAATGTCTGAATGGATTGCAGAGCACATTCGTGCAACAGAATGGACCGGCGATAAGGCAGGAAACTTCTGGTTCAACGGATATTATGACAACAGCGGAAAGGCAGTAGAAGGAGACTTTGAAACCGGAGCAAGAATGATGCTTACCAGCCAGGTATTTACCGTTATGGCAGGAACAGCTACCGATGCTCAGATTGAAAGCATTGTAAAGGCAGCAGACAAGTATCTTTATGATGAGACAATCGGTGGATACCGCCTGAATACAGATTTCAAGGAAGTAAAGGCAGACTTGGGACGAGCTTTCGGATTCGCTTTCGGTCATAAGGAAAATGGAGCAGTCTTCTGTCATATGGCAACCATGTATGCCAACGCATTATACAGCAGAGGATATGCGAAAGAAGGTTATAAGGTAATTAATACATTATATAAACATTGTAATGATTATCATAAGAGTAACATCTATCCGGGTGTTCCGGAATATGTCAGCCAACGTGGACGTGGAATGTACCACTATCTGACAGGAGCAGCCAGCTGGTTACTGCTTACCGTATTAAATCAGATGTACGGTATTCAGGGAAGCCTTGGTGCATTGACCTTTAAGCCACAGCTTTTGGCAGAACAGTTTGAAGATGGAAAGGCATCTGCACAGTGCATGTTCCGTGGCGTAAAAATCAATGTGACTTATGTCAATGATGAAGGCGTGGAAGCCGGAATCTATAAGGTGAAGGAAATCTACATTGACGGTCAGAAATATTCTGACGGAGATACCATCACAAAGGCAGACGTTGATAAGTTAGGCGATGAAGCAGACATTCGTGTCGTACTGGGATAACAATCAAGCCGGAGCGAAAAACTCCGGCTTTTTAAAAAAGGAGAATAAAGATGTTTAAAATGGAATACGGCAGAGCAATCTGTTATTCAGGGTATCGTGAAGGACAGAGTCCTGTAACAGAAACTTACCCAACCTATGATCAAATTGTAGAGGATATGAAAATTTTGGATAAGCATGGTTTTAAGTACATAAGAATGTACGATCCGGTAAGCTATGCGGAAATGACTTGTCAGGTCATCAGAGATTTAGGACTGAATATCAAGTTGATGTTAGGACCGGGATTGATTTCAGAAGTAAACAATCCGGGATGTCCGTGGTTACAGACCAACTATTCTGCAGAAGAATTGGCAGAACGTGCGAAATTCAATGACCAGAGAATCGAAGAATTAATCCGTATCGCCAATGAATATTCGGATGTAATTAATGTGGTTTCCATTGGAAATGAAAACACACCGGATTGGGGTGCAAACAATGTGCCGGTAGAGCGTTTGGTAAGTTTTGCCAAGAGATTGCATGAAGGAACCGATAAGCCGGTAACCTTTAATGAAGGTGCTTTCGAATGGCCAAGAATTCCGCAGATTGCAGAACAGATAGATATTATCTGTGTTCATTCTTATCCGCTTTGGCATGGAGTTTCCGTAGAAGATGGATTGGCTGAAAACAAAGAGTGGTATCAGAAAATCAAGGAAGCCTATCCGGATAAACCGGTCATCTTCTCTGAAGTGGGCTGGGCAACCAAGAGTAAGCCTGGAACTGAAATGGGAGAAGGTCAGACCAATGAAGCAAACCAGAAAAAATATTATGATGAATTCTGGGCATGGGCAGATAAGGAACAAATCATTGCTTATATGTTTGAAGCCTTTGATGAACCATGGAAGGGTGGAAATGACCCAATCGAAGCAGAAAAGAACTGGGGAATTTACTACGTAGACAGAACACCGAAACCGGTGATGGAATAATATAAAACAGTCTTTCAGACAATGTGACAAAAAGGACATTGTTTGAAAGGCTTTTCTTTTTATAAAAAAATTGTTCAAGGTTGAAAATTGTTAAAAATGTACAAAAAGACGGTGAAAGTGTGGGCTCGCAAAGATTTATTTTGTTAGATTTATCAATTATTGCGTCTTAAAGGGAGTTGTGCAAGATGCATAGTTAAAAAGGTTTTTAAAGAGAGGGATTGGTTGAATTGCACATAACATTGTGGTAAAATGTCTTTATCATTGGTTACAGGGGAAGTGCCCTGTTAATGAGTAGAAAAATAAATATTTGAAAGGAGACATAATATGAAACTCAGTAAAACGATGAAGAAGTTTTTAGCTTATGTTTGCACATTGGCTATGGTTGTGGCAAGTATGGCAAGTTATCAGGCTAAAATAGTTAATGCAGTAGAGTTTTCGTTGGAAAAGGATGGAGCTACATATACTATGGCGAATCCGAGCGGAAACTATGTAGGATTTGTATTGCAGGGTGCTTTTGATAATGCTCGTTTTGGTACAGCATGGAACGGTGATACAAGTGTTACATCTGCACAGGCGACCGTTACTGTTGAACAGAATAACACAACAGTACTTGATTTAGGATCAAAAGGGAATGGTGGAAGTGTATATTTGAACGAAATTGAAAGTTTGGCGGATGGTACATATTCTGTAGTGTTTACCGGAACAGGCGATTTCACAAATCAGGTAGAAAGAATTACTCTTACCGTTAGCGGAAAAGGTGGAAATGAAGGTGAAACATCAACGAACGAAGATTCATCAGATGATGAACAGACTACAGATGCTACTTCTGCTTTGGCACCAGACACTAACACTGTAACAGACGGATGGTCAGATGCAGGAATTTATAAAGTATATGCAGGAACCGGATGGTCCGGATGCGCTTCAAAGTTTGGCGTTGATGCCAATGATGATTCGCATATTGTTGTACAACAGACAGCAAGTAACTGGGGTAGTGAATGGGGTACACAGGTAATGTTACTTCTTCCGGAATTAACAGCCAGCTTACAGGACGGTGCAACCTATACATTTGAATGGCCTATTAAGGCAGCTAATAATGATGGTGTGATTAAATTTGGCGGAAAAGAAGTTGCAATGACAGGAGAAGCACAGAAACTTGAAGGAAATGTTGAATTTAAAGGTGATGGGTTCGATCAGGCAGCAATTGTTGTAGGAATGGGGTATGTTGGATTGGCTAATCCAGTAGAATTCTATCAGCCAACAATTAAGGATGCCGAAGGAAAAATTGTTTATCCGAAGGAAGAAACATCTGCAGAAGAAACTTCCGCAGAAGAAACTTCCGCAGAAGAGACATCGGCAGAGGAGACATCCTCAGAAGAAACTACAGAAGAAACTACAGAAGAAACTACAGAAGAACCTGCAACAGTTGTTACTCCGGATTATGATGCAATCGTTAATGGAACAACAAACCTTGCGCTTCTTGGAACAGCTTCTGACGAAGGAATTCATAGAGAAGGTGCTGTATCACAGCTCAATGATGGTGTAATTAATTCTTGGAATAATTACGATGCAGTCACAGTAGAAGGAAATGGTTCAGGAGCATTTGTTATTACCTTAGATAAAGCGTATGCTGCTTCTAGTATCGATCAGGTTGCTGTATGGTGGAGAACTTCTGACGTGCAGTTCCACCCGGCTTCAAGTTATAAAGTTCAGTTTGGATATAAAGGATCCTTTAGAACAGTTGCAACTGCAACAATGGATGCAAAAGGTGATGCTGTTGGTGGCTGGGCAGATGAATCAAGACTTGTTACGGATTCCAACTTTACAGTTTCCCGTGTCAGCGGAAACGTTGATGCAATCAAGATTGTAGTTGATACTCCTGTAGAATGGGGAGCACAGGTGAGAGAAATTGGTATTTTCTCTGAAACCCCACAGGAAGAACTGCCTTTGGAAAAAGCTGATACACCAGCAGGAATCACAGCAGAATCTACAGATTATAATACAATTCAGTTTACTGTTACAGCTGCAGAAGGACAGGAAGAGGCTGGATATAAGTACAATGTTTTCATGGATGGAAAACTTGTAAAAGAAGGTGTTGCGGCTGGAACATATACAATTTCAAATGTTGCTGAAGGTGAACATACAGTTTCAGCAGTATCTGTTGTTGATGGAATGAACCCATCTGATGCTGTAAGCAGTGATGCTGTAACAGTAAAAGATGTTGTGGAATTATTTAATTCCGTAAAAAATGTAGCATTAAATTCATCAGTAATTGATGTTTCATCATTCTATAGTGAGGCTTATAATCTAGAAACTTCGCAGTGTGCAGTAGATGGAAACTTAGCTATTGGAGAAGATGCAGATAAGTGTATCAGAACAGGCGGTGGACAGGATGCAACAATTACAATTGAATTGGCTCAGGCTTATAAAATAGCAGATTTAAAGAAGATTTTAATTGGATATTCAAACCCAAGAACATACGCAGCAGATACTGTTATTTCTGTATCTGAAGATGGTGAGAATTTTATGGATGTTGCTCAGAAGACAGGGTATGCATGCGTTAAAGATAACTCTACAATTGATGTAAATACAATTGAAGCAACAAATACAGATGAAACAGAATTTAAGTTTGTGAAATTAGCAATCTCTGGTGGAAGCAATGCCTGGGGATATGTTGTAAATGAAATTGCAGTAATTGTTGACAATGGAACAGAAGAAACATCTACAGTAGAAGAAACATCTTCAGAAGAGGAATCTTCAGAAGAGGAATCTTCAGAAGAAGAATCTTCAACAGTAGTAGAAACTTGCGATCTTCCAGCTCCCGTTGGATTAGTTAATTCAACAGGCGAAGGAACACTTCCATATAACTTCGCATGGGCTGCAGTAGAAGGTGCTGTTTTATATAATGTTTATATTAATGGAAACTTCGTAGATTCAGCTACAGTTTCAAGTTATAATTTGACACAGTTAGAAGATATGGCTGATGATTACTATACAATCTCAGTAAGAGCAGTTGATGCTGAAGGAAGAGTATCTGTAAATGAAGCTTCTGTTGAATTTACAAAAGGTGAACCATCAACAGAGGTATCATCAACAGTAGAAGAGACATCATCAGAAGAAACATCATCAGAAGAAACATCATCAGAAGAAAGTTCAACAGATGCTCAGGAAGTACTTGTGCCAGATACAAATACTGTTACTGATGGATGGTCAGACGCAGGAATTTATAAAGTATATGCCGGAACCGGATGGTCTGGATGTGCTTCAAAATTCGGTGTGGATAGTAAGGATACATCGCATATCGTTGTTCAGCAGACGGCAAGTAACTGGAGTAGTGAATGGGGAACACAGATAATGTTACTTCTTCCGCAGTTGACAGCGAACGTACAAGTTGGAGCAACATATACATTTGAGTGGCCAATTAAGGCAGCTAATAATGATGGTGTGATTAAATTTGGCGGAAAAGAAGTTGCAATGACAGGAGAAGCACAGACACTTGAAGGAACTGTTGAAATTAAAGGTGATGAATTCCAGCAGGCAGCAGTTGTTGTAGGTATGGGATACGTTGGATTGGCTAATCCGGTAGAATTCTATCAGCCAACAATTAAGGATGCAGAAGGAAAAGTAGTTTATCCAGCATCTGAAGAAACATCAAGTGAAGAAACATCAAGTGAAGAAACATCAAGTGAAGAAATATCAAGTGAAGAGACATCAAACGAAGAGACATCAAGCGAAGAGACATCATCAGAAGTGACTACGGCAGAAGTTACAACTGGTACACCAGCTACGACAAAAGCGCCTGCAACTACAAAGGCACCAGCAACTACAAAGAGTGCAGCTCAGCAGATTGCAGACTTCCAGAAGAAGTGTGGTGTAGCAAAGGTAAAACTTGCTTCTAAGGCTAAGAAATCAGCTAAGAAGGTTAAAGTAACATTGAAGAAGAATGTTAAGGGTGCAGACGGATTGGTAGTTCGCTTCTATAAGAGCAGAAAACTTGCAAGAAAGAATCGGAAGTTTGTAAAAGAATTTACAGTTAAGAAGAACCCTAAGACATTTACTCTTAAGAACAAGAAACTGAAAGCGAAGAAATTATTTATCCGAGTATGTGGATACAAGATGATCAACGGAAAGAAAGTCTTTGCTAAGAAATGGTCAGTTACAAAGAGTGTTAAAATTAAAAAATAAACCATTATAAAATGGGATGGAGAGCGACTTTAGTAAGTCGCTCTCTTTTTATTGATGGCGAAGAAATTTACGGATTTACCTGAACGAATTTGGCAATAAGAAGTTGTGCTTTGGCGCATATGGTGTTAGAATCAATATCAAGGAAAAAAGAACGGATTGGAGAAAGATAATGAAGAAAAAAATTTTTGCGTTATTTATGGCTTTAACATTACTTGGTAGTACAATTAGTATCTCAGCAGACGAAGAGGGGGTCGTGGTTGATAATCCATGGGCTGATTTTTTTGCCGGAACGAAAATAGGATTTGATGTCAATGATTCGTATTTAAATGGATGGACAGGTTCATCTGCTACAGTAGAGTCGCAGAACAACAATGCGATAGTGAAGGTTGCCACGACAGGAACATCCGAAGGGGATGAGTCTATGTGGGCGATTCAGATTAAGAGTGTGACTTTTGATGTGATTGTCGGAGAAAAATATAAATATACGGCCACGTTGATGTCCACAAAGGATAAAGAAATTGTTATTAAATTGGCTTCTACCGATGGAAATAATACGGAGTATAAAGCACTTCGAGTACAGTTGAAAGCAAATGAATCGAAAAACATTGCAATCGACAATATAGAACCGACGATGAATGGAATGCAGGTTATATATGGGTTAGGAACAATGGGAACAGAAACTCCTGTTACGAATTTTGAGAT
This sequence comes from Eubacterium sp., assembly GCA_024698585.1. Classification (GTDB taxonomy): domain Bacteria; phylum Bacillota; class Clostridia; order Lachnospirales; family Lachnospiraceae; genus Eubacterium_G. The sequence continues at coordinate 33,301 of JAILRB010000056.1, forward strand.
TGTTTTAAATAATTCATTAATAGAAGGAACTTTACCGAAAAATAATCCGACAACGGAAGTGACAACGTCTGAAATAACATCAGAAGCAACATCAGAGGTTGGAACGTCAGAAGTAACAACATCAGAAGTCAGCACGTCAGAAGTGACCACAGCAGAAGTGACTACAGCAGAAGTGACTACAGCAGAAGTGACTACAGAGCCAGTTAGCGGTTCTTCTAATGAAACTTCGACCAAAGAACAAAAGACAACCAGCAGTGAACAACAACAAATTCAGGCTTTTCAGAAGCAGTGTGGTGTTGCAAAGGTTAAACTTGCTTTAAAGGCTAAAAGGTCAGCGAAGAAGATTAAAGTGACTTTAAAGAAGAATGTGAAAGGTGCAGATGGATTAGTTGTTCGCTTTTATAAGAGTAGAAAGCTTGCTAAAACAAATAAGAAATATGTGAAGGAATTTACGGTAGTAGGTAATCCAAAAGCATTTTCTCTGAAAAACAAGAAATTAAAGGCGAAGAAATTATTTATCAGAGTGTGCGGCTACAAGATGATTGGTGGAAAGAAAGTCTTTGCCAAGAAGTGGTCTGTAACAAAGATGGTTAAAATTGCAAAGAAGAAATCGTAAGGAGAAAATCAAATGAAGAAGAAAATAATTGTTATTGCGACAGCGGCAATGGTAATGAGTTCTGTTAGTCCAGTCACAGCATGGGGAGCGGAGATGGAAACAGAGCAGGGAGAGGTAGTATCGAATCCTTGGACTGACCTGTTTGATGAAACAACAAAGGATGAAGGTGGTAAAGGGAGTTCAGGGAAAGCTGCAAAGACAGAAGGAAGCATTGGGACAGTTAAGATTGTGAAAAAAATCGCCAAGAAGAAAAATGCAAAAAAAATTAAGATTACCATCAAGAAATTAAAGGACGTAAACGGATATCAGGTATACGTGTTTAAGAAAAAATCTTTTGCAAAAAAGAACAAAAAGATTCTGTATAAGAAGACAATTACAAAAAATACAAATGTGTTGAAAGTATCAAATAAAAAATTAAGCAAAAAGAAAACACTTTTTGTTAAGGTGCGTGCATTTAAGAAAACGAATGGAAAAAATGTCTACGGATCCTGGTCGAAAATTGCAAAAGTCAAGGTGAAATAAATAGGCTTGGGTGAATTAAGAAAAGTAAGGAAAACCGTGTAAAAAAATGGCAAAAAGTCCGAAAAAAATTTTTGAGATAAAAATGAGGAAATTTTTACCGGAAATATGAACAAATTGTTAAGAAAATGACAAAAACAGAGTGGTGAAAAAAGACTATTTTAGAAGTAGAATTATGAAAAGCCGATTGAATGGGGAAAAACAGAAAAAATAGAGTGTTTGCACAAAATGCCTAAATATTAACAAAAAATGAACAAAAAATGAAAAAACTGATTTCGAAAAAATGAAAAAGGTGTGAAATTTTTTGAAAAGGTGACGAAATTTTATCAAAGAAGGTTAAAAAAGTTAAGAAAAGTGAAAAAAAGCTAAAAATAGTGAAAAAAAAGCTTGTTTGATATTGATTTTTTTCTGGAATTTGGTAAAATGATTTTACAGTAAAAAATGAACGAACCAAACAAATAAAGTTAGGAGATTACATCTCATGATATCTTTGATAATAAGAATACTAATCGGAGTAGCCGCTGGCGTAGCTTGTAAGTTTATTGGAGATTTGATTGAAAAACAACTCCTCAAAAACCGAGAGTTGGAATTTAGGCGCGTGAAACATGAGAATGTACTTTTTATTATCGGATCAGCTTTGGCTGGTGGATTGATTACCTGGAGGATTTCTTCCGTGGTAGAGATGTGCTACATATTTTTACTGTTAGTAACAGTTGTAGTGATAGTCGAGATGGACATCCATCATCGTGTAATTCCAAATGATATATTGCTGGTAGTGCTAGTTTTAAAGTTGGCATTTGGCATACCGTATTTATTTGGAATGAAAGCATTTCCAGAATTTCATGTTGCTAGTTCGATTTTCGGATTGATGGTTAGCTTTGCTATCTTCATCGCACCAGCGCTTCTTGCGAAGCAGGTTGGTATGGGAGATGTAAAACTGGCGGCAGTGATGGGATTTGTCTTAGGGTTCTTTGGTTGTATGACCGCGATTATAGTTATGGGATTCTTGGTTGCCGGTTACACGGTACTCCAAAGAGATATGCCGGTACTGACCATGGTTAAGACAATGATTCCGATGGGACCGTTTTTAGCGGTGGCGATGATAGTGGTGTTGTTATTACCGGACACACTATTCACTATTAACATTTAATCAGTTTCCGACAACGGAATACGTTGTTAGAGATAAATACAAATAATAAGGAGGAACACATTATGATTAAGAATTTCTTAAAGGATGAAAGCGGACAGGGAATGGTAGAATATGCACTTATTATTGCATTAATCGCAGTTGCACTTATCGCAGTTGTTGTTCTCTTAAAGAACAAGATTTCTGATACATTCTCAAATGCTGCAAACAACTTATAAGATTTAGTTGCCTAGCGCAATTGAAGATTAAAAAATCAAATTCTAATGGTAGTAGGGTGGGTGATTACTCACCCTATTATTCATCCAGGAAAACAGTGAATTTAAAGAAAAAAAGGACATATGTATGAAACGAAGATTTTTTAAAAATGAAAAAGGACAGGCCATGGTTGAGTTTGCTATTGTTCTGCCCCTTTTGTTATTAATCTTATGTGGTATCTTGGATTTTGGTTGGATTTACTTTAACAAGTATAAAGTTGAAGATGCAACTTATCAGGGTGCAAGGTTCGCATTTGTCGCTATTTCAAGGTCGACAGATCCAACGGCTGATGATACTACGATTAGGAACAATACAGCAAACTTTGTTCGGCAGGGATTGCCTGGAAATGGTGCAAATGCCGACGTTACTGTAACTATCACAGCAGACACAATCACGGTTGATGTGGAAAACAGAGTAAACTGTCTTACGATTGTTGGACAAACTTTTTTGGGCAGAACATACAACGCACAGTCGACAAGTGTCGCGGCTAGATAAGAAAACAATAAAAATTAGACAAAATGGAGTGTAGATATGAAGAAAATATATATTATTGCAACGATTTCAGCTGTAGCATGTGCTATGTTGCTGTTTATCTTTTTACAGAACTATGAGAAAAAAGGTGGAAGTGGTTCTATTCAGGACAAAATCGCAAAAGAAAAAATTGTAACTGTAGTAGTTGCTCAGCAGGAAATTCCTGAAAACACACAGATTACAGCAGAAATGCTCACGAAAATTCAGGTTCCTCAGAGTGCAGCAAACTATGATGCTTTCAACAGCCCGAATGCGGTAGTTGGTAAGTTTACAAATGTTAAGATTTTACCAAAAGAACAGGTATTAAGAGCGAAAGTTTATGATGAAAAAACAGGTAACAATGATTCGTTAGCACTTGGATTAGGTAGTGATGTTAACGTTGATGAAGATTCCAGAGCTATCACATTGAACGTTGATTTGGAACAGGGTGTTGGTGGATACGTACAGAAAGGTGATTTCGTAGACGTATTAGCAGCAAAGTCTGATTCAGAAAATCCTCAGGTATGGATTGAAGGTGCTTATATTATCCGAATTGGTGATCAGCACTATACAGCAGAAGCAGGTGTATACACCAGTGTAACTATTGCATGTTCAATGGAAGACTGCCAGAAACTTTATCGCTTACAGTCAAGTAAGGGTGCAGGATGGAGCTTCAGCTTTGTATTGAGACCTAAAAAATAAAAACTAAGTTAGAGAAAGTGGTGAATTAATATGAGAAATAAGGAAGACAGAAATGAAGATGTAATGCGTGATGCCACTGTAGTTGCCGTTTTTGGAACAAAGGGTGGAACAGGAAAAACTACTTTTGCTGTAAACTATGCAATGTCATTGCAGGATATTGGGAAAAAAGTATTATTGGTAGACCTGGATCTCCAGTTTGGAGATGTTGGAGTATTCTTAGATATTCCAAAATTTGAGACGATTTCAGATTTGGTAACGGATGGCGATTTTTCTCTTGAAAATGTTAACACATATTTGTTTAAACATAAGAGTGGGATGCAGGTTATGTGTGCACCGAATTCACCAGAATTTGCAGAATTGGTAAAACCGGATCACATTAGCATGATTGTAGATGTATTAAGAAATGAGTTCGACTATATCATTTTTGATTTAGGACCAACCATTGACGAAACATCCCTTCAGGCAGTTGATATTTGCAATGATATTTGCTTTATTATCACACCGGATATTTCAAGCTTGAAGAATGCCAAGGTATGTTTGAAAGTATTAGATACTTTGGGATTGACCGGAAAAGTTAAATTAATCTTGAATAAGGACGGTAGTTCGGATATTAAAGCAAAGGATATGGAAGCTGCTTTAGGTGTGGGAATGAATTTAACAATTCCTTTCGACGCAAAGAGTGCAATTGCTTCCGTTAACAGAGGTATTCCGATTGTTACAGCTGCTCCAAAGTCAAAGGTAAGTAAAGTTATCAAAGATTTTGCAGAACAGGGAAGTAAGTAAGGAAGTCATTAAGGAGGAAGAATATGTCATTACTTGAAAGAATGGGGAAAATTAGTACTCCAGAAGTGAAGCCGGAAGTGAAAGCACCGGAACCTGAAGAGACGCCAGTTGCGAAAGAAGAACCGGTTGTTGAGGAGAAAAAAGAGGAAGCGAGCGAAGCGGCTGAAACAGCAGATGTTGTTGAAGCTCCGGAAAAAGTAAGCGTTTCAAGTCTTTGGAAGACAAATACCTCTCAGAAAACAGCTCCTCCGAAGAAAGAAGAAAAAACCAACGAAGTGGACGAAAAAATGCTACAGATTATTGAAAATACTCATAAAGAAGTAGCAACTATTTTATCCAGAACAGATAAAATTGAAAGTCCGGAAGAAATTGAAAAGTTAATTGAAGAGATTGTTGAAGAAAACAACTCTGATATGAAACGTAATGATAAGTCAAAAGTTATCAAGACGGTTTACGATGAAATCACTGGTTTGGGACCGTTAGAAGAACTTTTGAATGATAAAGATATCAGCGAAGTTATGGTTAACGGACCAAAACAGATTTATGTGGAAAAAAGAGGTAAGTTAACAAAATCAAACGTAACTTTTAATGACGAAGAGCATGTTCGAAGAATTATCGATCGAATCGTAACTCCGTTAGGAAGAAGAATTGATGATTCTAATCCGATGGTTGATGCGAGACTTGCAGATGGATCCCGTGTTAACGCTATCGTTCCACCGTTAGCATTAAACGGATCAACAATTACAATTCGAAAGTTCTCTGACACTCCATTAGGGGTAAATGATTTGATTGGATTCGGTTCTCTGTCAAAGGAAATGGCTGAGTTTTTGGAAGCGGCAGTATTAGGTAAGTTAAATATTCTCGTATCCGGTGGTACTGGTTCTGGTAAAACGACACTGTTAAACGTTTTGTCAGCTTTTATCCCAGCGGATGAACGAATTGTTACTATCGAGGATGCTGCCGAATTAAAACTGTTGCAGGATCATGTAGTATCACTGGAAAGCCGTCCTGCTAACTTGGAAGGAAATGGAGCGATTACCATTCGAGATTTGGTAAAGAACTCTCTTCGTATGAGACCTGACCGAATCGTTGTAGGTGAGTGTCGAGGCGGTGAAACGGTAGATATGCTTCAGGCCATGAACACAGGTCATGATGGATCTTTGACAACAGCTCATGCGAACTCGCCAAGAGACGCGTTGCTCCGTATCGAGACCATGTTCATGATGTCAGGTATGGAAATTCCGGTTACTGCGATTAGACAGCAGATTGCCGGAGCGTTGGATGTTATTGTACAGCAGGCCAGACTTCGTGATGGTTCCAGAAAGGTTATTAGTATTTCAGAAGTAACCGGAATGGAAGGAGATATCATTACTACTCAGGAAATTTTCAAATATCATATTGAAGGATATGATTCAAATAATAAAGTCGTTGGTAGATTTATGAGCACAGGTGTTAAACCGATTTGTTGTGATAAGATGACAGCAAATGGTGCGAAAGTGAAAGACACTTGGTTCTTTGAAGACCGAATGAGAATGTAGAATTAACAATTAACGATAGCTTGGGTGCAAGCAGAAAGTTGGAAAATATATGTATTATATAATGGGTATATCTTTCGTTGCGATGATATTTGTATTTTCTATAATGACTCTATTTTTGACCAGTCTTGAAAAAGATAAGATGGAAATTGAAAAGAGAGTGCAAGGTCTTGTTACTGTGGATACAGAACCGGAACCGGAAAAAGAAAGTCGAAGATTACGCAGAAAGAAAGAAAAAGAAAAAGATAAAGAAAAAAGTAGTATTCAGTTATCTGATGATATGAAAAAGAGAATTCAGGGAATTGAAGAAGAGTTGTATAACTTGGGATTCAAGATTTCCACAAAGAACTTTTTCATTATGTGGTTCGGAGCTGCAGTACTTATCCCTCTTGTTTTCACAATGTTAGGGTTTAATCAGATTATCGCATTAGCAGGTTTAGCTGTTGCAGTTGTTTTCCCAATTTTCTATCTTAGAAGAAAAAAGAAAAAGAGAAGAGAAGCATTGGAAGAACAGTTGGTTGATGCTATTGGTGTATTGATTAATGCGTTGCGTGCCGGTTATACATTCCAGTCTGCGATTTCAACAATTGCAGATGATATGGATGATCCGATTGCTGAAGAATTTGGACGTGTGTTCAGAGAAACACAGCGAGGTATTACATTGGAAGAAAGCTTAGATGCTCTTTCTGAAAGAATCGGCAGTGATGACTTATCAATCATGTGTACTGCTATTAATATTCAGAGACAGGTTGGTGGTAACCTTTCTGAAATTCTTGAAAATATTTCAGGAACTATTAGACAGCGTATCTCATTAAAGGGTGAAATTAAGTCGAAAACATCCAGTGGACGTATTTCGGGTTACATTGTAGGTGCGCTTCCGGTATTTATTTTGTTAGGTGTTTCGTTAATTAATCCGATGTATTCTGATACATTGCTTCATACTGGAACAGGACATATCCTGTTGATTGCCAGTGCATGTTTAGAAGGAATTGGATTTGCGGTAATACAGAAAATTGTAACGGTTAAATATTAATTAGAAAGAAATTAAGGATATGGAGGAATACATATGAATGCAATGGCTATAATAGTGACTTTAGTATTTATGGTGTCCGTGTTTTTCGTATACGTTGCAATTTTCCAATTCTTTGAAACCCGAACAAAGATGAATAAACGTCTTGAAGGGGTAAGAGAAGAACAGGAATATCTTGGCGAAGAAGAAAATGAAAAGAGCGGCTTAAAAGATAGAATTCGTCAGCAACAGTCAGACAGACGAATGAGAATTACTCGTGAAAAGGCAAAGAAAGAGGTTAACAATGAAGCTGAATCAAGCATTGAAGCATTGCTTGACAAGGCGGATGTGGATTTCACAGCAAACCAGTTTACAGCTATCAGAGTAATTTTAATGATTACTGCGGTAATGTTAGGATTCTTCCTGACAGGAACATTGTCATTGACTACTATACAGAGAGTGGCAGTAATTCTTGTTTTGGCAATTATTGCCATAATTTTGCCGACCCGTGTTTTGGTAATGAAAATTGATTCAAAGAAGAAACATATCAGACAGCATCTTCCGGATGTAATGGATTTGCTGGTAGTAAGTGTTGAAGCGGGATTAGGTTTTGATGCTGCGTTGGCAAAACTTTATGAAAAAGATAAATCGCCATTGATGCAGGAATTCATGCAGGCGTCTCGAGATATTAAGCGAGGTGTTTCGAAGAAGGAAGCGTATGATGCTCTTGCAAAAAGATGCGACGTAAAGGAAATGACTTCATTTGTAATGGCTATTATTCAGGCGGATCAGATGGGTATTTCCGTTCGATCTATTTTAAGAACACAGTCAGAGTCCTTAAGAGAAAAGAGAAGGCAGCGTGCAGAAGAAAAAGCTTTAAAGGCACCGGTATTGATGCTTCTCCCTCTGGTTATTTTTATCTTCCCGGTTATCTTCATTGTGTTACTGGGACCAGCGGCTATTACAGCGATGAGTAGTTTTTAGAATAGTAGGAAATTTTTATGAAATGCAAAAAAGTATTTGTAAATCAGACAGAAATTGGTAAAATATATATAGCGGATAATTTCTTTTTGAGATTAAGAGGCTTAATTGGAAGAAATCCATCGGAAGTGGGAGCACTGTTTATTAAACCGTGCTCTCAAATCCATACATTCATGATGTCAGCGCCCATTGATGTGGTTTACGTTGATGTAAATGGAACGGTTCTGAAGATTGATGAGAACGTTCCGAAAAATAAGTGTAAGCCGATTGTGAGAAAAAGCAAGGCGGTAGTAGAGTTCCCGGCATTTAAGGCGAAGGAACTAAACATCAACATTGGTGATGTGATAACAATTTCCGAAAATTAAAGAAGGGTTAGATGGTGATTGAAAAATGAGTGAAGAAAATGTATCGATTGAAGACTTACGAAGTGCGGTAGAAAATGAACACAGATTTGCCACAGTGCTTCGTGGCTATGACAAAAAAGCTGTTAATACATACCTGAAAGAAATGGAAGAAAATTACCAGCAGTCTTTAGCTGAATATGATGAGAAAAGAGTAGATATCATTAAAGAAAATGAACTTCTGAATGAAAAAGTGGAAATCTTAAATGCCAGAATTAAGGATTTGAATGCTCGTTTAGATGCAAAAAGAGATAATGACGAAAAGATTCGTCAGACAGTAATGGCAGAAATGAGTGTAAAAACAAATCAGATTAAAAGTGAAAAACGTGAAGTTGAGTTGAAATTAACAGAGACAGAAAAAGAATTAGAAAACTTTAAGGCAGATGTTAAGGAAGCAACCGGTGAATTAAACGGAATGAGTGAGAAACTTGAAAAACTTCTTAGAGAAAAGTTTGACGAATGTGCAGAAATCATTAAAACTTGGGAAACACAGCATGGCGTTGTTGTGGAAAATATTGAAAATCAGGTTAAATAGTGATGTAAAAAATATTCTTTTTGAATAAGGGTTAGGAGAGATGCTTATGAATCTAAAGAAAATCTTAAAAAATGAAAATGGTGCTACAGCCGTAATTGTTGCACTGCTTATGGTTGTTCTCCTTGGAGCAGTGGCCATTGTAGTTGACTTGGGACGTGGTTATAATGCCAAAGCACAGATGCAGTCAGCATGTGACCTTGCTGCCTTGGCTGGTGCGAAACAACTCCCGGATTCTTCTGCTGCAGATGTAGCTGCAAGACAAATTGCTATTTCAAATGGATATGATCCTTCTGAAATAAATGTGGAAGTATTCGATGGAAACTCCAGAGTTCGAGTTACGATTAATCAGAGAAAGAATACATTATTTGCAGGTGTTATCGGTGTAAATGATATGAATATTGGATGTACAGCCGTTGGTTCAAAAGATCTGTCGACACCTTCGAATGTGAAACGAGTGAATCCATTTTTTGACTATTTGTTATTCCATTCTGGTGAGACAGGAACGTTGACTCTTGGAACATCTGGATTAAAGGTATATGGTGGAATTCATTCTAATGCGAACATCATGATTAACCAGTTAGATACGATTGGTGGATTTTCAAGTGTAGGTAACTTTGATGGCTCTGTGTCTTGCAAGGTTTATCGTGCAACGGATGTTGAAAAAGATGAATATGAAGAAATTGGAACTGCTGAAAGGCAGTGGTGGCCATATAATGGTTATGTCCTGAGAAAGAAGGATGGTTCGACGACACCTTTGAATGAAACGGTGTTTTATAAGAAGACAGATGATTTGATCGAGGTTCCTTCTTCAATTATGGATTCAGCAATGGATATTATTCCAACAGATTCCAGCGGAAATCCGAAAATGCCGGAATCACACAATGTTGCTGTAGAAGGAAGCGTTGTAGAAAATAAGAGTAGAGTAATTAATGGTGATATTGTAATCTATGGCGATGGTAAGGTATGGTGTCATACAGGAAATATCACAGTAAATGGAAATATTTATTGTACTGGAAATCTTCAGTTACAGAGAGTAACCATTAATGGTGATGTATATTGCTGTAATAAGATCACTACTTCAGGTGAAAATATTAGCTTTAATGGAAACTATGTATATGCTGATAGTTTTCAACCTGGAAATGGAATTAATGTAAAAGGTGTTATCGTAGTTAATCATAATTTTAGAACTACTGGTAATGTGAACCAGTTAGATGGTGGTGTGGCAGTTCTTTCCTTGCATGGTAATATTGCATTAACTGCAGGAAATCAGACTCTTAATGGAATTGTATATGCTCCAGAAGGAAGTGTAGAGTTTGGTGGTGGAACTGTTATTCATGGGAATGTAATTGCAAAGGACTTACCAGTAAGATCTGCGCTTACGATTTATCCGATGAAGCAGGCAACCATTGATGATTTAGATGATATGGTAACAATTACACAGCCAGGTGGACCGAGTGGTTCAAATGGTGAAGTTAAACTGGTTGAGTAAAAAAAGATTTGACAAACATCTGTATATCAGAGATGATATACAGATGTTTTTTTGTGCGTGTTATGAGAAGCAATGCGAAAAAATATTACATATTTGGAGGACGTAATATAATATCAAAACAAATTCTAATTTGTGTAAAAAAAAGAAATTGAAATGTTTTTACCACTAAGAGTAGAAATTGTGAAAAATGTACATATCTTACACAAAAATAGTGTGCTTGGAAGCGTTTCTTTGGTGTAGTTTTCACAAAACATTGGACATACTGCCGAAAAGTTGACAAAACTATTTTTATGCTTGAGTACCGAAAAATACCATCATATAATTAAACTATCAAAGTATGATTCGGAGGAGAAATATATGCGAAAGAAAATGAAAAAAGTATTGTCAATGTTGATGGTATTGACTATGGTTGTTTCTATCTGTCCGCAGACACAGTTAATTGATGTGGCTGCTGCAGATGAAAACACCACACCTTATAATCTTTCAGAAGAACGTCCGGTATTTGTAAGTTCCGGCGCAAATGAAGATTATGCGGTAGACGGAAATACCAACACAAGATGGCAGGCAGAACAGTCTGACCAGAATGAATGGTTGTATGTAGACCTTGGAAAGGTTGCAACCATTGACCATTTGTATATGCAGTGGGAGGCTGCTTATGCAAAATATTATCAGATTCAGTTTTCTGATGATGAAACAAATTGGACTACTGTATATACAAAAGCTAAGAATACAGGAGCCTATGTAGATATGGCTGTATCTTACAACTATACCGGAGTTCGTGAGGATGGGGATTTAAGATTTAGCGTAAACTGGACAAGTGTTGAAGATGCACATTATAGAGTTTATGTGGATGATGAGATTGCCACAGCCGGTGGTGATGGCTATAAATTTAGCAATCATGGTGGTACACAGGGTGATGTTCGTTTTACACCGGGAGAACATACAATTAGAGTTGAAGCATTCAATGGCGATAAGGAATTAGGTAGTGGTACTTGTACCTTTACCGCTGAACAGGGAGCAAGTGGAAACAATGGTATTGTTGTAGATGCTTCAGCAGCATTGAAGCAGACAATTAACGCTAGTGAGCTTAGTAAAACTACAGCAAGATATGTAAAGATTATTGCTACAGAAAGAGCAACAGCTTATGGTAGTTCTCTTTTTGAATTTCAGGTTTGGGGTACCGGTGGAGCAAATAAGCCTCCAGTGGATTATGGTACAAACATCGCATTAAATAAACCGGTACAGTGTTCCGGAACCAGAGATGAATGGTGGATGAAAGATGAAAATGGAAATATTACAGAAGCTGCCTACAACGGTGTTAAGCCTGAAAATGCAGTAGACGGAAGTACCAGTACAAGTTTTACATCTTACCAGGGCGATGACCAGTGGTTATATGTTGACTTAGGCCGGCAGTATGACATTGGTCGTGTAATCACAAAGTTTACAGATGATGGTGGAAAGATTTATGATGTTCAGGTTTCAGCAGATGCTGTAGAATGGACAACAATTCATAGATATTTAAGAGGATACCCAAGCATGATTGATAACTTCACATGCTATCAGAGAGGTGTTCGTTATGTTAGAGTTCTTGCATACGCTAAGGTTGAAAGCGGAAGTGGTGTAGGAATTAAGGAATTAGAAGTATATGAATACAAAGAAGGAGATAGCAAAGAAAATGCTCCAATCCCTCAGTTACCAACCAGACAGATTGTAAATAACAAGAATGGTAAGGGTTCATATATTTCTGGTGAAATTAAGAAAGAATTAAATAAGTTACCTGTATTCGTAAATGATGAAACAGTTCAGGTGCCAATCGATTCTAACAGTTGGTGGTCATCATCAATGATTAAAACTTTTGGAAACGTAGCCTGTGTTCATCCGTTAAAGACCGTATATTCTAAGAAAGGTCTTGGTGTACTTCTTGCATCAGCAGGATGGGTTAACGACAGAAACAAAGGTGATCTTGGTACAGGTTATTCCACAGAAAATCAGATGGACTTCTATGTATATCCTGATAACTATGTTGGAAAGACCGGATATGACAGAGTAGAAGGTTATGGAGATTACTCCGTTAAGTTAGGACTTTGCGATGAAGATGGATTAAAGATGACATCTACTGTAGTAAAAGGTTCTCCATATGTATTTACAGATTACTATGGAACAAATACAGCGTTTATTAGTTCTACATCCATTGATGAATTCTTTAACGCTAACGGAACTAAAATTCTTACAGCAGAAGGTCAGAGCGTAACAGCTGACCACATTGGATTTAAGTCCGAAGATTCAGAAAATGAAAAGGCTGGAAATGATGGTTCATACTTCACAATTTCAGCTCCGGAAGGAACAACATTTACAGCAAAAGCAGTTGGAAAGAATACTTTAATTAAAGTTGAATTCCCTTCAGCAAATGATGCATACATGTCAATTGGTGCAATGACAGAAAAGAACCAGATGGAACAGATTTACAGACATGGTTATGCATATGTAACAAATACAAAGGTTGGATATACATTCAACAAAGCAAACTCTAAGATTGTTACTACATATACAGCAACAACACAGACAAAGAGAAGTGATTTCAGTAGTCAGACACTTCAGGCATTCTATCCACATCAGTGGAAGCATGCTACAGACACGAATAATCCGGATATCATTTATCCGTCAATTCGTGGACAGATGAAGGGCGTGTTCTCTAACCAGATTAGTACAACACAGCAGTTTGCAGGATTACTTCCTACATTCACAAAACCAAACAGTTCATTGTTCAACAGTGAAGAATGTATTGAATATTTATACACAGTATTAAATGAACTTGGAACAGGACCAAATGCAGATGCATATTGGCAGGGTAAAGCAGTTCATCCATTAGCAATCAGTGCTTTAATGGCTGATCAGCTTGGTGAAACAGAAATGAGAGACGGTCTCCTGAAAGATTTGAAGAAGATTATGGTAGACTGGTTCACATATGATGGTGGAGATGATAGTTGTTACTTCATCTACAATAAGGACTGGGGTACATTATATTATCCGGAAAGTTCCTTCGGTGCAAACGCAGCAATCTGTGACCACCACTTTACATACGGATACTTCATGTTTGGTGCATCTGTATTAGCATCATATGATCAGGAATTCTATAACGATTACAAGGATATGATTGAACTTCTTGTTCGTGACTACGCAAATCCGGAAGAACCGGAAGATGATGGAAACATGTTCTGTAAGTTCAGATCATTTGATCAGTATTCAGGACATTCATGGGCAGGCGGTTACGCAGATAATGATGACGGAAACAATCAGGAATCCGCATCAGAATCCTTATTCAGCTGGGTAGGTATGTATCTTTGGGGTGAAACAACAAAGAACAGCAAATACATTGATGCCGGTGCATACGGATTCACAACAGAAATGGAAGCAATCGAACAGTATTGGTTCGATTACGATGGAGATAACTGGTTAGAAAAATATCCATTCGAAGGTACAGGACAGATTTACGGAGCCTCTTACAGCTACGGTACCTTCTTCGGTGGACAGCCACTGTACGTCTATGGTATTCAGTGGTTACCAATCTCAGAATACTTAACAAACTATGGTATGAATCAGACCAAATGTGCAAGTATGTATCAGGGACTTTGGGATGATACAGAATATGCGATGCAGGCTGTATTAGATACGATGGACATCAAGGTTGCGGAAGCACAGGCACAAGGAAAGTCTCAGGCAGAAATTGATGCAATCATTGCAGATTACCAGAAGACCTATGATGAATATGCTACACCGGATAATGGATGGCAGCACATCACCTGGCCAATGCTTTCACAGACAAATCCTCAGGCAGCATACGATTTATTCGAAGAAAACGTATCTGCAATGCAGAAGGAAGATAGAGCAAACACGTTATGGTTCATTTCTGCAATGGATCAGTTAGGATACAGAACAAATGATTACATCATTACAGGTGATTACATTACCGGTTCTGTATATAAGAAAGAAAAGAACGGAACAACAACATACACCGGTGAAGTTTGGAACCCAACAGATACTACACAGACAGTAACTGTTAAGGATGCAAATGGAAATACAAAGGGTACAGCATCTGTTGCCTCCGGAGCATTCGTAAGCTTCAACATTGATGGCAACCATGCATTTGAATTAACTCAGGTAAGTGCACCGGTTATTAAGGCTACATCATTGAAGACAGGAGAAGTTTCCGATAACATTTCCGGAACAGTAGCATTTGATGATACACAGTTAATTGAGCTTTCGGCAGAAAGTGGAGCAACCATTCACTATACAACTGACGGTAGTGTTCCTACAACATCATCACCTGTATATGAAGGAAAGTTCCTTGTATCCAGCGATACTTCTGTAAAAGCAATTGCTGTAAAAGAAGGATTCATTGATTCTTCATTCGCATCTGCAACCATCACAATTGAAGGTGATGTCATTCAGAGTGCTGATGATTTATCAGAAGGAAAATTAGTTACTGCATCATCTGAAAATGGTGGTGAAACAGCTGAAAAGGCAAACGATGGCATTGCTACAACAAGATGGCAGGCTCAGAGTGATGATACAAACGAATGGTTACAGGTAGACCTTGGTTCCTTAAGAGCAATTAACACAGTTGATGTAACTTGGGAAGCAGCTTATGCAGCGAAATATGATATCAAGGTTTCTAAGGATGGTGAAGAATGGACTACCGTAGCGACTCCAAGTGGAAAGACCGGATTAGTTCATACCACATTCGATGCAGTAAATACTAGATACGTAAGAGTTCAGACAGTTACAAGAGGAACTGCTTATGGATCATCTATTTTCGAAATCGCAGTATACGGTGCCGTACAGGCGAATGCACCAGTAATTACTCCGGCAAGTGGAATTTACAACGGAGCACAGGATGTAGTAATGTCCACAACTGTTAAGGGTGCAGAAGTGAAGTATACATTGGATGGAACAGATCCAACAGAAAATTCATTAACTTACACAGAACCATTACATATTGATAAGTCAGCTATCATTAAGGCTGTAACATACAGAAAGGGAATGGTACTTTCTGACGTAACAGAATCAAGTATCATTATCTCAGGAACAGTATCCATGAATAAGACATCTGAAAGAATCGCTGTAGGTAGAACATCACAGCTTCTTGCATTAACAGATGAAACAGTTACATGGAGAAGTTCAAACAATAATATTGCAACAGTAGACCAGAATGGTCTTGTAACAGCAGTAAATGAAGGTAATGCAACAATTACCGCAAGAACAGCATCCGGAAAAGAAGTTACATGTGATGTAACAGTAACGGAAGCAGTTCACATCAGCGAAGTATATCTGAAGAAGACAACTCTCGAAATGAGAAACAGAACTTCAGAAACATTAGAAATCGTAATTAACCCAGCTGATACAACAGATGATAAGACGGTAACATGGTCATCTAATGATGAGAACGTTGTAACAGTTAACCAGTCTGGTACAGTAACTGCTAAGGGCGAAGGTGAAGCAACAATCACAGCTCAGGTTGGAAACTTTACAGTAACATGTGATGTTACCGTAGGACCAGCAGCAACCGTTGAAGAAATGGTAAGTAGCAATAAGTACAACTTAGCATTAAGAAAGGATATCACAGTATATCCTGAAGTTGCAGAAGGAAATAAGACATACTTAAATGATGGTGCATTGACAATGAATGGAAATCATTGTGCATTAAGTAGAGCAGGATGGGGATACCACGATGAAGGTTATGCAATCATTGACTTAGGTGATATCTATGATGCGTCAACCATCGATGAAGTATTAGTACAGTATAAGAACATTGCAACAAATGATACAGTATTAGGAAGAAACTTCAATATCCAGTATTCTGCAAACGGTGTGGATTATGATGTTGTTTATACATCAGACACAGTAGTAGAAGCAGACTTTGATGAAAATGCAATTATCAGAACTGATGTATCCGGTGTTACAGGTGGCGTAAGATATATCAAGATTGATTATCCATCAGTAGCTGACTATGGTATCCAGATCAGTGAAATGGCAGTTCTCGATACAGACTTAAATGCAGCACTTGCTCAGGTTGAAACCATTGCAAATCCTGCAGATTTAGTAGTAAGCTCAGATACAATCAAGACAATTACATATACAATCGTTCCGGACGCAGGTCAGGAAGCATTCAAGTATATGGTTTACATTGATGGTAAACTTGTAGCTGACAGAGTTAATGCAGGAACATACAGAGCAGAAAACATTGAAGCAGGTGAACATACCGTTAAGGTAATGTCATACTACAACAAGTTAAATTCTGAAGGAATTTCCAAGAAGGTAACTGTAGATGACGGATCATTATTCAAATACATCAACAGTGTAAGAAACCTTGCATTAGGTTGTGATGTAACTGTAGAAGACATTAACACATCTGAAGGAAGTCAGAATCCTAAGACAATTACAAATGGTGTTGTTGGTAAGTCCAATGACACAGTTGTTCAGACAACATGGGGAGCAAAAGAACAGACAGTAACCCTTGACTTAGGAAGACAGATTTCAAAGAATCAGATTCAGGAAACGTTAATCGCTTTCAAGGCTGACAACACTAATGCAACAGCTTACAACATTCAGTTCTCAGCAGACGGTGAAAACTATGAAACAGTAATCGATGTTACAGGTGCAGCTTACAAAGAAGCATTAGAAGATGAATTCGACGCAAGTCAGTATAATCAGGATACAGTTCGTTACGTGAAGGTAAACTTTACAGCAGGAAATTATAACTGGGGTTACCAGATTGGTGAAATCGCAGTTATGGGAACTGATGTATACATGCCGGAAGAAGTAACAGGATTAACAGCAACTCAGACAGGTAAGAATTCCATTAACGTAACATGGGTTGGACCAAACAACGGACAGCTCTATAACGTATATGTAGACAATGCAATTAAGGGAATGAACCTTGCAACATCTACATTAGATTGTAACGGAATCGATGCAGGTAGCCATACCGTTAAGGTTACGGCATTACTCAATGGTATTGAATCCAAGGGTGTTACTACTACAGTAATCGTTGCAGGAGATGAACCTATTACGGAAGTAACGACTGCAGAAGTTACAACAAAAGAAGAAACAACGAAGGAAGTTACAACTGCGGAAGTTACAACAAAAGAAGAAACTACAGCAGAAGTAACAACAGAAGAAGTTTATGCCGGAACAATTAGTGTAGAAGGATACCAGATTAGTACAAAGTATGAAGGATTCAGAATTGTTGGAGCAGTAGAACCAAAGATTGATGGCAAGAGAGTTCAGAAGTTTGGTACTGTTTATGCAATTAAGAATCTGAATGGTAAGACAAATACCGGAGTGACAGCAGACGATTTAGTTGTTGGATCCACAAATAGATTTGTAGCTTCCTATGAAGCAACGGAAGAAGGAATTCTTACAAGAAAGTCAGAAAACTCAGAAACAGCTACATGTTATGCAATGACAATGAAGTTTGGTAAGAAGAATAAGAATGCATTCATCACAACATACACTGTCAGAACATACGCATTGTTAGAAGACGGAAGCTATGTATATAGTGACGCTGTTGATTTCTCAGTATTCGACTTAGCGCAGTATGCATATGAACGTGGTTTGATGAATAACTTAGAAGGACATAATTACTTATACAATAACATTCTTACAGTAGTTCAGCCGGATTACAAACAGAAAGATTTTGATTGGACAAGTCCAATTGCTGGAGCCGATGAGATTGGCTAAAAAGAGATGATAGAAACGGAGGTCGTTAGACCTCCGTTTTTTGCGTGGGAATGCAAAAACACTGCATTGGAACACGGGAAAATAAGGGGGATTTTTTTCAGAAAAGGTGTAAATATTTTAGAAAGGGGTGTTATATTTCAACCGGAATTGTTCGAAAAATTTCAATATGTTACGATGAATCCTAGAGGTGTTAGAAAAACAGGAAAAAATGAGACGAGGAGAAGGATTATTATGTTGAAAAAAGTAATTGCATGTGTAACTTCAGTTGCGCTTGCAGTGTCTTCTGTTGTGTTTTATCCGGCAGAGAAAAAGACCGTGCAGGCGTTAGTGGCAGATCCAGGAACATCCGGATGGAACTTAGTTTGGAGCGATGAGTTTAATGGAACTTCATTAGACACCAATGCCTGGACTTATGATATCGGAACAGGCTCTAGCGGATGGGGAAATAACGAAATCCAGTATTACACAAACAGAACGGATAATGTTCGTGTATCAGATGGAACTTTGAAATTAATTGCAAAAAGAGAAAATTATGGCGGATCAAGTTTTACATCCGGCAGAATTAAGACACAGGATAGAAAAACTTTTAAATATGGAAAGATGGAAGCTAAGATTAAGGTCGAAGGTGGAAATCAGAATGGTGTTTGGCCGGCGTTCTGGATGATGGGAAATGATATCAGTGCTTATGGATGGCCAGCATGTGGTGAGTTAGATATTATGGAACACAGAAACGGTGAACCGGAAGTTTTAGGTACACTGCACTGGGGACCAAATTACAGCAGTCACCTGTGGTGGGGAAGTGAATCCGGTGGAAACTTTTATCGCTATCAGGACAATGCCAATAATGGAATCAATGGATGGCATACCTACGGGGTAACCTGGGATGAAACATCCATTAAATGGTATGTGGATGATCAGGTATACCAGACAGCTTACCTGACAGATCAGAATGCTTCTTATTTTAGAAAGAATCATTTCTTCTTATTAAATCTGGCGTTAGGTGGAACAGGAACACCATTCACCAGAGGAATTACAGTAGATGGAAACTTCCAGCAGGCAACCATGTATGTGGATTATGTTCGTGCTTATTCATATAACGGAAGTGGCGGCTCAGAACTTCCATCCGGATTTACCAGTTGCGGTACCGGAAGCTGGAATGATATCGGAGCCTGGAAATATTATGTAAACAGTGGAGAGGCTGCATATAAAGATGGTGGGTCTTTAAGCAATTTCTCAATGTACATTAAATCAAAGTCTTCTTGGGACTGGGGAATTCAGGCTAAGCCGGAAGTAACATTGGATGCAAACTCCAAATATACTTACAGCATTACAGCAAACTCCAGCAAGAGTACAGGAGCGTTGTTAGTAAACAGAGATGTGAACGGAAATGGTGTTGGAAGCATTATCAATCAGGGGATTGTTTCCGGAAATAATGTGTTTACCGGAACGATTGAAACCGGCGATTCTCCGGAAGAATTAGTATTTAACCTGGCAAATATTGATAGTGACACAACATTTAAGATTACAAACTTCTCAGTAACCAAAGTTGTGGAAACTACTGCAGCACCGAGTGATGGATATACAGCAGTAGATAATAATCAGGTAGGTGCATGGACATTATATGCGGCAAACGGTTCATGGACTACCGGAAGAATGTCTTATAAAGGTAGCGGAAACAACATGGACTTAAAGGTTCGTGTAGACGAATCCAGTGGACAGGCTGGAAGTTGGGGACTTCAGATGAAGTATCCGGTAACCGGATTAGATGCGAATAAAACATATGATGTAACCGTTCGTTATAATTCTTCAGTAGCAGGAACGGTCCTTGCAAAAATCGAAGAAGGTGGAACCGAGGCAGGAAATTCTGGTAACATTGCAACGGTAGCAGGAAACAATACTTATACAACAACTGCTTCCGGATTCAATCAGTATCAGTTAATTCTGGAACTTTCCGGAATGCCGGCAGGCACAGTGATCGATATGCAGGAAGTTACTTTCACACCACGTGCGGAAACAATCACACAGGCTCCGACAACTGCAGAGCCAACCAGTGCATCTACAAGTGGTGAATGGGTAAAGATTGAAGGAAACATCCAGCAGGGAACAAACTATTATTACAATAATGCGACAAGCGTATCTGTTGTAAACATTCAGGAACCGGGATTCACAACAGAAAGAGGTGTCTATGTAACTGTTCCGGCAGGAATCAGCAGCGTAGCATTAAATGGTGCAAACGTAACATCCATTCAGGGTGCGGGAGTAATTCTTCCATTATCTATGATGAATGAAGGACAGAATACTGCAGTGATTAATTATGCAGGTGGTACAGCATCCATCGTAATCAAGAAGGAAGTGGAAGCAACCACAGCACAGCCAACAACAAAAGAAATAACAACACAGGAGCCAACAACACAGGAACCTACTACGGTAGAACCAACTACTGAGGAACCGGAAACAGTGGATCCAAAAACTCAGGTGAACGTGTTAGGATATCAGATTAGTGCCACAAAAGAAGGGTACAGAGTGGTAGGTTCTGTTGAACCACAGATTAACGGGAAGCAGGTGACTTCCTACGGCGTGGTTTACGCAATCAATAATCTTTATGGAACAACACCGACAAACGTTACGGAGAACGATATGGTGGTAGGATCCAAAAATCCATATGTTGTATCTTATCAGGCAAGTAATGAAGCAATCTTAGGTCGTCATTACGGAGAATCAGAAACAGCAATCAACTTCGCTCAGGTAATGAAGTTCGGTAAGAAGAATGTAAAAGCTTTTGAAACAGTTTATGCAACGAGAGTGTATGCAGTATTAGAGGACGGAACATATGTATACAGTGATGTAAAGAGTTCTTCGGTTTTTGCAATCGCAAAGAAAGTTTATGATGGTAAAATTATGGGAAATCTTGCAGCGCATGAATATTTATATAATCAGATTCTTAAAGTGGTAGATCCGGCTTACGAAGAAGTGGATTATCATTGGAATAGTGGAATGGCAAAACCGGGTGAGCTCTAAAAAGAACATTATAAAAAGTGGATTAATTGAAAGCGGGAAAGATTTATGGGGAAAAAGTTATTATCAATCATGATGGTTTTGGCACTGATGTTCACAACAATGAACTATGTGCCAAAGCAGGTTAAGGCTGCACAGAGTGATGTGCAGAATTATGACTGGAGCAGTGTGGATTACATCGGATGTGATGGATCGGCATTGGCTTATGTCAATAAAGTGAAAGTGGCAGTAGTAGACAATAGCCAGTTTGACAATTATGTAAACATTCAGACAGGCGCTGCAACACAGCCGGGAATTTATATGACATTTCAGGGAGCTGATTTTGGGGATATCCTTTTAAATGGAGAACCATTCACTTCTTATGATGTACAGGGTGCCGGAATGTGGATTCATGTGGCAGCATTGGGTGAATACAATGATTTAGTTGTGAAAAACGCAAGTGGTGCAACGAAAGCAGAACTCTACATCTATAAGAGCGAAGTGGAAGAGGAGTCCGGCGAACAGCCTTCTGAAACTCAGAGTGAACAGAACCAGTCAGAGGCCAGAGGGGAATTATTACCTGGTCTTGATCAGTGGAATACATATCCGGCAGGAGCAGTGATTTCTGAAAGTGGCGTCACAGCTACAGTGCCAGCCGTGACTGGTGGAGATAACTGGACTACACAGTTAGTAAAAAATGGAATTCAGTTGGTAAACGGAAAATATTATAAAGCAAGCGTGACATTGACTTCTTCTGTAGCAAGAAAGTTCCAGTTATTGATACAGAATGATGCAGGAAATGGCGCAGCAAACTGGAATGTAAATAATAGCGAAACAACTTTCAGCGTAGAAGCAAATGAAGCTTATACATTTACAACAGTATTTCAGGCGAGCAGTGCATCTAATCCGGTTCTTTTCGGAATTATGATGGGATTTGTTGCTGAAGCTAGTGATGAAGCAAATGTTACTGTATCTGCCGCAAGTTTGGTAGAATATGATGCTGATCCATCTCAGGGTGGAGAACAGCCATCTGAGACACAGACTCCGGAGCCGGAAACATTTGGGGCTCCAAAAGATTTGGCAGCATATAACTTCTATGGAAACGGAAAAGGATATCAGGTATGC
Source organism: Eubacterium sp. (assembly GCA_024698585.1). GTDB lineage: Bacteria > Bacillota > Clostridia > Lachnospirales > Lachnospiraceae > Eubacterium_G. The sequence goes on from JAILRB010000056.1 coordinate 55,642, forward strand.
TTTACAGAATCCGTAGATGCCGTTTCTTACAATGTATATATGGATGATTCCGATGTATTGGCTACAGTAACAAAGACAGACCAGTACATTAATGCATCTGTATTCTCTGCATATGCAGACAATGCACTTCATACTTTAGCAGTGGAAGCAGTAGATGCAGAAGGAAATGTATCAGCAAAATCAACAACAAAAGTTCGTGTTACTACACTTACAAATTCTAATAATGATCCAAGTGACATTTCCAGAGTTTATGTAGTAACAAATTCAGATAAGAAGATTGAAAAGTCTAGTAAGACGAAGGCTTCCCTAACCGTGGTTAGTGGTGATGGAGCAATCAAGAGTGTTCATTACGGCGGAACCATTAAGCTGCGTGGAAATTCCACGTCCTTAGCAGATAAGCCGGCATATAATATTTCCTTCAATAAGAAACAGGAAGTGATTTCCGGTGTGACAAAAGGAAAGAAATGGTGTCTCCTGGCCAATGCATATGAAAAGACCATGATGAGAAATAAACTTGCAATGGACTTTGGAAAGAAACTTGGCAATGTGGCAGCGCCGGCAGAACATTATTCAGATTTATATATTGATGGTGTTTACATGGGAACTTTCGTCATCAGTGAACCGGCTGAAAATGGTCGTTCAGAAGTTTCTTATAATGAAGATGGCGATGACGTGTTAATCGAATTAGAGCAGAATGGGAAAGATGAATCTGCTGATGGTGCAGCATACTATACGACTTCCAGATTAGGAAGACGTTTCGCCTGCGAAGATCTGGCAGATCAGGTAGAAGAACTTTATAAGTCAGGCGTAACCTCTCAGGACGCAATTGCAAATAATCTGAGACAGAACTATACGAAGTTTAGCAGTATGATTACTACCTTAAATGACTTTGAAACAGATCTGGTAAATAGTTCTTCCGATGCAATGCTTAGCCATATTGATGTGGATTCCTTTGTAAGCATGTATATTGTTAATGAATTATTCCAGACGGTTGACTTCGGTTACAGCTCTGTAAAATTCTATATCACCTATGATGAAAATCATGTACCGACAATTCATGCAGGTCCGCTTTGGGATTTCGACCTTTCTTCAGGAAACTCCGCAGATGGAAGCTGCAGAACTTACAATACATTCCGTGGACAGAATGTGAACCCATGGTTCTCATACTTGATGAAGAACAATACATTTAAGAATAAGGTTATTGCAAAGTATACTGCAATGCAGCCAACCATTCAGAACATCTATCGTGACAATGCTTTGGGACTTTCACAGATTCATCAGAATGAAGAATTAATGGAAGCATCCAGAATCAGAAACTACAGCATTGCCGGATGGTCAGAATCTGTTGCAGACAGTGCAGAATACAATATTTATAACTATAGCTACAGCACTGTAGCACCATATAGTACATATACTTATGATCAGCACATTGAATATTTGACCAATTGGTTGAAGAATAGAAATGAATGGATCTGCGGACAGTGGGGCATTGACTACACTGCTTATGAAAGCGAATATAATCCGAATGGAACCATTTCTGAGGATTTGGATATTACAGGATACCAGATGACTTCTACTTACAATGGAGAAGAAGGAAGAATGGGACTTAGAGTAATCTTCCAGACTGAAGAAACAGTAAACGGAGAAGTTCCTGTAGAAAGTGGTTTGGTTTATGGATTAGACTATGATGGATCCATTACAGAAAATGATGTGGTAGTCGGTTCAGATAGTCGTTTTGTTGCATCCTTTGATGCACCAAGACAAAACAAAATGTCAAAGCAGATGGGAGATTCTGCGACAGCATCTTACTACTCCATGGTAATGAATACCGGACAGGATAATGTATCAGCAGCAGCATTTACAACAACATATTTTGTTCGTGCATATGCGAAGATGAGTGATGGCTCTTATGTATATAGTAAAGTTTATTCATATACTGTATTCAGAGTTGCAAAATACTTATATAACAATATTTTATCAAGCAATGCATATACTCATGACTTCTTGTACGAGAAGGTGTTGGCTTATGTTGATCCATCATTTAGACCAGTTGAATACGACTGGAGTAAGATCATTACACATTTATAAAAGTTGATTCGAAACGCGGTTCGTTGGGACCGCGTTTTTTTACGTGAATTATAAATGGAATCCTTTCCCATTCTCGTTGCCACCGATATGAAAATGTGATACAATCTATAGGCATTGAAAGGGTCGGAAAAAAGTGAATATGGAGGAGATGAAATGAGAAAAGCATTCAAAAAAGTGCTGTCAGGAATGATGGCTGTTGTTTTGATGTCTGCGAGTGTTACAATGTCCGACGTGAAAACAATGAAGGCAGAAGATGGGATGACAGCAGTTCAGGAAGAAATCACCTGTGAACAGAATATTGTGGGCGGAAAAAATGCAGCAATGATTACTTCCGAAAGTGTAACAATTAGTGACGTGGAGTATTATAACTATGTCAAGTATAAAGGGATTAGCGCAAAAGCATCAACGGAATTAGGTGATGCCGATAATGCTATCGATGGAAAAATGGATTCCCGTTGGGAAAGTATTCAGGGATTAGATGGACAGACATTGACCATTAATCTTGGAAATACCTATAAGGTAAAAAGAGTGTCGGCTTGTTGGGAAGCTGCATCTGCGAAAAAATATACATTGCAGGTGTCAACAGACGGAAAGAATTTCCAGGATATTACTGTGGTAGAGAGTAACATAGGGGAACGTACTGAGGAGTTAACCTTGTCTTCAGAAGTAGATGCTCGATATATCCGTTTTAATTGCGAGTCAAGAAATACAGCATACGGTTTTTCCATTTTCGAAGTGGGAGTATTCGGAAGTGAAACACAAAAAGAATCATTGACAGAACTGGATAATCTGGAAGTAAAGAACTACTATGAATATTCTGGGAAGTATATGCTTTATTTCGATGAAGAAACCGGAGCAACAGGATATAACGTATACTTAGATGATCAGGAAACACCGGTTAAGACCGTTACCTCTTCCGGTGACTATTTAGATGCCAGTGACGTAGAAGGATTAAGCGAAGGAACACATACCGTTCGTGTTGTGTCATTGGATGCAGATAACAATGAAAAAACGGAAGTGACTAAGGCCTTTACGAAAATGGGAGACAGAGGTACTTACACTGACATTGCACAGGTATACATTTACACAGAAAAAGAAATTAACAGAGAGTATCATGCGAATAAGGATGTAACTGTTACCGTTGTGGATAAGAAGGGTAGCAAGACAAAGGATTTGATTGCTACAAACAGTAATATTAAGATTCGTGGTAACACGACTGCAGGTGCTCCAAAGAAGCCATATAACATTAAGCTTGATAAGAAGCAGGCAGTCCTTGGAATGGGTAAGGCGAAGAAGTGGTGCCTGTTAGCAAACTCTTTTGATAAGTCCTTAATGAGAAATTATCTTTCTTATAACTTTGGACGAGAAAATGGTTGTATCTATACCAATAACAACCGTTACGTAGAAGTTTATGTGAACGGAAACTTCCAGGGAAATTATCTGTTAACAGAAGCAGTGGAAGCAAAGAAAGAACGTGTTAATGTAGATGCTTATGTGGCAGACAGCAATGATGTATTATTGGAATTAGGACATCGTTCAGAAGAAACAGATGTAGATCACTTTACAACAAACGTTCTCGGAACTACTTTTGATATTAATGATCCGGAACGAGGAGATGATTTAACTGATGAACAGGTTGATACAAAGATTGCCAATGTAAAGGCTTATTTGGAAGACTTTGAGCAGACCTTGAAGAGTCAGAATTATGACAATATTTTAGAGTACATTGATGAAGATTCTTTTGTGAACTTCTATATCGTAAATGAATTATTTAAGAATGTAGACTTTAACTTCAGTTCTACCAGATTCTTCATTAAAGGAGATAAGATTTATGCAGGACCAATGTGGGATTTGGATTTATCCAGTGGTAACTGTAAGAGCACAATGTATACAGGATATTATGGTGCAGATGGGTTAAGCTATACCGGATATTATTGCCAAGATATGAACTGGTACCGTGAACTTCTGAAGAATCAGATTTTCATGGGTAAGGTGAAAGCACGTTACGAAGAATTACAGTATAAGATTCAGAGTATTTTCCGTGAGGATTCTGTAGAAGAAATCAGCATTGAAAAGGCAGTAGAAACTTATGGTGCATCTTATGAAAGAAACTATAAGTCAAAGGCTAAATTAGGTGCTGGTTGGGAACTGGACAATGAAGATGGTTTCAGTTTTGCGGCAGAAGCTGGTTGGGAAACATGGCAGGAACCAATTGAATTCTTAAGAACATGGCTTCAGAATAGAAATGAATGGCTCTGCCAAGAATGGGGCATTGACCCAGAAGTGGCTTATGAGGAAACAGAACCAAACACAGTTCATGTGGAAATCAATGGAAGCCAGATCAGTACCCTTTATGAAGGATACCGTATCGTTTATTCCGTAAATAAACCGGAATTGGTAACCAGCGTAGGTATGGTTTACGGATTAAGTGACTATGTAACCAATGAAGATATGGTAGTGGGCAGCACAGCAGAAACCGTTTACTCTTTCGAAAGTTCAGCAGACGGAGTATTATCTACCAACTTCAGCAAGAGAAAAAATGCACAGAGCTATGCAATGACCATGAAGAGCATCAAGAGTGCGGAGTTCTATAATACAAAAATCAGCGCGAGAGCTTATGCAGTATTAGAAGACGGAAGCATCGTTTACAGTGATGTGAAGAAGATGACAGTATATAACACAGCAGATTACCTGTACCAGAATCTGAAGATGAACAATCTTTCAGGACATGAGTACCTGTACAATGAGATTCTTTACAGAGTAAATCCTGCATACCAAAAGAAGGACTTCATTTGGAACAATGCAACAGCTCCAATGGAGGACTAAGAATTAAAGACAGTGAAGGAAGAGAGTTTGAAAGAACTCTCTTTTTTCGCGGAAAAAGGGAAGTATGAAGGCAGTGTTGACAAAAATGAATACGGTGTTATAATCGGAATATACCGAAGATAAAGTTTGAATGGTAAACTTTGTCTTCGGTTTTTTTGTGGGGCATTTTCGTTAGGTGCTGGTCCTTGGACTTGGAGAGGGAAAGGAGTAGAATGTCGGAAAAGGACATAACAGAAAAGGTGCTTATGAGTCATAACGACGTCTTTGCGGATGTCATTAATGGACTCGTGTTTAAGGGAGAACAAAAGGTTAAATCATTCGATTTGGGGAATGAGGTTGTACATGCACAATATAAGGCATCGGATGAAGTGATACATGAAGAAGAAAGAGATGTTGCAAAATACTGGGAAACACAAAGTGTAAAAATAGCTATGTTTGGCGTGGAAAATCAAACGAACGTTGATTCGTATATGCCACTTAGGGTTATTGGATATGATGGAGCGGTCTATAAAGAACAGTTGTCAATGGCAAATGAAAAGTTCTATCCGGTGGTTACAATAGTGCTTTATTTTGGAACGGACAGAAGATGGAATGGTAAGAAGAATCTTAAATCTTATTTTGACATACCCGATGGACTGGAAAAGTATGTTAATGATTATAAGATTCATGTGTTTGAAATTGCATGGCTCACAGAAGAAGAACTGGCTTATTTTCACAGTGATTTTAAAGTGGTAGCAAACTTTTTTGTGAACAAACGGAAAAATAAAGATTACATCCCGGATGATGAGACTGAAATAGAACATGTGGACGAAGTGTTAAAACTCCTGACCGTGATGACAGGAGACAGAAGATACGAAAGAATATTAAGTAAGGGAGATGGGAAAGAGGTGCGTAGAATGTGTGATGTGGCAGAAAGACTTGAACAGATGGGGATTGAAAAAGGACTCAAGGAGGGGATTAGCCAAGGAATCAGCCAAGGAATCAGCCAGGGAATCAAAGAGGCTAGGACTGTGGATATTGCCATTTTAAAATCATTGAAAAAGGGAATGACGATTGAAGAAATATCGAAGGGTCAAGATGTTGAATTGGAAGAGGTTCGGAAAATTGCAGAGGCGTTAATGGAAGAGTAGCCGGAAGGAAAATAATGATGAGGGAAGGTTAGTGGACGTTTTGTTTGCTGACCTTTTTTGATAAAAAAATGATGGAAATGTGAACGATAACAAGTGGTGGAATGTAAATGTGTATAAAACATACAGATGTATAAACATGTAAAGAAATTATATTGCTGAACCGTTTCAATTTCGTTGAAAAAACGTGGGTTAGATGTTAAACTAATTATGATAGACTTAGTATACTTTGGTGGAGTGCACCCTTTTTTAAAAAGAGGAGAAAATGAAAGAAATAATTTGAAGAGAAAAGGGGGCATTGGTAGACTTTTGGTTCAATTAGCAGCAGGTCGGAAAAAAAGTCTGGCAGGGTGCTAATTGAATCGGGAGTCTAAATTCGAAGGGAATGTAATAGACTTCAGAAATGCCGAAGTTTGTGGTCTAAATAATAAAAGGAAAGGAAGAAAAACTATGAAAGGAACAATGAAGAAATTTATTTCTGTAGTTCTTACATTGGCTATGATTGTAACCGGATTACAGTATAGTCCGAGGACTACGGTAAGTGCGGCTCAACCCGATTGGTCTAGTATCGAGTGGGCCGGTGATGGCGCAGGCGGTGGAGCTTATTCAAATAAATATAAGTTTTACGGAACCAATGCATCGTTGGTAAATATTCAACACCCGGGTTTTGCATCAGAAGCGGGACTATATGTTACATTTCCGGCAGGAATATCTGCATGTAGTTTGTCGGGCTATGACGTTCAGGGAGCAGGTATTATAATTTATTTGTCTAATTTTACTCAGCAGGTTACCGAGTTTACGGTAACACAGGGGGGGAATGTAGAGACCTGTTATGTATATTACGCAGATGGAGTGGCGGAAACTACAACAGAGGCTACTACACCGGAGGTAACTACAGCAACTCCGGAGACAACTACAGTAGCTCCGGAAACAACAACCGAAGAAACGACAGAAGCTCCGTTAAATTGGCAGACAGATGCGAATTTGACAGCTTACTTTGGTAGTGGAGCAAGATATGCATATGTAACATCAAATCCTGGAAATGGTGATGACAAGTTCCTGGGTGGTAATTTCACGTTTAATGCAAGTAATATGAACTGCACAACAGGGGCATATGGTAATTCCCAGACATATACCTTTAATGGCAAAGTAATTAACACATCTAGTGAGTCATATGCATTAGGAGAAAATATTGCTTACGCAGATTTTAATCCGGGAATGAATACTGCCGTATTCATTGGACATTATACAGCAGGTGAAAGCGATATTGATGTCACCTGTACGATGTATATTGATGTTCCGAATAAACCAATGGGACTTTCAATAAATGACTATTCAGAATATACAGGAAAATATATCGCAAAATTTAAAGAAGCTAATGATGTCGAAAACTACAAAGTTTATGTAGATGGTGTTGCTACTAGTATTGAACTTGGCGGTAGTGGAGATTACTTTACCGTTGCTGAATTAAATGATGCAGGATATTCAGCAGATACATATGCGATTACTATTACAGGTGTAGATGCTGAGGACGTTGAAACTCCGGTTTCAAATTCTGTATCTGTTAGTGTTCCGGCAACTGCAGGAACAAATGGAGATATTGCACAGATTTACATTCAGACAGATAACACAAATCTTTCTCCGACACCACAGGATGGAAAAGAAACAATGTTAAAGACTCCTCACGACAAACAGGAAGCAGCAATTACTGTTGTTGATAAGGATGGAGGAAATAGTGCATATACAGTTTTTGAAGATCTTCCAAAAACTACTGTTAAGGTACGTGGAAATTCTACAGCCGGAGCAGTTAAGAAGGCGTATAATATTACGTTTGGTTCAGGAAAAGATTTATTTGGTTTAGATGGTTCAGCAAAGTCGGCTAAGAAGTGGAGTCTTCTTGCAAACGCATTTGATAAATCATTAATCCGTAACTATTTAGGATTTGATATTGCACATCATATGTGGGCTAATGGAACTACACCGGACTACAATAGCCAGTGTAAATTTGTCGACTTGTATTTCAATGGAGTATATTTAGGTAACTATTTGCTTATTGAATCTGTTGAAACAGGTGCAGGACGAGTAAATATTGATTCTGAAAATTCTGAAACATACAATAGTGAAGCGTTATTGGAATTAGAAGAAATCCATGCAATCGGTGAAGAAGCTCATTTTACAACAACCAGATATAATCAGACATTTATCTTTGGCTCGCCGGAAGTTGTAAAGGATATTGGAAATAATGCAGAATTCTTTGCTCAAAAGCAAACAGATGTAGCAGGATTCTTTAACGATTTTGAAACAGATTTATATAATGAAGATTGGACAGCAATACAGGCAGATATTGACGTTGAGTCTTTTGTAAAACTCTATGTTCTTAATGAAATTATGACTACAAAGGACTTTAATCAGAGTTCTACTAGATTCTATGTTCATAATGGAAAGATTTACGGTGGTCCAATTTGGGATATGGATTATTCAAGTGATAATAACTTAGATCATCCGGCATACACGGCAGAATACCAGATTGATGCGCCAGGTCATTCTATGCCTTGGTTTGAACATTTAATGGATATACCAGAGTTTAAAGCGTTGGTAGTAGCAGAATATAAATCAATTCGTTCCTATGTTATGAGCTTGTATGCAGACAATGGCGTTATCGATACCTTGTTAAGTAGTATTTCAGGTTCAGCAACCAGAAACTATACTGCAACTGCCAATGGTGGAGCAGGATGGTCGATTGATACAGCGGATACCGGTGATTCATACGGATATATGCAGATGATTGCTAATGGTGTTGCAGGAGCAACTGCTTACACAAGTTACAATGCTGTAAATGATTCTACCAGTGCTGTAGCTCAGGTTAAAAATTATTTCGAACATAGAATTGCAGGCTTAGATGAAACATGGAATGTTTCTTATGAAGCAAGCGTTTCAACAGAAAATGATGAAGTGGTTGTATCTTGGGACGCAATGGAAGGTGCAACAGGATATCGTTTGACATTCTTAGGAAAATATACAGCACCTGTATCCCCTACACCATTATTGGCAGCAAATCCGCTGATGGCTGTTCAGCAGATTGCAGATGACTACACAACACAGACTGTAGATGTTTCTGCAAGTGCTACAAGTTATAACTTGACGGATGCCGGATATGAAGTAGAGGATGGAACTGACATTACTGTGGCTTATAGCACGGATAATGGAAACACTTATACTACATTGGCGTCAGCTCAGTATAATGCAGCTCCAGCAGAACAGGGATATGAAAATATTACTGTAAATGCTAGAGCGGAAAATTACAAAATATTTGCAAATTGGACCAATCCAGACGGAACAGCGCATAGTTATGCATATATAAATAGTGTTTCAGCTGGTAATGGTGCACATACAGGCGGATGGGATTTTAACACGCAAGCCACGCAACCGATGACATCTATTGATAATGTTACTAGAACGAGAGACAGTTCTATTATTGTTGAATATGGAAATACATACACTGTTATAGTAGAATCTTACGATTCAAATGATAATTTGATTGGTAGAGGTGAAGCGGAAGTAACTATTCCAAACGCATCACAAGAAGAAATTCTTAAAAATCGCGTAGGACAGTTGGATAACTTGGCACGTAATAAAACACCGATGGTAGGTTCTAATTCTGGAACTGCAAATAATTTGGTAGACGGAAATACTGGAAATAGATGGCAAGCAGATAAAGCTGTTGATAATACGTATTTTGGAGTGGATTTAGAAAACGTTTATTCAATAGATCGTGTGCTAGTTTGCTGGGAAGGAAGTTGTGCTACTGATTATAACGTACAGGTTTCAACCGACGGAGAAAATTATACTACTGTAGCAACAGTTTCAGGTGTTGAAGGATCAAGTTTGGATCAGTTGAGCACGTTCGAACCGGTAAATGCTAGATATGTAAAGATAGTTGCTACAGCACTGAGTGCAAATGCAACAAATTATGGTTTGTCTGCATATGAACTTGCAGTATTTGCTGGAGATATTGCACCAGCAGTTAATGACGCAGGATGGGTACAGGTACCTAATTCATCACATTACTGGTACTATGTACCAAACAGTTACTCGTTCAATGTTAATACGGCTGGCGCGACAATGCAGGGAAATGAAGAGACAATCTATTTCCCATTCTATGGTCAAATAAATACAACTCCTAAGTCAGCAACGTTAGGAAGTACAGATTTAACAAACACAGGAAATGCTCAAGTTTGGCTTCCTACAAGTTTGATCGCATCAAACAATACAGTTTATAAGTTGACGTTCGTTGACAATGATGATGAAAAAGTAGTTGTCTATTTTAAGAAACAGACAGAGGCAAATTATACACCAACAGGTATTGCAATTACCCAGGCAGGTGTAATGACATGGACACCAAGTGCTGATGCAACTACTGCAGGAGCAACATATTCAGTAACATTTAATGGTTCTACAACAAATAATATTTCAACTGGAACAACAACTCTTGATTTAACTGGAGTTGAATACGATACTTATCCTGTTGTGTTAAAGACTTACGTTTCAGGAAGCGAAGTGGATTCTCAGACAACTCAGTTTGTATATAGAGATCCGGAACAGATTGACACAACATTTACGACTACAAAGAATTGGGAAAAAGACAGAAACTTCGTAGGTCAATGGACAGCAGTACAGGATGTAACGGGTTATGCAGTATATGTTGATGGTGAGTTGTATAATACATTAGCTAGTTCGGCTACTAGCGTAACAATTCCGGCATATGACTTTGCGGGTGAGTCATTAAACAATAATTCTCAGCCAACAACAGTCGGAGATCATTCAGTAAAAGTTGTTGCTTTGTTTGAAAGTGAAGAAGCACCGACTTATTCAAATATCAATACGAAGCATGTTGTAGGTACAGATAACTTCCATCTTTATATCAATTACGTATATGGAAGTGGAACAGACTTATGGAATGACACATCGAAGGATAGTTCTTGGAATTTTACAATCTGTGAGGAACCTGTAGGTCAAATTACAACAGGAGCGGATGTTTATGTAGATTATCAGAACGATGGTTCTGTTGATTTGAGATTTGACAATATGGGACTTCATAATACTCTAGGACAGCAACCATGGACAATTAAAGCTGCTGTTTACGATCAACCAGTGACCGTAGGTGAGACAGTTCATTTGTCATTTGATATTGTGGGTCCGGCATCAATCTTAGACAGTGCGAATGCAAGCGGAAAACAATTAACGATAAGTCTTACACCGGAAGAAGTGTTAAGTGTTGACGGACAGGGAAATACAACATATGGTGAAGCATATATCTATAAGACATATACCTTCCAAGAAGGAAGAAATGCATCAAACGAGAGGGTAGCTGTGATTCATTATGAAGAATCATTTACAGCAACAAATGATACATATGACTTATTGTTTGGGCTTGGAGAATTAGATTTTGGTGATGCTGAGCAGAAAACATTAACATTATCAGATACAACTCATATGAATCTTTACGGATTGAATCGAGTAAGCGCAACTGGTATATACAACAATGTTGATCCGACTATGAATAGTATTTACACAACATTTATTTCAGAAGTTCCAGAGAATAAAGCATCTGATTATACATATTCAGCCGAGGTATATAGTGGAGACACAAAGGTTGGAGATACAATTGAAAACTTTACTAGTGGTACTAGCATTACAGCAGAGATGCTTGGTGTAGCCACGCTCCCAGTTGGCGACTATGTAGTGAAAGTAACAAGCATCTTCAACAATGGCGCTTCAGAGATAGAAACAGATACAAAACAAGCAAATGCAACGATTGAAAATGTTGAGGCACCGGATGTCGTAATTTCTTCATTGACAATTTCTCCTTCGCAGAACGCAGATGGAAATTACAGGGTAGGGGATACAATTCAATTAACCTACACGATGAAAAATATTGGTACGGCAACTGCTACTCCAATAGCTGGTAAGAATCTGGTTACATATATTGCGAAAAATGAAATAGATGTTGGTGGCACCTATGATACTTCAAATGCTTTGGCAATAAACGGAGAATTTACAGTAACCAACAAGAATTATACATTGACTGCTCAAGATGTTGGAAGTATAAGAATTGGTGCAAGAGCAGATTCTGATGGGGCAGTTGAAGAAAGTAATGAAAACAATAACCTTTTGGAAAAAACAATTACAGTATACCCAGCGTTAGAAGAATTAGATTTAGAAAACAACGGCACAGAAGTTGTTGCAGAATGGGATGCTATAACCGGAGCTGAAGGATATAAAATTTCCTATACTTCAAACGGAGAAGCAATCACAACAAATGAAATCTCTTCTACACAGTACACATTTACAACTAATTATCCAGATAATAATACGGATGTAAACTTGTGGATTGTTGAATCGGATGGAAGTGAAGTTTTAGTACAGCATAAGCGTGCATTAGCAGATTTAGCAGTAACTTCAGCAGGCGTTGTTGGAGAAGTTGTTCACAGAGGTCAAGCTGCTAATGTTCAGATTACTGTAAAAAACGTTGGTACAGCTAAAGCTGAAAAAGTAGTGAATAACGAATTTAGTGGTCAGTTTCCAGTTAAAGTTGCTTATGGGGCAGGTTTGGATGAAGAGCCTGCAGATTGGACAGAGATAACAGAGGGTGCATACGCACATTCATCTGTGGCGGTTCTTGAACCAAATCAAAGCAAAACAACTACGATTGAAAACGCAATTACAGCTGCTATGGCTGCAACATCAGGAGCCGGAAGAAAGATGTTGGCAGTAGCAGATGATGCAAGTAGAGGAAATGAGAACTATGATATTCTTGAGGAAGATGATCCGACAAGAGATATTTCCAGAAACAACTTCTTATTATTTACTTACGCAGTAATTGAGCAAGGAACATTAACACTAGCTAGTTCAGGAAGTACTGTTACAGGAACTTGGACAACCGATAGTAGTGTAACCGGTTATAAGATTTCATATACTACAGTCGAGAACAATGAACAAGTTACAAAGACAGTTACAATTACAAACGAAAACGCAACTACGGATGATGTAAATGGAACAATGACATATACCTTTACTGATCCGTTGGTAAATCAGAGTACGGTTCGCGTAACGGCTGCATATGACACAATTGGTGACGATACTCCATATTACACTTATGCTACCGACACAGCAGCAGTTGATTTTGTAATTACATCTGTACTGGATAGTGAAAATAAAGGGACTTCTGAAAATAGAGGATCACAGACAACACAGATACCGTTTAATTTAACTGTAACAGTTAAAAACCAAGGAACAGCCACATATCCAGCAACAGGTCTGGACCATGACGAGTATTATGGAAGTCAGTTGTTTGTTTCTTTACAGGCTCAGGAGAATGTGAAAACCAATACAATAGCTGCAAATAATGATATTACAGTTGGTCCGTATGTAAATGGGCTCAATGTTGGTGCTTCTACAACATTTACAATTAGTGACATAGTTGTGACTCGACCGAGTGCTTATCAATTAGCAGTGAAAGTAGATGATCCAGGGTTCTCAGATGCAAAAGAAAATGGATTTATTGCAGAGTCAAACGAAAATAATAATATGGCAACCTATTATGTGAACGTTGCGGTTAGTAACGAAGGAATGGATTGGACTCCGTTATATGAATCAAAGAATGGTTATACAGTTACATATAGTGATGGAACTGTCGTTCCGGCAGTGGAAGTAGCAAGTTCTACATATCAAGCTTCCTTAGAATACAAGATTTTGGATACATCAATTACTGATATGGATTACGATGAGATTATGACAACCTATGAGTCTTATGGTGGATTCTTTGTATCAATGGGATTTACTAATTCATATACCTTATCAGGAGGAGACACAACGAACACTGATATGTATTGGATTCAGACAACGAAAGATGTGATTGATAATTATTCCGCTCAATCAATAATTGACTATGGAAGTGAAAGAGTTGCAGGGGATGGTGTACTACATACTTATAATGGAAATGGATTGATTATCAATGTAAATACATTTGCTGAAGGAAAATATTATCTAATGAAATTAGAATATAATTACACAGAAGATGACCAGGAAAAAACAAATTCAGTAATTGTTGCATTTAGAGTTGTAGGTAGTTTAGAAGATTGGGTTAAGGTTCGACCAACAGGAACAGGAGCAGAACAATTACCGCTGTATTATCACACAAATGAAAACTTTGGACAGCAGACAGGAACAATTTATTATGATGGAACAGATTTAGGACTCGCTGTTATTTCGTCTTACAATAGTACCCACTTGGCAATCACGACAGATGGTGGAAGTAGAGAAATTAATCAAGATAATTGCAGAATTACAGTTCAATATGCTAGTTTAGACGAAAACGGAAATGTTATTGCTTCTCCTAGTGATGAACTGATTGAAGAGATAGGACTTTCAGCAGCAAGCACAGTATATGAACCGACTATATATGGATTTGATGGGACGAATACCATTCAAATTGCATCAGGAACATTATTCCATGACGTCCCAGTACATAGTTCAGAAGGTGGAGCGATAGATAGCGAGTACTATATTGTGAAAGTTTATTATGATACGGAGCAAAATCCAGTTATTATTCCGATGAGAGTAGTGATGGATATTCCTGAAATTGAAGAACCACAGAGTTACAGTGTTTGGACACAGGCAGATGGATTCTACATTAACTTTACTGAAACAACACTTCAGCAGTTACATGATTATTCTTATGAATTCTATCTAGATGGAACAAAGATCACAAGTGTAACAAAGAATGGAGTAGAAGTGACAGATGGAATCGCTTATGAAGGCGGAACTTATAAGCTTGAGGTAGATAGTGTAACAGCTGAAAGGTTATTAACAGTAGGAGAAACTTTCCAAGTACAAACAGTTGCTAAGTGGTGCGAACAGTCTGTAACAAAGACTTCAACTTATACAGTTGAGTTACCAGACGGAAAAGTAGGTATTGAAGGATTCCAGGTTAACACCAATGCGAATGAAGGTGGTGTTTCAGAACATATGCCAACGTTCCGCGCAGTAGCATATGCTAGTAAACAGTTTGTTGGACAGGATAATAAGATTCACGGAACAAGCGAATATGGATTAATCTATTATGCACCAAAGCAGGGTGAAGAAAAACCGGAAATTAATTCCGACACAATGGTACTTGATAGTTCAAGTAGTGCAATTAAGAATCATGCAGCACAAGTTATTCATGGATGGGGTGGTAAAGAAGACAAGACAAATTACTTCTCATTGACCATGAAGGAAATGGAATATGATTCAAACTACTTAACAAGAGAATTTTCATTTAGAGCATATGCTATTTTGGATAATGGTGAAGTTAAGTACGGTAATGAAATTTATACGGTTTCAACTTATGAAATTGCGAAGTACTTATATGAGAACGAAATGATGACGTCAAAGACAGCACATGACTTCTTATATAATCAGATTCTGAACATTGTTGCAATTAAAGAACAGTACACGATTACAGGTAGTGGTTCTGCAAGAAGTGAAATTGCATTGGCAATGAATAAAGCTTTGAAAGATAAATATGAAGATGCAGCAGAAGCAAATAGAATTCGTAATGAAATTATCCAACCGTACTGTACAGAATTACTCTATTATGCAAATTGTTACTATGGATATAATTATAATGATATGGATCGACAAAATGGAACGTTCACCTGTAAACGTTTAGATAGTAGCAAACAGGCTGAATTGCTTGAAAAACTGAACAGTGCTCAGGATGCAGATTACACTTCAATCTTTGATTGGATTATGAATGAGGCATCATCTTATACTAACAACAGTGGAGTTCATTATAAAGGATTCTACGAGAAAGTTGAGTATAGTTGGGGCAAGAAGTATTCAACAGCTTTTGATACCGAGGAATAATCGGGTGTTTAATATGATTTATCAAGCAGGGTTCGAAATACTCTGCTTGATGAATCCAATATTATGAGTTAAACTTTTATATATAGACAATGGAGGGAAAAATGATGAATAATAAGAAAGAATACGAAACACCTGAAATTCTTGTTACAAAATTTGAGGTGAATAAAGATATAATGGTTGGAGAAGAAAATACAGCGGAATATATTCCATTGGAGACAAAGGAACATGAGTCAGCTACGACTGTACCGGTATCATTTGATTGGGAATGATGAAAGGAGTTTATTATGAAAAATGGAACGAGAAAAATAGTAGCAGTCATGTGTGCTATTGCGTTAGTAATAAGCTCCATGACAATTTATAAAAAGAAAGAAGTACAGGCTGCAACAGCATTTTCATCTTTGAATTATACAATAGTTGATGGTATGTTTACCGATGTTGCTTATAGCGTTGTTCCAGGTTCTAATTTGACTGGATTTGGTTCAATGGATTTTTATAATGAGAATTATATGCAAGTTATAGGAAATGGAAATAGCGGGTTAGATGAAGCAACGTTAACAGTTGTGGATGCTTCAGGAATTGATGTAACGAATAGACTAACATGGAGTAACAAAGTTGCAGCACAATATCAGGTTAAGTTGAATGATCTAGGAACAGAAAATAATTATTATTTATTTACATTTACTAATCGCTATACGGGGACGGTGAAAGTGGCAGTGAAAATAGGAACTCCAACTTCCGATGCTACCTTTGATGAATCGATTCCTGCAAAGGAGACGACAACAGAAGAACCGGTTGAACCAGTTGTTGATGGAACTGAACTTTTAGATGATGTAACGGTTACCTCGGTAGCCACTAGTGAAGTAAATGATCAGTGGATGATAAATGGAGAGAGTGGGAATCTTCAAAATGTTGATTTCACTGGATTGGGAATAAAGGCTACAGTACCTGGATTAACGTCAGGAAATCCGTGGGGATATCAGTTGGCACAGCGTCATTTCAAATTGAGAAATGGATTCTATTATCGTGCAACGGCAACGATTAAATCTGATGTAGCTAGAACTGTTTCTTTGAAGGTTCAAGAAACAGCAGGTTGGGCCGTTATTGGTGAGGTTCATACGATTACACTAGAAGCAGGTGTTCCTGCAACAATCGATTATGTTTTCCAATCAACCATTACCACAGAAAGTGATGTCTTTTGTTTGCAGTTAGGAAATCATCAAGGAGGTCAAAGTTCAGAGACTGCAAATTTAGATATCTATAATCTGAGTTTGAAAGTATATAATACTTCGGCTGCAGCAAACGCTGCTGACAATCCAACAACAAAGGCTGAATCAACTACATCGGCTGAACCAACTACACAGGCTGAAACAACTACACCGGAACAGGAGAGCGAACTAGTTACCGAGTGTGTTACAAGTAGTTCTCTTGAAGTGGAAGGTTTTCAGATTAAAGTAAATGACAATGATACATCAGCGAAAACAGGATTTAGAGTAATTGTTAAGGTTCCTAAGAGTGGAACGATTGATGGACACACGGTGGATCATTTTGGAACGGTATATACATTAGATGATAATAATACTGGTGTAAAAGCAAACAATATCTACAACAAATATCATACAATCTTGAATAGTACACCGGTAATTGGAAAGAAATGGGAGTTTGAAGGAATTAACAATGGTGAACGAACTGTTGGTTATGTGAGAACCACAGAAGCTCTTCTGCCGAATTGGAAACCTTCAGATCAAGATAATGACTATTATGCAATGACGATGTATGGAATTGATAGTGCAATGCTCGAGCATACAATCTTTATTAGACCATATTTTGTAGATTCGAATGGTGTGATTGTATATGCGGCAGGTACAGTTTCTACTTCAATTGCAAGAATTGCAAATGACTTATATGTAAACAGTAAGATGTCAAATAAAGCAGCGCATGATTACTTGTTTAATAATATATTGAATTCAAGTTATACTCAGCATAATTATTATCATCTTACACAGCCGGTTGAATATGGATGGGGCCAGAGTGTTTATGTACCAACAACGGCAGCGCCATAGGTTAGAATAAGTAAATAATTACAAAATAAAAAATAGATGCGAGATATGTTTTTATACTGGTTTATCGGTATAAAATATGTAAATCGCATCTATTTTTTGTACAAAAATCACATAAAATATATGTGGACAAAAGTAGAGCACAGTGATATAATAATTCACACGCACTTGACTGCGAAAAAAGAAGAAAGGAGGAAATGGTTATGGAAAAATCGAAAGAGGATAAAATCATTGAACTGTTAGAGAAAGTTCTTGTGAGTTTGGACAGAGTTGAAAAACGTGTAGACAGAGTTGAAAAACGTGTAGACAGACTAGAAAAGGGAATAGACAGGCTTGAAAAATGTATAGACAGACTTGAAAAGCGGATAGACAGACTTGAAAAGCGAATAGAAGAACTTGAAAAACGCGTGGAACAACTCGAAGAAGTTGTTTATCATCAGGTTGTCCCAATCCTGTCAGACTTATCTTCTTCTTACAGTGAAGCTTTTCAAAAGTACACAAAAGCATTCGACAAAATTGAAAAGCATGATCAGGACATCGAAGTATTGAAGGTAGTGGTTGAAGAACACAGTGAACAGTTAGCCGGTATTGCGTAGAAATTATCATAACAAATGAAAAAAATCATATGATGCAAAAGATAAAAGCCATATGTTGACAATCTTGCAGGATTCGATTAGAATAGCAAGAGTATAGATTTAAAAGACGTTGATAGAGACAGTAGTTATTCATATGAAAGTCACAGAGAGCCTGCGGTGGTGAGAGTAGGTACGAGTAGTTGGATGATGAAAATCACTCTGGAGTTGCAACCCGAAAATCACAGGACTTTCTAGGAAGACTTGGTTGATGTTGAAAGTAGGCGTTGACGGATTCCTCCGTTAAAGGGAACACATATAAAAGGAATAGATATTCCGGAGTATGCTGTACAGGTGGTTAAACGAAGTATTATTACGCTCGTCCTTTACAGGACGGGCGTTTTGTGCGTTAGTAATTTTTCAAGTGTACAAGGCGTTTTGATAAGATAAATATACAACAAATATGCTCGCATAATTTGTTGCATATTTATCTTATCAACAAATGCCGAAGGCATTTGGAAAATACCGCAACATGAGGAAAATGCGAAGCATTTTGCGAATGCCGGTATAACGCCTTGTACGAAAAAAGGCATTTGGAAAATACCGCAACATGAGAAAAATGCGAAGCATTTTGCGAATGTCGGTATAACGCCTTGTACGAAAAAAGAGGGCGTTATGAGAAAAATGCGAAGCATTTTGCGAATGTCGGTATAACGCCTTGTAAAGGAATTGTATTTGAAAGAAAGGAGCAAGCAATGTACAAGAAAGTATCGCCGAATTTAAACTTTGTGGAAAGAGAAAAAGAAACAGAAAAGTTCTGGAAAGACAATGACATTTTCAGAAAGAGTATGGACAGCCGTAAGGAAGGAGAAACATATACCTTCTATGACGGACCTCCTACTGCCAATGGTAAGCCTCATATCGGACACGTGCTTACCCGTGTTATCAAGGATATGATTCCTCGTTACCAGACAATGAAGGGGAAATATGTTCCGAGAAAGGCAGGATGGGACACACATGGTTTGCCGGTAGAATTGGAAGTAGAAAAACTTCTTGGATTAAATGGAAAAGAACAGATTGAAGAATATGGTATGGAACCTTTCATTAAAAAGTGTAAGGAATCTGTTTGGAAATATAAAGGAATGTGGGAAGATTTCTCAGGAACTGTTGGTTTCTGGGCTGACATGGACGATCCATATGTAACTTATGATGATAACTTTATTGAGTCTGAATGGTGGGCTTTAAAGGAAATCTGGGATAAGAAGTTACTGTATAAGGGATTCAAGATTGTACCTTATTGTCCTCGTTGTGGAACTCCTCTTTCTGCACAGGAAGTAGCACAGGGATATAAAACTGTAAAAGAGCGTTCCGCAATCGTTCGTTTTAAGGTCGTTGGCGAAGATGCATATTTCCTTGCATGGACCACGACTCCTTGGACATTGCCTTCTAACGTGGCACTTTGTGTGAATCCGGAAGATACTTACTGCAAGGTAAAGGCTGCAGATGGATACACTTATTATATGGCAGAAGCTTTGCTTGATAATGTATTAGGCAACCTGACTGAAGATGATGCTCCTGCCTATGAAGTGCTGGAAACATATAAGGGAACCGATTTAGAACATAAAGAATATGAACCATTATTTGATTGTGCAAAAGATGCAGCAGAGAAGCAGAGAAAGAAAGGTTTCTTTGTAACATGCGATTCTTATGTAACAATGAGCGATGGTACCGGTATTGTTCATATTGCACCTGCATTCGGTGAAGACGATGCCAATGTTGGTAGAAAATATGATCTTCCTTTCGTACAGACTGTAGACGATAAGGGTGAAATGACAGAAGAAACTCCTTTTGCCGGATTATTTGTAAAGGATGCAGATAAAGAAGTTTTAATAAACTTAGATTCCAGAAACCAGTTATTTGCTGCACCAAAATTTGAACATGAATATCCACATTGCTGGAGATGTGATACTCCGTTGATTTACTACGCACGTGAATCATGGTTTGTTAAGATGACAGAAGTGAAGGATAAACTGGTTGCAAATAATAAGACTGTGAACTGGATTCCAACATCTATTGGAGAAGGTCGTTTTGGAAACTGGCTGGAAAATGTTCAGGACTGGGGTATTTCCCGTAATAGATATTGGGGTACACCACTTAATATTTGGGAATGTTGTGACTGTGGATGCCAGGAATCTATCGGAAGCAGAGCACAGTTAGCAGAACGTTCCGGAAATCCGGATGATGCCAATGTGGAACTTCACAGACCTTACATTGACGAAGTAACATTTAAGTGTAATGAATGTGGCGGTACCATGAAGAGAGTACCGGAAGTTATTGACTGCTGGTTTGACTCAGGGGCAATGCCTTTCGCACAGCATCATTACCCATTTGAAAATAAAGATTTATTTGAACAGCAGTTCCCTGCGAAGTTTATTTCAGAAGCTGTTGACCAGACCAGAGGTTGGTTCTATTCCTTAATGGCTGAATCTACCTTATTATTTGACAAGGCTCCTTATGAAAACGTAATCGTTTTAGGTCACGTTCAGGATGAAAATGGACAGAAGATGAGTAAGTCAAAGGGAAATGCGGTTGACCCATTTGAAGCTTTAGGACAGTATGGTGCGGATGCGATTCGTTGGTACTTCTATATCAACTCTGCGCCTTGGCTTCCAAACCGTTTCTCAGGAAAGACAGTTCAGGAAGGACAGAGAAAGTTCCTTGGAACGCTTTGGAATACTTATGCATTCTATGTATTATACGCAGAAATCGATCAGTTCGATCCGACAAAGTACGAACTGGATTATGACAAACTTTCCGTAATGGACAAGTGGTTATTATCTAAGATGAACACCATGGTGAAGACTGTGGATGAATCTTTGGGAAGCTACAAGATTCCGGAAGCTGCAAGGGCATTGGATGAATTCGTGGATGAAATGAGTAACTGGTATGTACGTCGTTCCAGAGAACGTTTCTGGGCTAAGGAAATGCCTCAGGATAAGATCAATGCATACATGACTTTATATACAGCATTGGTTACCGTTGCAAAAGCTGCAGCACCAATGATTCCGTTCATGGCAGAAGATATTTACAGAAACCTTGTTTGCAGCGTTGATGCAAGCGCACCGGAATCTGTACATCTTTGTGACTTCCCTGCAGTCAATGAAGCGTATATTGATGCAGAATTGGAAGATAATATGGAAAAGGTATTGGATGTGGTAGTGTTAGCACGTGCCTGCAGAAATACATCCGGTATCAAGAACAGACAGCCAATCGGCAAGATGTTTGTGAAGGCAGATTTTGATCTTTCTGACTTCTTTAAGGAAATTATTGCAGAAGAATTAAATGTGAAGAACGTGGAATTCACTCAGGATGTCAGCGCATTTACATCTTATTCCTTCAAGCCACAGCTTCGTACCGTGGGACCAAAGTACGGTAAGTTCTTGGGACAGATTAAGGAAGCGTTAGCAAATGTGGATGGTAATGAAGCAATGGCAACATTAAATGCCGGAAATCCTTTGACATTTGATTTCGATGGAAATGAAGTTGTTCTGGAAATGGAAGATCTTCTCATCGATAATGCACAGGTAGAAGGTTTCGTTTCAGAAAGTGATAAAGGAATCACGGTTGTATTAGATACAAACCTCTCTAAGGAATTGATTGAAGAAGGTTTTGTCCGTGAAGTCATCAGTAAGATTCAGACAATGCGTAAGGAGGCTGACTTCGAAGTAATGGATAAAATCATCGTCAATGTGGATAAAAACGATAAGATAAAAACAATCATTGAAGACAATATTGATGAAATTAAGGCGGAAGTGTTGGCAGATACTATTGCTTTTGGTACAATGAGTGGATACGAGAAGGAGTGGAGTATTAACGGCGAAAAAGTAACTTTCGGTGTTGAGAAAGCTTAATCTTAGAAACTAATTGGGAATGACTTTAAACGAAGAGGAACCGTCTGGTTTCTCTTCGTCCATTGGTAGAAGGAAAGGGTGAGAAGTTTCCTTCGAATTAGAAAGGGAGAAACATATATGGCAAGAAGAAATGTTATTAGTGAAACCGAAGCTTTCAAGAATGAGTTTAAGACTCATGTAAGAGATCAGGCAAAAATGCTTTACAGAAAGACCTTGGAAGAAATCAGTGACAGACATAAGTTTGTCTGCGTGGCCTATGCGGTAAAGGATATTGTTATTGATCAGTGGATTGCCACACAGAAGGCATACGAAGAAAAAGATGCAAAGACCGTTTACTATTTATCCATGGAATTCTTAATGGGTCGTGCACTGGGAAATATGATTATCAATTTATCTGAGCGTGAGGAAATTAAGGAAGCCATTGAGGAACTTGGTCTGGATTTAAATGTAATCGAAGATCAGGAACCGGATGCTGCTCTTGGAAATGGTGGTCTTGGTAGACTGGCTGCTTGTTTCCTGGACAGTTTATCTACATTAAATTATCCGGCATACGGCTGTGGTATTCGTTATAAATACGGAATGTTCCAGCAGAAGATTGAAAACGGATTCCAGAAGGAAATTCCGGAAGACTGGTTACGTCATATCAATCCATTGGAAATCAAGCGTGAAGAGTATGCTTGTGAAATCAAGTTTGGCGGTTTTGTAAAGGTAGAACATCGTGATGGAAGAAACCATTTCGTTCAGGAAGGGTATCAGTCCGTCAATGCCATTCCTTACGATATGCCAATCGTTGGATATGGAAACAATGTGGTAAACACTCTTCGTATCTGGGATGCAGAACCAATCGTTCATTTCAACCTGGATGAATTTGATAAGGGTGCTTATATGGCAGCCGTGGAACAGGAAAACCTTGCAAAGACCATTACCGAAGTTTTATATCCGAATGATAATCATTATGCAGGTAAGGAACTTCGTTTAAAACAGCAGTACTTCTTTGTTTCTGCATCCTTGCAGACAGCAATCAAGAAGTTCTTAAAGAATCATGATGATTTGCATGACCTTCCAAAGAAGGTGACATTCCAGATGAACGATACCCATCCAACATTGACGGTAGCAGAATTAATGAGACTGTTAATGGATGAATATATGTTAGAATGGGATGATGCATGGGACATCACAACACACACTGTAGCGTATACAAACCATACCATTATGGCAGAAGCTTTGGAAAAATGGCCAATCGAGTTATTCTCCAGATTGCTTCCAAGATGTTACCAAATCATCGAAGAAATCAATAGAAGATTCTGTATGGAAATTGAAGCAAAATATCCTGGAAATCACGATAAGGTTGCAAAGATGGCAATCATCTATGATGGTCAGGTAAAGATGGCACACCTTGCAATTGCAGCAGGTTATTCTGTCAATGGTGTTGCAAGACTTCATACAGAAATCCTGAAGAATCAGGAATTAAAAGACTTCTACGAAATGATGCCGGAGAAATTCAACAACAAGACCAACGGTATCACACAGCGTAGATTCCTTCTTCACGGAAACCCATTGCTTGCTGACTGGGTTACAAACAAGGTTGGCAATGACTGGATTACAGATCTTTCCAAGATTAAGGGAATCGAAGTATATGCAGATGATAAGAAGGCTCAGGCTGAGTTCATGAACATCAAGTATCAGAACAAGGTTCGTCTTGCGAAGTACATCAAGGAACATAACGGAATCGACGTAGATCCTCGTTCTATCTTTGACGTACAGGTTAAGAGACTTCATGAATACAAGAGACAGCTTTTAAACATCTTGCATGTTATGTATTTATATAATGAAATTAAGGAACATCCGGAAAGAGAATTTACACCGAGAACATTTATTTTCGGTGCAAAGGCTGCAGCAGGATATAAGATTGCAAAGCTTACCATTAAGTTGATTAACAGTGTGGCTGATGTCATCAATAATGACGAATCCATCAATGGTAAGTTAAAGGTAGTCTTCATTGAAAACTATCGAGTTTCCAATGCAGAAATTATCTTTGCCGCATCTGATGTTTCTGAACAGATTTCCACAGCTTCCAAGGAAGCTTCCGGAACAGGTAACATGAAGTTCATGTTAAATGGTGCTATGACACTTGGAACTATGGATGGTGCAAACGTGGAAATTGTAGAAGAAGTCGGTGAAGAAAATGCCGTAATCTTCGGTCTTTCTTCCGATGAAGTAATCAACTTCGAAAACTATGGTGGATACGATCCAATGCAGATTTTCAATTCTGATATGGATATCAGAAAAGTATTGATGCAGTTAATTAACGGCTTCTATTCGCCGGAAGATCCGGAACTCTTCCGTCCGATTTACAACTCTCTTCTTACAAAGGAAGAAACAGGAGTAGCGGACAGATACTTCATCTTAAAGGACTTCCGTTCCTATGCAGAAGCGCAGAAGCGTATTGAAGAAAAATACAAAGATGAAGCAGGCTGGGCTAAATCAGTAATGCTCAATGTGGCAAATGTCGGAAAGTTCTCTTCTGACAGAACGATTGAAGAATATGCCAAGGAAATCTGGAACTTAGAAAAAGTTGAAGTGAAAATGTAATAATTAATGGGGCTGGCTTATATGCCAGCCCTTTTTTGTATACACGACGAGGAAGATGCAGAAAGCTTGCTTTCATGCATTTGACGACCGTGACACAATCTCGAAACAAGCGTAGCGGTTTCGATGATTGTTTGAAAAAAACGGTTGGTACCTATGAGCGGGGAAAGTGTGAAATGATAGGTATATTTTGTTTCGGACTGAATATAAGAAATGTTTTTTCATATATTATTAGAAAAAAACGGATGCATCAATGAAAAGAAAGAGTATAGCAATACTGGTGGTGATACTAATAACCATTCTCATTTTAATCACGCTGCCAAAACATAAGTTGCCCTATCGGGAGTCGGGCAGGACAGTCATCCTGGAACTAAGGGATTGCAGGATTCGGATGGACTTGGAACAGTTCATCCCCTTGGTACTTATGGCAGAAATGCCCTACGACAGCCCGAGAGAATTGATGAAGGCCCAGGCAGTCGTGATTCGAACCCATATCCTTTATGGGATGGGTGGGAAAAAAGAAATGACTGCTGATGAAATTGGATTGCCTTATAGGACACCGGAACAATTAAAACGTCTGTGGTTTGAGGAGGAGAAAGTTCAAAAAGCGGATGAGATATCGGGAATGGTTGGGAACTTGCTCGGATGGGGTGAAGGAGAAATTTTCACGAGAAAAATGAATCGGCTCTATGACATCATCGGAGAGACGGAAGGGAGAGTTCTGAAAATCCAGGGGAAATTGATTTTGTCTCTGTTTCACCGACTGAGCAATGGGAAGACCCGGGATGGGAAGGAAGTTTTAGGAGAGGATTTTTCTTATTTGCTTTCAAAAGATTGTCAGCAGGACATGGAGGCTTCCAGTTACAATTCCTTCGTGGAACTATCTGTGAAGGAGATTTTTGATGGATTGGAGAAGCGGGGGATTGTGGCGTTCCAAAAAGGAAGTGAAGTGGTTGGGAAAAATATGACAGTTCAGGAGTTTGTGGATTTCTTAAAAATTGAGGAGACAGACTCGAAAGGGTATGTTAAGGTTCTTTCCCTGGGGGACGTGAAAGTGGATGGAATGGATTTTGCTCAGGCCTTGGGATTAAAATCTCCGGCATTTGATGCGGAGGTGAGGGATGACAAAATTGTCTTTTCGGTGCGTGGAGACGGACACGGTTTAGGGATGAGTTTACATCAGGCAGAAATCATGGCGAAACAGGGAAAGACGTACAGGGAAATTTTGGTAAATTTTTATGACGCTGCATTGGTAAAAAATATTGATTGATTTTGAATAAATTTTTGGGGAAATGTTCATACTATAGTTTGAGGTGATGAGTATGGATAAGAAATTTGTAGCAGCAGTAGCTGTATGTGTGGTGGCACTTTTTGCAGTAGCCGCCGGCACGATTTTATTAGGACAAAAGGGAGCAAGTTTCAGAACAACCAATGCGGAACTTGGAATTACAACAGAAAACAATATGGATGTGGCACAGGATCTGGTAAAACAATTCGAAACAGAAGTGGCATCCGGAGTCGACAGAGTCGGCCCGCAAGACGGCGAGGTAAACAGAAAAGAAGGAGACACGAAAATCGTTAGTGCTAACGGGGATGTAAATCAGGAAACTTCGAAAACCGTAGAGGCAAACGGGGAAACCGGTGCCATAGCCAATGAAGAATACCGTGGGCTTTCCTCCGAAGCAACAGCGCAGATTGAGTTATTGAAATTTGATGCGCATAGTCAGATGCTTTGGCCGGTAGAAGGAAATATTATCATTCCTTTTGATATGGAAAGTACTGTTTACTATTCCACCCTGGATGAATATAAGACCAGTCCGGGAATTGTAATTCAAAGCAGCAAAGGAACTGCAATTAAGGCTGCAGCTTCCGGTGTCATTACGAAGATTGATAAGCAGGAGGAATTGGGGCTTTGTATGAAACAAGCGGTGGGCAATGATTATATTGCAACCTACGGACAGATTACGAATCCGGAAGTGGAAGTCGGTGACTATGTGGAAGCCGGGCAGGTGATTGCCTATGTGGCAAAGCCGTCGAAGTATTACAGTAAGGAAGGAGACAATCTTTACTTTTCTTTAGCGAAAAAGAATAAGAAGGTGGATCCGTTAAAGCACATTGTTTATGAAGATTAAAATACAATTTCCGCACACTTTTCAGGGGGCAGAATAAGATAAAGAAGAAGGGCGGTTGCCCTAAGGCACAACAGGCAACGGTTAACACCTGTTGTTTATCATAGATGGATCATTGTGTTGTAATAATTATGAAAGCAAAGCTTTGCTTTGACCGGTTGCAGCAGGGTGATCCTTTTTTTGTGTCTAACTATTCAGATGAGCTTTGATATGATAAAATATAAGGAGATACTAAGGAACGGATGAGGTAAAAAATATGGAAAAATATATCATGGCATTGGATCAGGGAACTACCAGTTCCCGAACCATTTTATTTAATCATGCAGGAACAATTATTTGTCAGGCCAATAAGGAATTTGAACAGATTTTTCCAAAGCCGGGATGGGTGGAACATAATCCGGAAGAAATCTGGATGACACAGCTTCTGACCATGGAACAGGTGATGAAGGAAGCGGGGATTGACGGTACACAGATTGAAGCTATTGGCATTACGAATCAGAGAGAAACCACGGTAGTCTGGGATAAGAACACCGGAAAGCCGGTTTATAATGCTATCGTGTGGCAATGTCGCCGAACATCGAATTTGATAGACGAACTGGTGGCACAAGGAATGGAAGATTCCATTCGGGAAAAGACGGGATTAGTTCCCGATGCTTACTTTTCCGGAACGAAGATTAAGTGGATTTTAGACAATGTGGAAGGTGCCAGGGAAAAAGCCGAGGGGGGTGAATTACTGTTCGGAACCATTGACTCCTGGCTGATGTGGAAGTTAAGCGGTGGTGTGGTACATGCTACAGACTATACCAATGCTTCCCGAACCATGATTTACAATATTAAGGAATTAGACTGGGATGAAGAATCGTTAGAGTTGCTGGGGATTCCGAAAGGAATGCTTCCGAAGGTACAACCATCCAGTGGAATTTTTGGATATACGAACACGGATATTCTGGGAGCTAAGGTTCCTATCAGTGGCGTGGCAGGCGATCAGCAGGCAGCGCTGTTTGGACAATGTTGTTTTGAAAAAGGTGATGTGAAGAATACCTATGGAACCGGTTGCTTTTTGTTAATGAACACGGGAATGGAACCCGTCTTCTCCAAGAATGGATTGGTTACCACCATTGCTGCATCTACAGGACTGGTAGAATATGCGCTGGAAGGAAGTGTATTTATTGCCGGAGCGGCAATTCAGTGGCT
This sequence comes from Eubacterium sp., assembly GCA_024698585.1. Taxonomy (GTDB): domain Bacteria; phylum Bacillota; class Clostridia; order Lachnospirales; family Lachnospiraceae; genus Eubacterium_G. The sequence goes on from JAILRB010000056.1 coordinate 84,044, forward strand.
AAGGGATCAGTTACGTTTTGTCAGCAATGCACCGGAAAGTGAAACAGTGGCCGGTGCAGTGGAGGATACCAATGGTGTTTATGTGGTACCTGCTTTCACGGGAATGGGAGCACCATTTTGGAAGCAGGATGCCAGAGGAATGATTGTTGGACTGACGAGAGGGTCCGGAAGAGAGCATATCGTCCGGGCAACCTTAGAGTCTCTGGCTTACCAGACTTATGATGTGTTAAAGGCAATGGAACAGGATGCCGGAACGGAAATCAAGAAACTGAAAGTGGATGGTGGAGCCTGTAAAAATAATCTGTTGATGCAGTTTCAGGCGGATTTGATTCAGGGAGAAGTGGTTCGACCAAAGGTGATTGAAACCACCGGATTGGGGGCAGCATATCTGGCAGGACTTGCCACCGGCTATTGGAGTGGAAAAGAGGATATTGTACAAAACTGTAGCATCGACCGGATTTTTGAAAATCAAATGGAAGTAGAAGTGCTACAGAAGAAATTAAAAGGATGGAACCGGGCAGTGAAATGTGCCATGGTTTATGCGGAAGAATCGTAGAAGAAGGAGAATCTAGGAGAAAATGAGGTCAGTGAGAAAGGGTTTGGCGGGATTCTTAGTTATGGTTATGGTGATTGCCATGATTCCTGTATTGGCAGAAGTGAAGTCGATTCAGGCGGCAACGGCTGCAGAAATCACTTTACCATACGAGAATTCCTTGGTGGCAGCAGGTTATGTGAAGATTACCTGGAAGGGAGCCAGTGGCTCAGTAAAAAATTACCAGGTTTATGTGGATGGTCAGAAAGTGACTACCACCACGAAAACAGAGTATGAGTATTATACAACTCAAGTCAGAAAGTTTCAGGTATCCGTGAAAACAGTTTATACCGACGGAAGCTCTGTAAGTTCCGAGACACGAAACTTTTATGTGACGAAAAAAGGATTGGCGGTCAATGAAGTAATGGGAGAACATCTCTCTCCTCTGGAAATGAACATGGGCTGGTATTACACTTGGGGAACCAATGAATTTTCCCATTCTACATATAGTTTCGCACAGTTTGTACCGATGCAGTGGGGTACAGGAAATGAAGAAAACAATATTAATACAGCAGTTAGTCGGGGATATCGATATTTCCTTGGATACAATGAACCGGATATGGGTGGCGATGTCGGTGGAAGTAACATGAGTGTTCAGACGGCACTTAGTAACTGGCCAAAACTATGTGGAAAGGACATTCATTTAGGAGCGCCGGCACCGGCGTTGTGTCCGGCATGGAGTAATGGAAGCTGGTTTCGAAGTTTTATGGATAGCGTAGATCAGAACAGTTTTGAATTCATTCCACTCCATTGCTATTACGGAACTTACGGTGGTGCTGAGGCAGCAAACACCTTCTTGACGGAAGTGGTTGATGGAACTTGGAACATGTACCATAAACCAATCTGGGTTACGGAGTTTGCAATTAACGGTTGGGGGATTTCTGATGAATATGGAAAGAAAAAAGTTAAGGAATTCATGGAAGCGGTCATTGAAGGATTGAATGAAAGGGAATATGTGGAGCGCTATTCCTGGTTTTCTTTTAATACCACAGATGGATATAATAGTGCGTCCGCTCTTTGGACCAATGCCACCGGAGAGTTAACAGATTTAGGAAGAACTTATGTAAATAACGGAAATCCGGCAGGCTATGATTACCAGGTCGCTTTGGAAAGTCGTCCGTATACGGTAAGCATCTCTGATAGAAATGCATTGCTTCCGGATTCCGTGACAATCAAGAATGCAACCTACGAAGATTTGATTACGAGAAATGGAGTGTCTGTCACAGCATCTTCGGAACTTGGAAATAATAAAGCAACCGGTGCCATTGACAATAGTATTTCGAGTCGTTGGGAGTCGGTTCAGAAAGTTGATCCCCAGTCCATTACCATTGATTTCGGAGAAACGCGAAATATCAAGCAGGTGGACATTGTCTGGGAAGGGGCTTCGGCAGCACAATATTCTGTGGATGTTTCAGAGGATGGCGTGAATTATGAATCTGTGGCAACGGTAAGCAGTAGTCGGGGCACAAGATGGGATTGTATCCGATTTTCCAAGATGCAATCAGCTAGATACGTTAAAATTAACGGATCCAGCAGAACGACACCATATGGATATTCCATTTATGATCTGGCAATTTATGGTATGGATGCAGTGGATCCGAAAATGCAAATTCAGATGCACGGATATCAGATTAGTACCACCCACGAGGGTTACCGGGTAGTCTGTTCTGTGGAACCGGAAATCGGTGGAAAAACAGTGCAGTCTTATGGCGTGGTTTATGCCATTGGAAAACTGAACGGAACCACGAATACCGGTGTCACAGAAGAGGAACTTATAGTGGGGTCTGATAACCCATATGTTAAAAGTTATACGGCAGTACCGAGTGCCATTTTGAATGCTCAGTACTCACAGTCAGATACAGCAATTAATTATGCGCAGGTGATGAAATTCGGAAAGAAAAACATAAAAGCATTTCAAACGATTTATGCGGTACGTGCTTACGCTAAGTTGGAAGACGAAACTTATGTCTATAGCAATATGAAATCCACATCCGTTGCATACCTTGCAGATTACATTTACACGCGGCAGTTAATCAATAATTACAACGCGCATCAGTACTTATATAAGGAAATTCTCAAGGTTGTGAATTCGGATTATAAGGAAATTGCCTTTGATTGGTCAAAAACAAAATTTTAGAATTATGAAAGAAATTTGTTTTCAAAAAACGTTTTTATAATTATAATATTGGGTAGAAGATTGAACGGGGAAAACTGAATACGGAGGATGAGAGAAATGAAGTTAATGAGAAAGTCATTAGCGGGAATTTTGGCCATTGCTTTAGTACTTGTAATGATTCCTGTGACAATGGGAGAAAAGACTACCCAAGCAGCAGAAGCAGTTACCATTACTGCACCAATTCAAAATTCTTTGGTGGCAGCAGGATATGTTCCAATTAAGTGGGAAGCTGCACAAGGATCGGTAAAAAACTATGAGGTCTATATTGACAATCAAAAGGTAGCGACTACAACCAATACGAAGTGTGAATACTACACCACAAAGGTTAAGAAATTTACCCTTTATGTGAAGACAGTTTATACCAATGGAAGCTCTGTGAAATCCGATGAGATTAACTTTTTCGTATCGAAAAAGGGACTCGGTCTCGGGAATGACATGGGAAGCCATGCGAAGTTAAAAGAATGGAACATTGCCTGGTATTACAACTGGGGAACAGTACCAAGTGGTGGCACCCAGTATAACGGAGTGGAATATGTTCCGATGCAGTGGGGACCGGATAGTGCCAATAACATTAATAATAAGATGAACAATTGGGCGAATAAAGGTTACAATTATGTGCTGGCTTATAACGAACCGGATTTAACCGGGCAGGGCGTTATTTCTGTGGATGATGCAGCAAATCGCTGGTGGGCGTTCCAAAATCACGGAATCCATGTGGGATCTCCGGCATCGTTCTTATGGCCATCCATTTCAGACTGGTTAAAATCTTTTATGGTAAAGATTGAAAACAATGTTGATTTTGTGACGATTCATTGTTATCCGGAAAACAATCCGGGAGGCGCGTCCATGGCAAAATGGTTCCTGGAGGATGTTGTGGATAGTGCATGGGAACTATATCATAAGCCAATCTGGATTACAGAATTTTCTACATCTGGAAAAGATGTTCCAACCACCGGAACCACAGAATTCTGGAAAAATGTTATGCCGGGATTGGATGAAAGAGAATACGTGGAACGTTATGCGGCTTTTTGTTTTAATGCAGCTAAAGAACCAAATGTTGGACTTTGGAATTACAATACGGGAGTATTGACGGAAGCCGGGGAAACTTATGCTGATTTAGGAACACCGGAAGGATACGATTATCGTAATTTACCACAGCCGGAATATGAGGTGTCTGTTTCAAGCAGAAATGCTCTGTTAGTGAATCAGGTTACAATCAATAACATTAGTTGTGAGGATTATGTTGCAAAGAACGGCGTGTCTGTAACAGCCTCTTCGGAAATCAATGGAAATGTGGCGTCGAAGGCAATTGACAGCGGAAACAATGCCTTGGATTCCCGCTGGGAGTCGAAGCATGGGGTTGACCCGCAATATCTTATCATTGATTTAGGACAGGTTAGAAATATTAAGCAGGTGTCTGTCCTTTGGGAAAATGCGTCCGCAGCAGAATATGACATTGAAATTTCCACGGACGGAAATACATATACTAAAGTTGCCACAGTTACCAGTAATCAGGGTGGTAGATGTGATACAGTAGTATTTTCCACAATGAAGTCAGCCCGTTACGTGAAGATTAACGGAAAGAGTAGAACGTCCCAATATGGTTATTCCATTAGGGATATGGCAATTTACGGAACAACCAATGTAGCGGTAGATGAAACAACAGTACCGCCGACAACACAGAGACAAACGACACAGCCTGCAACACAGCCTACAACACAGGTACAGACCACGAGAAAACAACAGAATCCGGCGACACGTGATAGCGTGGAAACTTCTGTGGAACAAGCTTCTACGATAGAAGGAAAGACGATGGAAACCACAGCAGCAGGTTCGACAAATACAGTAGATAAAAAGGTGGAAATTCGCAAACCTGACAGAGTCGTAATTAAGAAAGCCGTAAAAAAACGTAGTTCCAAGAAAGCAAAGATCGTTTTAAAGAAAAAAGTCGGAGTCGGCGGATACCAGGTTCGGTTCTGTGATAACAGAAAATTCCAGGGATATGAGCAGAAAATAATAAACAAGAATCAAAAGAAAATTATTTTAAAGGGATTACAAAAACGTACGAAATATTTTGTGAAGATTAGAGCGTTCTATCGCATTGATAAGAAGAAAGTCTATGGCGCCTGGTCAAAAGCAAAAAAGATTAAGATGAAAAAGTAACTATCGTGATTTTTATGGGAAAATGAGGAGGAGATGCAAATGAAAACATTGAAAAAGATGTGTGCGGGATTGTTGGTAATTGCATTGATGCTTGGAATCATGCCAATTGTTTCGGAAGAAAGCAAAGTTCAGGCAGCCACAAGCATTTCGGTGACTGCACCGGCAAACAATGCGTTGGTAGCAGCAGGCTATATTGACATCAAGTGGAACAGTGTCAGCAATGCAAAGAATTACACATTGTTTATTAACGACACACAGGTTACCACATTAAAGGAAACTTCCTTCGTGTACTATACGACAGAAGTGGCATATCATACAGTCTATGTAAAAGCTAATTTTGAGAACGGAACTTCTGTGACTTCTGCAAAAAATAAATTTGGAGTGTCAAAGAAAGGTCTTTGTTTAGCGACTGATATGGGAAGAAACGCAAAATTAAAAGAGTGGGGCGTAGCCTGGTATTATAACTGGGGAAATACTCCAAGCAGTGGAAGTCAGTATGCCGGGGTGGAATATGTGCCAATGGTATGGAGTGAATACAGTGCTGCTAATTTTAAGAAGCGATTAGAAACATATAAAAGTCAGGGATATAAGTATACATTAACATTTAATGAACCGGATATGGGGTCAAGTGTTGGTGGATGTAATATGTCGGTGGATCAGGTCTATAATGTTTGGCAAGGTATTGCTGATATGAAAGGGATTCAGGTCAGTGCTCCGGCTACAGCAGGATGGCCACAGGCGAAGAGTAATTGGTTTAAACAGTTTATGGATAAGCTGACTAAGAAAGATTATGATCCGGATTTTATTGCCATTCATTGTTACCCGGAAGATTATGCCGGAAAAGAAATGGCACAGTGGTTTCTTGAGGAAATAATCGATTGGACATGGAATGCATATCATAAACCGATTTGGATTACAGAATTTTCTACTCATGGACAGTATGTTAATGCATCAGGAAATAATGGGACGAAAGAATTTTGGGAGGCAGTTATGCCGGGCTTGGATGCCAGACCATATGTGGAGCGTTATGCAGCATTCGGATTTAATTCGGCGAATTCAGAGAATTGTGGACTTTGGAATTATTCTACTGGATCATTAACTGCAGGCGGTCAGGTTTATGTCAGCAAGGGACTTCCGACAGAGGCAGCCAAAGAACCTGTCACTACAGTGCCAACAACTAAAGACGAAGTAACAAAACCTGTAGTAAAAAAAGAGGTTAAGAAGCCGGCAAAAGTTAAAATTAAATCAGCAAAAAAGAAAAAGAATGCAAAAAAGGCGAAAATTGTTATTGCTAAAGTAAAAGGGGCAAAGGGTTATCAGATTCGCTATTGTGATGACAGAAGTTTTCAGGGGTATGAAACAAAGACAATTAAAAAGAACATAAGGAAAATTACGTTAAAAGGCTTAGATAGGAAGACACAGTATTGGGTAAAAATCCGTGCATTCAATAAAAAGAATAACGGAAAGAAACAGTACGGAAAATGGTCAAGCAAGAAGAAAATAAAAATGAAATAAGTTCAGTGAATAACAATAAAAACAGTCCGGTAAAGAATAAAATCTTTATGGGGCTGTTTTTTGCGCTGATTCCATATTTTGTAAATACTTTTTTTGATTGATAATATTTTGTCAATGTGATATACTTAAACGAACTGCGAATATATAGAGACTGAAAAATAGAAATCGTAGGAATTCTTTTGCAGAAAAGAAGATGAGTTTAGATGATTAAGAAACATTTTAGGAGGAACAAAAATGTACAAGATTGTTAAGAGAAAACAATTAAACGATACGGTTGTACGCCTTGACATTGATGCACCTTTTGTCGCAAAGAAGGTGAAAGCTGGTCAGTTTATCATTCTTCGAATTGATGAACTTGGAGAGCGTATTCCATTGACAGTAGCAGATGCTGACGCCGAAGCTGGAACAGTAACAATTATTTTCCAGATTGTTGGACGTACTACAATGTTACTTTCACAGATGAAAGAAGGCGATGCATTATTGGATTTTGTTGGACCGTTAGGAAAGGCAACAGAATTTGGTGATATTAAGAAAGCCTGTGTTGTTGGTGGTGGTGTTGGTAACGCCATTGCATATCCATCTGCTAAGGCATTGCATAAGGCTGGCGTTGAAGTGGATGTAATTGCCGGTTTTAGAAGCAAGGACATTGTTATCTTAGAAGATGAATATAAGGATGCATGTGACAATCTTTACATTACAACGGATGATGGTACCTATGGGGAAAAGGGATTTGTTACAAATAAGCTTCAGAGCTTGATTGATGCAGGAAATCAGTATGACCTGGTTATTGCAATCGGACCAATTCCAATGATGAAGTTTGTTTCCAAGGTAACTGAACCATACAATATCAAGACATTGGTTTCTTTAAATCCTATTATGATAGATGGAACAGGTATGTGCGGTGGATGCCGTGTAACTGTTGGCGGAGAAATTAAGTTCGCCTGTGTTGATGGTCCTGACTTTGACGGACATCAGGTAGATTATGATGAATTGATGCAGCGTAACTCTACATATAGAGACTTTGAAACGCATGATAAAGAACATTGCCGTATGTATAAGGCAGCAGAACAGGTAGGAGGTGCAGAATAATGCCAAATATGTCATTAACAAAGGTTCCTATGCCTGAGCAGGATCCAAATGTAAGAAATAAAAATTTTGAAGAAGTAGCACAGGGCTATACGAAAGAAATGGCTATGGAAGAAGCTACTCGTTGCTTGAATTGTAGACATAAACCATGTATGAGTGGTTGCCCTGTATGTGTTAGAATACCTGAGTTTATTACACAGGTTGCTGAAGGAAACTTCGAAGAAGCATATAAGATCATTACAAGTACAAACGGACTTCCGGCGGTTTGTGGACGTGTTTGCCCACAGGAAAATCAGTGTGAAGGAAAGTGTGTTCGCGGAATTAAGGGTGAACCGGTTTCCATCGGACGTCTGGAACGATTTGTAGCAGATTATCATATGGCACACAGCAATGATGCTGCTGAAAAACCTGAATCAAATGGAATTAAGGTAGCTGTTATCGGTGCAGGTCCTGCAGGACTTACATGTGCCGGAGATCTTGCTAAACTTGGATATGAAGTAACTATTTTCGAAGCTTTCCACAAGGCAGGTGGTGTATTAGTTTATGGTATCCCTGAATTCAGACTTCCAAAGGCAATCGTTCAGAAGGAAGTAGAAAACCTTGAAAAGTTAGGTGTTAAGATCGAAACAAACATGGTAATCGGTCGTGTTCTTTCCGTAGATGAAATTATGGATATGGGATTCAAGGCTGTATTTATCGGTTCCGGTGCAGGACTTCCATCCTTTATGGGAATCGAAGGAGAAGCTTTAGTAGGTGTTTACTCAGCAAACGAATACCTTACCAGAGCAAACTTAATGAAAGCATATTTAGATGAATATGATACACCGGTAATCAAGAGCAAGAATGTAGCAGTAGTCGGTGGTGGTAACGTAGCAATGGATGCTGCCAGAACAGCTCTTCGTCTTGGTGCTGAAAAAGTATATATTGTTTATCGTCGTGGTATGGAAGAACTTCCAGCAAGAAAAGAAGAAGTTCATCATGCACAGGAAGAAGGCATTATCTTTAAGACACTTCACAATCCAGTTAAATTAATCGGAGATGAAAATGGTCGTGTTGAAAAGATGGAATGTGTTCAGATGGAATTGGGAGAACCGGATGCATCTGGTCGTCGTCGCCCAATGGAAATCGAAGGAAGTAACTTCGAATTAGACGTTGATACAGTTATCATGTCAATCGGTACTTCACCGAACCCATTACTTCGTACAACAACAGAAGGTTTGGAAGCAAACAAGCGTGGTTGTCTCGTAGTAAATGAAGAAACATTAGAAACAACTCGTGATAATGTTTATGCCGGTGGTGATGCCGTAACCGGTGCTGCAACAGTTATCCTCGCTATGGGAGCTGGTAAGCAGGCAGCAGCAAGTATTCATGAAAAGTTAAGTAAATAAGCTATTTTATAAAAAAATCCTGAGAAACATATCGTTTCTCAGGATTTTTTATTGTGCAAAATGCAACGTAATGTTTGTGTTGCGAAAAACGGCGTAGAGTGTTATAATATGCCATAAAACAAGTCACATAATGTATGAAACAACCTTGTAAAAATCAAAAACGTGATTATTAAGGTGCACTTGAAAGGAGGGAAAAAATGAGTTGTACCATATGAAATTAAAAACTGTTTGGCATAAGGTACACTTAATGGCGTACGGAAATGTGGTTGTACCATAAGAATAAAAGAAGTTCAAATCGTAAGGTACACTTGACTCGTGAGGGATCGAATGACTGTACCATACGATTACAAAAATCTACAAACATAAGGTAACCAGGAACGAAAATACAGAAAGAGTTGTACCATACATAGCAGAAAAAAGAAAAACATAGGGTAACCTGGAGCGAAATAGTAAAGAGCGGTGTACCGTACGAATTAGAAAAATGAACAACGTAAGGCAGTCAGAAACAAAAACAAAAAAAGAGGTGTACCTTGCAAACTTGGAAAAAATAAGAACTATGGTAAATGAGTAGGAAGGATGAGAAAATATGAAAAGTTTAGCGAATGAAATTAGGTATGAAAAAGAAAGAACGGAAAGAATACGAAAACGTGCGGAGATTGAATTGATGAGATTGGGGAAGGTGGAGGCAAAAAACATCTGGGTGACAAAAAAGCATAGTACACTTCAGTTTTATGAACGGGAACATGATAAGTATCGGTACATTCCTTCAAATCAAACAGAAGAAGCAATCAAGAGTGTAAAGTATGAATATTATGATAGAATATATAAGAATGCCATTAAGAGAGAGAAGATACTAGATAAATTAGAAGAAGGTTTGAAGGCATATTCTATTGATAGTGTGTATGAAAAGATGGGGAGAGGGAAACAAAAACTGATTGAACCATTGAGTATGACAAGGGAACAATACCGTGAAATGTGGCTGAATGAAGAATATCAGGGGAAAACTTTCTATGAAGATAATTTAGAGATTCGGACTGATCGGGGAGAACGGGTGCGTTCAAAATCAGAAAAAATCATCGCGGACAAATTGTACCGGGAAGGTATCGCCTATCGTTATGAATACCCACTGGAGATTCCGGGATGGGGAACGATTTATCCTGATTTTACTATTTTAGATGAGGAAAATCGTAGAAATCTGATTTATGAACATTTTGGAATGATGGATAATGAAGAGTATGCGAACAATGCAATTGCGAAGCTACAACTATATGCAGAGGCAGGATATATTTTAGGGGATGACTTGTTTATCACAATGGAAACATCTACAAAACCATTTGACAGTAGAATGTTGGACGGGATAATTAAGCAAATAAAAAATTAAATTTTTTCAACACATGATGGCGTTGGATTGTATCTATAGTGAAAGGAGGAAGGAACATGAAAGAATCTTTGTTGCGTACGGACGAAGAACAAGAATTTACAGAAATATATTATAGACATGTGGATGCTGTGTTCCGCCTTTGTTTTACTTATTTAAAGAATAAACAGGATACAGATGATGCAGTGCAGGAAGTTTTTTTGAAATTATTGAATTATAAGGGGGCTTTTGAAAGTGAAGAACATCGAAAGGCGTGGTTGATTGTGACCGCATCAAATTACTGTAAGAACTTTTTGAAACATTGGTGGAGAAAGCGTAAGAATATTGATGATTATACAGAAATCATTGGAGGCGCGAGTTATGAAGTGGATGAAATGATGGAACTGGTTTTGGCGCTACCGGATAAGTATAAGACAGCAGTGTATCTATATTATTATGAAGGATATGACAGTGCACAAATTGCTAAGATGCTTAATAAACCGGCAGGCACCATACGAAGTCATTTATCGACTGCAAGAAAAATGTTGAAGAAGGAAATGGAGTAAGAGATATGGATGATAGAATTAAGAAATCTTATGACAAGATTACACCAACAGATTCAAATAAAAGGGAAATCCTTATGAAAATACAGAACTCCAGAAAAGAAAATGCGAAATCCAATGGATTTTCTTTAGGGAAGGAGTTTTATATGAAAAAAGCAGTAACGGCGGTTGTGATAGCGTTATGTGTGCTATCAGTTTCCACAGGGGTGTATGCGACCTATCGTTGGTTGACCGGAAAGCAGGTTGCATCTGAATTGGGGGATCAGAAACTAGCAAAATATTTTGAAAAGAGTGAAGAGAAAATTAAAATACAAGAACAGGGAAATTATAAAGTGGCATTTTTAGGAACGGTTTCAGGGAAAAATATTAGTGATAATTTATCTACAGATGTAGATGCAAAGATGAGTTATTTTGTGACAGCGGTAGAGCATAGGGATGGAACACCAATTGGTGATGAAGAGGACGTGATTGTTTCCCCATTTGTTCAGGGAGTCTCGCCAATGGAATTCAATGTCTATTCTATGGAAAAGAGTGCAGCCAGAGGAATTAGAAAAGATGGAGTTTTGTATCTTTTGACAGAATGTCAGAATCTGGAAATTTTTGCAGATCGAAAAGTGTATCTTGCAGTCATGGACGGACCAAATATGGGACAGGGATATCAGATGGATGATGAAAACGGAGAAATTAAGAGGAATGATGCCTTTGAGGGATTAAATATGCTGTTTGAGTTGGAACTAGATTCTGCAAAAGCGAATAAGGAAGAAGCACAAAAGTATCTGGATGAAATAAGAAAAAATATGGAAGATTCTGGGAAAGAACCAAACAATGCAACACCAAGGAATGATTTGAAAAATCTGGAAGAAGCATTGAAGGAGTCAGAGGTCGTAAAGGGGTCAAAGAAAGTGTTGCAGCCAGACGCAGATGGATCTCTGAATTACGACACAAGGGAAATCTATTTTTCAACGGATGCTGATTTTGTAAAGAAGAACGGAAGGCAAAATGTGACTTTTTATGGTGATGAGAATGAACAAGATTATATTGTAGTTTTTTCATATGAGAATGGAAGTTATTATGGGGAGTTATATCGTTGTAATCGGGCAACGATAAAGAAGTTTGAAATAAAGAGACGTGATGGAAAAGAGATAAAATAAACGAAAATCGGATGAGGATTTCCCATCCGATTTTTTGTTTAAATGTCGAGAAAAAATGAAAAGTATTTGTTCAAGGCTTTGAAGAACGCAATACAATTTCGAGACAGGCGTAGTGCTAGCTGCGTTTGATAAATGTATAAAAACGATACAAAAGTCTTGCATTTTTTTGGTTTTCTTATCTGGAATTGGCAGGAATAAAAAATGAAACCATTTCTCAAAAAAGGCGAATTGACAGGGAAAAAGGGGCTTCATAAAATCGGCAATGAGAGAGAAAAAGTATCAAAGGAGATTATTTATGAAGAAATGGAAGAAACAGCTTAGCTTATTACTTGTATTTGTGCTGAGCGTTGCAATGGGGATGCCAGACTTTTCGAAGAATCGTGGCATCTATATTTTTGCAGCGACTCCCCCTGTTGAGGAAAACACTTATTACAACATTATCAATGTTTCCACGGGACGATTCATTGATATTCCGAGCAGCACAGATGCAGATGGAACACTGCTTCATACCTGGAGACTAAATGGCTCCACGGCAGAGCAGTTTTCCTTTGTCAGCGCATCCACATCTGGATATTATGAAATTATTCCGCGATGTGCTGCAACAAGAGCCATAGACAATCCATCCAGCAGTATGAGTGCAGGAACCCAGTATCAGATTTATACTCAGAATCATACGGATTCCCAGCAGTTCAAACTGCAAAGTGATGGCAAGGGAAACTATCGAATTGTCAATAAAAAAAGTGGAATGGCATTGACGGATATGTTTGACTCTGCAACATCAGAAGACAGCGTGCGTCAGCAGACTATTGCAGAAGATGAACGGCAGTTATGGAAAATTGCCAAGGTTCCGAATACATACACGTTTACCAATCCGATTAAGCAGGACGGGGCGGATCCTTGGGTAGTTCAGGCAGGAAGCAAGTACTACCTTTGCTATGCCAACGGAGATAAAAAAATCTATATTCGTCCGATGGATAAATTGGAAAATATGCGTAGTGCCAAGGATACGCTGATTTTTACGGCACCAGATACGGGAATGTACAGCAAGGAAACCTGGGCACCGGAACTTCATTACGTGGATGGGCGTTGGTATGTGTACTATGCAGCGGATGATGGAACCAATGCGAACCACAGAATGTATGTATTAGAAGGTGGAAGTAACCCGGATGACCCATTAGACGGAAGTTATAACTTTAAAGGTAAAATTTACGATCCCAGCAATGATCGGTGGGCCATTGACGGAACGGTTTTGAAGTTCAATGGACAGAATTACTTTGTATGGTCCGGTTGGGACGTATCTAATGGAAACGAGCAGAATCTTTATATTGCAACCATGAGCAATCCATGGACTTTGTCGTCTTCCAGAGTTTGTATCTCTAAGCCAACCAACTCCTGGGAAAAGACCGGTTCGTCCAGCATTAATGAAGGACCACAGATTTTAGTGAATGGAAGTAAGGTACATATCGTTTATTCGGCAGCAGGTAGCTGGTCTAACAATTATTGTCTTGGCTGTCTGACCTGTACAGATGGCAATCTCATGAATCCATCGTCTTGGACGAAAAGTGCCAACCCGGTATTTAAGAAGACGGAGCATGTGTTTGGAGTAGGGCATGCATCCTTTGTAAAGTCGAAGGACGGAAAAGAAGACTGGATTGTATATCATGCTGCCCAGTACAGTGGTTCCAAGTGGTCCAGAAATATTAGAACTCAGATGTTTACCTGGACGGATAACGGGTATCCGTTTTTCGGGGAACCGGTGGATCAGGGAGTTTCTCTGACCAGACCATCGGAAACTTATACAGCACCGGTAAACACTACAAGCTACTATAAGATTGTAAATGTGGGAACCGGAAAGAGTTTGGACATTCCGGATAAAGGGGATGCCAACGGAATTAAGGTGCAGACCTATAAAAACAATAATACTATTGCCCAGCGATTCCGCTTTAAACACACCGGAAACGGCTGGTATAGTATTGTGCCAAAATGTGCAGAAACCAGAGCCATTGATAATCCATCCTCATCGAAATCCAGAGGTACGGAATATCAGATTTACACCCAGAACGGTTCTGCGGCACAGAAGTTTAAGTTCGAATATGTAGGCGATGGAAAATATCGCATTATCAATAAGGCTAGTTTATTTGCAATGGCAGATACCTCAGAGTTAGGTGGAAGCTATGTAGCACAGAGAACCCTACAGAATGAAGATTATCAGTTATGGAATATTGTTCCAATGGATGAGGAGCCAAGTTATGAACCGACCAATAATGTTGTCGTTTCTGATGGTGACCAGTGGAATTCCCTGGGAGCATGGTCCTACTATTTTGGAAGCTGGAATAATTCCAACGGAACTTATAGTGGTGGAAGCAGTGCGGACAAGTTTTCACTGAATATTACTTCTAATAATAAGGCGTTATGGGGAATTCAGGTAGCACTGGACAATCAGACAGTGATTCCGGGACATCAATATCGCTATTCCGTAAAAGTGAATTCTTCTGCTGCAGGAAGTATTTTAAGTAAGGAAGATGTATCCAAGGATCATGAAAAGACAACGTCGATTGTGGCAGGAAACACAGTGATTCAGGATACCTTCACAGCTACGGATTCCAAGGCGAAGATTTTGTTTGAACTGGCTTCCGGGATTGATGCGGGAACCACATTGCAGTTCACGGAATATTCCCTGGTGGACTTAACAGCGCAGCAGGAAATCACGACAGCAGAAGTGACCACTAAAGAAGTGACCACAGAAGAAATTACAACAGAACCGCCGACACAATCTAGTGACATTACAGTGGATGAGAATGGAATTGCCACATCATCCAAGGTTCGTATTTCAGGCTATCAGATTAGTACTTATTACGAAGGAAGTAGAATCCTTGCATCTGTGGATAAGAAGATTGACGGAAAGAATGTCGTGGACTATGGTCTGGTCTTTGGAATCAAGGAATACGGAGACGTGGATACCGGAATCGAAAACAAGGATATGGTTGTGGGAGCGAACAATCCTTACGTGAAGTCTTATGCATCTACGGATAAAGATTTGAATAGTCCTGCAAATGATTCCACGGAAGAGACAAAGAACTTTATCATGACCATGAAGTTCGGAAAGAACAATAAAAAAGCATATGGTGCAGCGTATAAGGTGCGTTCCTATGTGGTATTGGAAGATGGAACTTATGTCTATAGCAAGGTGGGAAATTACTCTGTCTTTAAAATTGCAAAAGTATTGTACGAAAACTTTTACATGAATTCTCAGGCTTCCCATAACTATTTGCTGACAAATATCTTAAGAGTGGTCGAGGAAGACTATCCGGAGAAAGAATACCAGTGGGGAAGTACGATTTTAAAACCAGGTGATATGTAAGGATGGAGGAAACAATGAAGCAATTAAGAAATAGAATTGGTTCCCTGATACTGGTTTTTGCTATGATGTGCGGTTTGATTTCCAATACATCATTTTGTGTCAGTGGAAATGTGGAACCAACGGGAAATTCCAACGATTTTCCGATTGTATCAGGAAGCACCACAGCAACCTTGTGGGTGGATAGTTCAGAAGAACAACCGGTAAAGCGTGTTGTCAATGATTTTCGGGATGATGTGAAACGGGTGACGGGAAAGACACCGTCCATCAGCAATGCACAGACCTTGCCAAGTGGGCCGGTCGTAATTATTGGAACCATCAATAAGAGCGCTCAGATTAAGACATTGATTCAGAACGGAAAAATTACAACAGCGGAAGTCAATGCTGTGAAGAATCAATGGGAAGCGTATTTGATTAAGGTCATCGATAAAAATACTATGGTCATTATGGGTTCCGACAACCGTGGTGCCATTTACGGAACTTATGAGATTTCAGAACAGATGGGAGTGTCCCCTTGGTACTATTTCGCAGATGTGCCGATTCAGAAAAAGACTAATGTCTTTATGCCAAAGGGAACGGCCATCACCGATAAGCCGGATGTAAAATATCGTGGAATCTTCATCAATGATGAAGAAAAACTCGGTGCATGGGTAGTCAATAAATTTAACCCGGACAATAATGGCTCCGGGAAAATGGGTGCTGCCATTTATGCAAAAATCTTTGAATTGATTCTTCGGCTGAAAGGAAACTATATCTGGCCGGCGATGCATGTGAATGCATTTGATAACATTGCAGAAAATGGTGATACCATCCGGCAGTATGGCGTGGTTATGAGAAAGACGGTGTCTGCCGGAGATGAGTGGGGAACCTTTAAGAAGAAGTATGCCTCACAGATGGGAGTCAGTGCAGACTCTCTGGTTTACGATTATACGGTAAATCCGGATGTGGTCAGAGCATTTTGGAGAGACAGTATTTCCAAGCATAAAAACACGGAAGTACAGTGGTTGTTAGGAATGCGTGGAACAGGGGATGAACCATTTAATACAGCAAACTTGAGTGATTCCAAATGGGATAAGTACGGAACAACAACCGAAGGAAGAAAAGCAGGATTATTGTCAGAAATCATTGCGGATCAGATTACAGTGTTGCAGCAGGAACTGGGGGTGGAAAAAGCAAATCAGGCCTGTAAGGCAATCCTTCCGTACAAGGAAGTTCTGCAGCTTTATAATAATCCACAGTTTACTCTGCCGCAGGACATGACGGTAATCTGGTGTGATGACAATCACGGAATGGTTCGTCGTACGCCGACAGAGCAGGATCGTGCTAAGTCCTTAGGGGGAATGTACTATCATGCTTCCTACTGGGCACCGGCAAATCAGAGTTATATGTGGATGAGTTCTATTCCACTTAGTGTAATCGGTGAAGAAATGAGCAAGTGCTGGGATACGGGAATCCGTAATATCTGGGTGCTTAACGTGGGAGATCTTAAGCCGGCAGAAGGAGAAATGGACTATTTCATCCGTTGCGGATGGGATGTGGAAAAATATACAAAAGATTCGGAACAATTTTCCAGGGAATGGATTCAGAGAAACTTCGGACAGACCATGAGTGAAACTATGATGAATGAAGTGTCAGACATCCTAAAAACTTTTTATCATCATTCCAATATCCGGAAAATTGAGCATATGCGTCTGGACTTATTTGACCAGAAATATCTGAATGAATGGGATCAGCGTATGGAAATGTGGCAGGATTTATATGACCGTGCCAACGCGGTTGCCAATGCATTGCCTTCCGATGTACGTACCGGTTTTTATGAACTGGTTCAATGTAAGATTAACTGGGAATATCTGACGAACAAGTCTTATTACTATGCAGATAAGAGTAATCTGGCTTATGATCAGGGCAGAATGGCATCGGCTCAGAACTTCTCGGATATTTCCATTGCAACAGAAAAAGAAAGAAAAACAGAAATAGCAAAATACAGTACCATTGCCAATGGAAAATGGAATGGTCTGATCGACCCGGAAAAGTATTCACCACCGGTAACCTCGCAGCTGCCGGAAACCAATCCGACATTGGTTCTTGGGGATACGAAAATGGGTGTGTATGTGCAGGGAGAAGAAAAACCTGTTAAGAAAACATCTAAGCTGGTTGTGAACCGATATGGTCAGGATGGAAAATTCATTGATGTTTTCAATCAGGGAGCTGACAGCTTTTCATGGAATGCCACAACCAGTGTTCCTTGGATTACCCTGTCTCAAACCTCAGGTACGGTAAACGATGAACAGCGTATCTGGGTGACCATCAACGATTATGAAAAAGCATCCGGAAAATCCGGTGTGATTACCATTCAGTCCGGTGATGTTGTAAAGAAAATTAAAGTGGTAGTGGAAGAGGTTCCGGCAAGACTAACTAACTGCTATGTGGAAGCAGATGGTGTGGTTTCCATGGAAGCAGAGGATTATACCACAAAGAAGGATGTGGGAGAAAAATCATGGAAGGTATTAAAGAATGCCGGACGTGGTTTCTCCAAAGATATGGTTCAGGTCGTGGATGAGGCATTGGAAACCGTGGCAGAAAACAACATTAATGACAGCAGTTCTCCGTCTCTTAGTTATGACTTCTACCTGAATTCCGAGGGAAGTTTCCCGATGGAAATTTATCGATTGCCAACAATGAATGCAGTGCCAAACGGAAAAATCAGATTTGCCTATTCCGTTGATGGACAATCACCACAGGTTGTTTCTTCCACAGCAGTGGATGAGGGAACCACCAGTAACCAGAATAAGCAATGGGTAAAAAATCTCTTTGGACAGATTGAAAAACATCAGGTGACCTTACCGGCATTGTCCAAGGGAAAACATACCTTGAAACTTTGGATGGTGGATAATTATATCGCCATCGATAAGATGGTAATTTACACTTCCGGAGAAGTAATTAAAAGTGCCAACGGACCGGAGGAAAGTTACCACAGTCAGTATAAGACAACTTTCCGCAGCAGCGTGAATCCGGGAAGCAGAACTTCCAAGAAATTGTCTGCAAAAAATGTTATGGAACAGTGGGGAAGTGGCTCTTTCAAGGAAAGTAGTGGAAAAGTTGGAATTGAAGCAGAATATGCCATGGAGAATGTGCTCCAGTCAAAGGATCAGATTACATCAGATATGGCTGCTTATACTGTTTCGAAAAAAGAAAAGGCTTCCGAAGTAAGTGGAAGATTACCGAATGAATGGAGATTGACCCAGTCAGATACAGGACTGGCAATGCGTGTACCGGATGAAGGTTCCGGATGGTCCACCGCAGCGCAGTTTCCAACCTACAGTCCGGAACTGAGTTATCGGATTCAGTTTGGAACGACAGGAACTTATTCTGTATGGCTTCGTTGGAGATATGTGGACAATGCTTCCGATTCCATTCGTGGTGGTTTAGACAATACTTATGTGGATGGACAGTTCACCGGTAGTGGAGGCTTTTATAGTGACAGTAAAGATGAAAAATGGCACTGGCAGAAGGTTGCAACCATGGACGTGACTACAGCTAAGGAACATCTTTTCTCTTTATGGGTTCGTGAAGATGGTTTAATGGTGGATAAAATTTATCTGACGACAGGAACGGAGACCCCGTCAGACAGCAGCTTTGTAGCATCTAGTCGAACCGGAACTGCGGCAAAGAATTCGCTGATGGAAACCATCAATCAAAAGAAAGCTACGATGAAGCAGACCTCGTATCCGACCGGAAATGAATTAGGAAATTATTCGAAAGTTGCTTACCATGCTTTTGTGGAGGCGATGGAAGAGGCAGATCGTTATGCAAAAGGTGGTAATGTCACAGAAGCAGGCGTGACCAATGTGTTAAACAACCTGGAAGTAGCAGAGACGAATCTGAAGAATTCTGTTTGCTTAAATTCTATTTGTTCGGACTATCATGCCTACCGTGATTTTGAAAAGGACGTGGTGGGGAAAACACCATTTGGCTTTGATGTTATGGCACTAACGAATGGTGCTACGGCAAATGTATTAAGCGAAGGAGACAATAAATTCTTAAGCGTTCAAACTTCGTCCACGGCAGGAAAGGCGAATTTATTCTTCCCATATCAGGGACAGGTATTTTCTGATGCAGACCACCGGGTGGAAATCGGATTTAAGGCAAGATTTACCGGAACCTTCCAATATGCGAATGGTGCCATGATTAAGAATGATGTGGAAAAATTTGCCATGGTTACGTCATTTGATAACACAAATCAGTCTGGAGATATCCGAGTTCAGAATGGTGGAACAAAGACTGCGGTTCAGAAATTCGAATCAGGAAAATGGTACGACATCAAAATGATTGGCGATTGTGTCAAGGGAACTTATACGGTAACCATCAATGGCGTTGTTGTGGCAGAAAACTATAATTTCAGGGATGCAACGGGAACAAATCTTACAGGACATTTACTGGGAATTGATGGTTTTGCCAATGGAAGAATGGATTATGATGACATTTACGCAAAAGTAATTGAAAGCAGTGATGCTGCCAGAGCTTCAAAACTGGAGCAGACGGTGACGACAATCCGTTCGGAAATGAATCAGTATTCTTATCCGTTGGGAAATCGGGTTGGATGCTATCGACAGGAACAATATGATTATTTGATGAGTCAGTTAGATGAAGCAAAACGGGAAGCACAGAAAGGTTCGCTAACAGAAGAACAACTGGGAACCTTAGAGCAGGGAATTCAGGATGCCAGAAAAGAATTGGATGCTTCCTTGATTACCGTGGACTCAAAAAAACAGGTGTATCACGCCTTTCGTGATTTTGAAAATGACAGCTTAGGGGATTTCCTTCCTTACGGAATCAATACCATTCGTATGGATCAGGGCGGAAAGACTACAATTATGGAAGAAAACGGAAATCGCTTCCTTCGACTTTCTACCGGTTCAGAAGCAGGACATATGAATATGAATTATCCATATGTTGGTGACACAAAGGTATCCGGAGACTGTAAGATGGTTATTGAATTCGACGCAAGATTAAACGGAGATTTAAGATATGCCAATGCAATGATTGCAAAGAATCAGTCTGACAATGCAGCAACAACCATTGCCTTCGATAATGCCGGTCAGGAACGAAAGGTTCTGCTTAAGAGATCAGGTTCTTCTTCCACAAAAGTGGCGGAATACAATTATGACACCTGGCATCAGTATAAGGCGGTTCTGGATTTTGACCGTCAGGTTTATGATGTTTACATGGATGAAACATTGGTGGCAGAAAATTATCCATTCCGCTCCAACGGAACCGAATCCTTGATTGGTCATTCTTTTGGTATTGACGGTTTTAGTAACGGACGATTGGATCTTGATAATATCAAGGTTTACACATTGGACGAGCAGGCATCGGATGAAATTGAGGTAAGTGATGGAATTGAAATCAATGGCTATCAGATTAGCGCTGTCTCCAAGGGAATGAGAGTAGTTTATTCCTTAGATAGCAGGATTGACGGAAAGCAGGTGGTATCCTGTGGAATGATTTATTCCCTTTCCGAGTATGCGAATAATGCAGAGTTATATGTTGGTAGTGACAATGAGTTTGTGAAGAGTTTCGAAAATACAGAACTTGGAAGATTGTCCCAAAACTATTCGGAAACAGGAAAAGAGGACAGTTTTGCATTGACAATGCGCTTCGCATCAAAGAATCCATTGGAATACACCACGGGTTGGAAGATTCGTGCTTATGCAAAACTGGAGGACGGAAGCTATGCATACTCAGAGGCCTACTCCTATACTATTTTTGATATTGCTGAAAAAATGTATCAGAGAAAACTGATGCAATCAGAAAGTAAGCATAACTATCTCTACACAGACATCTTATCCCTTGTGAATCCGCAGTACACAGTGATTCCATTTGGGAAACAGAACAGTTACGTGATTTTTGACAATTAATAAAAATAACAGGTGCACAAAAAGTGTACCTGTTGTTTCTTTGTGGTTTCATCGATTACGGGATTGGAATTTTGAGAATCTTCAATTCAAAATATTCAATTACTTGAAAAACAATTGACGAAGTGTATAATGGTATTGGATAAAAAAAGGAGGATGAACGAGATGAAGAACAAAAGAAAAAAATTTATTGTATGTGCAATCGTTCTGGGAATCATTCCAATTGCGATTGCGATGATTCAGGTGATTCAGTCTAAGCAGCCTGCTAAAAAAGGAATCTGGCTAAAGGGACAATTTTACCAACTGTCAGAGAACAAACTGATTTATGATTCAGATAACTACATTGAAGAAGTGAAGGAAAATGAATTTCGACTTGTAGATGATGGACTTATCAGGAAAGCAACAATACAGGTTGATGAAAAAAACATGAAAACTACCTTTGCGAATGGTACTGTAATTGAAACAAAAGTAAAGAACAGTCAGGTTGCCAAGAAGGGAGATTCTGATTCTGAGATAGTTTCCTCATCTGAGGAATGCACATCGGATGACCAGGCCATTACAACAGAACAGTATGCTCATGCACTGACACAGTATCATTTTCATAACTATGATAAACTTGAAGCAAAAACAAAATCAATATTATCTTGGTTCATGCTGTTCATAGGAATGTTTGTTTATGGACTCAGTATACTTCAGATTCTCTATCCAAATGAATTCTTTTTCTTTTGCAGTAAATGGAAGTTCGAAGAACCGAAATTATCTGAGGAAGGAGAACTGGTCTATCGGATAGGAGCAGGATGCGCCGCAATTATCGGCTGGGTCTTTGCGACGGGATTACTTGATAAATGGATTATACAATAACAAATTAGTTTTATGTGGGGAATGCATTGTGAATGGATTCCCTATTTTTTATTTTTACGAATGACATTTTGAAACGGCTAATTCTACAAATTATAGAAATTACTAGCATTTTTATCCATTCAATAGTATAATATAACGTGGTCTGCCTAAAGGAATGATTTTAGGAGACCGTAGAAACTAGGAAACGAAGTTTTATTTACAGGAGGAAACCAAATGGTTAGAGCAATTGTAGGAGCTAACTGGGGCGACGAAGGAAAAGGTAAAATTACAGATATGTTAGGCGAACAGTCTGATATTATCGTAAGATTCCAGGGAGGAAGTAACGCTGGTCATACCATTATCAATGACTATGGTAAATTCGCATTACACTTACTTCCATCAGGAGTATTTTATCAGCATACCACATGTATCATTGGTAATGGTGTTGCATTGAATATTCCTTACCTTCAGAAGGAAATTGATGACATTGTATCAAAGGGCGTTCCAAAGCCACACATTTTAGTATCAGACAGAGCACAAATTTTAATGCCATATCACATTGATTTTGATGCATATGAAGAAGAACGTCTGGGCGGAAAGGCATTTGGCTCAACAAAGTCAGGAATTGCACCATTTTATTCAGATAAATATGCAAAGATTGGATTCCAGGTGTCCGAATTATTTGATGAAGATACTTTGGTTGAAAAGGTTGCAAGAGTGGCGGAACAGAAGAACATTTTATTGGAGCATATGTATCACAAGCCACTGATTGATCCAAAGGAATTATTAGAAACATTACATGAATACAGAGATATGGTTGCACCATATGTATGTGATACTTCATTATACATCAGCAATGCATTGAAAGAAGGAAAGACAGTTCTCTTAGAAGGACAGTTAGGAACATTAAAGGATCCTGACTTCGGTATTTACCCAATGGTAACATCTTCTTCTACATTAGCAGCTTACGGTGCAATTGGAGCCGGAATCGCTCCATATGAAATCAAGGATATCATCACTGTTGTAAAGGCATACTCCAGTGCAGTTGGTGCCGGAGAATTTGTCAGTGAAATCTTTGGAGAAGAAGCAGATGAACTTCGTCGTCGCGGTGGTGACGGTGGAGAATTTGGTGCTACCACAGGTCGTCCACGTAGAATGGGATGGTTTGATGCAGTAGCCAGTCGTTACGGAGTTAGAATGCAGGGTGCTACAGAAGTTGCCCTTACCGTATTAGATGTTCTCGGATATCTGGATGAAATTCCGGTATGTGTAGGATATGAAATCGACGGAGAAGTAACAAAAGACTTCCCAGTAACAGCAAAGCTTAAGAAAGCAAAACCTGTTTACGAAGTACTTCCGGGATGGAAAGAAGAAATCAGAGGAATTACAAAGTACGAAGATCTTCCAGAAAATTGTAGAAAGTACATCGAATTCATCGAAAAAGAATTAGGTGTTCCGGTAACAATGGTCAGCAATGGCCCAGGAAGACACGAAATTATCCATAGGGCACAAGCCTAAATGAAAGAAAAGAAGCGACTGTGGGAGCTTGCTCACAACAGTCGCTTCTTTTCTTTTATTTTGGCGCCGCCGGGGTACCGAGAAGAAGCGAAGCGGATTCGAGGTATCCGGCTTGTGCCCTATGGATAAATGAAGGAAAGAGGCGCCGCCGTGGTACCGAGAAGAAGCGAAGCGGATTCGAGGTATCCAGGCTTGTGCCCTATGGATAAAGTATGGTATAATAAACTATATTTTAGTACGGATTTTTACAATTGAATAAAGGAGGGATTTTTATGAAAAGAAAGATATTAGCACTTGTTTTATCTTTTGCTTTAGTGGCTACAGGCATTATCATTGGAACGGATTCGGTAGAAGCTGCAGATGCTAAAGTTTACACACTTGGAAAGACCGCATCAGGAACGATTACTAAGTCCGTCTATTACACCTTGGTGTCTTATTCGACGGATACATATACCTTTAATGTGAATAAGAACATGGATGTTGTCATTTCTTTTACTGCAAAAACGGATGGATTACGGTGGAATCTTAGTGGAGGAAGTACATATACTTATGAATCTCACAGCGTATCGGCAGGAATGAAAGATACTTATAAGATGTATCTTACGTCAGGAAGTTATACATTCAATGTAACCGGTGGAGGCAGTGCATATTCCTTTGTGATCAATAATTCCAATGCATACCATTTGAAGTTTGCAAAGGCAAGCGATAATATTAGTGGTGGATTGAAGAAAACAGTGGCATTCACTTACGACTGCAGTTACGATTATGCAAAACAGTATTTCACAATGAAAAACAGTAATAATAATGTTGCAGAATGTAGCTATACATTGAATCGTGATGGAACCGGATACATTACCCTGGATCCTAAGAAGATTGGAAAAACAGTTGTTTCTATTGGGTTGGTTGGTGGGACCATTGCAAAATATACCGGAAATGTGAAAAGTATGTATGTCTTTGTTGCAAAGGGACAAAGTTTGAAGTTACCAAAACCATCCGGTGTCAAGAAAATTAAATGGTCCAGCAAGAAAAAGAAAGTTGCAACGGTTAATAAAAAAGGAAAAGTAAAAGGGAAAAAGGATGGCCGAGGAAAAGTTTTCGCGAAGGCAGGAAAAGTAAAATACACTTACAATATTGTTGTAACTGATTTTATCAAACTAGGAAAGAAAACATATAAAGAACTGAAAGAAAATGTTAGAAATCCGGAAAAATTAAAAATCTATAATGTGTACAGTGGTTTTGACAAAAACATTGCACAGGGTCTGACGATTCCTGTAGTATTTGTTGATTTTGGTTATACGAACTCATACGGAGCAATGGAACGTGGAAAATGGATTGCATATTATGATGATGTACATGAACTGAAATATTTCTACGTAAATTCTTATGCCGACTTGATGAAGCGAAAAACAATCAAACCTGCTAAAATTAAATAAGAGAATTTAGAGAAAAGTGCCCCTTGAAATGCAATGTCATTAAGTTAAGATGACAAAATTAAGATCTCAGTATTAGAAATAATACTGGGGTCTTTTTTTCAAAAAAAGGTTGACAGAAATTCAAAATTGTGCGGCCGCTTTCGCTATTGAATGATAATGAAGTAGCGAA
>JAILRB010000060.1 GCA_024698585.1 Eubacterium sp.
AAAAGTTTTTTGTTTTTCTTCATATAATAATTCCTAATTTGAATTGTTGGAACAGTTTGCTGCATCAATTGCAATGACTAACATCAAGCCCATAATCTCATTGGCCGGATTTGCAAAATTAATTACATAGGTGTCGCCCCAATGAAGCAGCTCCTTTTGAATATGCATCACTGTCTCATTACCACTAACTACATCATAGTTCCATCCCATATAATCCCCCGTTACTTTCCATCCATTATATTCAACATCGTACTTTGGACGGAATAAAGAAAACCTCTTACGAATAAAGCCAATTGAATTTCCATTCACTTCAATTTCGAAAACCGGCATCAGACTCAACACTTTCTGACGAATCAAACCGATTTCCTGACCATAGCTGTCATAGACATGCAAGCGATGTCCAATGGAAAGAAATTCTGCTTTCACCGTGTATTTTTTATTCTCATATTCATCATAAATATCATACGAATCTGTTAAAGAAAATACTTTTTGTTTAATTAATAATTTCATACTTTTTCCTCTTTTCTGTTTAACACTTTCTTTATTTTACCATAGTGACACAAGGGTGCAATAAAAAAAGGGCAAACTCACTGTTCAAAGTAAATTTGACCTCTTTTAAGATTAACTATTCGTTCTATTTTTCATTTAGCAATTTCAAATTATAACTTTTTACTGTATCATCAAATAATCCATCCCTTGCAATACTTTTCATTTGCCGATATGGGAAAGAATATGCATAGACTTTATAACGAATTCTCTCTACACCGTTGTATTTCCTAATTTTATTTTCAACCAGATTGTTAATGAAATGCCAGCGATCATAATTATTCCACCAATTATCATAATAACTCCGGTAAACCCATCTGTAATCTTAGTCATTGGAGAGACTGGATTTTCCATCTCTGAAAAACTGTCTTCCATTGGAACATTTGCCATCTCACCACCAAACATCATTAAATCATCAACACTTTCCTCGTACTCTTTGTTCATCTGTTCCATCTGACTTTCACCTAACCCTAAAATAGAGCGAAACATGACTCTAGCTCCAAGCCCAAAGCCGAAAAAAATCAGACCACTTAACGCAATGTATAATCCTGCAATCCATGAGTATTTTTTAATCAGCTGAAATACTTTTCCAAAAATTCCTTTACTATTCTCATTAAAAATTCCAAATTCATTATTCTGAATTTTTTGAACTTTTACCGTTTCTTCCTCCGGTTCCTCTTCCGATATTAACCAGTCAACTGTCACATCGAAATTCTTTGCCAATAATGATAACTTTGAGACCTCCGGGGTTGCTTCTCCTATTTCCCATTTACTGATTGCCTGACGTGACACTCCCATCTGTTCTGCCAGTGCTTCCTGGGATAATCCTTTTTTCTTTCTGCAATATAAAATTTTCTCCTGTAATTTCATTTACGTCATTCTCCTTTTCAATTTTTTACATCCCCAAGGTATCAAAAACGCGGTTGCGCTTCTACCATCTTTCCCTTGAACTTTTGCAACTAATGGTTGCATCCCTTTAAAATAGGGCATTTCAGGCAATCCCCTTCTTATTCTTTTATTTCACTTCCACCCCATTCAACAACGGTAAATCCTTTTCGCTCAAATGTTGATAAGTTCTGCTCTTTAATATCTATCTTCTTATCTAATGCTTTCCAAGTCATAAATACACGAAGCATACTGTCAGGTCTCGGTGTGATTCGAAGTTTTGCATTTTCTGTATATTGTTTTCCCTGAAATTTTATCAGATTATATGGATTATCCTGCATCTTCGGAAGCCAATACACAATAAACTCATTGTATTCTTTCGGTGTCAGTCCCATATAAGAAAGCTTGTCCTGTAAGAACTCTGCAGTGTCTTTTCCTGCGACGACAAATCCTTCTGACATATCATAACCCACTGCATCCTCACCTTCCCAGAACAGATAGGAATACTCTTTCTTTGATACTTTGTCAATCAAGGTTCCGTCCGGCCTCGCAGTTACACTCCAACCATTCTTCGGATATTCCGGATAAGTTGTGGTCAGTTTTCCCTGATAGTTCAACTGAACCTGCACATCCATTTTTCTTTCCGGGTACAAGTAAATTACCGGCTTCGCAGCTATCATCCCTGCATACTCGCTTAACTCCAGCACATGCGCGCTATCTGCCCAGTACCATTGCTCTACATTTTCATCAAGCTCTTCCTCGAATTCTTTTCTTAAGCGAATTTCCTTCGTCAGGGTTACTTCCACCAATTTCGTTTCGCCTAGCCCACAATAGGAATATTCATAATCAAACAACTGCTTACAAAGCTTCTGATCCAGACTATCCTCCCAGGTTATTTTCATATGATTGTCTACAAAGAGACCGATTCTCTTTCCGTCTTCGCATTTTAAGATTACAAAATTATGGTCTGAATTATTTCCGACGCTTACCACCTGACCCTTTGCCTTGGAATCAATGGTTTTCGTCTCCACGAAATCCTTCTCTTCTGTTGTTTCTGCTGCGGTCGTAGTTTCTGTAGTAAGCTCTGTAGTCATTTTTGTGGTGCTTTGCTTGTTTGCATTTTTCGTGCAGCCGGTTGCTGCAATCAATAGCATGACTGCCATTGCGATTTTTAAGTTTCTCATGGTTCCCTCCTATGTGATGTTTCTCTACTTCTACTTATTGAACAACAAATTTCTCTTCTGTAAAATCAAACGGACATTGAACATAAACATATGTAACCTCATAATAGATGGCTTTTTTACATTTGTCTATAGTTTTAATACACGGATGAGAAATTTTTTATTCTCATACTACGCTGGCATAATACATTATTTCATACGGCGTTTAACGCTTTCTATGATTTCACCCTGCTCAATCCCCCAATCAGACTTCCACACTTCAATTATTTTTTCACGCATTTCATTTGCCTTTGGAATATTCCCTAAGATTTCATAACAGGTTTCCATCCCTTTTAATGCATCAATCATTCTTGGCTTGGAATGCTGTTCGAAACTTTTTGCATAATACTCAATTGCTCTATTGTAGTCACATTTATATGCTGCGATATTTGCAAGTTCATACAATGCCAGTTCTTCATTTCCGTATGCTTTTTCTATTTCGTCCCAAATTTCCTTTGCATGCAAATCATCATGTCTCCTGTCGGCAATTCTTCCTTGATAAATCTTTATTCGTAAATCCGATGCAGTATCTGTCACAGCATACTTTCTTAATATTTCTTCAGCTTCTGTAATTCTATTATCGTCAATCAAATTATCAAGCAACGCAAAGTAAGTTCTTTCATTTGCACTAGGATACTCAATCATTTCTTTCAATAGCTCAATGACTTCACTGTGATTCTTTTCACAAAAGTCTCTATTCACTCCACCACAAGCCTTTTCTAAAAGCCACTGTGCATCAGAACAATCCGGTCGATGGGTTAATGTCTTTTTTACATAATCCACCACGTATCCACTGTCACTGACCATTCTATGATGATACATATGTGCGAGGAAACTATATATCCGTCCTTTATTTTCATATGTATCAATTTGCTCTTTCAGGAAATCAACGGTATCCTGCCATATCGAATATGGTAATTCTCGTTCATCATCCAGCATATTTTCAATACGATGCAATTTCTGTTCGGTTGTAATACTAAATAATTCATCAATTGTGACACCAAACAAAATGGATATTTGGGGCAACATCTCAATATCCGGCATACAGACATTATTTTCCCATTTTGATATCGTTTGAAATGATACACCAAGTTGTTCTGCTAACTTTTCCTGCGTATGACCTTCTCTTAATCGTAGTTTTTTAATCTTACTTCCTAATTCCATATTGATTACCTCTTACTTTATATTTGTAAGCTTACAATATCATTATATCATTCCTTGATCTGATTCCCATAACTTAAAGAGCGAAGCGCTTCGCCTATTACGAGAGTGATTCGCAATGCAGTGTACAGCTCGATTTCGCTCCGCTGCTTCTCGCTGATGCGGCATTCGCCTTGCTTCGCAGTGTACAGCTCGATTTCGCTCCGCTTCTTCTCGCTGATGCGGCATTCGCCTTGCTCCGCAGTGTACAGCTCGATTCCGTTTCACTCCATCTCGCTGATGCGGCATTCGCCGCATAAAAGAAACACCAAGAGCCACATCTTGGATGCAAGCATCCAGACTGTGACTCTCGGTGTTTCTTCCTTACACTGCTCATTGTTTACGCACAAAAAAAGTACCAACCCAGACAATTTAATGCCCAAACCGGTACCCGCGTGCGCCTCCAGGGGCTCGAACCCTGCACACCCTGATTAAGAGTCAGGTGCTCTACCAAATGAGCTAGAGGCGCGTATTTATGAATCGTTTTTCCTTAACGACAAGGACTATTATATATCCTACTGCAGAAAAATGCAACCTCTTTTTTAAAATTTGTTCACTTTTTCTTCATATTTCTCTATTCTTTTTGATTATCTGTTTTTTCCCCCTTTTTTTGGAATTCCTTTTGGTTTCATAACAATATTTTTCCCCTTTTGGGTTATATTATTACGGAAATATGATTGTTTTCCATTCGTTTGTATGAGTTTCTTCTATATATAAAGGTGTGCATTAAATTTATTCCTTTCATCCTAATAAAACAAGGTTTTTACACTTGTTTTATTTTTAAAATGTACTTATACTTAATACAGTGATTATTTCAAGGAGATTTTATTATGACCAAAAAGAATACTTTTATGGCAAACAGTAATTATTTTACGATTTCAATTTATACGATTCTTACTTGTCTTGCTGTTGCATTAATTATTAAAGTCTTATTCTATTGGAAAGATTCCTTTGCTGTCATTGATAGTTTTCTGACAGCCATTGCGCCTTTCTTATTGGGTATGATTTTTGCATTATTGATTAATCCGTTTGTGAACTGGATTCGAAATACTGTTTTGATGAAATGGTTCCATTTTTCCAATAAAATATTGGCGAACTTCATTGCCATCTTTATTGCGTATATTCTTGTTGTTTCTGTGGTTGTGGTTGGTTTGATTTACATCATTCCTGAATTTTTGGCCAGCCTTACCATGTTGGTTGATAAAGTTCCACAGTGGGCTGATTCCACTTTAACCTTTTTAAATGATTATGCAGATCGTCATCCAAATATTAATTTGCAGTATGTAATTGATTCTGTAGGAAATGCTGATTCTTATGTTCAGGAAACATTAAATAAATTGGTCCCATCCCTGACTTCTGCTTTGGTTGTTACCGGGGTGTCTGTGGTAAGATATATTTTCAATATTATTGTTGCCATGATCGTTTCTTTCTATCTTCTTCTTGATAAAAAGAAACAGGCGCGTGGAATCAAACGTGTCATTTACGCATTTCTTCCACAGGAAACTGCTTATAAGGTTTGCCGTGGCATTCGATTAGCGATTACCACTTTCGGTGATTTCATTGACGGAAAGATGATTGACTCTTTGATTATTGGATTGATTACTTTTGTATCCATGTTCGTCATCAGCTTGTTCGACTTACCGGGATATGCGAACTGTGCACTTTTGATTAGTATTGTAGTTTGCATTACAAACATGATTCCATACTTTGGACCATTCCTTGGTGGAATTCCTTGCGCAATGCTTTTAAGTATTTATTCCTTGCGTAGTGGTCTGGTCTTTGCATTACTGATTCTTATCATTCAGCAGCTAGATGGAAATGTCATCGGACCTAAGATTTTAGGAGACTCTACCGGACTTCGTCCTTTGTGGGTTATCTTTGCAATTACTTTAGGCGGATGGCTCGCCGGTGTGGCAGGAATGTTCTTAGGCGTTCCGTGTCTGGCAGTAATCACTAAGGTAATGGAAAGCATTGTTGATGAAAAGTTAGAGAAGAAAAATATCGATATGCCTGTTATTCAATCGGAAAAACTTCGATGGCATCTTCCAAAAGTTTCAAAGAAATAAATAAAACCGTCGTACCAATAGTACGGCGGTTCTTTTTATCTGTTTGCAATTAATTTATGAATCGGATTTCCCATAGCGGAAAACTTTGCTTCATATTCTGTCATGATATTTCCTTTACAAAGTTCCTCGTTATTATGAAGGTCCCATGTAGAATCCACTAACTTCCAGTTTGCTTCCGGAATCTCTTCCAATGAGAATTCAAATAATTGATCATTATCTGTTTTAAATTCAATAATTCCATCTGGTTTTAAAATCTGATCATATCTTCCTAAGAACTGTCTGGATGTTAATCGTCTTTTTGCGTGACGGTCCTTTGGCCAAGGATCGGAAAAGTTCAAGTAAATGCGATCCACTTCATCTTTTTCAAATACATCACAAATATATTCTGCATCCATACGAATAAATTTCAAGTTATCCAATTCCAATTCTTCACACTTCTCCAATGCACGAATCAGTACGCTGGAATACTTCTCGATTCCAATATAATTGATTTCCGGATTTTCCTGAGCCATCTGAATAATGAAATTTCCTTTTCCCATTCCGATTTCAATTCGGATCGGACGATCATTTCCAAAAATTTCCTTCCACTGTCCTTTATTCTTTTCCGGTTCCGTAAAGGTCATGGAATGTTCTGCAATTGCTTCTCTTGCTCCAGGTACATTTCTTAATCTCATCTGCTTCTCCATTTCTATTAAACATATCTGCCCCATAGTTTACGATATTTTTCCTTGAGATTCAAGGTTCTTTCCCTATTTAATTCCCGGATTGACAAAAACCTACATTTTATACATATACAATATAGGTCATTCTAAAACATTTGAATGCGCTTTGTTGATTTTTATATGATTTTTATGTAAAATAAGTAGGAATATTATAAAGAGCGAGGTTATTATGAAAAAATTACTATCTTACATACTAGTCTTTTTAATTACCCTTTCATTTGTTTTTACAGATACATCCAGTACCGTATATGGTGCAAAGGATTGGCCAAAAGGACCGGAGGTCTTTGCAGAAACAGCGGTGTTGCTGGATGCCTCTACCGGCGCTGTCTTATATGACAAAAAGTGCCACCAGAAAATGTATCCGGCCAGTATCACAAAAATCATGACTGCATTATTGTCCATTGAAAACTGTAACTTAAATGATAAAGTCACATTTTCTGAGAATGCAGTTAACGGACTGAACTACTTTGAAGATGCTAACATTGGTTGTCAGGTCGGTGAAGAAATGACCGTAAAGGATTGCCTATACGGATTAATGCTTTCTTCTGCCAATGAAGTTGCCACAGCATTGGGAGAACATGTTGCAGGAGATACAGCAAAATTTGCGGATATGATGAATGAACGCGCAAAACAGGCCGGTGCCACAGATACCCATTTTGCAAATGCCAATGGGTTACACGATAAGAATCACTATGTTACAGCTTATGACATGGCTATGATTACCCGTGCTGCTGCTGCTCATGATGTTTTTAATCAGATTGTTAATACCGTTTCTTATACGATTCCAAAAAACAATAAAAGAAAGAAAACCTTTAGCGCACAGCAAAGACATAAAATGGTATCACCGTATAATTCCGTTTATTATGAAGGAATTATTGGTGGAAAGACCGGGTATACCGATCAGGCCGGAACAACCTTAGTAACTTATGCACAACGAAATGGGATGACATTAATTTCGGTTGTATTGCATTCTAATGGTGAGAATGTCTATAAGGACACAACAGCTCTTTTAGATTATGGTTTCAAGAATTTTGAACAGATTAATGCTGCTTCTAATCTCGGATCCGTATCTGATAACGATGCATTGTTACCATCCCCATTTAACAATATGCTCACAACCCTGGAATTTGATCCAAATGCCACAGTCATTGTTCCAAAGGGCGTGACCTTCGCCGATTTGGCATCAACGGTTTCATTCCAGCAGACGGAAGAATCTTTTGCTTCCATAAACTACACTTATCTGGATCATCCAATTGGTTCTGTTGCAGTGAAATATGTAAACAAAAAAGCAGAAGATGTAAAAACAACAAATGATAAAACTTCAACGGTTGAACAGACAACCGCAGCAAAGCAATCGCCAGCGAAATCATTTAAGATCCCCAAAATAATGGTTCCTCTTTTATGCGTTGCCTTTGTAATTGTTATTCTTTTGATTTTAATCATTCAGCAAAAGAAAAAAATGAATCGTATTCGTGCCAGTAAAAGACAGCGAAACAGATAAATCATTATTGAAGGAGATGATGTTATGAATTGGGTTGCACCTATCAAAGATGCCGAAACATTAAAATTATTCGGCGAGAAATTAAAAGAAGTAGATTATAAGTACTACATCATGTTTGAGATTGGTATTGGAACAGGACTTCAGTTAAAGGATATCTTAAAATTTAAGGTTAAGGATGTTCGTGGAAAATCTGAGATTACTGTAAAGATTGGAACAAAGAACATTGAAAATACCTTTAAGATTCCGAAAGATTTGCAAAAGATTATTTCTAATTTCACGGAACACAGAGATCCGGATTCTTATTTAATCCTTGGACACTCTACAAACAATAAACCGGTATCCCGTGAACAGGCCTATCGAATTCTTCGTGCTGCAGGACATAAGATTGGATTAAATTCCATTGGTGCCCAGACAATGCGAAAGACTTTTGCATGGAATTACTATAAAGAAACCGGAGACATTTATTATCTCCAGAATCTATTTAATCACGCTTCACCATCCATTACTTATCGTTTCATTGGTGAGAAGCCAAACATTGAAGTATTCTTAAAGAAAATGACTCCACAGGAAAACGAAAAGAGTCGTTATCTTCTTTACTTGAATGGAAACGGAAAGAAACGTTTGGATAAGATTATTGATACCTTAACAGAGATTCGAGATAACTTTGACAGTCCCAGAAACAATGATGCTTTTTACGGACGTGTGGATTGTCTGTTAGAAGAATTAGATTCCTTAATGGACAACTACAACCAGACAAAATAATTTTTTAAGCATTTTAAAGGGAGCCGCATAACACGGCTCCCATTTCTTATGTCTTTTTTACTGTACAATGGTGTTTGACCAATTGTAATCTACCTGCTTATATGATGGATCTACAACTTTCAAAATGTTGCTGTAGAGGTAATCATGAGCTGCTGCATTTGGCATCATAACATTCTTGTATAATGTATCAGCAATTCTCTGAATTGTATAGTTCTTAACATCACTATATACGATTGTTCCATCAGAAAGTTTTGCGTATGCTCTTACGTACCAGGTTGTTGTAAATTCTTTCTTGTTTCCAACGGCAAACTTCATTGTCATTGCACAACTTGTTCCGTCAGAAATTGTCTTAGAATAATTCTTAGAAAGAATTCCATCACTATTGATTGCGAAGTTTGCAACATACTGGCTACTGCTTCCAATGTATAAATCACTTTCGTTAGCATATCCACCAACACCGTAAACCATACCCTTTTCAGTTACAGCCTTACCATTGATTGTATTTGCTACTGTGAATACTGTTCTCATACCACCTACAGTACTGCTTACCTGATATCCGTTGATTTCCACTTTATCAGAAGTTATTCCATGATTATCAGTTGTTGGTTCTTCGGTTGTTGTTTCTGTTACAGGTTCTGATGATTTAAACTGTTTCAGGAATGCTCCGTTTTCATCTGCAAAGGAATTGTTATTCTGTGATGAATCCCAGTTGATGGACCATGTCATGATACCACCCATACCCTGATATTCATTGTACAATTCCGTAAATGCAGCCTGTAAGTTTGAATTTGAAATCTGTCCTGATCCTGCTGCTCCTGCTGAGGATGGAACACCAATAACTACCTGGTCCGGACGAAGTGGTGCAAACCAAGTTGTTTCATCTTTCTTTCCTCCTGGAACACCTGCTCCAACATAGAATCCATCTAAGAGCATCTTACACATTGCAACCACACCTTCTTTTGTTCCCATAGTATAATAAACACCATCCGGAGCCACAACCTGCTGTGAATTATATAACTGTACATGTACGTAATCAGTAATATCTCTTAATGCATTAATCATTGGAAGATATGAACCTGCTCTTGCATCAATGTTTGTATTAATCCCTGCATAATGCATATATCCCATTTGAACATAGAATGTTTCCGGTGCCCAAGAAAGAATGAAGTCATCTCCATAGCTTTCACAAATTGTTCTGATTGCTGTTGTCATATTTTTAAGTCTTGGAGACTTAATTGTTCTGATATCTGTATCATTTCCCTGATCAAAGTTTACAGAAGACTGTTCTAAGTCGATGTCAATTCCATCAAATCCATATTCATCTACGAATCCCTTGATATCGCTGACAAACTGGTTAATTGCTTCCTGGGATCCTAATGAGAAGTATCCTAAATATCCACCAATGGAAAGAACAATCTTCTTACCCTGCGCCTGTTTTGCTTTAATATCTGCCTTGAAGTCATCTTTTGTATAAGATGCATTGAATACTGGAGACATATCAAATTTCATTTTACCATCTGTGCTACCAGCCTGAACTGGTTCAGCAAAGGAAATATTAATGATATCCCAATCATCATCCACATCTCTTAACTTGATAAATGGATTTCCGCTGTTATCCCATGTATGGTAGTAACCAATTAATACAGGATTATTTCCTGAAGGAGTTACTGTATGATTTGTTGGTTTTTCTTCTGTTGAAACTTCAGATGTTCCGTTAACTGTTACCTGTACGGAAGATCCTGAAGATTCCTTATTTCCGACAACACCTGTTACAGTTACTGTATGTGTTCCTGCTGCAACATTATTAATGTTGTGAGAAGCACATGCGACACTGCTTAATACCTTTGTTCCATCTACATAAACATTAAATGTTTCACCTAATGCAATTAATTCATTGCTATTTCCCCAAACAACATTAATTACATTGTTGCTAGGACTTGTAGCTACTACACCAAATGGAACAATTGGATTCTGAGTTGAGCTTCCTGATGTTGGTTCTGTTGCCTTTGTTGTATCATCTTTTTCTTTTGTTGTAATTTCTGAAACCGGTGCTGCGTTAATTGCTGCTTTTGCTGCTTTTGCCCAAGCATAATCCTGTTTTGCATCCCAGTTAATAGACCATGTCATTAAGCCTCTGAATGTTGGGTATGCCTTTGGAGGAGTAAATCCATCCACGGTTGTACCATAAACCATTGCATTGAATGCGTTTGCAGCCTGAGTCGGTGTAATCTGTCCGCTACCTGCTGCTGAACTGCTACTTGGGACACCGATTGCTACCTGATCCGGTCTTAAACCACTTTCAATATAAAGTGTTGAAAGGTTTGCTGGGAATGCTCCGGTTCCTGGATTTACTACAGAACCATTGTATCCGTTCATTCCACCGGAATTGTAGAACTGTGTATGTACTGTTGTTAAAATGTCTTTGATTGAAATTGCAAGATCCCAATAAGCGGAACTAATTCCACCAGCACCCGGAATCATATATGCAGTTTCCGGAGCCATTGTAATAATGAAGTTTTCTCCGAATTCATTTCTTAATTCACGAAGTGCACTTGCAATATAATTTGTTCCTGATACTGCCATACCTTCCAAGTCAATATCAATACCTTCAAATCCGTAGGTTCTGATGATAGACTTCATGCTATTTGCAAAAGTTCTTGCAGCTGCGTCGCTGTTAATTGTAATTCTTCCTTCAGCACCACCTACTGAGATGATTACGTGCTGTCCTCTTGATTTTAATGTCTTAATATCCTGAATAAACTGTGCATCACTATATCCCAATTTATTTACTAAATCACTGTCAATACTGAAAGTCGCTTCTCCAGGAGTGGATGTATTTCCTGTAAACGCTACGCAGATTAAGTCATAGTATGTTGGAACATCTGCAAGTTTCAAGTTTACAGAGTTATTATCAAAGTTATGCCAATAACCTGTTACAGTATGCTGAGGCAATATCGTATTTGGTGTGTAGTTATCTTCTGTCGGCTGCTCTCCGTTTGCACCTGTTGTCTGTGTTTCGCCTGCAACTAAATCTGAACGAAGCTTCCAAAGAGTTGGTGCTTGCACTGGTGACCACGCACTGTTTGAATTGTGTGAATAAGTACATTCATATACTTTTCCCTGATACTGTACTAAGCTTCCTAATTCATAACGAACATCGTTTGCAGACCATTCAGGATAATTTCCTGTTGCTTCCTTCGTAGTTGTCGGAGCACTTGTTGTAGTCGGTGCCTTTGTAGTTGTTGGAGCCTTTGTTGTATTCGGAGCACTTGTTGTGTCCGGTGTTCTCGTTGTTGGCTGAGCTTCCGTTGTTGGCTGTACACCATTTCCTAGCAAGTTTGTCCAAGCAACTTCGGAACCATTCTCTTTTGCACTCTTTGTAATTGCAATTTCAGAAATGTTAGAAATACTTGCCGTCTTTGATGATTTCACTTTACATACCCAAGTATCGTACTGTCCTCCTGCTGTCCCAAGATAATTTGGCCATGAATTCATCTTAATGGTTGTATAATTACCGGAGCTACCAAGAATTCCCCCTGTTTCTCCACTGACACCTGACAATGTCGAACCATCTTTCATCTTAATGTATAATTTTGGATAAGTTACTGATCCTGCAAATTTTTCAGCGTAATATAATGCATTTGCTTCTGCTGCTGCATTAAATGTACCCTGTCTCTTTTCCGTTGTAATTCTATTATTGTTCTTTATTGTAATGATATAATCATTTCCTGATGTTGTTACAGATGCATTTAAATTTTGAATTTCAGGGAATTCAATTGTCTGAGGTGCAAGCTGATTGTTTGCTCCAAACAAAGCATCATGAGTTGTCTTTGTAATTGTTGCTGATGCATCAAGAGATGCCATCCATGAAATCAATCCACCAAGTGGTTTGTTAAATGGATTTTTAAATGTTGTGTTTTTAACGTAACCTGCTTTTGCAGTAACGGATCTTGCATTATCACAAGTGAAGAAATATCCTGAGCTTGGGCTGTAGTAGTATGCAGCCTGTGCTGTCTCATCATAATATTCCTGTAAACCATACTGGCTGATTAAGGAACCGATATCACTAAATGCGAATGTTCCACTGGTTGTTCCGTCAGCTGCCTTAACACTATTAGGTTCTGCTGTTGCGTAAAGTCCCGGATTACTGCTATCAGGTCCATCGTTCTGCACGCCTGCCCAACCTCTTGTATATGGTGCGACACCAACGACAATCTTAGATGGATCAATCTTATTTCCATAAGTGTTATATAAATATTTTACACAAGCATCTACAGAGAACTGTCCGTCTAACTGTGTCTGATGATCATAAGCTTCATTGGTAAATAATGCTGTCTGGTGTCCTGTATAACCATTCCATGCACCACTTAAGTCGTAAGTCATCATGTTGGCAAAGTCTACGATATTTAAAACCTTATCGTATTCAATCTGTGCCATCATTGTAGGAGATGCTGACATGGCTACGGATAATTCATAATGCTTATTATCTATTGCACCATATCTGTCCAATGCATCTCTTAAATCCTGCATTAAGTATGTAAAGTTCTGTTTATCTGCTGCAGATCCCTTGCATCCCTTATCAACATTAACTCCGTTTCCTGTTGGATCCGGATCTCTGTCTGCTGTTGGATATTCCCAGTCAATATCAACGAAGTCATATCCGAAAAGATGTGCAGTCTTTGCAATGTTTTCTGCGAATGCTTTTCTCTTGGAAGAGTCTGCTGCAATCTTAGGGAAATCTCCGGAACGTGTCCACCCACCTACAGAGAAACCAATCTTCATATTCGGATACATATCTCTTAACTGAATCATAGCTGGTGCTACACCTGCCCAAGGGCTATCAGATGTTGCTGAGAATCCAACATTCGGATTTTCAAAATCTGCCCATGTATCTGTTGAAATAACATTTCCATTTTCATCCACATCCATAAATGCAAAGTTCAAATGAGTAATGTAATTTCCCGGAATCTTTTCCGGGGTGTAGTTTTTCTGTCCCGCATAAATTGACCACTCACCATAATACATTACGTTACGATACTGTGGTGTAATAACTGCTGCATCTACCTTTTCTGTTTTTGCAGTAGGTAAATACAAATTTGCCAATACCATATTAGCAACCATAACTGCTGCTAATGATACGCTACTGATTTTCTTGAGTAATGATTTTTTCTTAACCAATTCTCTAAGTCGCATAATGCGTCCTCCTCCTAAAAATTTCTCACATCCTTAAATCGTTACTACTTTCTACTATTTAATAATTTAACGCATTTCATTTCTCCCCAAGAAATTGCAACTGCTAAGGACTAAAACTGCACGTGCCTTACCTTCGGGCTAAAAACAGTTTTACCCAAGTTTCCTTTTATGTTATCGCAAACATTCTAAAATGAAAAAAATCATTTTATTCGAAGCATAAAAAAAGACCCTTATGAAACTGCTTCTTTTCTCTCTTAATTTTCCGTGCTTAATTACCATTTTCTATTCTAGCGAAAATTCAATTTTTTAAAATGACTGTAATTGGTTTTTTTGACTATTATTGTTCAATTTGCAAAAAAATGCTAAAAAAATTTCAACATTTTCCTCTTTTTTCGACATTCTGACGAAGAATGTATAAAGATTTCCGTGTACGAAATCTCCGAAATCGCTACGCTTATTTTGGAATTGTATCACGGTCGTCAAATGCACGAAAGCAAGCTTTCAGCATTTTCCTCGTCATATACACAAAAAAAGAACTGCAGCTTTGCAGTTCTTTTTTATCAATCATCGCCTATTTCTTCCCCATCATTTTCGTCCCATAACTCTTCAACGACAATTTCTTTATCAAGAGACCTCTGTCTTCTCTCACGTCTCTTTTCCCTAATTGATTCCTGTTTTTCATAAATACTGTTTGCCCCTTCTTCATCTGTGGACTTCATAATCTTTATTGCAAAGAAACTATCCTCTTCCGCTTTTCTGATACGAATCTTTCCTCGCACATATCCGTGCTCCGGACATCGTCCTAAACAATAATGGGTTTTCCCACTATCTGAGAACCATCCAATCAACACCTCTAACGGTTTATCGCATTGGTTACATCTCATATCAGACATGTTCGGGTCCGCAAACATTTCCTCTTTTGATAAGAATTCTCTGGAAACCTGTTTCGTATATTCATCAAATCTGACAAATATCTCTTCCTCTTTAATACGTGGATAATAGTAAGTATCAATGGATAAGCGATCCTTGTATTTTTCAAAGTCCATTTCCTGCATCACTCTGGCGGTGTAATACGCATCACCCAAAGCTCTGTGAAATGGTCTGTCTTCTTCAATTTCCAAAAATTCCACAGCACTGTTCAGGGTTCTCTTCATATGACCATCGTCATATCGCAAACTAAACATCTTCTGCAAATCAATATAAAACAATGGAAAATCCAATACTCTTTCCAAAGAATAATATTTCATATTTTTCTGCAATTCTGTTAAGTCCTGTGAACCCCAGGTACAAAACATGTAATCATCTCCGCACCATTCTAAAAAGTCACGAATGACCCGGCGGAAATCTTTTCCCTGATTCAGTTCCTCATTGGTGAAGTGAGTAATCTCCTGAATCTTATAATGAATCTTTCGATATACTTTTGGTCTCACAACCTGCTGAAAAGAATCTTCAATCTCGAAAAACTCATTTACACGTACTGCACCGAATTCAATGATTTCAAAAGGAAGTCCCGGATAATAATTTCCCTTGCCATATGGATTCTGATTCCACTCTAAATCCAAAACAATATAATCCATGATTTCTCCTCTATATGAAATTTTCAAAACAAGAGCAATCCTGCTCTTCAACGCATCTAACTGGATTCGAACCAGCGGCCTACCGCTTAGGAGGCGGTCGCTCTATCCTGCTGAGCTATAGATGCAGAATTCTGCGGTAATAAAAATTACCGCAGACATTAATCATCTTATTTTACTTCAATTTTTTCCATTCCACCCATGTAAGGTCTTAAAGCTTCCGGAATGCTTACGCTTCCGTCTTCATTTAAGTTATTTTCTAAGAATGCAATTAACATACGAGGTGGAGCAACTACTGTATTATTGAGTGTATGCGCAAAGTAGTTTCCGTTTTCACCCTTGATTCTGATTCCTAATCTTCTAGCCTGAGCATCACCTAACGTAGAGCAGCTTCCAACTTCGAAGTACTTCTTCTGTCTTGGAGACCATGCTTCCACGTCCACGGACTTCACCTTTAAGTCAGCTAAATCTCCGGAACAACATTCCAAAGTACGAACCGGAATATCAAGACTTCTAAATAAGTCTACTGTGTTCTTCCATAATTTATTGTACCAGTCCATGCTTTCTTCCGGCTTACAGATAACAATCATTTCCTGCTTTTCAAACTGGTGAATTCGGTAAACACCACGTTCTTCAATACCGTGTGCACCTTTTTCTTTTCTGAAACATGGAGAATAACTTGTTAAAGTATATGGCAATTCATCTTCCTTAATATGTGTATCAATAAACTTACCAATCATGGAATGTTCACTGGTACCGATTAAGTAAAGATCTTCTCCTTCAATCTTATACATCATGGCATCCATTTCGTCGAAACTCATAACGCCTGTAACAACATTGCTTCGAATCATGAATGGTGGTACACAGTATGTAAATCCACGGTCAATCATGAAATCTCTGGCATAAGCAATCACTGCAGAATGAAGTCTTGCAACGTCACCCATTAAGTAATAGAATCCATTTCCTGCAACCTTTCTTGCTGCATCTAAATCTATTCCGTTGAATTTTTCCATAATGTCTGTATGATATGGAACTTCGAAATCAGGAACAACCGGCTCTCCAAATTTTTCCAATTCTACATTTTCACTGTCATCTTTTCCAATTGGAACAGAAGGATCAATGATGTTCGGAATTACCATCATTCTCTTCTTAATTTCTTCTTCCAAGGTTCTTTCCTTTGCAGTCAATTCATCAATCTTGGCATTTCCTGCTGCAACCTCAGCCTTAATCTTTTCTGCTTCTTCCTTCTTTCCGTCTTTCATCAGTCCACCAATCTGCTTGGATAACTGATTCTTATTTGCACGAAGTGCTTCCACTTCTTTTTTATTATCTCTATTTTCCTGATCTAACTGAATTACTTCATCTACTAATGGAAGTTTATGATCTTGAAATTTGTTCTTGATGTTCTGTTTCACGATATCCGGATTATCTCTTAAAAATTTAATATCTAACATATTCGACCCTCTTTTATCCTTTTATTTTTTACTTCAATAAGGCTTTCTTTCAAAAGAATTTTCTTCCTTATTATAAGAAACACTAACCTTGATTATACCCTTTCATTCCTTTTTTTTCAAGGTTGCATCACATCAAATATTCCTTTACTACAAACTAAAACCTATGCTATACTAGGACATATAGATAAAAATACGAGGTGATAATCATGGAATGGGAGATACGCAACGAACGACGTAATAACACGATTTACACAGATGATAATTTTATGTATAAAGTATTCAAGAAAGTTTATTCCAAAAATGATGTTTTTATGGAATCCTTTATCACTACATATATTGAAAGTTTAGGAATTAATGTAGTTTCCATTGATGAAGTTACTCAGATTGATGGCCAGTGGACTTTCAAATCAAAGAGACATCCGGGAAAAACATTATTTGAACTCATTAATGAGAATCCTGAGAATCCTGAGAAAACCGAGGAATATCTGAATCAGTTAGTTGAGATTCAGACAGGAATTCATAAATTTAAATGTCCTGAACTTCCGGTACAACGTCAGAAATTTACAGACTACATTAACATTTCAAACTTAGACAATTCTTTAAAAATAGACTTACAGGAAATGCTTAACAGTTCACCAAAGCATAAAAAAGTTTGTCATGGAAACTTCACACCGCACAATGTATTAATCAGTGACGGAGAAGTTTTTATTTTAGATTGGAACCACGCCACACAGGGAAATGCCAGCGCTGATGTGGCACGTACCTATCTTTGGATGAAATTATATATGCCGACGTTCGCAGACAGCTACTTAGAAAAGTTCTGTGAAAAGACCAACACCAGTTCCCGTTATGTAAAGAACTGGGTTCCGATTGTAGCAGCATCCAGAATTCATAAGAATAACCCGGAAGAAATCCGATTACTTCGTGATGAAATTTCGGTGGTTGAATACTAATATTTAGAAAAGTTTAGGGAGATTGATTACAATCTCTCTTTTTTTTTGCACCTGATAAACTTGTAAGTTATTCTTCATATCCTAAGAGATTAGCCGATAAGGAATATGTTCAGAAATTAGTAGAGTTGGGATATAAAATTCCGGAAAAATATTTATAATGATAAAAGCCGACGGAAATGTCGGCTTTTAATTTTAGCACTTTTCTTTTTTTCCAAGGATAAGGGAAACGATAATATTCGCTATCACAAAGATTCCCAGAAATAAAAACTGCATCACAAGATCCATACGAATATCCTGCAACGTTGCCCCGTGACTGATCTTTTCCACTGCCTTAGCATACCAATAAGTCGGAAGAAATCTTCCGATTTTTGTTGCAAGACCTCCTAAAACTGATAATGGTACAAA
>JAILRB010000052.1 GCA_024698585.1 Eubacterium sp.
AAAAGTATAAGTGTTTTAGGCAGATGTTAATCTGTCTTATTTGCATGTCA
Organism: Eubacterium sp.; assembly: GCA_024698585.1. Lineage (GTDB taxonomy): Bacteria > Bacillota > Clostridia > Lachnospirales > Lachnospiraceae > Eubacterium_G. The sequence continues at coordinate 51 of JAILRB010000052.1, forward strand.
TCAAATATAGAAAAAGCAGGAAAGCAAACACTTTCCTGCTATATATCTTTTTAGCTACCTTAATTGCAACGTTAACTTAATGACATTGGCCTTAGGGCAGTCGCTTTTTTTTCGCGGAAAGGAGGAGAGAATCGGTGTGAGTCACGTTGCGTGATTGATACGATTTTGCAGGAAGTTTGAGGGAAAAAAGACGAAGGGGGAATATTTTAATAAAAAGGTTTTTTTGAAGGAAATATGGGGTAGTGAAAGTGCACAAAGGAGGATGAAAATAATCACCCTTATCTAAAAATAATACGAAAAAGGGAAAGTGGATCAGGGGAATTTGTTGAAAAAAGCATTGAACGGTTTTTTACATTGAGTCTTCTTTTTTCTATTTATATAATGTAGTTGGTCAAAGAAGAGAAAAAAGAGGAGTTAAGGAAACCATGAAAAATTTATTTAAAAAAGAAGATGGTGCGACGCTTGTTGTGGTTGCGATTCTGTTTACGGTTATCGTTGCCTTAATGGGGGTTGTTATTGATTTTGGACGTGGCTATACGCTAAAGGCTCAAATGCAATCTGCTTGTGACCTGGCGGCAATGTCCGGAGCAAAAGAATTGCCGGACACATCTAAAGCGGTTAGTGTTGCAAGAAACGTTGCACGACAGAATGGAGTGAATGACGAGGATATCGAGATTTCCATTGAGGATGGAACGAGGATTAAAGTTGATGCCGCAAAAAAGGAAAAAACATACTTTTTCGCAGCGGTTGGAATTAATGATATGAATGTTTCCTGTCACGCCACGGCTCAGAAAAGAGAAGCTGATGTGGAGAAAGATTTTGATTATGCAATTTTCTCCGGAAGCAAAACCTATCCAATGAGAATGACCGGATCGGGACATCAGGTAGCTGGACGAATTCATTCCAATAATACGGTTGAAGGTGGTGGAGTTCAGTTCTATGAAGCATCTTCATTACATGGAGGAAACTTTAGCTGGGATACCAAAAGGATTACATCTTCTGATGTTGTAAAAGATGCAAGTGGTAAAGTTACCATTGATCCAAATGCGGGAACGGTAATTCATCCATATACACCGGTAGCAAGCTCTTATGTTGAAATGCCTTACTATTTAGGAGATTCCATTGAAAGTCTCGTATATATTCCAACCATGCCGGGTGATTCTTATTGGGGGAATACAGTATTCATGTGGAAATCATGGCAGACAATTAACGGGGAACAGAATTTGCCGGAATTACTTTCCAATGGAAAAAATACGAAGATTGAATCGCCGACGATGGATACCTATATGCCGTACGCATTTAGTACAAACAACGATATGCAGATTAGAGCATGGTATTACAATTCTACATACTGTGGTGTATTCAATAAACAGATTCAGGAGTTTCGCGTACAGACAAATTCCTATTCTGTAATCAATGCAGATATCTATGTTTACAATACCTGTGGTGATGACCACTGTACAATGCTTTATTTCGCAAATGGAGCAACTATTAACGGAAACATTTACTGTATGCATGGTAGTGTTGGAATTGGCGGTAATAACGTTAAGGTCAATGGAAACATTTATAGTGAATTAGATATTTACACAGATGGTGGTCCGGATTTACAGATTAACTCCGATTACATATATGCCGGAAGACATATTGGAATTTCTAATGGATGTCAGATCAATGGTGTGGTAGTAGCCGGAAAAAATATTACTATGAAGGGTGGACAGTTTAACATTACCAATACAAACGGAACGTTAAGTCTGTATTCCAAGAAGGGCAATATTACTATGGAAAACACCACAGATTTATATGGATACATCTTCGCACCGTATGGTCACATTACCATGAAGGGAAGCCATGCAACGGTTTATGGAAAGATTATTGGTGATGAAGTTGAGTTGACAAATACCACAAAGGTTTATCCGACAGTTCGAGAAATGCCGTATTCGACCAGTGATGCAAGTGATGTTCTGACAACGAGAGATAAAACAGAAGGAACGATGATTGATTTAGTAGAATAATTAAAAGAAAATATAAAAACGATGGTTTGGAAGGGATGCTGAAAAGCAAAAACTGATCAAATCATCGTTTTTTGTTTTTGGAAAAAATAAAATGAAAACAAGTTTTAAGCAATAAAAACAATTTTACGTAATTCAATTACCGAAAAACATAGGAATAATCGGCATAAAATCGTTTCAAAACACTCGAAATAAAAAACATTTTTTTATGGTTTTCAGGTAGAAATTCCACAATGCATATGTTATATTGATTGTAAATATGCAGTTAATGCATTGCTGGAAAAAACTAACGTTTTTGTTGGAGATTCAGGAGGAGAGAATACATGTCAAAAGACTTAAAAGGTGTACCGGTAGAAGGCTTTGCTGAAAAGAGCAGAGAAGCAGCAGTAGAAGGAATTGTTTTACTGAAGAATGAAAATGAAATGCTTCCATTTAAAAAGGAAGATAAGGTATCCGTATTCGGTCGACCAATGATTGAATATTATAGAAGTGGTACTGGTTCCGGTGGAGCCGTACAGGTTGAATATGCGACAAATATCGTGGATGGTTTCCGTGACAATGGAATTGCTATCAATGAAGATATTGTTGCAGACTATACAGAGTGGTTAAAGGATCATCCGTTTGATAACGGTGGCGGTGGCTGGGCTGCTGAACCTTGGTTCCAGAAAGATATGGATATCACAGTAGAGTATGCGAAGGCGCAGGCGGAAAAGACCAATAAGGCTGCCTACGTAATCGGTAGAACTGCAGGAGAAGATAAGGATAACTTCGCATGGGACGGAAGTTTCCTCTTAACACCGGAAGAAAAAGCAAACATTAAGAATATTACAGAAGCTTTTGACGAAGTTTGTATTATTTTAAATGTGTCTAATATTATTGACATGAAGTGGATTGAAGATCCTGCATATAATGATAAGATTAAGTCCATCGTGATTGTTTGGGGCGGTGGAATGGAAGGTGGAAATGCTGTCGGTGATGTGCTTTCCGGAAAGGTAACACCAAGTGGTAAGTTGCCGGATACCATTGCATATGATATCGAAGATTATCCTTCCACAAAGAACTTTGGTGACCCGTTAAATAACTTATATCAGGAAGATATTTATATTGGTTACCGTTATTTCGAAACATTTGCACCGGATAAGGTAATGTTTGAATTTGGTTTCGGTCTTTCCTATACTACATTTGATGTGGATACAGTAGATGCGAAAGAAGTAGGAGATGATATCGTTCTCACTACAAAGGTTACTAACACAGGAGACAAGTTCTCCGGTAAGGAAGTTGTTCAGGTTTATTATGAAGCACCTCAGGGTGAACTTGGAAAGCCGGCAATGGTTCTTGGCGCATTTAAGAAGACGAAGACTTTGGCACCGGGAGAAAGCGAAACGGTTGAAATCAAACTTCCGATTAAGAGCATGGCATCTTATGATGACAGCAATGCAACAGGACATAAGTCATGTTACGTGTTAGAAGCAGGCGATTATAAGATTTTCGTAGGTAACAGCGTGCGTGAAAACGCATTTGTTTATACTTATAAATTAGATGAGTTAGTAGTTGTGGAACAGTTATCTGAGGCAATGTGTCCGAACGATGATAAGCTTACCTTATTAAAACCGGGTGCAAGAAAAGCAGATGGAACCTATGAAGAAACTTATGTACCATCTCAGAAGCCAACGGTTGATATGGCAAAGAGAATTGAAGACAATCTTCCTCCATCAATGGAAATCACCGGAGATGTTGGAATTACATTACAGGATGTGCGCGATGGTAAAGCGGATTTAGATACTTTCGTTGCACAGTTAGATGTGTCAGAACTTGCGTTAATCGTTCGTGGTGAAGGAATGAGTAACCCTCGTGTAACCCAGGGTACTGCATCTGCTTTCGGTGGATTAAGTGATTCTTTATTCAGCTACGGTGTTCCTGCAGCATGCTGTGCAGATGGACCGAGTGGACTTCGTTACGATGGAAAGGCGACACAGCTTCCAATCGGAACCGCTCTTTCATCAACATGGAATCCGGAATTAGTTCGTGAACTTTACACCATGGAAGGTCAGGAACTTTACAGAAACGACGTGGATACCCTTTTAGGACCAGGGGTAAACATTCATAGAAATCCGTTAAACGGTAGAAACTTCGAATATTATTCCGAAGATCCATACCTTTCCGGTATTATGGCAACTGCTTCTACCGGTGGTATTAAAGATGGTGGTGCTTGGGGAACCATTAAGCACTTCGCATTAAACGGACAGGAATCACATCGATTCAAAATCAATGCAGTTGCATCTGAAAGAGCAATTAGAGAAATTTACTTAAAGACATTCGAAATGCCAATTAAGGCCGGAGAAGTTATGGCATTAATGACTTCTTATAACCCAATCAACGGTCATTGGGCAGCGTCAAACTATGATCTTTGTACCACAATTCTTCGTGGAGAATGGGGGTACAAGGGATTTGTAATGACTGACTGGTGGGCAAAGATGAACGATGTTGTGGAAGGTGGAGAAGAAACCAATACTGACATCCGTGATATGGTTCGTTCCCAGAATGACGTATACATGGTAGTAAACAACAACGGTGCAGAAGTAAACTCTAACGGAGATAATACAGAAGAATCTGTAGCCAATGGTACCTTAACCATCGGAGAACTTCAGAGAGCTGCTAAGAATATCTTAAACTTCATTCTGAATGCACCTGTTATTGAAAGACCATTGGTTGACACAGACGTGGCGAAGCATTTTGATGCAGACCCAACCGGTGTTGCAAAATACGAAACATTCAAATTAGCGGAAGACAACAAGGTAATGTTTAACAGCGGTACACAGGCTTCTGTAGAAATTGATGAAACAGCAGAATACACAGTGATTGTAAACATTATGTTTGAAAAGAGTAACTTATCTCAGTCAACCGTAAACGTTATGACCGGAGATGAAACAATGTTTGTCATCCAGACCAACGGAACAGACGGAAACTGGATTACACAGAAGTTGTGTAAGGTACAGTTAGATAAAGGTATTTACAACATCGACTTAGTAGATGTCCTTGCAGGTATTAAAGTAAGTTACATCCAGTTCAAGAAGATTAATAAAAAGAAGTAATGCCGAATTACATACGGTGAAAATAAAAGAAGAATCCTTCGACGCAAATTTATTTGCGAGAGAAGGATTCTTCTTTCGTTTTTATTGCGCGCCAGCGCAAGTGAGAAATGTTAGCACTAACATATTTGCCTAAAGTTGCTTTTTTTGTCTGGTGTTGGCGAAAAGAGATAAAAAACTTGACGAAGTAAGGGTGGATATATACTATAAATCTCGTGCTTTTTATGAAGACGCACACAGGATAATTTTATAAATTGAAAGGAGAAAGAGAATGAAAAAGTTAATTATGGGAGGGGTATTGGTGTTGACAATGATAGCTACACAGGTCACACCGGCAAGTGCAAAAACCTATACTAGGTCAGTTCAGTTAGGAGGTGCGAAAGGACAGTATATCACTTATACGCTTGATACAGCAGCACGTAGAAATTTGGTTTTTCCACTTAATTTTGTATACCATGATAAAGGTAAGGCAGATGGCGCATTTTCATCATCGCTTACAAAAGGAGATGAGTTTGGTGTAGAAGCAAGCATTACGTACAATATGGATGCTTATTTCGCAGGTGTAGAAGTGTCAGCGGGTGTTTCAGCATCTGTATCTCAGAGTCAGACAAAGGACTATACGCATGAAAGAATCAAGTCATCAAAGAAAAGTGGATATTATATTATTGAAGGAACAGTACCAGGAAAGACAACAAAAACATCATTGAGAATAGTAAATTGTTCAAATGGTAAAGTCAAAACAAACAAATCGGATAGTTATGGTTTTACCCCTGGAACATCAGCTATTATTGGTTTTCATGCAAGAGATGGAGTGGCATGGCCTGAGTCAGAATACAAAGCTGATAAGCTCTATGTTTTGGCATGTAAAGCGATGGGAATTAGTTAATAACAAAAATGTAATTTACAGATAATGAGAAATGCTTTTATTATTAAAAGCATTTCTTTTTATAAGGATATAATAAATTTGAGAAAAATAGTTGATAGTATAGGAAGGAAAAGGTTTTAACTATGAAAATGAAAAAGGTTGGAATGTTATTTGGGGCAATTATAATAGGAATTGCATTGTTATGTAGTGGGTGTTCAAAAGCTGGGAGCAAAAATAAAGAAAATAACAAAAAAGTTATAAAATCTGACTATATTATTCCGGATTATAGTGATTTGGTTATATTAAGTGATTTAAATAATGTTGATTTAGAATACTATCCCGGACAGCTAAATACATCATGTGATTTTAGAATTATTTCAACCCGAAAACTGGATATGGATAAAATAGATATACAGTTTGATAGTGATCTTGATTTTAAAAAAACAGTTTCCGAAGATACTACGAATGAAAATGTGTTTTTTGATTATAACCTTCTGTTGGCTTATAATTCATTGAAATCTGAAGATGGAGTATCAACGATTGATGAATTGCCAATGGGGGAATATGATAAAGTTAAGGAAGGCTTGAATCTTTACTCTTATTACGTAGACTGTGTTTTTGATTTATCGGATAAAAAAAATTATGAAGACGCAGAAATTAATAATGTATACATAAAATATGATGGTAAAGAGTACAAAAATGAAATTGGAAGAATTATTGTAAATGATAAGTTGTTGAATGTGGAAGAAGCAGATGTAGATAAAGACTTTATAGCATTGCATTGCCCAGAGGCATTTTATCAAACGTTTTATTACGATAAAAATGGGGAGTTTTCCTATAGTGATTATACAGGTGTTTTTGAAACATTTGATGAACCGGTTACTTTGAAGAATGCAAGATTTATTAATGGACAAACGATTGAATTGGAAAGTCTTGAATTAGAAATAATAACTGGTGATAAAACTGTAAATACAGTCTGGGAACCGGGAGATGAATTAAAGATTCCGGCAAAATCTACTGTAAATATAATGATAATTGGAAAAAGTGACAAAATAAAAAATCATTGTGGATTTAAGGCAAATCCTATTACAGAATTTGAGTTTGAATCAAAAGGGGATACCGTTAAGGAATATATTAAGGTTTCAGGAACAATTTATGAATTCAATAAATACGAAGAATATGCAGTTTTGCATGATAATATAGATATCTTTGAATCGTATTATAACGTATTAGGGGGAGAACAAGAGTGAATGTAAAAAAGGCGATAATAGTATTTGCAGCAATTATTATCTATGCAATCCCAATTACATGTATAATAGTCCTCTCTGAGAGAGAAATAGAAAAATATCGATTGGATATTGATTTTGATACAAAAGAAAGTGCATACGGTAGAGTGTATCAGGTGGAGCGAAAAGATGTAGAAGAATATTATGAGTGTGATGTGAATGTTACTTGTATTGAAAAGAAAGAAGTGATTGTTCCAAATACATACAAGATTAAAGTTCAAGAAGAGGATGAAATCTTTAAAAAGACTATTCTTGCATCGGATGGAAAAAGTAATATATTAGCTGAATTTAATGGAAAAGTATGTGGGATTGATTATAACGATAATAATATAGTTCTATCATATTATGATTTTGCTGATAAAGTGTATGAGTGTCATGCCCCCGAAGATATAAAAAATGTATTTGATGAAGCGGTTTTGTATAATAAGGATAAAGAAAAAATATCTGTCGTAAGAAAATCAAATATCAATAGCGAAGGGAAATATATGATTTATTTGTCAATGCCGAAAAGTGAAAAATATGATTATGGAACGTCAATACCTAAGTATCGAATATACACGGGAAATGTGTATAAAAAATCTCTTGTGATAAATGAAAATTGTATTTTTAAGGGAGAAGATGGTTACTATGTTAGAAAAGTGGATGAAAATGGAGCCTATCTATCTGACATAAAAGTGGAAATAGGATATCGAAGAGATGGATATGTGTGTATTTCAGGAGTCGAAGAAGGAATGCTATGTGATGGTGGGACTGAAAGTGGAAATGATGAAGAAAAAACTTCTGAAGAACAAGTGTTAGAAGAAGATTCATAAATAAAAAGTTACTAGAATTCCTTTTTGAAGAAAATTTTTGTGCAAGGAGTCTGTTGATGAAAATGAAATCTATTGTGAAACTGGAAAATGTTTCAAAAGCATATGACAGAGTAGTTCTTGATAATATATCTATGGAAATATTCGAGGGGGATTATTGTGCCATATGTGGAAAATCCGGAGCGGGAAAGTCAACATTAATGAACATAATAGGCTTGATTGAAGGGTATACTTCTGGTAGTTATTACTTTAATAGTCAACTGATAGACAAAAAAAAGGACTATTCAAAGTTTAGAAGTGAGTCAATTGGTTTTATTTTTCAGTCCTATAATCTTATCCCGACATTAAATTGCAAAGAAAATATAATGTTGCCGGCGTTGTATGGAATGATGAATGAAAAACAGAAACAAGAACGGTTTGAATATCTTGTTCAGACAATGGGAATTGATAAATTAATAGAAAAAAAAGTCAATATATTAAGTGGTGGGGAAAAGCAGAGAATTGCCATCGCCAGAGCTTTATTGCTAAACCCCAAATTGATTATAGCAGATGAGCCAACAGGTAATCTTGATCCAGAAAATAAAGACATTGTCATGAAAGCCTTAAAAAAGGAAAATGAAAGTGGAAGAACGATACTTATGATTACGCATGATATGGAAGTTGCTAAAGAGGCGAAAAAAATATGTTACTTGAAAGAAGGAAAAATATATGATACCCCGATTTTTTAGAATAGGAATTGACGCCGTTGGTATGGTAAAAAAAAATATCAAGATATATGCATTGCTTTCGGTGACGTTGATACTAACATTTTCTTCAATGGGGATTTTTGTATTTTTTACTGACTCGTATTATTTTTTGAAAAATAAGGATTATATTAAAGTGTCGCCGAATGTTTCTGTTATTGAGTATTATGATGGCAGTAACGAAAATGTGACAAATTTTTGCTCGCAATTGAGAAAAATGAAGGATACAAATAGTTGCACTACGATGGAAGTGGTTTTGCAAGATGATGCTAATCAAATAATAGAGGGTGACATTTATGTAAAGGCTGATATTCATGCCGTTTATGGGCAAAAGTTGTGGGCCTATTATTACAATAATGATTCGGGGGTGTTCGATGTAAACAGAATGCAAACACTTCAAGGTGAGAAAAGTATCAGGGTTCGGCAAGGAGAAGTTGTAATTAGTAAATATCTATATGATATTATTATAAGTAATCAAAAGCCGGAAGAAGACGGATTTTATTATGTTAACGTACCATATGGGTACAAAATGGATAGATGTTACAAAAAACTAAGAATAGTTGATGTGGTTGAAGATTCGCTTAAGCAACCTGTTTACATAGAGAATGAAAAAACTGTGGGAGAGTTTGATTTTTTTGTATCCATGGATGATTTTGACGGAATGAATACTGATACAGTAAGGAAACGTATGGTTGTGGTAAGTCCCAAAAACGTTCAGGTTTTGGAACAAGCTTCAAAATTAGGACTTGACTTCAGTACACCTATGTACGATAAATTACAGGCTTTTCAAGATTTGCGTAATATGATCTTTATTAAAGCTGCTATAATCATTGCAATTCTATTATTGTTGGGAATAAATCTTTATAGTTGCTTTTCTAACGCATTGAATGAAAGAAAGTTTGAAATAGGGGTCAAAAGAGCAATAGGTGCTTCAAAAATGAATATTATTTTTCAATTTTTTGTAGAGGGAATGATAGTGATGATAGTGGATTTACTCATTTCTATTGCCGTTGTTGTCGTTGCATTGACATCAGTGAAATTGTTTTATCTATGGCACTTTAACGAAAGATGGAGTATAATAGTGTATGGTCATTCTGTGCTGATATATTTGATATGTTGTGTCTTTATGTCGGTATTTTTTAGTACGATGTTTTCATATATGACTACGAGGGTGGAAATTGTTAAGCAGTTGAAAGGTGAATAATACACATAAATAATTTGTCATATATAGGAAACTGAAATTGGAATTTGTGAGTGACATTTTGAAAAACGAAGGAGGAAGAGCTATGAAACAGTTATATGTATCCACAAGTGAACCGGAATTAAAGTTGGTTGAGGGACTTTTGAAAAGTGAAGGAATAGAACCACAGATTTTTGCAGGTGGAGCAGGAGATTACTTACGCGTTCTTGGTGCAGATTATTCCATTGCGAAATCCGTTGTTGTTCAGGATCAGGATTACGAAAAAGCAAAGCAGTTACTGGAAGAAAATGGATATACACAGGAAACCCAGAAAAAGATTAATGGGGCAGGAATGATGATTGCCAGAATAATTATCGCAATAATTGTTCTCATTGTCGTGGGATGCCTTTTGTACTATGGATTAGAATAAAAATGACGGCACTCGGAAACTTATATTCCGGGTGTATTTTTATTTTGCGGGACAGTTCTTCAAGCTTCTCTATAAAAACATTGTGCAAGGAGTACGGAGGTGAGGCATACATGCTTCGCGAGTAAGTTCTTTGCTCGCAGATTAATGCCAGTATATACTGATATGAGGTTGGATATAGAATAAATAGGATTGAAAGGTCGAAAAATGTCGGAATGAAAAATTAAAATCTGTCGGATTGAAATTGACAAATCCGTCGGAACGACATAGGATGGTATAGAGGAAATATTTTAGCGTTGCTATCTTCCACAGTGTTTTAAGTATTACAATGAAGTATTCAATAATAGTTGAAAGAAAGGAGAATTGTCCTTTACCCTTGAAAGAGGATAGTTGGATTATGTGCGATTTCATGAAAAAAGAAGTGTATAAAAAAAGGATTATTGACCAAAAAGTGGAAGAATATTTAAAATCCTTTGGTGCGGTGTGCATTGAAGGTCCTAAATGGTGCGGAAAGACCTGGACATCTTCTTACCACAGTAGAAGTGAAATATTCATTGGAAACCCGGAAGGAAATTTTCAAAACAGACAATTAGCACAAATGAGTCCGGCATTAGTATTGAATGGTGAAACTCCGAGGCTGATTGATGAGTGGCAGGAGGTGCCACAGTTATGGGATGCAGTGCGATACCATGTGGATCAGTCTAATAAAAAAGGACAGTTTATTTTGACGGGGTCGGCGACTCCGAATCATAAAGGAATCTTACACAGTGGTGCGGGACGTATTGGAAGGCTTAGAATGTATCCTATGTCTTTATATGAAGCAGGAAAATCCACAGGTGATGTATCGTTGAAAGAATTATGTGAAGGAAGGATAAATGCAAAAATAACAGGAGAAGTAGATTTGAGATTGTTGGTTGACTATATTATCCGTGGGGGATGGCCGGATAATCAGGAAGTGTCTTTACAATATGCATCAAATCTCCCTCAGGAATATATTAAGGCAATCGTTCAAGATGATATTTATCGATTAGATGGAGTGAAAAGAGACGTTCATAAAGTGGAACTGTTGCTTCGTTCCCTGGCACGAAATGAATCGACGACAGTTACCAATCGAACGTTAAAGAATGATATTAAATCAATAGATGATGAAGATATCGATGTAGAGACCGTAGCGAGTTATCTTAATATTTTTAAACGGTTGTTTTTAATTGATAATCAAAAGCCTTATTCAACGAAAATCCGCTCGTCTGTACGCGTGAAACAGGCGGAAAAAAGACATTTTTCAGATCCTTCTTTGGCGTGTGCCTTGTTAAAAACCACACCGGAAATGCTGATTGGAGATTTAAATACATTTGGATTTCTTTTTGAATCACTATGCGAAAGAGATTTAAAGATATATGCAGAATCATTTGGTGGGGAATTATACCATTATCAGGATTACAGCGGAAAAGAAATTGATGCGGTAATAGAACTCCCAAATGGTGAGTGGTGTGGATTTGAAATAAAACTGGGAGCGCATCAAATAGATGAGGCAGCGGCTAATCTATTATCGATTCAAAAGGATATTTTAAGTGATAAAAACGGAAGAGCAGCAAAGACATTGTGCGTTATTTGTGGAATGTCAAATGCGGCTTATCAAAGACCGGATGGTGTATATGTTGTACCAATTACATCGTTGCGACCGTAATATAAGAAATCCTGTTTGGGAAGAATCCCAGGCAGGATTTTTTCTTGTTTTGCCCCTTGAAATATTGTATACTAATTATATTAGTGGATTACTATGCCCTGACGGGCATTTTTTCACGAAAAACGACTGAAAATATGTCGAAAAGATGCAGGAGGAACAGATGATTACATTAAGTAAAGGTGGCGCTTATCTCATTAACGGAACTGACGTTATTGAAGAGGGCAACGAAGAATTATTAAAGAGTAAATTAGGTGACAAGTATCTTTCAAAGGAAGAAGCTGCGAAGAATACGATGGCTTATAATATTTTGAAAGACCATAATACATCAGGCAATATGAATGAGTTGCAGATTAAGTTTGACAAACTGACTTCTCATGATATTACCTTTGTTGGAATTATCCAGACAGCCAGAGCATCAGGATTGGAAAAATTCCCGATTCCTTATGTTCTTACAAACTGCCATAACAGTTTATGTGCGGTAGGTGGAACCATTAACGAAGATGACCACATGTTTGGTCTGACAGCTGCTAAGAAATACGGCGGTATCTATGTACCACCTCATCAGGCAGTTATTCATCAGTTCGCAAGAGAAATGCTTGCAGGTGGTGGAAAGATGATTTTAGGTTCTGACTCTCATACCCGTTACGGTGCATTGGGAACAATGGCTATGGGTGAAGGTGGACCGGAACTTGTAAAACAGTTACTGAACCAGACTTATGATATCAATATGCCTGGCGTAATCGGTATCTACATGACCGGAGAACCACAGAAGGGTGTTGGTCCTCAGGACGTGGCTTTGGCAATTATCGGTGAAGTATTTGCCAAGGGGTACGTAAAGAATAAAGTAATGGAATTCGTTGGACCTGGTGTGTCAAATCTTTCCGCTGACTTCCGTATCGGTGTGGACGTTATGACAACAGAAACTACATGTCTTTCTTCTATTTGGAGAACCGATGAAAAGATTAAGGAATTCTATGACATTCACGGAAGAGTAGAAGAATACAAGGAATTAAATCCGGGTGAAGTTACATACTACGATGGAATTGTTTACGTTGACTTATCTAAGATTAAGCCAATGATCGCAATGCCATTCCACCCAAGTAATACATACACTATTGACGAATTAAATGCGAACCTGGAAGACATCCTTCATGATGTTGAAAAGAAAGCATTGGTTTCTTTAGACGGACAGGTTGATTACAAGCTGACTGATAAGATCAGAAACGGAAAGCTTTATGTAGAACAGGGTATCATCGCAGGTTGTGCCGGTGGTGGATTCGAAAACATCTGTGCAGCAGCAGACATCCTGAAAGGAAAGAACATCGGTGCAGATGAATTTACATTAAGTGTTTATCCAGCATCTATGCCGGTATATATGGAACTCATCAAGAATGGCTCCGCAGCAGATATCATGGCAGCAGGTGGTGTATTAAAGACAGCATTCTGTGGACCATGTTTCGGTGCCGGAGATACACCTTCCAACAATGCATTCAGTATCAGACATTCTACACGTAACTTCCCGAACAGAGAAGGAAGTAAGCTTCAGAATGGTCAGATTTCTTCTGTAGCATTGATGGATGCCCGTTCCATTGCAGCAACTGCAGCAAATAAGGGTTACTTAACTTCTGCAGCTGATATTGATGTGGAATACCAGAACAAGAAATATCACTTCGACAGCAGCATTTACGCAAACAGAGTCTTTGATTCCAAGGGTGTTGCTGATCCGAATACAGAATTAAAGCTTGGTCCAAACATTAAGGACTGGCCGGAAATGGTAGCTTTAACAGATAACCTGTTATTAAAGGTTGTATCTGAAATTCACGATCCTGTAACAACTACAGATGAATTGATTCCATCCGGAGAAACTTCATCATACCGTTCTAATCCTTTGGGACTTGCTGAATTCGCATTGTCTAGAAAGGATCCTGCATACGTAGGAAGAGCGAAAGAAGTTCAGGCTGCGGAAAAAGCGAGAGAAGCAGGAAATTGTCCGGGAGAAGTATTGCCGGAAATCAAGGAAATGACAGAACTCATTAAGAGTGAATTGTCACAGTATCCGATTTGCAAGGAAACAATCGGAATCGGCAGTACAATCTATGCAGTAAAACCTGGTGATGGTTCTGCCAGAGAACAGGCTGCATCCTGCCAGAAGGTATTAGGCGGATGGGCAAACATTGCACAGGAATACGCTACTAAGAGATATCGTTCGAACTTAATCAACTGGGGTATGCTTCCATTCATCTATGAAGAGGAAGAACTTCCATTTAAGTTGAATGATTATATCTTCGTTCCGAATGTTGCGAAAGCAGTTCAGGAAGGTAAGACGGAATTAGAAGCATTTGCCATTGATGAGAACAAGAACATCACACCATTTACATTAAAGCTTGGTGAAATGACAGATGATGAAAGGGAAATTATCTTAAAGGGTTGTTTGATTAATTATAACAGAATCTAATGGTTGTCCGGCTCTCGGAGGGCGTAAGCTTTTCCGGAGCCGGATAGCAAATCAAGACTATAAAGGAGGCTATATGGAGAATAAATATCTTATAACAAAAGATGATTGCTATTTATTCGGTAAGGGCATTCATTATGAAATTTATAATAAGCTGGGTGCTCACGAAACTGAAATTGATGGCGTTAAGGGAACATATTTTGCAGTTTGGGCACCGCATGCCGTCAATGTATCCGTTGTAGGAGATTTTAATGGCTGGGTTGGGTTTGACCATAATATGAAGATGGAAAACGAGTCAGGAATCTGGGAATTATTTATTCCGGAAATTGGCGAAGGCGAGTTATATAAATATGCAATTACAACGCAGACCGGCGATACCTTATTTAAGGCAGATCCATATGGTAACTGGGCGGAAGTTCGTCCGGGAAACGCCTCCCGTATAGCAAATATTGAGAATTATAAATGGAAAGACAGTAAATGGATTGCTCAGAAAGCGAAGGAAAATCACTATGAGCAGCCAATGTCCATTTACGAAGTGCATCTGGGATCATGGAAGAAAGAGTTCCAGGGACCGGATGATGAAGATGGATTTTATGATTATAAGCGATTGGCAAAAGAGCTGGTAGCTTATGTGAAGGACATGGGGTACACCCATGTAGAATTAATGGGTGTTTTGGAACATCCTTTTGATGGCTCCTGGGGATATCAGGTTGTGGGCTATTATGCACCGACTTCCCGATATGGAAAGCCGGAGGAATTCATGTACCTTGTAGATGCATTCCATAAGGCAGGAATTGCAGTCATTCTTGACTGGGTTCCGGCACATTTCCCAAAGGATGCCCATGGACTTGCCATGTTTGATGGCACACCGCTTTATGAATATGCGGACACCAGAAAGGGAGAACATCCTGACTGGGGAACAAAGGTATTCGATTACGCGAAGACAGAAGTAAGCAATTTCCTTTTGGCAAATGCATTGTTCTGGGTAGAGAAATATCACATTGACGGACTTCGCGTGGACGCTGTGGCTTCTATGCTGTACCTGGATTACGGTCGTGAAGATGGTCAGTGGGTTCCAAATATTCATGGCGGAAATGAAAATCTGGAAGCAATAGAATTCTTTAAGCACTTGAGTAGTATTATGAAATACAGAAATCCTAGAGCATACGTGATTGCAGAAGAATCTACTGCATGGCCAAAGGTTACCATGGCACCGGAAGAGGGTGGCTTAGGCTTCTCTTATAAGTGGAACATGGGATGGATGCACGATTTCTTAGAGTATACAAAGCAGGATCCTTACTTTAAGAAGGGTGCACATAACCAGATGACTTTTGGTATTACTTACGCATTCAGCGAAAACTTCATCTTAGTATTGTCTCACGATGAGGTAGTACATCTGAAGTGTTCGATGTTAAATAAAATGCCGGGATATCCTTCCGACAAGTTTAAAAACTTAAAAACTGCATATACTTTCATGATGGGACATCCGGGAAGAAAGCTGTTGTTCATGGGACAGGAATTTGCACAGCTTCAGGAATGGTCCGAAGCGAGAGCATTGGACTGGTATTTATTGGAAGAACCGGAACATAAGGATATGCAGGAGTATGTGAAGAAGTTACTTCATATTTATAAAAAATATCCTGCCCTTCATACAGAAACGAAGGGTTATGGAGCGTTCCAATGGATTAATGCGGATGACTGTGACAGAAGTATTTTCAGCTTTATCCGTCATACCACAGAACATGATTGCAAGAACTCGGTTGGAGTGGTTTGTAACTTTACTCCGATGGAACGACCGGATTATGTGGTAGGTGTTCCGAAAGCAGGAACCTATAAGCGAATTATTACGACAGAAAGCGGAGATACGCAGGCTGTAAAATATAAGGCGATTAAGGGTGAATGTGACGGATTTCCATATCGATTGGAAATTCCACTTCGTCCGTTTGAATCTGTTATGTTTGAATTTCCAAAGGTGACAGGAAAGAAAGAGAAATCATAAGAATAAGGGCAGTAACAATCGCTGCCCTTTCTTCGCGAAGGTATAGATTATGAAAAAGAAGATTTTTGTTGTTGTATTAATATTGTTTCTTGTGATTGCAGCGGTGGCAGGAGCTAGCATCTATAACAAGAACCATAAAGAAGAACCTGTTTCTACCCAGAAGCAGTCCTACAAAGGAAAATTACCACAGGTAACAGTGTATTATAAGAAGGATGCAGTGGGAAAACTCCTGGGTTATGTCAGTGAGCAACAGATTGCAACCAATCGAAATGATATCATTCCGGTTTCTCCGGAAAGAGTGGTTCCAATTAGCGTAAAACCGAAGAAAAATGAAATAACAAAAGTCTCCTATGAGATTAAGTCTATGGAAGATGATCGTCTTCTGGACAGTGGTGCGATTGAAAAAATAATAGCGAAAAAAGGGGTAATTTCCTTTGATTATACCGTGAGCACCATTCTTCAGATGGGGGAAGAATATTCTTTTTGCCTGATTCTGGAGACAAAGGAATTTGATAAAATTTATTACTATTCCAGAATGATGGTAGTGGACGAGGATTTTATCTCTGCCCAGATGAAATTTGCCAAGGAATTTAGTAATAAAACCTATAACAGCGTTTCTTCCAAGGATTTGATTGCCTTTATTGAGCCGGATCTGAATCTTGCCAATGATTCGCTGGGACAGACCACGATTCAGTCCAGTTTTGCAATGTTGACATGGAATTCATTGACTCCGAAAAAAGTAGGGGATACATCCATTAGTGCCAAGGAATTTTGTATTAAGGATACCGGGGAAGCGGGAACCTACACCATGAATTACCAGATTAAGTCAGTCAATGCACAGAAGGTGGAAGAAATGTATAATGTGGCAGAAACCATCACGGTTTGGACCTGTGCAGGAAAACAATACGTTCTGGCTTATGACAGGGAAGTAAATCAGATTTGGACTGCCGATGAAAACAATATTGGAAATAGCTTTATTGACCTGGGAATTCAGAACACGGATAAAATCGAGCACGTGGAAAGCCCGAATCGAAATTATCTGTCCTTTGCCATTAATGGTGATGCCTACGTGATGAATGTTACCACGAAGGAAGTGGTTCCAATCTATAAATTGAATGCAGAAAATGCTTCCGAACTTTATCGGACCCGGGTTAAGGTTTTAAATGTGACAGATGAAGGAAATGCGAATTTCATTATCTATGGTTACAGCCCGAGTGAGGAGCATGTGGGAAAAAATGGAATTTCCATTATGCACTTTGATAAGAAAACCAATGAAACCAAGGAAAAAGTCTTTATGGTATGCGGAGTTTCCGCAGCAATCATGGAGCAGGAACTGCAGGAATTGTTCCACATTGGAGATGGAACGGTGTACCTGAAACTGGGCAAGAATATTTATTATGCAAACACCCAGACAAAGGAGACCGGAATTCTGGTTGATAATCTGGAAGACCACAGTTTCGCCATTAATCGTGACGGTTCCATGCTGGTTTACAACACCAGTGGAAAGGCTTATTCAGACAGTATTACCATTGTGGATCTGAACAATGGTCAGATGAATACTATTGAAGCCGGGGAAGGAAAAGTCATTAAAGTTTGCGGTTATACCGGAGAAAATCTGGTTTATGGATTAGCAAATAAAACGGACGCTGAAAAGGGCTATAAATATTTCCCGATGAGCATTGTGAAAATTGTGGATCCGAAGTTTAATGAAATTAAATCCTATTATCAGGAAAATGTATTTGTTACGGATGTTGAAATCACAGATACAATCATTAATATGAAGCGAGTGAAAAAGGGAAAAGCCATTGATGATGACCAGTTGCTGTTTAATTCAGAAGAACAGGTTACTGCAGCGTACCCAAGCTATTGGACTGATGATGTAAAAATGAAAGAAATTGCGATTTCGTTTGTACAGCATCTGGATGCGAATTTAGAATTAAATGTCAAGAATGATGCAATCGTTCTTTTTGATACCGGTGTGGAAGTGGAAACTTCCATGGAATATGACTTGAACAATAAGAGTTATGTTTATGGCTATGGAAAACTGCAAAGTGTGTTTGATAGCCAGGGAATGGCAGAGAAGGCTGCAAGAGCAGTGTATGGTCTTGTAACCAACGAAAAGGGACAGAAGACCTGGGTGTTTGAAGAACATTACGAGTAACAGGAATGGAATGAGGGCCGATACAAAGGAGGGACTATGAGATTTATTCATACAGGTGACATCCATCTGGGAGCAACCCCGGAAAGCAAGAGAGAATGGGGAAAAAACCGTGGAGATGAGATTTGGAATACATTCGAAAGACTCATCCGGGAAATTAAAATAAATCCGGTAGATTTACTGATTATTTCAGGAGATTTATTTCATAGACAGCCACTGCTGAGAGAGTTAAAGGAAGTCGATTATTTATTTTCGACAATTCCGGAAACCACTGTGGTTCTTTGTGCGGGAAATCATGATGCGATCAAGAAAGGCTCCTTTTACAAAGATTTCAAATGGAGTAACAATGTTTTGTTCCTGGCGGATAAAAACATCCAGAAGGTGGATATCCCGAAACTCAACTTATGTGTTTATGGATTAAGTTATCATGAAAATGAAATTACAGATGCACTGTATGATCATATTATTGTAGATGAGACGGAAAAAATAAATCTTTTGGTTGCTCATGGCGGCGATGAAAAGCACATTCCGATTAACCGAAGAAAAGTAGCCATGTCCGGTTTTGATTATGTGGCAATGGGACACATTCATATTCCGGATATCGATGAGAAAAATAAAATGGCTTATTGTGGAAGCCTGGAGCCGATTGACTGTGGCGACGTGGGAGAACGGGGCTACATCAGCGGTATTCTGGAAAAGGGACATTTGGATTTGGAATTTATCCCTTTTGCAAAACGAAATTATATGGAACTCACCTATACGGTGAATACGAAAATTACCAATATGGAACTTCGCCACCGTCTGCAAGATGCTATTGCAGAAAAAGGTCAGGACAATATGTATATGGTGATTCTGGATGGATATAGAAATCCGGACTTTGAAATATATCCGTCGGACATAGAGGCGTTGGGAAATATTGTAAGCGTGCAGGATATTACCGTTCCGGATTTTGACTTTGAAGAGTTATACGAGGAAAACAAAGACAATATTCTTGGAATGTTTATCAAGAAATATCTGGACAAAGGAGAACGTACTCCGATGGAACAGAAGACGCTTTACTACGGAACAAAAGCATTGATGGATGCAATGGAGGACAAGTTATGATTATTAAGGATATGAATTTGATTAATTTCGGAAAATTTAATCATCAATCTGTATCTTTAAAGCCAGGATTAAATATTATCTATGGTGAAAATGAAGCGGGAAAAACTACATTACATACTTTTATCAGAGCAATGCTTTTTGGAATCGAACGACAAAGAGGGAAAGCCAGTGTCAACGACTTATATGTAAAGTATGAACCATGGGACAATCCAGCAAACTATCAGGGAAACATGCGAATGGAAGCCGATGGAGTAACCTACCGGATTGAGCGGAATTTCAATAAGGAACATCGTCTTTTCCAGGTCATTAATGAAGATACCGGAAAGATTCTTACGGAAGATGAGATTGACCAGTTATTTGCCGGGCTGGATGAAAAATGCTATTACAACACAATCAGTATCAGCCAGTTAGGAAGTAGCACTGATAAGGAGCTGGAAGGAATTCTGAAGAATTATGCGGCAAATATTGGATCCACAAAGTCCATGGAAATTGACATTAAGAAGGCATTTGCGGATTTAGACAATCAAAAGAAAAAAATTAATGCAGAATATAAAATCAGTGAAGAAGACATTATTCGAAAATCGATCTTCAATGCACAGGAACAGCTGGAAGTTTCCGAGGCAGAGCAGCAGGGGATTGTTGCTGAAATTGAAGGAAAGCAAAGTGAATTAAAGGATGTGGAAGTCAGGGAAAAGGAACTTTCCGCAAAAGATGCAAAGCGTTTAGAGGAATTAGCAAAACAAAACGAGCGTAAAGAAAACCTTTATCAGGAAGTGATTAGCCTGACGGCCGATTTGGAAAAGAATTCAGCGACTCTCGTGAAAGTTCGAGAGCACGAAGAAGAATTAAAGGCACAGTTGCAGAATCGTGGCATTGATTCCCGTCAGACGATGGAAAAGGTCAATGACAAGGTGATGAACAGTACAAATATTCCGATTGCCTTCTTGATTATGATGATGGCAGCTATCGGTGTTGGAATTGGCTTACTTTTTGGAAATTCCTACCGACTGTATAATCCGGCGGTATGGTTTAAACCGATGATTTGTTTTGTCGCAGCCTTTTTCTTCCTTGTACTTGCAATTTTCAAATATGTAGTTAACAGAAGACAGAAAGAAGAAAAACTTCTTGTAATCAAGGAATTACGCCAGACTCTGGAACGATTGGAAGCGGCGAAACACGAAGAAGTCTATACAGAACGTCAGGTGGAACGAAAGAAAGAAAATCTGGAAAGCGTCCAGAACATGATTCGTATTGAAGAACAGAAGGAATTCGGCTTGGAAGACTACAGCGAAGACCTGAAAAAACTCAATGAAGAAAAGCGAAAGGTTCAGGAAGCAATTTCAAAATCCCAGTGGGTTTTGGAACAGAAAAAAGAACGTGATATCGAAACCGAAAAGCGAATTGAAGAATTGAAGCATCGGGAAGAAAATATCCAGAAAGCAAAAATGGAGATTCAGGCGCTCCAGACTGCAAAAGAAGAAATCGAAGAAATTGCCAACGAGATTCGAAACAGCTTCGGAAGAAAGCTGAACGAAAAAGCTTCAGAATACATGGGACACATTACAAACGGAAAATACGATCAGTTATCCATTGATGAAAAACTGAACATCTCCGTACAGGGAAAGAATCATTTGATTTCTTCAAGTCGTCTCAGTAAGGGAACCGTAGAGCAGATCTATATGTCTCTTCGTCTGGCAGCAACAGATATCATTTTTGAAACGGACAAAAAGCCGATTCTTCTGGATGATGCCTTTGCAATGTATGACAATAAACGAATGGGAAATACCCTTCGCTATATGTCAGAGCAAATGGAGCAGGTAATTGTTTTCTCCTGTCATACAAGAGAAAAATTACTGGCAGATAAGCTGGGGCTGAATTACAACTTTATCAGACTGTAAAAAAGTCACGTTACTAATCCCTGCAAAATAGAAAAGGGCTGAATGGCATTTTTTGCCGTTCAGCCCTTGCTAATAACTATTTCTATTATTTCTGTCCTTCCGTGTATTTTGTTACACGTTTCTTAATCTTTTCGTATGGATTTAATAAATCGCTGATAGAACTATCATGATTTAATTTATCAATGAATAATGCTGTGTACTTAGCAACATCTACGTTGATGTACCATTCTCTTTCTAATAATTCAGGAGTCTGGTATACACAGTTTGTGGTCATAACCTTGCTGATTAATCCCTGTTCGTAAGCTTCGTCAAATTTCTCTAAACCATTTGTGAAGAGACCGAAAGTAGAAGCGACGAAGACTCTGTTTGCCTTTCGCATCTTTAACTGTTTTGCAACGTCTAACATACTGTCACCGGAAGAAATCATGTCATCAACGATGATAACGTCTTTTCCTTCGACGGATTCACCAAGATATTCATGAGCAACGATTGGGTTTCTACCATCAACAATTGTTGTATAGTCACGTCTCTTATAGAACATTCCCATGTTTACGCCTAAAACGTTTGCATAGTAAACAACACGTCCCATGGCGCCTTCGTCCGGACTGATCATCATTAAGTGATCTGCATCTATTTTAAGGTCATCAACATTTTTAAGAAGGTTTTTGATAAACTGATATGTTGGCATAATTGATTCAAAACCACTAACAGGAATTGCATTGTTAACACGTGGGTCGTGTGCATCGAAAGTTAAGATGTTATCTACCCCCATGTTTACTAATTCCTGAAGCATTACTGCACAGTCCATAGATTCTCTTGCAGTACGTCTGTGCTGTCTGCTTTCGTAAAGGAAAGGCATGATGACAGTAATTCTGTGTGCCTTACCGGCAGCTGCAGCAATAACTCTTTTGATATCTGCGTAGTGATCGTCCGGAGACATGTGATTCTTATGACCGCATACGGTATATTCAATGCTGTAGTTTGTAACATCATCAATAATGTAAAGGTCACAACCTCTGACAGAATCTTTTAAGGTACATTTTGCTTCCCCGGTACCAAAACGTGGAGTGCTTACATCTAAAAGGTAAGAATCCTTAACATAACCCTGATAAGTGATTGGGGATTCCTTGGATTCCAGGCGTTCCTTTCTCCAGTCACTGATATATGCATCAACGGTATCGCATAACTGCTTGCTTCCGGATAATGCAACGATGGCTAATGGTCCTACTGGGATTGATTCAACATACTTTTGGTTTATCATTTTGAAATTTCCTCCATTGTAAATGTTTAAACTGTATAGTTCTTTTTTATTCTTATATCATCACCAAAAATCTTCAGTGGCGTATAATTTCCAGCAGCTCTGGAAAAAATACGTTCCTCATACCGTTCCTGCAATTGCTGCAGAGAAAGGTTCGTAGAAATAATTGTAGATTTTTGATGTGTAAGACGTTCGTTAAGACAATCAAACAGGGAAGAATCCGTAAAGGAATTCGTCATTTCTGTTCCAAGATCGTCAATGATTAAAAGGTCACAGTGAATTAATTCATCCATGCTGATTTGCGAATAAACAGAATTGTTATCTCTTCGGAATGAATAATCAGCCATTAAATCAAATAACTGAACCGCAGACAAGTAAATCACGGAATAAGATTTTTCAATTAATTCCTTTGCAATGCAGTTAATCAAAAAGGTCTTTCCTGTACCTGCCCTGCCATAGAATAGCAGATTATCAAAGGTTTTGTCAAAGTGATTAATAAAATAATGACAATGATCCATCACTGTTTCTATATTTTCGGCAGCGGAAATGCTGGTAGTTTCGTCGATATAATCCTCTGAATATAAGGAATAATCAAAGGTGTCAAAGTTTTCCCGGTCAAGAATTTCCTGTAATTCAGAACGGGAATATAAAAGTTTAATGATTTCGTCTTTCAGACAATGACAAGGCTTCTGGTTTACATAACCTGTATCCTTACAATCCGGACAGGTAAAAATCTCGTCCAGATAATCAGCAGGAAAATGATTTGCCAGAAGAAGTGCTTTTTTTCGCTCTGAAATCACAGCGATGTCTTCTCGCAGGCTGTCCTTAAAGGTGTTATCTCCCTGTAAAGCGGATTTTGTGGCACGGAGTGCCAGCCCGGAAATCTCCTGATCTAATTCAGCCATTTCCGGAATCAAGGTGTAAACTTCCTGAATCCGTTTTTCCATTTTCAATTTATTGGTAATGCGACGATCGTTATAGCGGTTTGCAATAACGTCGGCCTGATCTCTGGTAATTGCCATAAATTCTCCTAAAAAGCAGATTATTCCGCATCACTTTTCTTGGATGACTTTAATTTTTTATCTCTGCTGGAAAGTAATTTTTTCTCTAAATCGTTATAATCGTAATGTCGCTGTTCAAAGGACTTTGCACGCTTCGGGCGTGAAACAGTTACCTTAGGTCTTACAGATTGCTTAAAATCCTCAGAATGGGCCTTGTCCAATGCTTCAATGGCTTCTAAGGAGAAGGCTTTGTTCTGGAACCAGTTGGTAAGAGTCTTGTCCGTGTATGGAAAACTTCCGGTATGGATGTGTTCCATGGTACGATTACAAGCTTCTATAATAATATCGTCAGAAAAACCGTACTCATTCGTCCATTTTGAAACATAGGAAATGTCCTTCTTAATCGGTGTTTTTGCGTCTAAGCCAAATATCTTATAAATGCTCTGGAAGATGGCACGACGAAGCAGTTCATCGTTTTTCGCATCGGTGGAATTATCGATGCCGCGACGGGCATATTCCACAGCCTGCTTTTCAATGGCACGTAGCGTTTTGTTTCCCATGGAAATACAAGTTTCCATAATGTATTCAATAAAGTCCACGCTGAATTTCAAACCATCTAACATATAGATAATGGAATTTACGTCCGAAGAGGTTAATGTTTTTCCTAAATAAGTCTGGGCAAGGAAGGTCAAATGCTGAAGTTCCTCATTGCCTGAGAACTGACGAATTTCTGCAGCGGTATATTTCTTCTTGGAAGGAATAATGATTCCGGAACTTTCCGGAACGGCTGCGGAAAAACTTTCCCCAGATGCTTTTGCTAAAACCGGGGTCTCCACAACGACCTCAGTTTTTTTCACCGGCTCAAACTTAATTCCGGAGATTTCCTTCTTACTATTAAAGGACAGAGAAAGGAGTCCCTGATCTGACCAGTAATTCAGTGCTCGTACAACATCGGAATCCAGAAGCTGGAACTGATCTGCAATGTGCTCTGTAGAAAAATCTGCAGGGATTGCAGTAGTACTGTGCACCAGGCGTAATAAATGAAGGTAAATCTTAACAAATTCCCCATTCGCAGTTGGCATATATTCATCTATAAAAATATTTGAAACAGATGTGAAGTCTGAGAAGACTCCTCTGTCTAAAACCAATTTACACATTTTGCTCTACTCTCTATTCGTTAGTCTTGTCTTTCCTTAAAAGAGTATAGCAAAAAAAATGGAAAAATCAACATCACAAATTGGCTGAAAAGCCCATTATTAAAGGGTTTCAAAGGGGTGTTAATAATGTTAATAGTGATGATAACAAAATAAAATAATTTGTCGAAAACTGTCGCTTTCCCCATTGTAAAAGGACTCGGACAGGTTTCTGAATCGTGAAGTTATGTAAACAAAAATCCACAAATCTTTGTTAATAAAATTCAGCAAAAATTTGTGGAAATGTTAATAGATTATTTTTTTAACAGGTCTTCCCCGATGTTTACTACGTCTCCGGCTCCCATAGTTATTAACAAGTCATTTTCTTTACAATTTTTTAATAAAAATTGTTCAATTTCTTCGAAAGACGGGAAATAGTATGTTTCGGTTCCGATTTTTTCGATTTCATTTTTTACATCTTCGGAACTAATGCCCAAAGTGTTCTTTTCTCTGGCGGCATAAATGTCTGCCAAAACTACGGCGTCTGCCTTGGAAAGTTCCTGTGCAAATTCATGCAGCAGGGCTTTGGTTCGGGTGTAAGTGTGTGGCTGGAATACAATCCACATCTTCTTATGAGGATAATGTTTTGCAGTCTTAATTGTAGCGCGGATTTCATCCGGATGATGTGCATAGTCATCAATGACAGTAAATCCATTCACTTTTCCCTTGTACTGGAAACGACGATCCGTTCCACCGTACTGCTGAAGCCCTTTAAGAATATCTTCATCCTTTAATCCAAGGACGTGCGCTGTAGCGATAGCTGCCAGAGAATTATAAATATTATGTTCTCCGGTAACGCCTAAAGTAATATGTGCAATGACCTTTCCGTTCTTTACTAAATCGTAAGAACCATGGGCAAAATCATCATAAGTAATGTTTGTGGCACTGTAATCACTCTTATTCGGGTCAGAACCAACGGTAATCACGTTACACTTCAGTCCTTCTGTGAAGTATTCCACGTTTTCAATGTCACTGTTAATGACTAAAGTACCGTCTTCCGGAATCAATGATGCATAAACTTTAAAACTGTGTCTGATGTCGTCTAAATCCTTGAAGAAATCCAGATGATCTGCAGCAACATTTAAGATAATACCGATTTTTGGTGGGAAAGAATGAAAACTATTGGTATATTCGCAGGATTCCGTAATGATATGCTCGGAATGTCCTACTCTGGTATTTCCCTTGATGGTTGGCATAATTCCACCGACCAAAATAGTAGGATCTGTGTCTGCTTCCAATAAAATCTGAGAAATCATGGAAGTGGTTGTGGTTTTTCCATGAGTTCCGGATACACCAATGGATTCCTTGTAATTTTTCATGATTTGTCCGAGAAATTCGGCACGGGTTAATAAAGGAATATTTTTTTCGGTTGCAGCCACTAATTCCGGGTTATCTGCCTTCACTGCAGCTGTATATATTAAAACATCTACATCATCAGCAACATTGGAAGCCTGCTGTCCATAAAAAACAGTGGCACCTAAAGATTCCAGATGCTTTGTGATTTCTGATTCTCTGGAATCAGAACCGGTTACCGTAAAACCACGGGAAAGCATAATCTCGGCCAAGCCACTCATGCTGATGCCACCAATTCCGGTAAAATGTAATTTCGCCGGAACGTCAAAATTTAATTGATACATAATAAACTCCATTCCGCTACCAGGTAGCACAATTCGTAAAATGCGTAAGAAAACCCTTTTAATAGGAAATGATTTACGCATTTATAAGTATACAATTATTTATGGAAAAATCAAACGGAAAACAATGAATTACAAAAATCATAGATGGTAATTGTGGAATGTGCACAAGAAATGTCGAAATATGATAAAAAAAAGGGTAAAAATCGATAAGAAAATCTCGAAAAACCCTTTAAATCAAAGGGGTTTGATGATATAATCAAATGTACAAATACCACACGGACGGGTATACGAAGAATGGTCCGGACTTAAATTTATGCAACGAGGTGATAGACATGATTAAAAAAGAGATGATTGCGATGCTGCTTGCAGGTGGACAAGGAAGCCGTCTGGGTGTATTGACAGCGAAAGTCGCGAAACCGGCAGTTGCTTTTGGAGGAAAGTATAAGATTATTGATTTCCCATTAAGCAACTGTATTAATTCAGGAATTGATACGGTAGGTGTGTTGACACAGTATCAACCACTCCGCTTAAATGCCCATATTGGCATTGGTATTCCTTGGGATCTAGATCGAAACATTGGAGGGGTCACGGTTCTTCCTCCATATGAAAAGAGCCAAAATACGGAGTGGTACACAGGAACGGCGAATGCTATTTATCAGAATTTAGAGTACATGGAGTCCTACAATCCTGATTATGTCCTGATTTTGTCAGGAGATCATATCTATAAAATGGATTATGAAGTGATGTTGGATTATCATAAGGCGAATAATTCAGATGTAACCATTGCAGCGATGCCGGTTCCATGGGAAGAAGCAGGACGTTTTGGAGTTGTGGTAGCAGATGAGAATCATCAGATTACCGAGTTCCAGGAAAAGCCTGAGAATCCTAAGAGTAACTTGGCTTCTATGGGTATTTATATCTTTAGTTGGCCGGTTCTTAGAGAGGCGTTGATTAAGTTAAAGGATCAGCCGAATTGTGATTTTGGTATGCATGTTATTCCATATGTACATCAGAACGGAAAACGAATTTTTGCATATGAGTACACAGGATATTGGAAAGATGTAGGAACTTTAAAATCATATTGGGAAGCAAATATGGAATTAATTGATATTGTTCCTGAGTTCAATCTTTATGAAGAGTTCTGGAAGATTTACACTAAGAATGATGCATTACCACCACAGTACCTGTCTGCAGAGTCTAAGGTAGAACGTAGTATCGTTGGTGAAGGCTGTGATATCTGTGGAGGGGTATATAACTCCGTAATCAGTGCAGATGTTGAAGTGGAGGAAGGAGCAGAGGTTCACGATTCTATCATTATGCAGGGTTGTAAGATTAAAAAGGGAACGAAGATTTACAATTCTATCATTGCTGAAAATGTAGAAGTTGGAGAAAATGTTACGATTGGTGTAGGGAAATACGCAGACAGCCAGTTAAGTGAGAAGGTTTATAACTGTGAACTTGCTGTAATCGGTGAGAACTCTAAAATACCGGATGGTGTAACGATTGGACAGAATGTTGCGATTTCAGGAAAGACAGAAATATCAGATTACCCTGACGGAAAACTCCCATCAGGAGGCTATATAGTTAAGGCAGGTGAGATTTAATGAGGGCAGTTGGAATTATTTTAGCAGGTGGAAATAACAGTAAGATGCAGGATCTTTCGAAGAAGAGAGCTGTCGGAGCGATGCCATTGGCAGGTAGCTACAGAGCGATTGATTTTGCACTGAGTAATATGACAAATTCACATATTCAGAAGGTGGCTGTACTGACACAGTATAATGCCCTTTCATTGAATGAACATTTAAGCTCATCAAAATGGTGGGACTTTGGTAGAAAACAGGGCGGACTTTATGTATTTACTCCATCCATCACATCGGATAATGGATTCTGGTATCGTGGAACTGCAGATGCGATTGCACAGAACATTGCATTCTTAAAGAAGAGCCATGAACCGTATGTAATCATCGCTTCCGGTGATGCAATCTATAAGATGGATTATAATAAAGTATTAGAAAAACATGTTGAAACCGGTGCGGATATTACGATTGTAGGAAAGGAAATGCCGGAAGGTACAGACGTTTCCGCATATGGAGTAATATCAACGGATGAATCCGGAAGAGTTACGGACTTCGTCGAAAAACCAATAGACAGCACAAACACATTTGTTTCCACAGGAATTTATGTGATTCGAAGAAGATTGCTGATTCAGTTGGTGGAAGAATGTTCCGCAGCAGATCAGTATGATTTGGTTTCAGACATTATTATCAGAAACAAGGATGCAAAGAGAATATTTGCGTATAAGATGGACTCATATTGGAAGAACATTGCCAGCGTTCAAAATTACTTTGACGCAAACATGGATTTCTTAAAGAAGGATGTTCGTGATTTCTTCTTTAAACAATATCCGGATGTTTATTCTAAGGTCGAAGATTTGCCGCCGGCAAAATATAACCCGGGTTCTAACGTAGGTAACAGTCTTGTGTCTAGTGGATGTATTATTAATGGTGAGGTACAGGGTTCCGTTATTTTTAAGCAGGCATACATAGGAAATAATTGTGTGGTGAAGAATTCCATTATCATGAACGACGTATATATCGGTGATGGAGCAGTGATTGAGAACTGTATTATTGAAAGCCACAGCACGATTAATCCGAATGAAAAGCTTGGTAATTCTGACGGAAACGTGGAAATAATTAACGAGAGAAATTTTAGATATAGTCTATAATAGAAAAGGAGCGGCATATGAATATAACAGACGTAAGAGTTAGAAAGATGACAAAAGAAGGTAAGATGAAGGCTGTAGTATCTATTACCATTGATGGCGAATTCGTAGTTCATGACATCAAGGTAGTAGAAGGCGAAAAGGGATTATTCATTGCAATGCCTAGCAGAAAGGCAGCAGATGGCGAATACAGAGATATTGCTCATCCAATTAATTCCGAAACACGTAGCTCTATTCAGCAGATTGTTTTAGATGCTTACGAAAAAGCTTTATTAGAGCCGGATGAAGCATAACGGAAATGCTTCAAACCTAGCGGGAATCGTTGTAAAAACGTTTTTTGAGGAAAAGAGAACTGAGAACTCAGTTCTCTTTTTTTTTGTGAAAAATATGAAAAAAGAGGGGAGAGTCTTCTGATAATCTTAGGAAAATTAGTGAAAAAAGCGAAAAAAACAGGAAGTATTGCTGAAAACATTTTTGAAAAGTAGTATGGACTTAAACAGGTTAAAAAAGAGAGATAGGAGGCTTATAATGAGAAAGCGTATGAAAAGGTTTGGGGCTGTGATGATGGCGGTCGCATTGACCGTTTCCGGGTGGAATGGCACGGGAATGGTTTATGGTGCATCCGAAGGAAATTCGGCAGCAGAGGATGACCCGATTGAGGCAACAGTGAACGGACAGGTATATTTTGTGCAATCGGGAACAAAGACTGTGATTACATTGGATGGAACAGATTATGGGCCGATTGAATGTAATGTTAAATATCAGCCAAAGACAGAAGGGTTTAGTACAGAGAATGTACCACAGAATGGTTTGTTTACAATTCGATATGGCGTGTACAACGAAAAGGAAATTGTAAACTTTAGCAATCCGGCAAATAATGCGAACTGGAAGGCAGATGAAAGTGCTGTGTATCAGATTCTGAATCATCAGAATCCGTCCGGATGGGAGTCAGTACGAATGGAACCACAAGGGGATGGAACGGTGGCATTTAAAAGTTCCGCGGTAGACAAATATCTGACCCTTGGGGAAAACGGAATGCAGTTAATCAGCATTGGGAAGGGCGAAGAAGTGTCCTCCAATGAAAAATTTATTTTATATACCGATACTACTCCGAAAACAGCAAAGAATGTAACAGTAACGGAAAAAAGCGGAGATACGGTATCACTTTCCTGGAATTCTGTCAGTGAAACCATGTATTGTGGATACGAGGTTTTATATTCCACCAGCGAAAATGGAACGTATCGTTCGGCAGGACAGACGGCAAGCACGTCTTATGAAGTAAGTGACTTGTCCGTGAATACAAAATATTATTTCAAAATCAGAACACTGACAAACAATGTGGGTGGTCCTTATGCGGACAGCAAAATCATCTACACCACAACCAGCTCTGATTTAAAACCGAGGGTTACAAAGAATGTAACCGTGAAGGAAACAGAAAATGGATTAAAAGTCAGCTGGGATAAAGCGACCAATGCAAAAAGCTACAAGGTCTTAAGTGCACAGGGAAAATACGGAAACTTCCAGACTATAGGAACAACCACAGACACAAGCTGTACCGTTCCGGTGGGGAATGGGTCTAAGTACAATAAGTACTTCAAGGTTATTTCCGTAAACAATGGAAGCGAAAGCAGTGCGTCAGAAGCAGTGTCTCTGGAAACTATGATGTTCGGTAAGAACACTTATATTTTCAATGACGAAGATGATGATGCGCAGATTAAGAATGTTGTGGAAAATATCTTTAGCAAGCAGCATTACAGTCAGTTTGGAACAAACCGATATGCATTGCTCTTTAAGCAGGGAGAATACCTGGATACCGGGGCGTTGAATATCGGATATTATACACAGATTTTAGGATTGGGAAAAAGTCCGGAAGATGTAAATCTTTACAATGTTCATACACCGGCAGCATTGTCCGGAAATAATGTAACCTGTAACTTCTGGGTTGGCATTGAAAATGCAACAATTAAGGACCTGGAAGATCAGGGAGACAATTATTTTTGGTTTAAGTGGGCTGCTTCTCAGGCTGCACCGGCAAGAAGAATGAATGTGGAACGTCAGGCTTTCTTCCAGTGGGGATGGGAAGGATACGCCAGTGGCGGATACTTTGCAGACAGCCGCTTTTATAAGAAGGCAGGTTCCTATACACAGCAGCAGTATTATTACAGAAACTGTGATTTTAAAGAAGGAACCTATGGTGTGAACTGGAATCAGGTGATTCAGGCCAGCACAGGAATTCAAAGTGGAGAAAACTATAATGTAGAGGACAATGGCTCAAAACTACAGAATACGAAAGAACTTTTAAGTGGTGAAGGTTATACCAACTGGGCTCAGCGAGGAAGAACTACCATTGTCAATGAAACAAGAGTTAACAGGGAAAAACCATTCCTTTACTTCGACAAGGAAAAGGATGAGTACCGTGTATTCGTTCCGGCGTTGAGAAAGAATTCTAAAGGAATCAGTTGGGAAAACGGAATGGGAGAAGGAACTTCCATCAGCTTGGAAAAATACTTCTATATTGCTCATCCGGAAACCGATAATGCAGCAAGCATTAATAAGCAGATTCGCGCCGGAAAGAATGTATTATTCACACCGGGAATCTATTATGTGGAAAGCCCGATTGAAGTAAACACAGCGGATACCATTCTTTTGGGAATTGGTATGGCAACCATTCAGCCAAACAACAGCGACTCTGCAATCAAGGTGGCAGATGTCGGTGGTGTTGAAGTGGCAGGACTGATTCTGGATGCAGGAAATCAGTCCAAGACATTACTGCAGGTGGGAGAAGAAGGATGCAATAAAGACCATTCCGAAAACCCTACCGTATTACATGATGTAATTTATCGTGTGGGTGGTGCAGGACATTTAGGTCGTGTGGAAAGCTGTCAGGTTATTAACAGCAATGATGTGATTATTGACCATACCTGGATCTGGCGAGCAGACCATGGTGAAAATACAGGATGGTATGCGAATACCTCGAAGAATGGTCTGGTAGTAAATGGTGACCGTGTGACGGCTTACGGTTTATTCTGCGAACACTTTCAGGAATATGATATTTTATGGCGCGGAGAAGAAGGCGCGACTTATTTCTTCCAGAATGAAAAATGTTACGATCCACAGAAACAGAGTGAGTGGATGAGTCATGATGGCACAAAGAATGGTTATGCAGCATATAAAGTTGCCAATAACGTGAAGAAGCATTATGCCGTTGGAATGGGAATTTATGATGTGTTCATTTACACCAATGGAGCCAGCATTTACGTGGATAACGGAATTGAAGTTCCTGACACACCGGGAGTAATCATTGAAAACCTTTGTACCGTAGAACTGTCCGGAGATGGTGCACCGGGAGTTGGCATGAATCATATGACCAATGACGCCGCGCCGGGAATACGTCAGGGCGCAGGAACCAACGGCGGATATGTGGTTCAGAGTATGCTGTCATACACCAATGGTGTGGCAAGATTTCTGCCGGATGCATACAATGGCAATGATAATATTGCGGTTCAGCAGGAAGCAGGAACTACACCGACCAATGATGTAAAAGCGGAAAAAAGCATCAAAAAAGATGCGCCATCTAAAGACGAGGAAAAGCCACTTTGGGAAATGACAGATACTGATTATGCAAAGAAACTGGAAGATGCTGCAAAGAATCAGCAGGAAGAAGAGCAGGACTCCGGCAATGAAGGAAAGGGTCAGCAGCCTCAACCACAGCCGCAGCCACAGACAGGATTGAAGAAAAATCAGAAAATTACGGTTGGTAAGTATACTTACAAGGTATCTTCCGTTAATGGAAAGCAGGGTAAGGTGATACTTACAGGAGTGGTTAAGAAATATCGGAAGAAACTGAAAAAAGCGTCCGTGAAAGCAACCATTTCCTATCAGGGATATCGTTTAAAGGTGACGACAGTTGGCAAGAAAGCATTTAGCAAATGCAAGAAACTGAAGAAAGTAACCATTGGAAAGAACGTGACACAGGTAAAGGCAAAGGCCTTTGCAAAGTGTAAAAAACTGAAGAAGCTTACAATCAAAGGTAAGAAACTGAAAAAGTTCGCAAAGAATGCTTTGAGTAAAAGAGTTCGGAAAACTATTAAGATTAAAGCTACTGCGAAAGTGAAAAAGAAAATCTTTAAGGTATTGAAGAGAAAATAAAAGAAAAGGCTAAGGTGAAAGAAATTTGCCTTAGCCTTGTTTTTTTGAAGAATAATTACTATTATTATTGATGGACACGACGAATCAATATGAAGGGAATGATTATGTTCTTGTCAGCAATTGGTATGCTCTTGAAAAAATGGAAAGAATTTATGGATGGGGGAACTGAAGAGACTGCTTTTACCAGAATGGATAAGGCAATGATAGGAATACGAATGAATGCATGTGATGATGAATTCGTAAAGGAAGAGGAAATCAAAAATGCCCCATACAAAGGGAGTTGGGAGATAAAAATATGGTCACAGTGAAAGAAGTAGAGGAATTTATTCAATCGTTCAAAAATAAGAAGAATATGAAAAAAGCAAAAATATATGACGTGATTATATATGTTATGACCTTAATTGTATTTTTAATGCAAGGTTTTTACGTCGGATTACATCATGAACCATGGGCAGATGAAGCTCAGGCATGGCTAATCGCGGACGATTCAAATTCGTTACTAGAAATCTTTAAGTCAACGAGATATGAAGGAACACCCCCTTTGTGGCACTGCATTATTAAGATAGCGCAATTATGCGGATTAACGTATGATTATTTCTTTATATTGCCGTTACTGTTTTCTATGATTGGTGTTATTTTACTATTCTGTTCTAAAGCACCAATGATGTGGAAAGTAATAGTCCCTTTTACATACTTTATTGCTTATCAAAATACCGTTGTCGCGAGGTCTTATTCTTTAGTATTCCCGATTATGATGATGCTTGTAATATCCTTAAAAAAGAAGAATCAAGTATTATATTACATATCCTTAATTCTTTTAGGATTGACAAGTTCTTATGGAATTATCATATCCGGTTCTTTTTTATTGTATGATTTGATTTATTTCACAATCAATAAAAAGATTGAAAGAACAAAAACAAATATATTGGGATTCTATATTACCGGGGCCATCTTATTCTTAGCAGGATTAACTGTATTACCACCTGACGATGGATTTTCGTTAACAATGGCTAAAGAAAGAACAATCACCGAACTGTTCTATGATATCACCAGCACATTTTTTGTACCTATGGAATGCACGTTCCTATATGTAAGTACTGCAATCGTTTTGATTGTGTTTTTTATATGGTATTGTAAAAAAGATATATTACGCACTTGCATTTGCACAATCCCATTAGCTTTATATTATATTTTAGCCGGCGACTGTATATGGCATTTGACGTATTTTTATCTTTTAATCATTGTATTTTTGATTTTAAACGAAAATGACTCAGAAAAGATGTCTTTCAAGGAGGGTTTTATCCTTGTTATGATGATAGTACAGGTTTTTGCTGGATTTTATAGCTCTCACGCCGATGTTCAAAAAAAGTACTGCGGAGCAGAAAAAGCCAGTAGAATACTAAAACCATATGTTGAGCAGGGGGTTGAAATTGCTGCAGCTGATTATTTCGCAACAGCGATTGCGCCATATTTTTCAGATAATATTTTTGCGAATCGACCAGGGACTCAACGATATTATTTATGGTCAACAGAGAGCAAATATGTAGACATGCATCATAAAGAATATAACTCCATTCAGTCATTATCGCAGTATTCAGTGATTGTAGCAAAAAAAAGAACAGACACATCACTTTTTTCTTCTTTAAAAGGATATAGGAGATACAGTTGTCCCGGCGAAATGATTTATAAATTTAAAAGTTTTAAGCCATACGATTTTTTTATTTTTATAAAAGAGAATTAAGAAGGGTGTCGAATTAGACAGTGTCCTTGAGGAAATGGGAAATTGGAAGTAAAAGAAGAATTATTGAATTTGTATTAGAGCCAATTATCGAGGCACTCAGGAAGAGTGTAAAGGAAAAGTAGGGACAGTATACCGGAAATGAAACACGCAATTACAGGGAAACCTGTTGCGTGTTTTTTTCATAAATGTTAAAATTGAGCCATTCCATAACAAGAACGGAGTGGTGAAACAATGTATGCGATTATAGGATTGGGAAATCCCGATAAAAAATATGAAAAAACGAGACATAACGTAGGTTTTGATGTGATAGATGAATTGGCACAGCAGATGGGCATTTCAGTGACCACCAGACGCCATAAGGCTCTTTGCGGCCTGAGTTCCATTGGAACGGAAAAAGTTCTGTTGGTGAAGCCACAGACATATATGAATTTAAGCGGAGAGTCCGTTCGTTCGGTGATTGATTTCTATAAATTAGATCCGGAGAAGGACTTGATTATCATTTCCGATGATATTGATTTGCCAACGGGGAAAATCCGAATTCGTGCCAAAGGAAGTGCCGGAGGACATAATGGATTAAAGAGCATTATTGCCCACGCCGGAACGCAGAATTTTAAGCGTGTGAAAGTTGGTGTGGGAGCGAATAATGGAAATCTCATTAAGCATGTTTTAGGAAAGTTTGGCAAGGAGGAGAGAGCCTTGGTGGACGATGCCATTATTGATGCGGCAGGAGCTGTGAAGGTGATGGTAACTGACAGTATTGAAACTGCCATGAATAAGTATAATTAGGATTGTGATATAGGGGAGAAGAAATGAATTACTTTGAATATCCTCTTTTGAATTTAAATGAATTTGTACAGGTGAAGGAGTCGGTCCGAAAAGGAAAGTCCTGTCAGGTGACAGGGTGCAGTGATTCAGGACTGGCACATTTTATCAGTGGATTGAGCGATGGCTGTAAACAAAAAGTCATCGTTACTTTTAGTGCCGTAAAAGCGGCGGAATTGTATGAAGACTTAAGAGGATTTAGTGACAATGTCGTCGTTTATCCGGCAAAGGATTTCATCTTTTTTAGTGCGGATGTACACGGAAAATTGATTACACAGCAGCGTCTGGAGTTTTTGCAGATGCTGATGCAGCAGGAGGAGTTTACGGTAATCCTTACTGCAGATGCTTTTATGGATAAAATTCTTCCTTTTGAGGAAGTGCGGGATAACTTTGTGGAAATTTCGGAAGGAAGCGTGATTCAGATGGATGCGCTGAAGACGAAGTTAGTGAAGATGGGTTATGATGCGGTGGAACAGGTTGATGGGCCGGGACAGTTTGCTGTCCGGGGAAGCATCATTGACATTTATACCCTGACGGATGAGGTGCCGTATCGAATTGACTTCTGGGATGATGAGGTGGATTTGATTCGAAGCTTTGAAGTGGAAACACAGCGTTCCATTGAAAACCTGGAGCAGGTTCGGATTTATCCGGCGGGAGAGTATGCCCTGACAAAAAATCAGATCCAGGATGGACTTTCAAAAATTCGGGCGGAATTAAAAAAACAGGTCGCAGTGCTTCGGAAGAATATGAAAACAGAAGAAGCACATCGCCTGGAAGTGACGGTTCAGGAGTTTTTGACTGCTATGGACATTAACCCGGCGTCGGTTTCATTGGATAGTTATGTAAACTATTTCTGCGAGAATACGGTAAGCCTCTTGGATTATCTGGAGGACGCAGTGTTCTTTATTGACGAGCCAAAGCGTGTATTGGAGCAGTTAAACAGTGTGTCTGTGGAATTTGCGGAGAGTATGTCTCACCGGTTAGAAAAGGGATATGTGCTTCCGGGACAGACGGAGGTTATGTGGCCGAAAGAAAAAATCCTGACGGCAATGAATGGCCGAAAACGGGTAATGTTTACCGCCATTGCGCAGAAAATCGATTATTTTACAGTGGATGACTATGTGGAAGTAGAATCCAGAAATGTCAGCCCATATAACAGTAAGTTTGAAATCCTTGTTTCAGACTTAAAGAAATATAAGAGCCAGAAGTATGCAGTACTTTTGGTAACATCTTCCACCACTAGAGGAAAGCGTCTGGCAGAGGATTTACGTGACTTTGAAATCAGTGCTTTCTTTGAGGAAAACCAGGAGCGGGTAGTGCGTGC
The DNA here is from genome assembly GCA_024698585.1 of Eubacterium sp. Classification (GTDB taxonomy): domain Bacteria; phylum Bacillota; class Clostridia; order Lachnospirales; family Lachnospiraceae; genus Eubacterium_G. Next base: position 37,604 of record JAILRB010000052.1, read on the forward strand.
CGGTGAGGTGATGATTGTCAAAGGGGCTTTGCGAAAAGGCTTCATGTATCCGGAAATCCGTTTTGTTGCGATTTCTGATAGCGACATTTTCGGGCAGAAGAAAAAGAAAAAACGAAGAAAACATAATTATTCCGGTGAGGTCATTACCGGTTTTGAGGATTTAAAGGTCGGAGATTATGTGGTCCACGAAAATCATGGACTGGGTGTTTACCAGGGAATTGAAAAGATTGAAGTGGATCGTGTGATGAAAGATTACATGAAAATTGAGTATGCCGGTGGCAGTCATCTGTACGTGCTGGCGACCCAGCTGGATGTAATTCAGAAATATGCCAACAGCGAATCGAAACCGCCGAAACTCAATAAACTGGGTGGACAGGAATGGAAGAAGACCAAGAACCGTGTTAAAAAGGCAGTGGAGGACATTGCGAAGGAATTGGTGGAACTCTACGCTATTCGTGAAAACAGTGATGGCTATCCGTTTAGTGCCGATACGGAATGGCAGAAAGAGTTTGAGGAAATGTTCCCGTATGAGGAGACCGACGATCAGCTGAATGCCATTGCAGATGTAAAGAAGGACATGGAAAGCACGAAAATCATGGATCGACTGATTTGTGGGGACGTAGGTTTTGGAAAAACCGAAGTGGCCATCCGTGCAGCATTCAAGGCGGTACAGGACAATAAACAGGTGGCTTATCTGGTGCCGACGACTGTATTGGCGCAGCAGCATTATAAGACTTTTAAACAGAGATTTAAGGATTTTCCGGTACGAGTGGAAATGCTTTCCCGTTTCCGTACCAAGGGTAACATTACCCAGACCATCAAGGACCTGAAGAAGGGCTATGTGGATGTGGTCATCGGAACTCACAGATTGCTGAGTCAGGACGTGAAGTTTAAGGACCTGGGACTGTTAATTATTGATGAAGAACAGCGCTTCGGCGTAAAGCATAAAGAAAAAATCAAGGAGCTAAAGAATGATGTGGACGTCATGACATTGACGGCGACACCGATTCCGAGAACCCTTCATATGAGTCTGATTGGAATTCGTGACATGTGTGTCATGGAAGAGGCGCCTCAGGAGCGCATGCCGATTCAGACCTTTGTTATGGAATACAATGAAGAAATTACGCGAGATGCCATTAACCGTGAACTTGCCCGAGGCGGACAGGTTTACTATGTGTACAATCGTGTGCAGGATATTGCGGAAATGGCGGCAAAGGTACAGGCGATTGTGCCAGAAGCCAATGTGGCTTTTGCGCATGGACAGATGAGTGAACGACAGCTGGAAGATGTGATGTACGATTTCGTGAACGGGGACATTGATGTACTGGTTTCCACCACCATCATTGAAACCGGTCTGGATATCCCGAATGCCAATACCATTATTATTCACGATGCTGAGAAAATGGGATTGTCCCAGCTTTATCAGCTCAGGGGACGTGTGGGACGTTCCAACCGTACAGCCTATGCATTTCTGATGTACAGTAGAAATAAGATGCTGACAGAGGTGGCAGAGAAACGTCTGGGAGCCATTCGTGATTTTACAGAATTGGGCTCCGGTGTTAAAATTGCTATGAGGGATTTGGAAATCCGAGGTACGGGAAATCTTTTGGGAGCTGCTCAGAGTGGACATATGGCTGATGTGGGGTATGACCTGTATTGTAAGATGTTAAATGAAGCCATTGGTGTCCTGAAGGGACAGAAGCCGAAGGAAGATTTCGAGACCAAAGTGGATTTAACTGTGGATGCCTTTGTGCCTCCGGCTTATATCAAGAATGAAACCGTGAAAATGGATATCTATAAACGAATCGCAGGCATTGAAAGCTACGAGGAATATGTGGATATGCAGGATGAACTGATTGACCGTTTTGGGGATATTCCAAATCAGGTGGAAAATCTGTTGAAGATTGTATTATTGAAGAATAAGGCGCATCAGGTCTATGTAACGGAAATTTCCGGAAATAAGAACCGGATTAAGGTTTCCATGTGGCAGGATGCGAAGTTTGATGTGGAACGAATCCCGATTCTTGTTCGGGAATACAAGGGAAGACTTCGATTTTTCCCTCAGGATGAACCGTACTTCCAGTATGAAGCGGGGAATTCCGATCAGAGTGTATTGGAACGAGCAGAAAAACTGGTGGATGATCTGTCCACGTTGTTGGAAGAGATATAGAAAGGGAACCGACAGAAAATGTTGAAAAAAATATGGGTGTTATGGACAATCTGTCTTTTGCTTGTAGGGGTGACGGCTTGCGGGAAAAGTAAGTGCCAGAAAACTACTACAACAAAACATATTCCGGATGATAAAAATGTAGCTGTGAATGCCGGAAAAATTAAGGTTTATGCGGACGAGGCAAAGTATTACCTGTTTACGGCACAGGCTACCTATGAAACCTATTATCTCACCCAGGATGAAAGTATTGACTGGGGTAAGAAAATGACCGGAAATACCACCTGGGAAACTGTGGTAAAAGGGCAGGTGTTAGATGAAATCTGTCAGAGGGAGTGTTTCTATGCCTTGGCAGGACAGTATAATGTGAGCCTTACGGATTTGGAACAGGTGACTCTGAATAAGATGGTAAAGGCATATTTTTCTGAGACCGATGAGGGGCTGAAAGAGAAAATTGGTATTGATAAGAAACGTCTGAAGACAATCTTTGAGAAGGATATGATTGCAAGAAAAGTGGAAGATGTGTTGGAAGCAATGAGCACAGAAGATGGAAGCAGTCAGAAAAAAGGCAATGAGATTTATCGTCAATGGAAAGAAAATAATCAGGTGATGGCAACAGAGACCTGGGAAGGAATTCGATTGGAAGGTCATATTTTTACTAAGGAAGATTTAACGAATAATCAGGTTTTACTGGATGAAACCGGAACAAAATAAGAAAACGAGCATCGACAGATGCTCGTTTTTATTAACTTCGTTTGACGAATTTATGATGGCACTTCGGACATTTAATTTCAACCTTTCCATGACCTTTCGGAATGCGAATGGTCTGGGTACAATTCGGACAACGATAGAATCGATAGTATTTCTTCTGTTCGCTTCGTTGTTTGAAATGATGGAAAGAATGTTTCATCTTATGAATGAAATTTAGATAATGCCTGTTTTCCACGGAACGTTTATAGGTGTTTCGGGAAAAAATACGAAAATAAATGTACAGAATGATTAACAGGCAAAGCAGAATTAATTGTGGAACCTGGAGAAAAAGAGACGCACTGTAAATACAGATGACAATAATCAGCAGGCAGCGGGTTAATTCATCGTATCCATAGCGATTATTCATAAATTGAAGTAATTTGTTTTTCAGTTTCATATCGGTCTCCATTTCTTCTGCTAGGTGAACAATTACTAATTTAAGAATAAAACAATCCGGAATAAAATGCAATGAAGTTGCTGCAGAGTTAACGCTTAAACAGTTAATTGTTAACAGAATTGCAACATCTTTCCAAAGAAAAAGTGACGTATGGTTGATTTTCGCTGATAACGATCTCAAAACAATGAAAAATGTTTTTGTTTTTTGTGGATTACAGCCCCGAAAAACCTATATTTTTATGGTGTTTTGTGATAAAATGTTGAAGGATTCAATTGTTCGTTTCAGAACAGTTTTACGTGAGAAAAAATGTGAGAGGAACAGGATATGCATATCAAATACAAAAGCTGGATTAAACATCTGGATTTTATTATTTTAGATATTCTTTGCATCAGTGTGTCGTTATACCTGGCATACTTCTTTCGTTTTGTTCCGGAAGATAAATTTTTAAGCCCTGCTCATATGTACCAGAACAGATTGTATCGTTTGATGGCAATTTTCATGATTGTGTTACATATCTGTTCGGCATTATTGTCGGAATATTATTCCAGAATTCTGTATCGGGGTTATTTCATTGAATTTAGAAAAGTGCTGACGCAGAACATCGTTCTTGCGGCATCGGTATTGTTTTATTTCTTTGCTGTGCAGGCCGGAGAGCAGTATTCTCGTGTTATCGTGGTGATGTTCTTTTTCTTTGATTTGTTTTTCATGTATTTAGCCCATGTTGTTCGAAAAAGTTATTTGATCAATCGAAAAGGGAAAACGAAGAAACAGAGTAAACTTCTGGTTTATGTGAATGAAGAAAATGCGAAACAGGCAATCAGGGAGTTGACGGAAGGTCCGGATAGCCGATTTAACATTGTCGGTGTGGCACTGTCGGAAGAAAACAGCCGGCTACAGTCAATCAGTGGAATTCCTGTAGTCTCCTGTGGAAAGGAAGTTTTTGACTTTGCGGTAAAGAACGTTGTGGACAGTGTCATGATTTACACGAACCGCAATGATAAATCCACGGATGAAGTGGCTACGGAATTTCTGAATATGGGAATTCCGGTACAGATCAAGGTAGATGTGTTTATTAAGGATATGGATAAAATCCATTTTTCCAATATCAATTCGGTGAATACTATTGTGGTAAGTCATAATACCGTATCCATGTTCCAGATGATGATTAAACGAACAATGGATATTGTGGCAGGAATTATAGGATGCCTGATTACGTTGATTCTGTTGCCGTTTGTGGGAACAGCCATTAAGATTGCAGACCCGAAGGGACCGATTTTCTTTAGTCAGGAACGAATCGGGAAAAACGGAAGAAAATTTAAAATTCATAAATTCCGTTCCATGTACGCAGACGCGGAAGAACGGAAAAAAGAATTAATGGATAAAAACAAAATGGAAGGTCTGATGTTTAAATTAGATGCAGACCCTCGTATTATCGGCAGTGGACCGGATGGAACGAAAAAAGGTCTGGGACATTTCCTGAGAGCCAGCTCCATTGATGAGTTTCCGAACTTCTGGAGCATTCTTAAGGGAGACATGAGCCTGGTGGGAACGAGACCGCCGACAGTGGATGAATATGAAAAATACGAAACCCATCATAAGAGCCGTTTGGCTGCAAAACCGGGGCTTACCGGAATGTGGCAGGTTAGTGGCAGAAGCGACATGACGGATTTCGAGGAAATTGTAAAATTAGACAGCGAATATATTAGAAACTGGGATTTGGGAAAAGATATTAAAATTATTCTAAAAACCATCTGGGTGGTTCTTGCCAGAAAAGGTTCCCAGTAGATGAAGGAAAAAGATGAAACATATTTTTATTGTTGGATGCAAAGGAATTCCTACCCGATATGGTGGGTTTGAAACCTTTGTGGATAAATTGACGGAATATCGAAACGATGAATCAATTAAATATCATGTTGCCTGCCTGCAGACAAAAGAGGAATATGCGCAGAGCGAAAAAGAGTTCGAATACAATGGGGCTCATTGCTTTAATATTCCGATGAGAGTCAATGGGGCGGCAAAGGCGATTTTCTATGATATTGATGCCATTAATTATTGTATTCGATACATTCAGGAGCATCAGATTGAAAATCCAATCATTTATGTACTGGCTTGTCGTATCGGACCGTTTATCGGTCGGCTGAAACGAAAGATGAAAAAGGTGGGGGCAACACTTTATGTAAACCCGGATGGTCACGAATGGAAGCGTGCCAAGTGGAGCGGACCGGTTCGAAAATACTGGAAAATATCAGAAAAACTGATGGTGAAGCATGCGGAACTTCTCGTATGTGATAGCATCGGAATTGAAAAATATATTCAGGAAGATTATGCGAAGTATCATCCGAAGACGACGTTCATCGCCTATGGTGCAGAAACCAGCCCATCAGAATTAAGTGATGAGGATCCGAAACTTTCCGGATGGATGGAACAGTTTCAGATTCGTCCGTGGGAGTATTACCTGATTGTGGGACGTTTTGTTCCGGAAAATAATTTTGAGGGAATGATTCGGGAATTTATGAAGTCGAAGACAGATAAGGACCTGGTAATCATTACCGGATACGAAGGGGTCTCCTATTACGATGAGCTACTGCAGAAAACTGGCTTTGATCAGGATGGACGAATTAAGTTCGTTGGAACTGTGTATGACCAGCAGTTATTAAAGAAAATCAGGGAGCAGGCCTACGGTTACCTTCATGGACACTCTGTGGGAGGAACGAACCCAAGCCTTTTAGAAGCTTTGGGTCAGACGAAACTGAACCTGCTTTATGATGTGATTTTTAACAGAGAAGTGGGTCAGGAAGGTGCACTGTACTGGTCGTTAGAGGACGGAAATCTTGCCGGACTTTTGGAATCGGCGGATGCCATGAGTCAGGAAGAGATTGATGCAATGAGTAAGAAAGCGAAGGAGCGAATTGATTCCTATTACAGCTGGGAATATATCAGGGACAGATATGAGGAATTGTTTCGTTAAGATGAGGTAAAAGGTTGAAAATATTACATTATTCATTAGGCTTTCCGCCATACAGAAGTGGTGGATTAACGAAATATTGTATGGACCTGATTCGTGTCCAGAAAGAAAAAGGACATGATGTGGCATTAATGTGGCCGGGAAAGTTTTTCCTTTCCGGTCATTTTGTGCGTTTTAAAAAGAGCACAAAAAAGGTAAATTCTGTGGGAAAAGTGGAAAGTGTGGAGTTAATGAATCCGCTTCCGGTTCCGCTGGACGAGGGAATTACGGATTTTGATGCTTATACAAGAGAATGTAAAAATCCGGAAGCTTTTGAGAAAATGTTAAAAGAAATTAAGCCGGATGTAATACACATTCATACGTTAATGGGATTATACCGTGAGTTTTTGGAAGTTGCCAAAGAACAAGGGATTCGATTAATTTTTACCAGTCATGATTATTTCGGGATTTGTCCAAAGGTTACTATGTTCCGAAATGGAGATGTTTGTAACGGAGATTGCAGTCGTTGCCGTGAATGTAATCAGGGAGCGTTATCCATAAAGAAAATCAAGTTGATGCAGTCTTCAACTTACCGGTTCTTAAAGGATAGTCCGCCGGTAAAATTGATGAGGAAAAGGCACAGAAGTCAGTTTTTCCGGGAAGAGGTCGTGGAAGAGACCCCCTTGGAAATGACGGAAGAACAGATTAACTATCGGGAAGATTATATGGAATTGCGGCATTATTATTTGGGAATGCTGGAATTGGTGGATGAAATCCAATTCAATAGTTCGGTTACGGAAATGGTATATCGACAGTTCATTCCGAAAAGTGTCCGGGGCCGGGTTATTAATATTTCTCATGAAAATATTAGAGATTGCCGCAGAAAAAAGGAATTCTCAAATCCGCTTAATATTATTTATCTGGCGCCTCCGAAGCCATTTAAGGGATATGGGATTTTGAGAGAGGCATTGGATGAATTGTGGGAGGAAGGAAATGAAAACTTCCGCCTTCACATTTACGGGAATTCTGTTCCGAAAGCAGACTATCTGACAATTCATAAGCAGTTTGATTACAGTGAACTGGAACAGATTTTTGAAACAATGGATTTATTGGTGGCACCGAGTATCTGGTATGAGACCTTCGGGTTTACTGTTCTGGAGGCGTTGAGCTTTGGCGTGCCTGTTTTGGTAAGTAACCGGGTTGGATGTAAGGACCTGTTGGATGGCGGATATTTTGGAATGGTAATTCAGCCGACGAAAGAAGATTTAAAAATGGCGATTCAATATGCGACAGAACATCCGGAATTGTTAAAAGAGTACAATCGAAGAATTGTGGAAGAAATGGATTTGTCAAAGGTGCTTCATTTTTCGGAAGAAATTGAAGCAATGTATGGGGAGGAATAAAAATGTCATTGCCCAAAATCATTCATTATTGTTGGTTCGGAGCAAATATGCCAGACGCAGAGCAGGAATGCATTGCGACCTGGAAGCAGTGGATGCCGGAATATGAATTAAGACTTTGGAATGAAAAGAATATTGACTTCGAGCAGTGTGCATATGCGAAGCAGGCTTATGAGCAGAAAGAGTATGCCTTCCTGAGTGATTATGTCCGGGCAAAAGTGTTGTATGAACAGGGCGGAATCTATCTGGACACCGATATGATGTTGTTTCAAAAAATTTCCGAGACGGAGAAAAACTTTGTAGGGTTTGAACGGAAAAATTTTGTAGGAACCGCCATCATTGGTTGTGAACCGAAGAATCCTGTGATCCGGGAACTGTTGGACTATTATGAAAAGAGTTCTTTCCTGAATATTAAGGGACAACCCAATCGGATTGCCAATGTATCTGTACTGACAGATATTTTCAAGGAAAAAGGATTACAGTTAAACGGAGAAAGGCAGCAGGTTGCCGGATTCTGTGTTTATGAGAGAGAAAAATTTTTTCCGAAGAAGGTTAATGAGGGACAATTTCAGATTGCGGATCAGACTGAAGCAGTTCATTTGTGCAGTAACAGCTGGATGTCTGAACGAGAAAAACGTCGGGGAAAAAACAAAGTCTGGATTCATGTGACGAGACCACTGCTGAGAAAATTCCGTGCAGCAGGAATTCGGATTGTAGGGAAAGAACGGGTGAAAAAAATAGAAATCAGATTAAGAAATCGATTGAGGTAATCTTATGTGGAATCAGGTATGTGGGAAAATCTTTACAGATTACACCATGGAATTAAAAAATAGAGAAATACGATATTTTGTTCTTCGAAACTATGAAAAACTTCCGGAACAGAATATTGGAAAAGATGTAGATATTATTGTTGAGCCAAAGAAGAAAAAAGAGGCTGTAAAGCTTCTTAAGGAGGTTTATAAGAAGAATGGCCTGGAATATTATGATGAAGCCGTATTTGACCAGATGACCTGTACTCATGGCATGGGACTTGAGAAAAAAACAGGCATTCATATTGATGTAATCGGTGGATATTTAGCCCGTGGTTTTGAATTGTATTCCTTTGATGAATTATACCGGCATGTCATGTTATATAAGGACTTTTATGTCTTGGGAGAATTGATGGATGGAGTCATGCTTTTGGTATATAAACTGTTCGGATATAAAAAACCAAAACTGAAAGAGAAGTACCGGGAAAAAATTTATGAAATCTATCAGAAGTATCCTAAGGACTATCAAAAGGAATTAGAAAAGCTGACGGATTCAAAGTTTGCTGAAGAAACCGTGGCACTGATTAGAGAAAAAGATTTTGACCGGATTATTGAGAACAATGAGCAGTTTTCCAAAAAGCTCACCCATTATGCGTATAAGAAAGCGCGTTTTAAAACATGGGGAAGGAGATTACGGTTTCTCTGGCAGAAGGCGGAAAGATCTATCTTTCGGTATCGGAAATATCGTAGGGTTTTTGCAGTGTTGGCACCGGATGGAACAGGAAAGACCACTTTTTTGGATACGTTGATTGAACAACTGAATAAGTATTATGTCAGTGATTCGTCAGACGGAAAGTTCAATGTTTATCATTTCCGACCAACAATCCTTCCCAATCTGGGAGCCGTAGGGGAAAAGGCAGGAGTCATGGAGCAGGATAAGGATTTTACAAATCCTCATCGAAGCAAGCCGGCAAACCCAATCAGTTCTTTCATTCGAATGGGCTATTATATGTTGGATTACATCATTGGATGGCAGAAATGTGTCAGAAACGATGTACGGTGTGACAGATATTCTGTTTTTGATCGCTATAGTTATGATTTTATTGTGGATCCGAAACGAAGCAAAATCAGATTGCCGATGGTGATTCGAAAAATGTTCGTGGCGTTAACGCCGAAGCCACCGATTGTATTTGTTTTAAAAGCGGAGGCGGAAACCATTTATCAAAGAAAACAAGAGTTGACACGAGAAGAGATTCAAAGACAGTTAGAAGTTTATGGAAAACTGGCAAAGAGTGGAAAAAGATTTCACACGATTAATGCGGAACAATTGCCGGAGAAAATGGCCGAAGAAGCATTGGAAATTATTTTTAAGAAGTATTGTAGTTAGTTGGAGAAACAGATGAATAAAGAAAAGGTATTCGTATCTGCATACGCCTGCGAACCGCATCTGGGATCAGAAATTGGTGTCGGTTGGAATTGGGTAATTCAAATGTCAAAGTACTTTGACTTGTGGGTGCTTACCAGAAAAAGCAATCAATTGAATATAGAAAATTGGCTGAAGCAGCAGTCGGAACCTTGTAATATTCATTTTGTGTATTATGATATTCCGGCAATACTCCGGTTTTGGAAAAAAGGACTGCGAGGAGTTCGTACGTACTATAATTTGTGGCAGATGGCAACCAATAAAATTGTCAAAAAGACCATGAAAGAAAATGATATTAAAATTTATCATTTACTGACTTACGGAAATTCTCTGTGGGGGGCAAGCCGCTATGGAATGAAGCAGTTTTTTGTCTGGGGTCCTACCGGAGGAGTGGATTTAATCCCAAGGCGGTTTGTGGCATATTATGGAATTAAATTCCGTATCAGAGAATTAATTCGAACAATGGTCATTAAGACATTGCCACTGAATATAGGTTTTCAGAAACGATGTAAGCATGCCAATTTAATTTTGTGCAAGTCGGAATCCATGTATGAGGCAATTCCGGAACAATACCGGAGCAAAGCAAAGCTTTTTACGGATTGTGCCGTGAACGGCGAATTATTGCAGGAAAATGTGGTAGAGGATAGGAAAGAGATTCAGTATATTACAGTAGGAAGACTGGATGCCTGGAGAAACTTTGATGTATTGATTGAAGCCTTCTGCCTGGCATATCAGGAAAAACCGAATATACGTCTGGATATTGTTGGAGAAGGAAGAGATGAGAACCGATTAAAGTCCCTGATTAGAATTCGTGGAATGGAACAGATAATTCATATGACGGGTCAGGTTTCTATGAATCGGTACTATGAGATGATGAGAAATGCAGATGTGGTGGTGAATTCTTCCTACAAGGAAGGTGCGGTTACCATGGCGTTTGATTCCATGGCCATGGGGAAACCATTGATTTGTATTGAAACCGGTGGCTACACGAAACATTTTTCTGAATCGTCTGCAATGATTCTTCCAAGGGGAGAACGAAAAGATTTAATTGAATCATTGAGGCGAGCCATATTATCTGCCACTGATTTGGAAACAAGAAAGACCATGAGCAGAGAAATCTATAAGATTGCCTGTGAAAAGACATGGGAGAAAAAAGGAAAGGAAATATGCAGGGAAATCATGACTGCATATTCCGGGAAAAAGGAAGAATCATGAGAGTTATTTTAGTAACACACGGAAAAGTGAATCCGCAGGGACATAATGGAATTAGCCGGGTAGTATATTATTTAAATAAATACGAAAAACAGATTGGGATTCAGAGTGAAATCTGGTCTGTAGTTGATGGAGTGAAAAAGGAAGAGCTGTTTGAACGTAGCAGCGAAGTGACCGTGAATTGTTTTCCGAGAATCAAGTTGTGGAAAGGAAAGAAGAATGACTTCTGTAAAAGGATTCTCCAGGAAAAGGATTCCATTGATTTAGTACATTTTCATATGCCTTGGTTGATGGATAAGCTGACCATTGCAAAAGCCTGTGATGCAGCAGGAATCCCATATATTGTAACAGGACACTCTGCCTATTCCGGAAGCCAGAAGCAGTCCTGGAAGATGAAATTAGGGAAGAAGTATGAACTGCCGTTTTTAAATCGTGCAAAAGCAGTTCATGCTATTACCAGAGAAGAAAGCACAGAGTTTCGAAAATTTGGAATCCATACAGGACTGTTTGTGATTCCGAATTCCATTGAAGATATTGAACGAACAAAACCATATGAAGTGAGCAAGGACGGAAAAATCAGAATTCTGTTCATGGGTGAACTTCGCGCACAGAAAAACATTGATGGATTGATTCGTGCAGTTTCGCTTTTGGAAGAGGAAAAGCGAGCAGCAGTACTGTTTCAGATTATAGGACCGGACTCCCGAGGGAACATGGAAAAGCTAAAGAAGCTGGCAAACGATTTGAAGGTTAGCGAATGTTTTGAATTTTTAGGTGGAGTGTTCGGAGAAGAACGAAAACAATACTTTGAAAATGCAGATTTATATATTACGCCTTCTCTTTCCGAGGTGGTATCTCTTTCTGCCATTGAAGCAATGGCCTATGGAATTCCGCAGATTGCCACAAGACAGGCGGATTTCTCTTATCTTTATCGGGAGGATTTTTTCGCAATGTGTGAGAACTATCCTCAGGATATGGCAAGAGCCATTGAAGAGATGTTGGATCGTAAGGAAGAGTTTCCGGCATTGTCAGCGAATGCCAGAAAGGCATATGAAAAATTTTTTACATGGGATAAAAATGTAAAGAAGTTTGAGAAAGAATATCAGAGGATCATAGAACAATGAACATTTTAGCAATTGCCTATGCCTGCGAGCCAAATCGAGGCTCAGAGCCGGGGGTGGGATGGAACTGGGTAAAGTTAATAGCGAACCAGCCGGATGTGAGGATTACCGTGGTGACCAGAGCGAACAATAAACCGGTAATCGACAAGTATCTGGAAGAAAAAGATGATATGAAGGCGGAGTTTCTTTACTATGATCTGCCGCAGAGCGTCTTGAAATACAAGCATGGAGACCGAGGAATAAAATTATTCTTTACCCTGTGGCAAAAAGGCGTGATTAAGTATCTGAAGAAAAATGTGACATTGGATGACTATGACTTGGTATGGGACTTCAATTTTGGAAGTTTGAATCTTCCGTTATATACCTATAAATTGAAAAAGCGTTATGTTGTAGGTCCGGTAAGTACAAAAAAGAAAATGCCGAAGCCGTATATTAATGAATTGTCAACGAAAGCGAAAATGAAGTATTTGTTGCAGCAGGTGTTAAAGGAGCACCTTTTCCTAAACCCTGTTGTCTGGAAGGCTTTGAAAAAGTCGGACAGAGTGGTACTATGTAATGAGATGTCCAGGGAGTTTTTGCCGAAGACGAAACAGGTCGGAGCAGAAGTTGTATTTCACAATGGTCTGGTGCGAGAGGATTATCCGGATGTTTCAGTAGAACAGCATGGTGAAAAATTGGAAATGATTTATTCCGGTCGGCTGATTGATACGAAGAATCTGGAAACTGCCATTGAGGCCTTGAAAATAGTCAAGGAAGCGGGGAAGGATTTTTCGCTTGATATTTTCGGGAAAGGGCCGCTTAAGGAAAAACTTCAGAGAATGGTGAAGACATATGGATTAGAACAGGAAATTGTATTTCATCAGAAAGTGACTCAGAAGGAATTGTTTGAGGAATATACGAAAAAAGACATTTATTTGTTCCCGAGTCTTTTGGAAATTTCATCCACTTCCGTAATGGAAGCAATGTATTGTGGATTGTTACCAATTTGTTTGGAAATACGATGTATGGATTTCATTTTCAAGGATTCGCCGATTGTAAAAGTTCCTTGCATTAGTCCAAAAGAAGATGCAAAAGCTTTAGCAGAGGCGATGCTTGCATTGACGCCGGAGGAAATATTCCAAAAGCGGAAGGAGAGTCGGAAGAAAGCGGAAGAGAGTTTTCTTTGGGAAACCAGGGAGGCTACTGTGAAGGAACTTCTTGAGAGGATTAGAGAATAATGCAGAAAGTATCAGCAATTATTTTAAATTATAATAGTAGTAAGGACTGTGAAAAATGTATTTCCTTTTTGCAGAAACAGGATTATGAAGATTTTGAAATTATTTTGGTGGATAATAATTCTTCCGATGAAAAGGAAGAAGAACGTCTGCAGTCCTTATGTGAAAAGACGGATGTCGGGTTAATCGTGAACAGAGAAAATCTCGGCTATGCTGCAGGAAACAATATTGGATTGCGAGAAGCCGTGGCGAAAGGTGCTCGCTGGTGTATGATTATTAATCCGGATGTTGAGTTAAGGGATTCTGACTATATTCGTCATATGATTGAAAGAATAAATGATTATGATGATGTTGCCATTGCGGCCAGCAGTGTGGTCATGCCGGATGGACAATTACAGAATCCGCAGAAGGAATCCACATTTTTCTATGATGTGTTATGGCCATTGCAATATTTAAAAAAGAAAGAAGAAAATTCCAATTGGAATGTGGAAAAGCAGGAAACGAAATATTGTGAAAAGATATCTGGGTGTTGCCTGTTCCTGAACAGCGAGTTCCTAAAGGAAATCAATTATCTGGACGAATATACCTTTTTATATTGTGAGGAAGCAATTGTGTGCCGACAGGCGATTCAGCGTGGAAAACATGTGCTGTATGTTCATGATTGTACAGCTTATCATGAACACATTGCAAAAGAAAAGAGTCCTGCAAAGGGGCGCATGAAAATATTCTTAAAGAGCAGACGCTATTTTATTAGAAAATACAGTGGTTATAATAAAGTGCAGATTGCACTGGCACTGTGTTCCAATAAGATTGAGGAATGGATATGGAATCTTAAGGGGTAGGTGGAAAAACGAAGAAGAAAAGTGCCTTCTGTTTGAAACAAGAGGCAGTAGGAGAAGAAGATGCAGATTAAAATAAATACAAAAACAGAAATCATGTGGATTGTTGTTGCGCTGTATCTGTTGAAGAGATATGTGATAGAAGTGGAAATGTTTTTCTTGTTAATGGCAGGAGTTCTTGCCATTTATACACTTAGAAAGCAGGCAATCTCTATTCCAAAAATACCGGGATTGTGGATTTATGTGGCTCTTTTAGGATTTATGTGTGTGTTAGGAACAATAAATCACCCGATTTCTCTTGTGGAAAGAGACGCGTTTTATGAATTTTATCCGGTTTTATATTTGTTTTTTGGATATTATATTTTTGATTATTATAGAAACCATGATAAATCCATATGGAAAACGGTTTGTTTGTGCTTGTTCATATCCACAGTCGTGTGTTTGATTCGAGGTGTGGCAGAGGTTTCCGTCGGTGCAAACTTTGGGATGTTTCGAGACGCATTTAGCGCAGAAGTGCAGAACATTTCGGTAATTGCGCCGATACTAATGTGCAGAACGTTCCTTTACAAGGAAGAAACATTTTCCAAATCGAAAGATTTATTTCTTTGCTTGGCATGGGGAGCTCAGATGCTTCTGAATTTGAGTCGAGTTGCAATCGTAAATGTTTTTGCGGGAATTATTATTATGTTTCTTTGCGGAACAATCAGTGGAAAAATTAAAACGAAAAACTATTTCAGGGTATTTGTGATGGTGGCAGTTTTGGTCGCAATGGGTGGATTGATTTTTTCTGTTATGCCGAAAGATGCTACAGACAGACTGGCAGAAAAAATAGAAAATACCTTTACAGAAATTAATGCGAAAAAAACTTATGGAACCAGCGGTGATGCTCAGACAGACTGGAGAGGTTATGAAATTCAATGTGCGCAGAATCAGTGGAGTAAATATTCCACAATGGAACAGATTTTCGGGAAGGGAAATGGAACGCTGATTAGCATTCATTATGTTCCGGAAGCATGGAAAGACACTGTGGAAATTCAGAATCAAAAATTAGGTGTAACCATTCTTCATAATACGTATTATACATATCTGATTAAAGGTGGTGTATTATCCATTTTGATATTGCTGTATTTCATCGGAGCAAACCTGATTCGAGGGGTACGAAGAATCAAGAGCCAGGACAAGGAGACGATTTTCTGGGGAATTGTATTGATTGCGATATCTTTAGCGATTCTGACGAATGCCTACGTTGTAAGAACGATGATTAGCAAGGGAAGCGAAATGATGATCATCATTCTGGTGGGATGGATTAACGCAAGGTTGAATGAACCAAGAAACATTGGAAAAACTGAAGTGGAAATGCGAGAAGTATAGAGTAATTGGAGAAGAAATTGGATTCAGGTATTAAGGGAAAGACAATCTCCGGATTTTTCTGGAGATTTATGGAGCGATGCGGAGCACAAGGAGTGAACTTTGTAGTTACCATTGTGTTGGCAAGACTTCTTGCTCCGAAATTATATGGAACAATTGCATTAGTGACGGTCTTTACGGCAATTTTGCAGATTTTCGTGGACAGCGGGATGGGAAATGCACTGATTCAGAAAAAGGATTCCGATGATGTGGATTTCTCCAGCGTGTTTTATTTTAATATCACAATGTGTAGTATTTTATATATCGGCATGTTCTTTTCGGCACCACTCATTGCTGAATTTTACCAACGGCCGGAATTAGTACCTGTTGTTAGGGTGATGAGTCTGACGCTGGTGATTTCCGGAGTGAAGAATATTCAGCAGGCATACGTCTCAAAGCATATGCTGTTTAAGAAATTCTTCTTTTCCACATTAGGGGGAACCATTGCGGCGGCAATTGTTGGGATAAGCATGGCATATGCCGGCTTTGGTGTCTGGGCTTTAGTGGCACAGGATTTGACGAATAAATGTATTGATACCATTGTGCTTTGGATTACCGTGAAGTGGAGACCAAGGTTGCTGTTTTCCTGGGAGCGGTTGAAAGGCTTGATTTCTTATGGTTGGAAATTATTGGTTTCCGGATTGATTGATACTGTTTACAATAATGTAAGACAGTTAATTATTGGTAAAATGTATACGCCGGAGGATTTGGGGCTGTTTAATAAAGGACAGCAACTTCCGACAACGATTGTGAATAATATTAATACATCTATTGATAGTGTATTGTTTCCGGCAATGTCTTCGCAGCAGGACAGTAGGGAACGGGTTAAAAGTATGACCAGACGTTCCATTAAGGTAAGCAGTTACATCATGTGGCCGTTGATGTTGGGGCTTTCTTTTACGGCAACGACAATTATCAGCCTACTGATGACAGATAAGTGGTTAGGCGCAGTGGTTTATCTACGGGTGTTTTGCATTACATATGCGTTTTATCCGATTCACACCGCTAATTTGAATGCCATTAAAGCGATGGGACGAAGTGACATTTATATGAAACTGGAAATTATGAAAAAAGGATTCGGCCTGGCCACTATGCTGGTGACGATGTTCATCAGCGTCAAAGCGATGGCATACAGTCTCTTATTGGTCAGCGTGGTAAGCCAGATCATCAATGCATGGCCGAACAGAAAACTGTTAGGATACAGTTATTGGGAACAAATAAAAGATATTTTGCCGGCAATTATCGTTTCATTGATTGCATGCATTTGTATTGTGCCGCTTAACTTCATGGCGATTCCTAAAATCATCAAATTGACGGTACAAGTAGTGATTGCGGCAAGTGTTTATATAGGAATATCAAAAGTGTTCAAGATGGAAGCTTTTCGTTACATCTGCAGTACGGCAAAAGAGTTTAAGAAGAAGGCTTAATTAATGAAAAGACAAAGGGATAGGTAAAAAAATGGAGTTAATGCTTAGCGTCTATGTTCCGGTGTTTAATCATGAAAAATATATTGTTCAAGCGTTAGACAGTATATTACAGCAAGAAACAGAGTATTCGTATGAAATTCTGGTAGGGGAAGATTGCTCGACTGATAATACAAGAAATGTGTTAAAAAAATATGAGAAAGAGCATCCCGGAAAGTTGAAAGTTTTTTATCGGGAACATAATATGCATCACGAAGAAATTAGAAATTCTACAGATTTACGAAAGAGATGTAAAGGAAAATATATCATTTCCCTAGAGGGAGATGATTTTTGGACTGATTCCAAAAAAATTCAAAAACAAATTGATTTTTTAGAAAAACATCCTGAATATTTGGGTGTATGTCATCGATGTGTCGTTGTGGGGAGTGATTCAAAACCAAATGGCGAGAAATACCAAGAATGTGAATTCTCGGAGTATTCTTTAAAACATTATGTTAGTGAGATAATGCCGGGACAATTAGCAACTTTGATGTATCGTAATCCAGAAAAAATGCAAGAAATCGATAAGAGTTTAATGTATAAAAGTTTGATCCCAGGAGATCGATTGATTTATTTCACATTAGCATCTTATGGAAAAATTTTTTGTATGCAGGATGTGATGAGTGCATATCGTCACATAAAAAATGAAGGGGTTAGTTTTAGCGCAACGTTAAAATATAATTTTGAACAAAGTGAAAATTGGAATCACGAGGTATGTGAATATGCAAAAAAAATTAAAAACAAGGAATCCATAAAATATGCAAAATTATTGTATTTAAGAAATATAATGATTGCAGTGAAACAGAAGGATTGTACGAAAAGGAATGCGTTTAGACTTTTTCGAAAGAATGATGGAAATATTACAACGGTTTTAGTTTACATAAGATGTTGGGTAAATCATCATATTTTTCATAAAAGAATATGGGTATAAAAAAGAAATGGAGTTTCGATATGAATATTTTGTTAACATCAGTGGGACGAAGAAGTTATTTGGTCAATTACTTTAAGAAAGAATTGAATAGAGATGGAAAAGTACATGTGATGAATAGTTCGGACCTTTCGCCGGCATTTGTTGTTGCGGATTGTGCTACGGTTTCTCCTTTGATTTATGACAAGGAATATATTCCGTTTCTTTTGAACTATTGTCAAAAGAATAATATTCGTGCAATTATTCCGCTGTTGGATATTGATGTTCCTGTTTTAGCAACTGCCAGAGAACAGTTTGAAAAAATAGGTACAGAGTTAATTGTTGCAAGTGCAGATTTTGCAAAGATCTGTAATGATAAATGGTTAACTTATCGATTTCTTAAGGAAAATGATTTTCACACTGCTAAGTCCTATATTGATTTAGAAAAAGTGGTTTGTGATTTGAGAGAAAAAAAAATTGAATATCCAGTAATTGTGAAGCCAAGGTGGGGAATGGGATCAATTGCCGTGTATGAAGCAGACGATGAAGTAGAATTGCGTTTTTTCTATGAAAAGGCGAAAAGGAATATTATGAAGTCGTATCTGAAATACGAATCCCAAGAAAAACTAGAGGAAAGTGTTTTGATTCAACAAAAACTTAAAGGACAAGAATATGGTATGGATATTATGAACGACTTATCAGGAAAATTCGCAGGGATTTCAGTGAAGATGAAGTATGCGATGAGATCAGGAGAAACGGATTGTGCCATTACTGTTGATTCTGTTAGATTTAAAAATGAAGGAAAGCGGTTATCGGAAATATCGAAGCATATTGGAAATTTGGATGTTGATGTGTTTGAAGTGGATGATACACCGTATATTTTAGAAATGAATGCAAGATTTGGAGGCGGATATCCGTTTAGTCATATTGCAGGTGTGAACTTGCCGAAAGCTATCATTCAATGGCTGAAAGGTGAAGCAATTGATCCGGAAATTTTGAAACCAAGAATTGGCGTCCGTGCACATAAAGATATTGAAATTATAGAATTGTAAAGTGAGGAAAAAATGGAACAAAAAAATGTGATAATTTTTGGAGATTTGCCGATTGCAACAAAAGTTGCAGAATGGATATTGAATCAAGAACAATTAAAACTAGTGGCATGCGTTGTTTCAGGAAAAAGTGTTCACAATAACGATCCATGGAATGATGTGCCATTGTTGAGGGATTTCTGTGAAAAAAAGGATATTAAAGTGATTGAAGATATGGATGAGTTGCTGCAGTTGGAAGAACGATTAGATTTAGGACTTTCATGCAGATTTGCAAAGTTTATTAATAAAAAAGTTTTGAAATCATTCAGTGTTGGGATTGTTAATTTACATGGAGGGTTATTACCTGAATTTGGAGGATTGTATTCATGTAACTTTTCTATTTTGATGGGTAACGGTATCGGTGGTGGAACAATTCATTGGATGGACGAAAAAATTGATACCGGAAACATTATTAGAAGGTGTGAATTTGAAATATTACCAGAGGACACGGCTTATGACGTGTTTCAAAAAACACAAGTTACCCTATACGATAATTTAATTGAATTGATATTGCCGATTGCCAATGGTGAAGCTGTTGAGTCGATATCTCAAAAAAATATGTTGGAACAGGGATTTGTGCATAAGTATTTCGATAAAAACAGCATCTTTGATTATAAAGAAATCAATGCGAACGATGATGAAGAGACAATATTGAAAAAAGTTAGGGCATTTGATTTTCCGGGGTATGAACCGGCTTTTATGATGATAAATGGGAAAAAAGTGTATATGAGATTGTCAAGTGACTGAGGCAGGAGACATAAATATGGAAATAAGAAAAACACCAATTGATTATATTGGTAAAGTAGGGAAAAATGATCTCTATATCAAAAGAGATGATTTGATTCCATTCTCTTTTGGCGGAAACAAAGTTAGAATTGCAAAAGAGTTATTGGAAGATATGAAAACGCAAAAATGTGACATTATGATTGGCTATGGTAATAGTAGATCAAATCTAAGCAGAGCGATTGCTAATATGACTGCATCAGAAGGTATAGAGTGTCATATTGTTTCTTCTTTAGGAACGGATGATGAAAGGGTGACAACTGCAAATAGTCATATGGTGAGTCTATGCAATGCAACATTTCATTTTTGTGAAAATAGAAATGTTGCAGAAACTGTAGAACGTGTATTGGAACAATGTAAGGAAAAAGGGAAAAAGCCCTATTATATTTACGGAAACAAATACGGCGAGGGAAATGAAGCTGTTCCGGTTGGGGCGTATAGAAAAGCTTACAAGGAAATTGAGGAAGAAGGGCAGTTCGATTACATTTTTCTGGCAACTGGAACGGGAATGACTCAAAGTGGTTTAATCGTGGGGAAAAATGAAATGCAGGGCAAAGAAAAAATCATAGGAATATCTATTGCAAGAGAGTCTGAGAATGAAAAGAAGATTATAAAAAAAATGATAGATGTATACTGTGAAAAAAATGCAATAGAAAAAATAACGGACGAAATCAATGTAATAGATGATTATGTTATGGAAGGATATGGAAAACATAATCAAAATGTACTTGAAATCATTCGCGAGATGTTTGTAAAAAAAGGAATTCCGTTGGATATGACTTATACAGGAAAGGCATATTATGGAATGATTGAGTACATAAAAAAACATCAATTAGAGAATAAAAAAATTTTGTTTCTTCACACTGGAGGGACTCCTTTATTTTTTGATGTACTAGGGAAATTTCAGTTAAGTGAAAACGAATGCTTTTGAAAAGGAGATTAAAAATGTCTAATAAACCAATTTATGTAGTAAAACCTTCTCTGCCTCCGTTAGAGGAGTATGTGGAAGAAATCAAGGATATGTGGGAAACCGGAATTATGACGCATCAGGGGCCGAAGCACCAGAGATTGCAGAAGGAACTGCAGGAATACATGGATGCGGAAAACATTACCTTGTTTGGAAATGGGCACCAGGCAATGGAACTGGGAATCCAGTCGATGAAGCTGGAAGGGGAGGTAATCACAACCCCATTTACGTTTGGATCCACCACTCAGGCGATTTTAAGAAATGGGCTTACTCCGGTTTATTGTGACATTAAGGAAGATGACTTCACAATTGACTGTGACAAAATCGAAGAACTGATTACGGAGAAGACCTGCGCAATTCTTCCGGTGCATGTATATGGAAACATGTGTGATGTGGAACGAATTCGGGAAATCGCAGAAAAACATCATTTGAAAGTGATTTATGATGGAGCACATGCCTTCGGAGAAATTTATAAGGGAGTGAATGCTGCGAATTTTGGTGACATGACGATGTTCAGTTTTCATGCAACGAAGGTGTTTAATACTGTCGAAGGTGGCTGTATTGTATACAGAGATGGAAGCTTGACGCAATATCTGGAAGGGCTTCGTCAGTTTGGTCAGATTGTTGGAACAGAAAGCACTCCTTATGTGGGGACCAATGCGAAATTAACAGATATGCACGCAGCTATGGGATTGTGCAATCTGAAGCATTTCGATGAATATATCGAGAAAAGAAAGAAAGTTGTCGAGAGATATCGGGAAAGACTAGCCGGTGTGGAAGGATTAAAACTGAGTGTGGTACAGGATGATTTGAAATCCAATTATGCGTACTTCCCGTTGGTAATTGAAGAAGAAAAGACCGGAATCACCAGGGAAATGATTACGGAGAAGTTGAAAGAAAATAACATTTTTGTCAGAAGATATTTCTATCCGTTGTGTAGTGACTTTGAAGTGGTAAAAAATATGGGAATTCAATCAAATGTTCCGGTAGCAAAATATATTTCAGAACGGGTGATTACATTACCGGATTATTCTGATTTAACGATTCAGGAAGTGGATGAAATTTGTGACATCATTTTATCATTTTATAAATAGGAGTTAAGTATGAAATTAGGAATTATAGGATGCTCGGAAATTGCTTTTCGAAGATTTATGCCAGTGGCAAAAGAAATTGAATCTTTGGAAGTTGTCGCTGTGGCTGAAGAATATGATAAAAGTAAATTGGCTCCCTTTTGTGAGACTTATGAGTTAGAAGGAGTAGAGAGTTTTGATGCGTTGATTCAAAGAGCGGATTTGGATGCATTATATATTCCTCAACCGCCGGCACTTCATTTCCCGTGGGCGAAAAAAGCGCTTGAAAACGGAAAACATGTGTTGCTTGAAAAACCATCAACGACTCGTTTGGAAGATAGCGAATCCTTAGTTTCCATAGCGAGGGAAAAAGGACTGGCGCTTCATGAAAACTACATGTTCCAGTATCATTCACAAATCGGGAAGATTAAAGAATTACTGGAAGAGGGCGTGATTGGTGAACTTAGAAATATTAGATGTAATTTTGGATTTCCAATGCGCGCTCAAAATGATTTTCGTTATAATAAAGAACTTGGAGGAGGAGCTTTGCTGGACGCAGGTGGCTATACGGCGAAACTGGCAACGTTGTTTTTGGGAAAGACCATTCAGGTTGATGCCGCTACATTAAACTACATGGAAGGATATGAAGTGGATATGTATGGCAGTGTTCAGTTTTCTAACGAGGATGGAATGGTTTGCCAAACATCATTTGGTATGGATAACGGTTATCAGTGCAATCTGGACGTCTGGGGAAGCAAAGGGCGGTTATGCACGAACAGAATCTTTACCGCACCGGAGAACTTCAATCCAGTGGTTGTGATTGAAACGGCAGAAGGAAAACGCGAAATCACTCTGGAACCGGACCAACATTTTAAAAAGTCCATTGAGCAGTTTATGCGAGAAGTACAAAATCAGAAAATGAGAGAAGCGATGTATGATGAAATTGTGCTTCAGGCGAAACTGATTGAAAAGATAAAACAAGACAACACACCATAGTGCAGTTGATTTGTTATACGATAGGAGGTGCAGATGAGTATTACTTATGAGATCGTGAAGTCCTGGAAGACAGTTGATGGCTGTGCAAATTCCATGGAGGAAATCAATCATTGGATTGAGGAGCGGAATGAAAATTTAAAAGTTAATATTGAAAAGGTCGACTTTTCTTATGATGGTTTCTGGTATTACGACGAAAGAAAAGGATATATTAAAAATCTGAATAACAGCTTTTTCCAATTGGCGGGGTATCAGGAAATCGAAGAGGATCGAATTGTTGGAGAACAGCCGATTATCCTTCAGAATGAAATAGGATATCTTGGGATTATCTGTAAGATGATTGAGGGGACTCTGCATTTTTTAATGCAGACAAAAATCGAACCCGGAAACATTAATGTGATTCAATTGTCTCCGACCATTCAGGCTACAAAAAGCAATTTTACAAGGAAGCACGGAGGAAAGGCACCGGCATATCTGGATTATTTTGAAAATTCTCATAATTATACAGTAATTGTTGATCAGTTGCAGTCGGAACAGTCCTCTCGCTTTTATAAGAAGAGAAATAGAAATATCATTATCATGGTAGATGAAGAGTTGGAAATCGAAGAGAGCCATAAGTGGATGACACTGGGACAAATCAAGGAATGTCTGAAAGTGGATAATCTGGTAAATATGGATACACGAACCGTTCTGTCGTGCCTGCCGTTTGAAAAAGAAGAATTGTCTGAAAGTGAACGGAAGGAAATAGAATCCATGTTTCAGGATAAGGCCCTTTACAAATCTATTTTTTCTAAAAATGATAACGAACAATTTCATAAAATTTTCAACCGGATAAACAATTACAAAATGTATAATCTGGAAAAGTCCAGACTGCTTCCGCTTAAAAGCCTGAAAGGCTGGAAGATGAAAAAGAAGGAGATTTCCTGCAGAACACCGTATGACTTTAAGGTGATTTACTGCAGGATAGAAATTGAGGGAAGAGAAGTACGGTATTGGGAGCAACCTCTTATTGAGGCATTGGGAATGGCTGTCTTTGGCATATTTACCTGCGTGGACCAGGGAGTACGAAAATTTCTCGTTCGGGTAAAACCGGAAATGGGCTGCTTTGACAGTGCGGAGTTAGGGCCGATTGTTCAATTGGAACCGTCCAATGAAAAAAACACATTAAATGATATTGAAAAGCTGTTCTTTGAGAAAATGGAACAGAATCAAGGTGTGTTAAAAAAGATTCTTTTATCGGAAGAAGGCGGCCGATTTTATCATGAACAAAATCAAAATGTCATTATTGAGATTGAGAAGAATGAAGTGGGAGAACTTCCGGAGGATTATTTTTGGATGACCTATGCAGATCTGAATAAAGTCATACAATTCAATAACTGTGTCAATATTCAATTAAGGAATCTTTTGACCTTGTTAGATATTTAAAAAGATTTTATAAAAAATAATACCTTGCATATAAAAAATGCACTTTTACAGATTTGAAAAATAGGTTATACTGTATAAGTCATTTTAGCGAGAAAAAAATTAAAAAGGAGAAAACTATGAGGAAATTATCTGCAGTTGTACTTTCAATGGCATTAGTTTTTAATTCAATGTCAATGGTAAGTGCTGGAACGGAACAGGACGCAAATGATGCGTACGAAACAAGTACACAAGTGGAAAATCCATGGGCGGAATTACTTGGATCTGGCGAAGATGGAACAATTGAAAATGTTACAGAAGAAAATGAGCAGGTCCTTGATAATCCTTGGGAAGATTTATTTGAGGATGAAACAACAACTGAAGAACCAACAACACAGGAACCTACAACACAGGAGCCTACAACAGAAGAACCAACAACACAGGAAGTTACAACAGAAGAACCTACAACAGAAGAACCTACACAGAGTCAGGAGTTCGCAATTGTAACGCAGCCACAGAATGTTACAGGTTCCGTTGGAAATGCATATCAGATGTCTGTTGTTGCAACAGGAAACGGATTGAAGTATCAGTGGCAGATGAGTAAAGATGGAGGAGTTACATGGTCTAACTCTACTGTTACAGGATATAATACGGATACAATTTCCTTTACTTTAACAGAAGCATATCATGGAAGAATGTATCGTTGTAAAGTTACAAATTCTTCATCTCAGACACTTACATCAGGAGCAGCAATTGTTTATGTTGATGCATTAGCAACAGGAGTTACAATCGTAACACAGCCACAGAGCAAGACAGTTGCGGCTGGAGCGACATCAACAATTTCAATCTACGCAACAGGAAACGGATTGAAGTATCAGTGGCAGATGAGTAGAGATGGTGGAACAACATGGGCAAATTCTACGGTAGATGGATACAACTCTTCAAAGATTACATTTGTTCCGACAGAAGCATATCACGGAAGACAGTATCGATGCGTAGTAACTGATAACGAAGGAAATAGCGTTGAGTCTGATGCAGCGACAATCCTTATCGAATCATTAAAGGATTCATTAGTAGTTGTATCGCAGCCACAAAGTGTTATTGCATCTGTAAATTCTCAGTATGTAATTTCAGTAGGAGCAACAGGAAATGGATTGAAGTATCAGTGGCAGATGAGTAGAGATGGTGGTGTGACATGGACAAATTCTTCAGTAGATGGATACAATACTTCGAAGATTACATTTGTTCCGACGGAAGCATATCACGGAAGACAGTACAGATGTGTAGTCACAGATCAGAATGGTGATACAGCTACATCAAATGGTGGTACAATCTTGATTGATACATTAAAAGATGAGTTGATGGTTGTAGCACAGCCACAGAACATTACTGCATCTGTTGGAAAAGAAACTGTTCTTACAGTAGGAGCAACAGGAAATGGGCTTACATATCAGTGGCAGATGAGTAGTGATGGTGGAACAACATGGACAGATTCCTCAGTAGATGGATATAATTCTTCAAAGATTACATTCAAACCGACAACAGCATACCACGGAAGACAGTATCGTTGTGTAGTTACAGATCAGAATGGTGAATCTGTAGTTTCAAATGGTGGACAGATCTTAATTGATACTCTTGCAGAAGAATTAATGATTGTAACACAGCCTCAGGTTGCAAAAACAGAGGTTTCCACAAAGACTGTTATCGCGGTAGGTGCTACTGGACAGGGATTAAAATATCAGTGGCAGTTAAGTAGTGATGGTGGATTGACTTGGAAGAATTCAACCGTAGATGGATATAACACAACTGCAATCACATTTAATCCAACAGCTGCATATCATGGAAGAATGTATCGTTGTGTAGTTACAGATAAAAACAATAATACAGTTACATCAAATGGAGCAGCAGTTGTATTTAATAGTCGTTCAAATGAGTTGACAGTAATCAGTCAGCCATTATCTTTAGAGACAACAGTTGGTGGTTCGAATAAGATTTCTGTTTTGGCTACAGGAGATGGAATCAAATACCAGTGGCAGTTGAGCAAAGACGGTGGACAGACATGGTCAAATTCAACAGTTGATGGATATAATACAAGCACAATTTATTTCGATGCTACAGCAGCATATGACGGAAGACAGTATCGATGCGTAATTACTGATAAAAACGGAAATAGTGTTGAAAGTGTTGGCGCTGTTGTTACAGTAAAATAATTATGAATGAACGATAGTACATAATATTTATAATGAAGTAGGTACATCCTGGATGTCAGAGTTCTCTCTGATATTCAGGATGTATTTTAAGTTTGTGAGAAAGGATAGAAATGACGGAAAGGCAAGTATTTGAAGCAATATGCCGACAAATGTATGTGAGTGTCGGAGGGATGATGAAAGCTGTGCCAATGGCAATTGCTTTTGCTTTGTTTTCAGCGGGCATAACATATGTTATAATGTCAATATGTTGTGCAAATTATAAGAAAAAAATGAATCTTGTTTTCGGAATATCGTATATTGCTTTTTTAATTCATATGACGATAATATCCAGAATAACAATGAAGCATATAGAGATTGATATTATTCCGTTCAATACTCCTGGAGGATGGTATTTAGTTTTAATTTATGCGCTTGCTAACTGTATTGTTTTTGTCCCTTTGGGAATTATATTGACGAATATGTTTACAATGAAAAAAATAAAAGAAATTTCTTTGTACGGAATGACAGTAAGCATTTTTATAGAATTGGCACAACTTCTGTCAAAACGCGGTGTGTGTCAATTAGAAGATGTTATTATGAATACTTTGGGAGTGGCTATTGGTTGTATCATATATAGAATAATGGAAAATAAAAAAAGAGGGAAACATGAATCGACAGAGTGAAATAGTGGAACAATATTTTATTAAAGATAAATCAGCGAAAGAATATATTGTCTTTAAACATGCAGATAAAACATGGATTTTACCAAGCGACTCAATTGGTCAGGCCTTGTCTTTGTATCAACCGTCGACATGGAAAGGGAAGGCGCTGAAATATGCAGTGCGTTTTGGAAAAGGAAATAAGATTGGGGAGAGAATTCACTTAAAGAAAAAACGAATTCGCTTAAAGGATGAAATACTGGAAAGAATCGAAGAGATAACGGAATTGGACAGGAATGAATTTGAAGTGGCAGTGTATATGGGTGATACCTCATCTTGGCAGAATGAGAAGGTGACACTTCAGGTTTATGATCGCAATGAGATTTTTTGCTATTTAAAATTGACGGAAAATGAAAGGGTATCAAAAAATTTCACTCATGAAATAAGGGCACTTAATTATTTGGAAGAAAAAAAACTGACAAATGTTCCACATGTCCTAGTGAATGAAAAAAATAATGGGATTCATTATTTCGCACAATCGACAGAAAGTGGATTTAACGAATCGCCGAAACTGGACCTTTCGAATAAACAATTGGATTTCTTGTGGGATATTAATCAAAAGACCGCTAAAAAATTGAATTATGAAGAAGCGGAATTTGCCTATTATGTGGAATATCTGAAAAGTCATAAGGATGATTTTAAAGATTGGGAAAAAGAGGTATTGGAACGGGGAATTTCCTGGGTGGAAAAAAGGTTAAAAGAAGAACCATACATTTATTCCTTTTTCCACGGAGATTTTACTCCGTGGAACGTGTATTATAAGAATGGTGAATTAAAAGCGTTTGATTTTGAGTACGCCCATTTTTCCATGCCGGAGTATATGGACGTGTTCCATTTTATAACTCAGGCATCTATGTTGGGAAGGAAAGCACAAGCCGGTGGAGTAATCCATGAATATCGGAGATGTTTCCATCGATTAGAACGATATGTGGGGAATCCGGATTTTACTTATACCTGTTATCTTCTTTTCGTTATGAGCTTTTATATGATGAGAACAGAAGATGCCTTGAAGGTGTTGAATGATAAATTTAAAGTATGGATTGAAGTGTTAGATTATTTGACAGAAAACCATAAATAATTACAAAGGAGAACGATATGAAGGGAATTATTTTAGCAGGCGGTTCGGGAACACGCCTATATCCACTGACGAGAGTGACATCGAAGCAGTTGTTGCCGATTTATGATAAGCCGATGATTTATTATCCGTTGTCGGTGCTGATGAATGCTGGAATTCAGGATATATTGATTATTTCTACACCGGAGGATACACCGAGATTTCAGGAATTGTTGAAAGACGGAAGCCAGTTTGGAATACGCCTGAAGTATGCGGTTCAGCCAAGCCCGGATGGATTGGCACAGGCATTTATCATTGGTGCAGACTTTATTGGTGATGATAGTGTGGCAATGGTTCTGGGGGATAATATTTTCGAAGGTCATGGGCTGAAAAAGAGATTGCAACAGGCTGCGAAAATTACAGAAGGTGCCAAGGTGTTTGGATATTATGTGGACGATCCGGAGCGTTTCGGTATCGTTGAATTTGATGCGGAAGGAAAAGCAATCTCCATTGAAGAAAAGCCGGAAAAACCGAAGAGCAATTATTGTGTTACCGGACTTTATTTTTACGACAATAAAGTGGTGGAATATGCAAAGAATTTGAAACCATCTGCCAGAGGGGAATTGGAAATAACGGATCTGAATGCAATCTATCTGAAAGAGGGAACGTTAGATGTTGAAGTTCTGGGACAGGGCTTTACATGGCTTGATACGGGAACCCATGCCAGTCTGGTGGAAGCTACAAATTTTGTGAAGAATATTGAAGATCATCAGCATAGAAAAATTGCATGTCCGGAAGAAATTGCTTATCTGAATGGATGGATTAGCAAGGAAGAAGTTTTGGAAGCTTATGAATTGATGAAGAAAAATGAGTACGGTCAATATTTGAAAGACGTAGTTGACGGAAAATTTATTGACCCGTTGCGATAGAGTGGAGAGAAAATGAAGGTATTAGTAACAGGAGTAAAGGGACAGCTGGGATTTGATGTTGTCAATGAGTTGAAGAAGCGTGGACATCAGGCGGTTGGCGTGGATATTGAAGAAATGGATATTACGGATGAACAATCCGTTAGTACTGTATTACATCAGGAAAAACCGGAAGTGGTAGTTCATTGTGCAGCCTGGACGGCAGTGGATGCGGCGGAAGATGAAGAAAATATCCCAAAGGTTATGCAGGTAAATGCCCAGGGGACGGAGAATATTGCAAAAGTTTGTAAAGAATTGGATGCAAAGATGATTTATATCAGCACGGATTATGTGTTTGATGGTCAGGGAGATACTCCATGGAAGCCGGATGATGAGAGGGCGCCGCTTAATGTATATGGAGAATCGAAATACCGGGGAGAGGTGGCTGTGCAGAAGTATTTGGAAGAATACTATATTGTGCGAATTGCCTGGGTCTTTGGTTACAATGGCAAGAATTTTGTGAAGACAATGCTGAATTTAGGAAAAACCCACGATGCGTTAACTGTGGTTTCAGATCAGATTGGAACGCCGACATATACTTACGATTTAGCAAGATTGTTGGTAGATATGGCTGAAAAAGAAAAATATGGAATTTATCATGCCACCAACGAAGGTGGATTTATCAGCTGGTATGATTTTACCGTGGAAATCATGAAACAGGCTTCTGCCTATGATGAAATTTATGGAAAGGTCAAGGTATCACCGGTGGGGAGCGAGATGTATCCTGCGAAAGCAAAGCGCCCGGCTAACAGCCGAATGGATAAGAGCAAACTTGTAAAAAACGGCTTTGAACCACTTCCAACATGGCAGAATGCTTTGGAAAGATATTTACAACAAATTATGGAATGATAGAGCGAAAGGTAACAACCAAAATTCTAGGTTGTTACCTTTTTAATTCGCTGGTTTTATGATACAATATAAAAGATTATAGTCTTATGGTGGAAGATTATTTGCTAGGAGGAAAACATGAATATTATTGTGACCGGTGGAGCCGGATTTATTGGAAGTAACTTTGTATATTATGAACTGGAGAAACACCCGGAAGACCGGATTATTTGTTTAGATAAATTGACGTATGCAGGAAACCTTGCAACGCTGGATGAGGCAATGAAAAATCCTCAGTTCCGCTTTGTAAAAGGGGATATTGCAGATAAAGAATTGGTTGAAAAGCTGTTCGAGGAAGAAAAGCCGGACATCGTGGTGAATTTTGCCGCAGAAAGTCATGTGGATCGTTCCATTGAGGATCCTGGAATCTTCTTGCAGACGAACATTATTGGGACACAGGTGTTGATGGATGCCTGCAGAAAATATGGAATTACAAGATATCATCAGGTTTCTACCGATGAAGTATATGGAGACTTACCATTGGATCAGCCGGAGTTATTCTTTACAGAGGATACCCCAATCCATACGTCAAGTCCATATTCGTCCAGTAAGGCGGGGGCAGACCTGTTAGTATTAGCATATTACAGAACCTATGGTTTGCCGGTCACCATTACCCGATGCAGCAACAACTATGGCCCGTATCATTTTCCGGAAAAATTGATTCCGTTAATGATTTCCAGAGCGTTGGCTGATGAAACCCTGCCGGTTTACGGAAAAGGTGAAAATGTACGTGATTGGCTGTATGTCAAGGATCACTGTGTTGCAATTGACTTAGTTATGAGAAAAGGTCGCGTAGGCGAAGTTTATAATATTGGCGGACATAATGAAAAGACGAATTTGGAGGTTGTAAAGACAATTTTGCAGCAGTTGGGAAAACCAGAAAGCCTGATTACTTATGTAACGGATCGCCCGGGACATGACATGAGATATGCCATTGATCCGACAAAGATTCACACAGAACTGGGATGGCTTCCGGAAACGAAGTTTGAAGACGGAATTAAAGAAACCATTCAGTGGTATTTAGATCATAAGAGCTGGTGGGAGAATATCATCAGCGGAGAATATCAGAATTATTTTGAAAAAATGTATGTGGATAAGGAACGTGCATAAGGGTAGGAGATAGCAGAAATGGGACAGATTAAGGTTACAAAATGTGAGATAGAAGGATTGGCAGTGATTGAGCCGAAAGTTTTTCCGGATGAGAGAGGTTATTTTGTGGAAACCTATAATCAAAAGGATATGGAAGGAGCAGGGCTTAACATGGTCTTTGTTCAGGATAATCAGTCTATGAGCAAGAGAGGTGTTCTTCGTGGACTTCATAGACAGCTGAATTTTCCACAGGGAAAATTGGTAAGAGTGATTCGCGGCTGTGTGTATGATGTGGCAGTGGATTTAAGAGAAGGTTCTAAGACATATGGTCAATGGTTTGGCGTGGAACTTTCAGCAGAAAATATGAAGCAGTTCTATATTCCGGAAGGATTCGCTCATGGATTTCTGGTTTTGTCGGAAGAAGCAGAGTTTTGTTACAAGGTAACAGATTTCTATCATCCTGGAGATGAAGCCGGAATCATGTGGAATGATCCGGATATTGGAGTAGAATGGCCGATTCCGGAAGATATGGAAATAATTTTGAGTGAAAAGGATCAGAACTGGCCGAAATTAAAAGAGATTTAAAGAAGTGTTGAAAACAAGGAGAGTTACCCATGAGATTTATCATAACGCACAGCAGAATGATTATCATTGTGATATTCTTAATCATTTCCGGTGTGTTTTTATGGAGATATTATTTATATCGGACAAATATTAATTATAATGGACCGGCTTTTAGTGTGGAGCAGGAACTACTGGAATGTTCTGTGAAGGATGATGAGAAAGCACTAATTAAGGGGATTGTTGCTACAGATCGAGAAGATGGAGATTTATCTAATAAGATTATTGTGGAATCCATTTCAAAATTTGTCGATAAAAAAGAACATATCTGCAATATCACATATGCGGTAGAAGATTCGGAACATCATGTTTCGAAAGTATCACGAAAAATTAAATATGTGGACTATCAGCCACCGCGATTTGTTTTGTCAGAACCATTGTGTTTTGATGTGGGTTCGGATACAACGGTGGTGGATGTCCTTGGTGCCAAGGATGGTGTTGATGGAGATGTATCAGGAAAAATTAAAATTCTTTCCAATACCACCGCGACTAGTGTGGCAGGAAAATATACTGTTACCGCGCAGGTGACAAATAGCCTTGGGGATACTGCAAAGTTTAAATCCATTGTGGTGATTAAACAGAGGAACAATCTTAGCCCGGTAATTTCGTTAAAAAAAAATGTTGTATACTTAAAAGTTGGAGATATTTTTAATGCAAAGGAATATATTGCGTCTGTTAAGAGCCCGGAAGGAAAGAATTTGGGAACTTCTGCAGTGGAGGTAACGAATACGAATGTGAATATGAAAAAGGCGGGATTTTATACAGTGGAATTCACCGTGAATGGTGGAGAGAGTAATGAGAACACGACGTATCTTACTGTAATCGTGGAGGAATAGAATGTCTGATAACAAGATTTTTAGTTTGGAAAATTTAAATATATACTCACTTCTCTTGGATTTGGTACATCGATTATGGCTTGTTTTTATTGTAGTGTGTATTGCGATTATGGGAAGATACACCTACTTGAAAAAAAACTATGTGCCGGAGTATTCCAGCACAGCCATTTATGTCGTGACGCCAAAGCAGAGCACCGGTTATGTTTACACAAACAGAAGATTTGCAGAAAGTGTTATTACTGTTTTTCAGAATTTGGTTAAAGCGGATATCATGGAATCAAAAATGCATTCGGATTTACACGTATCAAATCTGAATGGAAAAGTTAAAGTATCGCTCATTGAGGGAACAAACTTAATGAAAATTACAGCAAAGGCACAAGATCCGGTTCTGGCATTTCGAACGATTGGTGCGGTAATGAAAAATTATGATAAATTATCACCGTATTTGAGTTCTGATGCTGTATTTGACGAGTTGCGCTCACCGGTTGTGGCTCAAGAGCCTGAAAATACGTTGGCTCCGCGAAATGAGTCATTGAAGGCAGGGGCAATGGTTGGCGTGATTGTAATGCTTTTGATTCTTGCCATCAGTTTCTTGAGAAAAACAGTTAAGAAGGAAAACATCATTGAAAATGAGATGGATACCAATCTTTTGGGAATTATCTATCACGAAAATAAGAATAGAACCTTAAAAGCGAAATTAAGTCAGATGGTAAAGGCATTGCTGATTACCAGCCCGATTATTTCCAATCGTTTTATTGAGTGTATTGATAATATCAGAGTGAAGTTGGAATATGAACATGAAAGGCATCAGAGTAGAAATGTTTATTTGATTTCCAGTGTTTGTGAAAATGAAGGAAAATCCACAGTCGCAGTTAATGTGGCACTCTCCTTTGCAAAGGAAGGGAAGCGAGTGGTTGTCATTGATGCCGATTTCAGAAAACCGGCGATTTATAAAATGATGAATGTTCCAAAGGATGATGTGGTTGATGCAGTAAAAATGATTCAGGGAAAATGTGGATTGGATGAGGTTCTTCGTCACGATGAGAAGACGAATTTGGATTTGATTTTATCTTCCAAGGGATATTCGAACACGAATGAATACATGAAATCCGGAGCCATGAGAGACTTGATTCGTAAATGTAGTCGAATGGCAGATTACGTAATCATTGATACTCCGCCGATGGCATTGGTATCTGATGCGGAAGCGCTATTGGATCGTGTGGATTATTGTCTTCTGGTAGTCAGACAGGATTTTTCTTATCAGAATGACGTTCTAAAGTGTATTAACGTAATGAAGGATTCCAATGCGAAAATGCTTGGATGTGTTTTGAACGATTATATGGATTTAGGAATCAATTTTAAAACGCGTCCACGTTTATATACAGCATCAGAAGGAAAGGCGGTGGAAATCTATGACAACGAATAATTCAAATTACACCACTGCTTTGGAAAAACAGGAAGAAAGAAATGTAACGGATATTATTGTCGCATTTTTAAAGGTTCTTCGTATGTTCTGGTGGGCAGTTGCATTGCTAATGATTGCAATGGGAATTTTAGGATTTTTCCGCTACAAGAAGAATTATGTGCCGGTTTACGAGTCAAAAGCGACTTTTTCCATTACTGCGGCAACGTATAATGGAGAGGAAGACCGTTCTTATACAAATAACAGTCAGTTGGCAGAAGAATTGAGTGTAAACTTTGACTACGTCATTAACAACGAAGTCTTTTATGAAATCATTGAAAAAGATATTGGTTTGACATATATGCCGAGTAAGATTGAAATATCTTCAGTAGAGGGGACGAATATCTTAAGTATCGTTGTTACGGGAGAAAATGCCCAGTTAAATTACGATGTAATTCAATCTGTCGTTAATAACTATGGAAGTGTGGCAGAGTTTGTATTAGGTGACACGAAGATTGATATTTTAGAAGAACCGATTGTGGCAAAAACCCCGAATAATCCGTTTAATCCGTGGAAGGATATTTTGAAGTTTATGTTATATGGTCTGGCGATTGCTGTTGTGCCATGTGGATTATACGCATTCTTTGTTCGAACAATCAAATGCACGGAGGATGTTGAAAAATATCTGAGTGTTCCTTGTTATGGCGCACTACCGTTGATTTTGATGAATCGAAGAAGAGGACAGGATAAGTACTGTTCCGTGATTGATAAAAATGTTGGATTCCGTTATCTGGAAGCAATGCGAACCATTTCTTCCAGATGTGAAAGATATTTGAAAAAGCAGAATTGTAAAGTAATCCTTGTTACGAGTACAAAAGAAGAAGAAGGAAAGAGTACTGTGGCAATGAACCTGGCATATTCTCTTTCTAAGGCTCAGTATAAGGTAATGCTGTTTGATGGAAACTTGAGAAATTTATCCCTTCGAAAAATGACGGGAGTGGAAGCTGCAGATTTTTCCATGGATCAGTTTTTGGAAAAACGTGTGAAAAACAGCGAAGCCATTGTTAATATTCCGGGAAGCCGAGTGCTGCTATGCGCACCGAATGTGAAGTCGACGAATCCGGTTCAGAGCTTGAACTCGGATCAGATGGAAAGATTTATTCGTGAGGCGAAAGAGGTGGTGGACTATGTGATTATTGATGCCCCTCATTGTGGTGAAACATCTGATGCAGCTGTTTTGGCGAAGTATTCGGATGGTGTTGTTTATGTGGTAAAAGAAGATGGCGTGCGTGTGCATAAAATCATGGATACAATTCAGGAATTTTCTTACACGAGAACTCCGATTATTGGCTGTGTACTGAATGAAAGCGTTGGACGACTAAATTCCTTATACGGATATGGTTATGAAAAACGTTATGGATATGGCAAGGGCTATGGCTATGGTAAGAAGTACGGTTATGGCAAGAAACACGGATATGGGAAGCGTTATGGATATGGTAATCGTTATGGGTATGGATATGGATACGGATATGGATATGGCTATGGCTATGGCGATTATGTTTATGGAGAATATGGGGAAGTATCCGAAGATGAATTTAGTGTAGCTGAGAAAAAGGTATCAAAGAAAATAGCGTTAACTACTACAGATGAGGAAAAGAAGGCTTTACTTCAGGAGAAGGAAAGCGAAAAGAACAGTAGTGATTCATAAAAAAATCGAGTAGGTTTAACCTACTCGATTTTTCAAAACTATTTTGTAAGAGGGATTCCGCGATGTTCCACAGAAGTGGAGAAAACAATCTGGGTTTTCGTACTTCCGAAGGTCTGTAATTCTCCAATAAAATGGTCTAATTCCTCAGTGCTTTTAAACATGACTTCGATGAGCATTGCATAATCACCGGTAACACAGTTACATTCCACGACGTTGTTACAGCTTTTAATGTAAGGGTAAAAGTCTTTCTTCTGTCCTGGATGAACTTCAAGATTAATAAATGCCTTAATATGATAACCTAATTCGGCGGCATTTAATTTTGCGCTGTATCCGGTAATGATACCATTCTTTTCCAAGCGTTCAATTCTGGCAGAAACGGCTGGAGAAGAAAGATAAACCTGATTTGCAATTGCTTTAAGGGGGATTCGTGCATTTTCATGCAACAATTTGATAATTTGTTCATCGATATGATCTAATTCATGCCTCATAGTAGTACTCCTTTCTTTTCTAATTTTTCAGTCGAGTATTGCTTAAGAAAATAAATTATGTTTGCTAAAAACTTAATTTATTTAATTATAACATAAATTTTACATAGTACAACTACAAAACAATTTTTTTGAAAACATGGAGGGTCGTATGATTTTTTCAGGATTAGATATAGGGATTCTGTTTTTTATTTACGGTTTTTTGGGATGGTGCCTGGAGGTAGTTTATGTTGCTATTACCAGTAGAGCTGTTCAAAATAGAGGATTCTTGCATGGACCGATTTGCCCTATCTATGGGGTGGGAATGTTAGGCGTTTTAATGGCTTTGTCACCGATTCGGGAAAATCTTTTTCTGCTGTTTTTAGGAGGAATGTTTATCTGTTCTTCCGTGGAACTGCTGGGAGGATGGGTTCTGGACAAGCTGTTTCATATGAGATGGTGGGATTATTCCGAGAGAAAGTTTAATATCAACGGATATATTTGTCTGAGATTCAGTATTATCTGGGGACTCGGAGTGGTAGGTGCGGTAAATTTACTTCATCCGATTGTTTATTATTTGGAAAGACACTTGAATATAGTCATAAGAGAGATTTTGCTTGTTGTATTCCTGATTATCTTCACAGTGGATATGGTTGTAACATTGAAGAAGCTTATTGGTATTCGCCAAAGTCTTGGACAATTGGATGCAATTGCAGAAGGGCTCCACGATATTGGGGATCAGTTGAAAGATGTTATGGGCAATTCTGCGATTAATGCTGCAGATAAAGGAGCGGAAAACCTCAAGCAGAAAGAACAGGAATTGCAGGAAAAACAGCAGGAACTTATGGAACGGCAGCGTGAGTTCAAGGAAAATGTCGCTCAGAAACAACATGCGTTCCGGGAAAACATTACTCAGAAGCAGCATGAATGGGTTGAAAGTATAGAACGGAGTCAACATGAATTGTTAGCTCGAAGAGAAGAGGTGCTGAAAAATCTTTCCAACCGTAAATCAACAAGATTTAGTCCTCTTCCAAGGTTGAATAAAAACGGAAAAAGCATTAAGATAGAAGAATATGTTGTTTCTTTACAAAAGAAGTTTGAAAATAGAAAAGAAAGCAGGTAGAAAGATGAATTTAAAAGGAAGACACTTTTTGAAATTATTAGATTTTACACCGGAAGAAATTGAAGGGATGCTGGATTTGGCTGCAGAACTGAAGGCAAAGAAAAAAGCAGGAGAACTGGTTGATGTATTACGCGGAAAAAACATTGCACTTATTTTTGAAAAAACCAGTACACGAACCAGATGTTCTTTCGAAGTAGCTGCCCGTGATTTGGGAATGGGTGTGACTTATCTGGATCCGGAAGGTTCACAGATTGGAAAGAAGGAAAGTATTGCAGATACAGCCAGAGTATTAGGCAGAATGTTTGATGGAATCGAATACAGAGGATATGGACAGGATCTGGTGGAAGAATTAGCAAAATATGCAGGAGTTCCTGTATGGAATGGTTTGACCAATGAATTCCATCCGACACAGATTCTCGCAGATTTCCTCACTCTTCGTGAAAAGTTTGGATATTTGAAAGGATTAAAATTCGTATATATGGGGGATGCCCGTTACAATATGGGAAATTCCTTGATGGTTGGATGCGCGAAAATGGGAATGCATTTTGTGGCATGTGCACCAAAGAAATATTGGCCGAACCAGGAATTGGTTGATGAATGTAAGGCAATCGCGAAAGAAACCGGTGCAACGATTGAATTTGATGAGAATCCAATGACTGCAACCAGAGGAGCCAATGCGATTTATACCGATGTCTGGGTATCCATGGGAGAACCGGATTCCGTATGGGCAGAAAGAATTAATGATCTGATGCCATATCGTGTAACAATGGAATTGATGGATAATGCAGCTGAAAATGTTGTATTCATGCATTGCTTGCCGGCGTTCCATGATTTAAAAACAAAGATTGGAAAAGAAATATACGAAAAGTTTGGCTTGGATTGTATGGAAGTGACTGATGAGGTATTTGAATCGAAGAAGTCCGTTGTTTTTGACGAAGCTGAAAACAGAATGCATACCATTAAAGCGGTTGTAGCAGCGACTATGGGTGCAGAGTTTTAAAAAAGATAGGATGTAGATGAAGCAAGGGAGTTTGGAAAAACTCCTTTGTTTTGCGTGAGAGAAAAACTAAAAAGAGGGTTAGGAGATTACTCCCATGTTTGAGACATTAAAAAAACATCAGTTTTTATTGGAAGAATTAATTAAAAGAGATTTTAAGAAAAAATATAAAGGGGCACTGCTGGGAATGGCCTGGAGTGTATTAAATCCTTTATTATCACTGGTAATCATGCGGATTGTATTTACGCATTTCTTTAATGATATCCCGCATTACACCACATATTTGTTCTGTGGAACCATTGTATATACCTTTTTTAGCGAGGCAACCTCTGAAGGGATGCTTTCTTTAGTGGGAAATGCGCATATTTTCACGAAGGTTAATGTGCCAAAGAATTTATTTATTATTTCAAAAAACACACAGACACTGGTAAACTTTGCCATGACGTTGGTAGTGTTCTTTATCTTTTGTCTTTTTGACGGAATTACCTTCTCATTCCGTTTCTTCTTATTATTGTATCCGATTGTGATGCTTTTGTTTTTCAATCTGGGATTAGGGCTGATTTTGTCAGCGTTTTACGTATTTTTTAGGGATATGCGTTATTTGTGGTCAGTACTGACACAGTTGTTGATGTATATGTCTGCAATGTTTTATTCCATTGAAAGTTTCTCATATCAGATTCGTAATCTGTTTTTGCTGAATCCGATTTATTTGTTCATTCGATACTTCCGAAAGGTCGTAATTGATGAAGGAATTCCGTCGCCGGAATTTCATTTGTTAATGGCTTTTGACGTAGTAGTTGTTTTAGGAATCGGAGCATTCATTTATAAAAAATATGACACGGAATTTTTATATTACGTCTAGGGGATTGGAATTTTTGGAGGAGAAACAATGACTGTACTAAATGTGAAAAATGTATCCATTCGTTATAAAGTGGGAGATTTTCGAGCCATCGGTTTGAAAGAATTTGTGGTGCGAAAATTGACCGGTAATTATCATGTGGAAGAATTCTGGGCTGATAAGGATATCAATTTTTCTCTGGAAAAAGGTGATATGTTAGGAATCATTGGAACCAATGGTGCCGGAAAGTCCACGTTATTGAAGGCAATCGCAGGAATTATGACACCGAGTGAAGGTGTGGTGGAAGCCAAGGGAAATGTATCCGCACTGTTAGAGCTTGCCAGTGGGTTTGATGAAGATTTGACGGTAAAGGAAAATGCATATCTTCGTGGAGCAATGCTGGGATATACCCGTAAGTTCATGGATGAACGTTATGAAGAGATTATTGAGTTTGCGGAATTGAAGGGATTCGAGGAACATTCATTTAAGCAACTTTCCACAGGAATGCAGAGCCGTCTGGCGTTTTCCATTGCCAGTCTGGTTCAACCGGATATTTTGATTTTAGATGAAGTACTTTCCGTGGGAGACGGTTCTTTTGCGGTAAAGAGTGCAGAAAAAATGAGGGAAATCATCGGAAGCGGAGCCACTACCATTTTGGTTTCTCATTCGCTGGAACAAATCAGGGAATTGTGTAATAAATGTTTATGGATTGATCATGGTCATCAGATTGACTTTGGAGAAACGAAGGAAGTATGTGACCGATATGAGCGTTTTCTGAGTGGGGAGGAATCATTGTGAAAGTGTCGTTGATTATTCCGACGTACAATGGGGAAAAATACCTGAAAAAACTTCTGAATTGTCTGCTGAATCAAGGGATTTCAGTGGAGATTTTGCTGGTCGATTCCCAATCCACGGATGAAACCGTTGCAGTGGCAAAGAAGTTTGAAGGACAGGTGCAGGTAATTTCGATTGCAAAGGAGTCCTTTAATCATGGGGCGACAAGGAATATGGCTTTTCGAAAATGCACCGGTGACATTGTGATTTTTATGACCCAGGACGCACTGCCGGTCGATAATGGTGCCGTCGAGAGACTGCTTCGTGGATTTTCTTCGGAGGATATTGCGGCAGTTTACGGAAGACAGATTCCTTATAAGGAATCACCGGAATATGAAAAAATGACCAGAGCGTTTAATTATCCAGAGAAAAAACGAATCTGGAGAGAAGAAGACATTGAAACCTATGGTGTGAAATCCTATTTCTTTTCCAACGCATTTGCTGCGTATCGGAGAACCGCATGGGAACAGGTGGGAGGATTTGATGAGCAGATTTTAACCAATGAAGATATGCTCATTGCAGCGAAATTTCTTCATCAGGGATTTGCTTTAGCGTATGTACCGGACGCACAGGTATATCACTCTCACAAATTTTCTTTAAGAGAAGATTATCGAAGAAATTATAAAATTGGTTATACCATGGAACAATATAAAGAAAGATTATATGGTGCGAATTCCAGTCAGGAAGGAGTTCGTATGGTTCGCTTTGTAACAGGGAACCTCCTAAAAAAAATGAAATTAATAAATCTGTTTTCTTTTTGCTGCCACGTGTTTGTTCGACTTATGGCAAATAAAATGGGAAAAAGAGCGTATCGTAAGAAAGCGTGATAAGGGAAAGATATGAAGATACTGGTGTTATTATCCACGTATAATGGTGAAAAATATTTACGGGAATTATTGGAAAGCCTGAAGGCACAAACGGTGGATAATCTGGAAATTTTAGTAAGAGATGATGATTCCAGTGATGGAACGAAAGAAATCCTGGAAGAATACAGTAAACAGGGAAGTCTTTCCTGGTATGAAGGGAAAAATCTGGGAGCGACGAAAAGTTTTTGGCATCTGTTGCAACATTGTGGTGATGCAGATTATTATGCGTTTTGTGATCAGGATGATGTGTGGGATCGTGATAAATTGGAAGCGGCAGTGAAAATGCTTGAAAAAGAAGCAAAGGAACGGCCGATTCTTTATTGTAGTGACGTGCGGGTCGTGGATGAGAATCTGGAAGTTATGTCGGAAACCATGGTGGTTCCCACACCGATGGATTATCCACACGCATTGGTTCGAAATGTTGCACCGGGATGTACTTATGTCATGAATCGTGCCGCAAAGGAACTGTTGTGCCAATACGATGCACAAGTGCATGGAATGGAATTGCACGACTGGTTTACCTATCAGGTGACTGCCTGCTTTGGTAAAGTAATCTATGATGCCACGACACATCTTAGTTATCGGCAGCATCAGGAGAATGAAATCGGTGACATCAGAAACCAGAGAAAACGATGGCTTGGAAAACTGAAATCTTTTTGGAGTGGACCGATGAAAAACAGTCGGGAGAAGAATGCGCTTCGGTTAGAAACTGTATATGGAGCGCAAATGACGTCAAAAGCCAAAGAAATCACAGCAATTTTTGCCCATTATCGGGAAGAAAAAAGTTATCGAAAAGCGTTGCGAAATAGAAAGGAATTCCAGCTTTCAGGAGTGGAATCTATCTTTTTTAAATTGTTAATTCTATTTCGCCGTCTTTAATATGAAGGAGAGCAAATGATTAAGAGAAATCAATATATAATAAACCTGATAAATATTGTATTAGATATCTGTATCATTTTAGGCGTGGGGCTTCTCATCTTACAGGATTTTCAGTGGGAAAAAGTCGGGATTTTCACAGTATGCTTCTGGTTTGCCCTGGCATTTCAGGGACTGTATAATACGGATCGTTTCTTTCGACTTCGTCAGAAGGCAATCCGAATTATTTTGGCCGGATTGTTTTCCATGCTGGTATTAAGCCTTTTGTTTAACAGGACGTTA
Organism: Eubacterium sp.; assembly: GCA_024698585.1. Lineage (GTDB taxonomy): Bacteria > Bacillota > Clostridia > Lachnospirales > Lachnospiraceae > Eubacterium_G. The sequence continues at coordinate 79,644 of JAILRB010000052.1, forward strand.
TCCGGGGAAATGAATGGACAATTAACGGCGCTGTTCATAGGAATCACCGTATTGTTGAATTTAAAGTATATTTTCATGCGAATGTTAGTAATTATCATTCGTTCCAAAGGATGGAATATCAGACACTGTGCAGTCGTGGGAACCGGACCAATTGCCATAAAATATGCGAAACAGGTGAAGCAGAAGAAAGGTTTGGGATATCAGATTTATGGTTTCATTGGGGAGAAGAACGAAAAACTTTCGGAACCGTTAATTTGCGGATACGATGGATTGGAAGAGTTCCTTTATCACACGGAAGTGGATGAAGTGGTGATTGCATTGGAATCAAAAGAAGCTTCTCTGGTGCATGATGTGATTCTCCAATGTGAACGAAATGGGATTCGCTATAGCATTATGTTAGCTACCATGCTGAGCGATTTTGAAAATATGGAAATTAAAAGAATGGGAAGCAGCCAGTTGCTGGCTCCGACTAATGGACGTCTGGACAATATGGGATGGCTGGCACTGAAGCGTTTTTGGGATATTGTATTCAGTTTCTTTGGAATCATTGTACTAAGCCCGTTAATGCTTATTATTGCCATTGGAATTAAACTGTCCGGTCCGGGAAACGTTCTCTTCCGTCAGGAACGTGTGGGATATCACAGAAGAACCTTTTCCATGCTGAAATTTCGAAGCATGGTGCCAAATGAAGAAGAAGACTCCCAGTGGTCAGGAAAAGAAGATTCCCGGAGGACGACCTGGGGAAAATTTATTCGTAAATGCAGTCTGGATGAATTACCACAGTTATTTAATGTTCTTTCCGGATCCATGAGCTTGATTGGTCCGCGACCGGAAATTCCGTTTTATGTGGATCATTTCCGGAAGACCGTTCCCGGATACATGCATCGACATCAGGTTCGCCCGGGAATTACAGGATGGGCTCAGATTCATGGGTTCCGTGGAGATACCAGTATTGAGGAGCGAGTTGTCTATGACCTATGGTACATTAAAAACTGGACTCCTTGGCTGGACATTCGGATTTTCTTCCAAACCATTTTTGGAGGAATGATTAACGATGAGCAAATAATCAATCGCAAGAAGTAAGAGGGAAAGTTCGTTGAACAAAAAACAGTTGATACATTTAAAAGAATTATATATGAAATATGTGTATCCGGTTTCTGCAATGTATGCCACCATATTTTTCGTTGTATTTTATTTATGTAATTACATGAATTATGGATTGGACTGGTGGATGACGGGAACAAAAACGCTTCGACAGATTGCGTTTTACTGTTGCATTCTGACAGTGGTAGGGATTCTTGTCAGTAAGAAATGTCTTGAGATGAAACTATTGCTGGGGTATTTTTGCTGGATTGTGATTTCCCGTGTAGCATTGGGAGATTTAATTTTACACCAGGTCAGGAATGGAAACTGGATGGCAGTCAGCAGTTGCTGGGGACTGATGCTTTGTGCTTTTTTAGGGAGCAGTATTTATTTTACCCAAAAACAAAGAAGGTTATTTGTGAGCATCTTGACGATCATTTTGGTTGGTATGTTGAGTGTCTGGGCGGTGATTGCAATTCCTACAGCGATTGGGGGAAAACCTTTGGTAGGACAACACAACATCTTCTTAGGGGCTGAGTACACTACCCCCCCATTGGTGTATATTTCCTTTTTCCGAATGCATCGAAATATTTCGGCGACATTCTTTGTGTGTACCTTAGGGTTGAGCTTCTATCAAAGTGTGATGACAAAAAAACTGTTCTGGAAAATCATTACTGCAATATTCCTGCCACTTAGCTTTATTGCAGTGGCATTGCAACACAGTCGGTCTAATTATCTGACCTATGCCGTTGTTGTTTCTTTGGTGGCAATGTTGCTTGTAGGTGGACGAATTCGGATAGAATCAACTTTAATTAAGGCAGTGGTGTGTCTCGTATTAACCGGTGCCTGTGTCGTTGCCGTATACGCAGGATTTCATTTATGCAATGAAGGAGTGCTGCGGTTATCTACAGAAGTTCAAAGCAATGTTGAAACTCCGGCAGGAGAAGAACCGAATCTTCCGCAAGGGCAAAATGCCTCCGCGCAACTGACCAGGATTTCAGACAGCAGAGACACGTTAAAGGATTCCGCAACTTTGAATCATAGAAGCGGGGTCTGGAAAGCCGCATTGAAAACATTGAAAGAAAATCCTAAGATTCTCTTCCTGGGACAACCGGAAGAAACCATGATGGATTTGGTGAATGAAAAGATAGATAGTCCGGTAAATCATATGCACAATTTGTTTTTCCAACAGCTCATGTTTGTGGGACTTCCGGGACTGATTCTGATTTTGGGATTCTTAGGCGCATTGGGAAAAAGAGTCGTTGATTGCTTCCGAAATCAGAGAAAGAAGGAAATGTTTGTGCTTCCGGTCACGTTAGCTGGATTGATGGTTTACGGAGTATTTGAACCGCTCCTGTTTCCGATGAATGCGTTGGCATCCACAATGTTTATGATTCAGGCCGGATTATTGATAGCAGATTGCAAGTCTGTGGAAACGGCGCAAGAAAATTAGAGAATGAATATTTTTACAATTCCTCCACATACTAAAGCTATATCAATTTAGTATGGGAGGATTTTTTATGAAAGCAACGGGGATTGTGCGGAGGATTGATGATTTGGGAAGAATCGTTGTTCCGAAGGAAATTCGCAGGACTTTGAGAGTGCGGGAAGGTGATCCCATGGAAATATATACGAATCATCAGGGAGAAATCATTCTAAAAAAATATTCTCCGATTGGGGAGATTGACAGCTTTGCAAAACAGTATGCAGAAAGCCTTGCCCAGGTTTCCGGATACAAAATTGTCATTAGTGACAGGGATCAGATTATTGCCGTGGCGGGTGGTGCCAAAAAAAATCTGTTAGGAAAGGATATCAGTCAGGAATTGGAGCAACTGATGAGTGAAAGAGATGTGTTAACAACCGCAGGAGGTGTTTCAAAAAGTATTGCTGTGGCAGAAGGGGAAGATGCCCCGAAGGGAGGACAAGTGATTTATCCAATTATTTGTGAAGGGGATATCATTGGAAGCGTGGTAATCATTGCGAAAGAAGACGGCCAGGAAGTGACCATTACGGAGCAAAAACTAGCCGGTGTGGCTGCGACATTTTTAGGAAGACAAATGGAAGCCTGAAACAGGAAAAAACACATTTTCATAGGATGAATGAAGAGGGCTGAATCCCTTTAAAATAGCCATTTTTCCTTGACAAAAACTGGCAAATGGAGTATAAACTTATATAGATACGCGAGGAAACAGGTATCGTGAAATTTTCAAGGAGGATATTATAATGAACAAGACAGAATTCGTAGCAGCTATCGCAGAAGAAGCTGGAATTACAAAGGCTGATGCTGATAAGGCAGTAAAGGCATTCGCAACAGTTGTTGAAGAACAGTTAAAGAAGGGTGAAAAGATTTCTTTAGTAGGATTTGGAACATTCGAATCAGTTGCAAGACCAGAACGTCAGGGTGTTAATCCTGCAACAAAGGAAAAAATCACTATTGCAGCAGCAAACGTACCTAAGTTCAAAGCTGGTGCAGCATTAAAGAAAGCTTTAAACTAATTTAAAGTGGATAAATTATGAAACTGAAAGAACTGTTACTTTTGTGACAGTTCTTTTTCTTTGGTAGAGACGAGGAGAAGGAGCATTTATGAGAATTGATAAATATTTAAAGGTGTCCCGAATCATTAAGAGAAGAACCGTTGCCAATGAAGCTTGTGATGCGGGCAGAGTATTGGTCAATGGAAATGTGGTTAAGGCATCTTATGATGTGAAAGTAAATGACATTATCGAAATACAGTTTGGACAGCGGACGGTGAAGGTTAAAGTATTAAACCTGAATGAAACCGTGAAAAAGGAAGCGGCAGCGGAAATGTATGAAGATTTAAGTGAATAAATGTTATAGAATCTGAAGCGTTCACATAGAATAGAAGAAAGAATCCGTTGAGGAAACTGATGGAAAACAAGGAAAGTGGTCTACATAAAATTAAAATCGATCAACGAAAGTGTGCGGACATTTCCGGGGTATGTGACGTGGAATCCTTTGACTTAAAGCATATCCTGCTGGAAACCAATATGGGAATGTTGGAAATCAAGGGAGAGGATCTGAAGGTGAAAAAGGTAAGTCTGGATTCGGGAGAATTTCGGGTGTGCGGTCGCATCAACAGTTTTCAATACTTTGACACAAAGGATTATCGGAAAAAAGGAAAATCACTGCTTAAGAAAGCCTTTCGTTGATGACGGCGCAGATTGGTCAGGAAATCCAGTTATTGCTGGTTAGTGCGTATGCCGGCATAATTCTGGGAATTTCCTATGATTTGATTCGTGTCTTCAGACGGGTGAAACCGGCATCATTGATTCGAAGTTTTTTAGAAGACCTGATTTTTTGGACGGTGGCTTCCATTTATTTTTTTCATGTTTTTCTAAAGTATAATCACGGGACTCCGCGTTATTATGGAGTGGGAATGATGGCATGCACCATGTTGCTGTATGAATGGTTTTTGGGGAAACGTTTGGTTTTGTGGGTTTCGAAAACCGTCAGAAGAATTCTGTTGATTCTCTTAAAACCATTGAAAAAATACCTGAATGGCTTTAAACTGTTAAGTAGGAAAGTGAAAAATAGATTGTTGAAATTAGTAAAAGGTGAATAGAATGACGTCTGATAACAGAGGAAGAAGCAGAAGGACGGCGAGTACGAGAAGTCACAGAGACTTGCAAAGACCTGCTTCACAAAATAGAAACAGAAGAAGTGTGGAACATAGAGCTTCACAGCGTAGCAGTGCACGGGCTGTTCCGGCAGGAACAGAGAGAAGAACTTCAACGAAGCGATTGGATATGATTCGAAGAAAACGAATCAAAAATCGTCGTATGATTTTATCCGTCAGTATTGTGGCTTTTCTGTTTTGTGTTGTGTTAGGAATCCAGATGATTCAAAAATATAACACGCTGATGGAATTGAGAGAACAGGAGCATAAATTACAGGAGCAGTATCAGGCAGAACTGGAGTTATCCCAGGAGTTGAAGGATAAAGAGGCTTATGTGAAAACGGATGAGTATGTGGAAGAAATGGCCAGACGTCTTGGGTTGCTATATCCGAATGAAATAATTTTCAAAGCAGATAAATAAGAAAAAAGGGGCTGTAAAAAAAGTCCCCTAACAGAAAAACGGCTATGAGCTCGCGCTCATAGCCGTTTTTTGATATAATTAATTATGCTACTAAATAAAAATATCAATGATAATTATACAGCACGTCAGCTAAAATTACCAT